>NZ_BCBX01000031.1:0-335673 GCF_001417795.1 Sphaerimonospora mesophila | reverse complement strand
CGGCGACACCAAGGACAACGGCTACTACCAGAGCTTCGTCGACGAGGCCAGGGCGTTCGCCGAGGCGAACGGCTGGTCCGTCGTCATCCTGGACAAGATCAACCCTTCGGACAGCATCACCCAGGCCAAGAACCTGTGCCGCCAGTCCGTCGACCTCATCGCCATCGGCGCCAGCGAGCTCAAGGACGCACTCAGCGCGGCGCCGGAGCCGGTGTGCAAGGGCGTCCACTGGTACATCAACGGCGGGGTCGGCGTCGAGCAGACCGAGTACTTCGCCCAGTCACAGCAGAACGTCAAGGAGATCCTCTTCGCCGGCGGCATGGCGGCGGGCCTGCTGCTCAAGGAGAGCGGCTCCACGAAGGCGGGCTATATCAGCGGCCCCGAGATCGACTTCTCCAAGCAGGCGGCCGCGGGCTTCCTCGCCGGTCTGCGGGCCATCGTCCCCGAGGCCACGCTGGTCGAGACCTACACCGGCGACCTCAACGACTCCGGCAAGGCACGCGAAGCAGCCCAGGCGCAGGTCGCCCTCGGCGTCAAGGTCATCTACCCCTATCTCGGTGGCGCGACCGACGCGGTCGCCACCCTCGCTCGTGACACCCAGGTCCACACGCTCACCCCGGGTACCAACCGGTGCACCGATGACGCCGGCTTCGACATCTCCGTGGTGTTCAGCCCGGGGGCGTACCTCGCGGCCGCCTTCAAGGAGTTCCAGAAGGACGCCCTCACGATGGGTCAGGCCCGAATGTGGCGAATCGGAGTGGACGACGTCCCGACCATCGCGATGTGCGGCGAGCACACGCGCCTGCAGCCTCAGGTGGACCAGTTCATGACCGATATCGCGGCGGGCAAGGTCAACGTCCAGGCGCTGGCCGGCGCCCCCGTGAGGTAGCGCCGCCATGCGTCCGGAACTCCTCGGGGCGTCCCCGGTGCATGGGGAGGCCGCACCGGCGGTCGAACTGCAGGGGATCACCAAACGCTACGGCACGACGATCGCCTGCGACGACGTCCATCTGTCGGTCGCCTCCGGCGAGATCCATGGGCTGCTCGGTCAGAACGGCGCGGGCAAGAGCACGCTGGTGAAGATCCTGCTCGGGCTGGTCAGCCGAGACGCAGGGCAGATCTTGCTGCACGGTCGGCCCACCGAGATCCCCGACCCGTTCGCGGCCGCGGAGCTCGGGCTGGCGATGGTCCATCAGCACTTCAGCCTGGTGAACGAATTGACGGTGTGGGAGAACGTCACACTCGGCGACACCGGCAGGCCCGATGCCGATGCGACGTGCGAACTCGTCCGCTCCATCGGTGAGCGTTACGGTCTGGTCGTCGACCCGCTCGCCAGGGTCGAGGATCTCTCGACCGGTCAGCGTCAACGCGTCGAGATCATCAAGTGCCTGCGGCGTGACCCCGGCATCCTCATCCTCGACGAACCGACCTCCGTTCTCACGCTGAGCGACTCGCGGGAGTTGTTCTCGGTTCTGCGCAGGGTCGCCCAGGACGAGCAGCGCACCGTCATCCTGATCAGTCACAAGCTCGACGAGATCCTCAACGCCACCGACCGGGTCACGATCATGCGGTCCGGCCGGGTGGTCGCGCAGCGGCGTACTTCCGAGGTCGACGAACGCGAGCTCGCCCGCGAGATGGTGGGCCGTGAGCTGTCCAAGTGGGTGGCCGCATCGGCTCTCGGTAATCTGGACGCTCTCGTCGACCCCGCCCTGTCGAAGGACCCGGCGATGTTCACCGCGGTCCGGCCGGTCGAGGACCGGCCGGCGGTCCGCATGCGGATCGACTCCGCGGTCGCGAGCAGGGACGGCCGGCCGCTGCTGCAGGGGCTGACGCTGGAACTGCGCGCGGGAGAGATCCTCGGGCTCGCCGGAATCGAGGGCAACGGCCAGCACGCGATAGGCGACCTGCTCTCAAGCCTTCTCCCGCTCGACTCCGGCGAGGTCAGGGTCGACGGAGTCCCCGTCCCGGCCGGACGGCCCGGCGCGATGCACCACGCGGGAATCGGGGTGATCCCCGAGGACCGCCATCAGTCCGGGTGCGTGCTGGACATGTCCGTGGCCGAGAACCTCGTCCTGTCCGCTGTGCCGTCGGTCAGCCGCCGCGGGTTCGTCAGCAGGAGGCGGATGCGCGAGCGGGCGGAGGAGCTCATCGAGCGCTTCGAGATCGCCACCCCCTCTCCCGATACGCCGATGCGCGACCTCTCCGGCGGCAACCAGCAGAAGGTCGTCCTGGCCAGGGAGCTGTCCCAGCAGCCGAAGATCCTCGTCGCCGCCTACCCGACCCGCGGGCTGGACGTCGGCGCGATCGAATACATGACCGAACAACTGCACGAGGCGTCCCGGGCGGGCATCGGGGTGCTGCTGATCTCCACCGAGCTGGAGGAGATCCTCACCCTCTCGCATCGGATAGCGGTCATCCACCGCGGCGCCGTGGTCGGGGAGATGCCACGCATGGACGTCGACATCGAACGCCTCGGCATGCTCATGGGAGGGCAGCAAGCGTGAGCGACACCACCGTCCTGGCGGAGGAACGGATCGCCGCCCCCCGAGGTCGCGCCTCCTCCCGCATCCGCTCATGGCTCAGCGGTTATCCGACCCTGCTCACGTACCTCATCTCGATCTCCGTCGCGCTGGGCATCTCCGCCCTGCTGGTGATGATGACCGGGACCTCACCCTGGACCGCGGTCGTCGCCCTCTACGAGGGCAGCCTCAGCACCCCCGCCTCCGTCGGCCTCGCCCTGGACAAGGCCGCACCGCTGCTGATCGTCGCGGCCGGCACGGTGATCGCCGCACGCGCCGGGCTGTTCAACATCGGCCAGGAGGGACAGCTCACCGTCGGCGCCACCGTCGCATGCGCCGTAGCGATCTTCGTGCCCGGTCCGGGGCCGCTGGTGCTGGTGCTGTCCCTGCTCGGGGGAGCGCTGGCCGGCGCGGCATGGGCGGGCATCGCGGCGGTGCTGTTCTACAAGACCGGAGTCCCCATCGTCATCGGCACCCTGCTGCTGGTGTTCATCGCCGTTCAGGTGTTGTTCTTCGCCGTCACCCAGCCCTGGCTGCTGCAGGAAGCCGGTCCCGAGGGCGATGTGATGCCCCCGCAGTCCGAACTGCTGCGCACAGAGGTCTGGCTGCCCCATATCGGGGAGTATCCCGGGCTGAACTTCACCAGCGGTGTGCTCATCGCGCTGGCCCTCGCCGTGATCGTCGCCGTGCTGCTGCGGCACAGCGTGTGGGGCTTCAAGATGACGATGCTCGGGATGAACAAGCTGGCCGCCCGCCGGGCGGGCATCAACGCGGCCGTCCTGGGGGGTACGGCGCTGCTGTGGTCCGGCGCCTTCGCCGGGCTCGGCGGGGCGGTGATGCTCGTCGGCGGCAACCACCGGCTGCAGCCGGGCATCTCCGAGAACAGCGGCTGGGACGGCCTGCTCGTCGCGCTCGTCGCCAAGGAGAATCCCGTCTTCGCCATACCGGTGGCGCTCTTCTTCGGCGTCCTCCGCGCCGGCGGCGGCTTCCTCGCCTCCACCGGCGTACCGCGCTACCTCGTCGATGTGGTGACGGCCGTCCTCGTCCTGGCGGTCGCCTTCCCCCCGGCGTTCCGGATCCTGCGCCGGACCTGGCAGGCCAGGGCAGCCGCGCGTGCGCTGGCCCAGAGCGGGAAAGGGGCGGCGGCATGATCGAGGCGCTCACGCTCGTCCTGGCCAGCTCCGTCCGGCTGGCGCTCCCGCTGGCGTTCGCCGCCTGCGGCGAGTACATCGCCGAGCGCTCCGGGACGATCAACATCTCGATCGAGGCGATGATGCTCGGCGGCGCGTTCTCGGCCGTCTTCGGCGCCTCGATCACCGGTTCTGCGGCCACCGGGCTGATCTGCGGTGTGCTCGCCGGGCTCCTGGTCGGCTTCGTGCACGCCAACTTCAGCCACCGCCTCACGGTCAACACCTACGTCGTCGGTCTGACGCTGAACCTTCTCGTGCTCGGCCTGACCAGCTTCCTGCTCGACCTCGTCGTCCTGAGGCCTTCCCAGGTGGCGGTGTTCGCCGTTCCCCTGCTGTCCGACCTCCCGGTGATCGGCCCGGCGCTGTTCGCCCAGCGGTGGCCCGCCTACCTGCTGTGGCCGCTGCTCCCGGCCATCTGGTACGCGATGTACCGCACGCGGTGGGGCCTGCAGATGCGCGCCTCCGGGGAGAACCCCTCCGCGGTCGACGCCAGCGGGATCGACGTCAACCGGCGGCGTCGGGAGGGACTGCTGCTCTGCGGTCTGCTCTCCGGGCTCGGTGGCGCCTACCTCGCGGTCGGTGAAGTCGGGATGTTCAACCAGAACATGACCTCGGGCCGCGGCTACGTCGTCATCGCCGCGGTCATCTTCGGCGCGTGGACGCTGCGCGGCGCGATGGCGGGTTGCCTGGTCTTCGGAGCGGCCGACGCGATGCGGCTCGCGCTGCCCGCGCTCGGTGTGCAGCTCAACCCGCAGTTGCTGGTCGCCTCGCCGTACATCCTCGCGCTGCTCGCGATGGTCCTGTTCGCCAGGAGCAACCGCAGCCCGTCCGCACTCGGCAAGCCGTTCGCCCGCGGTCTGCCCTGATCACTCTTCTGGAGGAACATCATGAAGGCCGTCGTCCAGAAGGCACTCGGCGGGGTCGAGGTCCTGGAGCACTCCGACATCGCCGATCCCGTCCCCGAAGCGGGGGAGGTCCTCGTCCAGGTCGACGCGGTGGCCCTGAACAGGCTCGACGTCCTGCAACGCCAGGGCGCCACCGCCATGGCGGGGTTCGCGCTGCCGCACATCCCGGGCATGGACGTCGCCGGGGTCGTCGTCGATGTCGGACCGGGCGTCGATCGGGCCCGGATCGGGCAGCGGATCGTGGTCAACCCGGCGATCCCGTGCGGACACTGCCGGTTCTGCCGCCGCGGGGACGACGGCCTGTGCGAGGCCAAGGCCGTCGTCGGCGGCAACAGGCCGGGCGGGTACGGCGCGCTGTGCGCGGTGCCCGCCACGCACGCCCATCCCGTTCCCGGCCACGTCGACCTCGCCGAGGCCGCCGCCATGCCGACCGTCTACTCGCTGGCCTGGTACGCGCTGTTCACGACCGGCGGACTCACCGTCGGCGAGACCTTGCTCGTGCATGCCGCCGCCAGCGGCGTGACCACCGCGGCGATCCAGCTCGCCACCCGGGCCGGCGCTCGGGTGATCGTCACCGGCCGCTCGGAGGACGAACTGGAGCACGGCCTGCGCTTCGGGGCACACGCCACGATCGACACCGGAGACCAGGACCTCGTCGCGGCCGTGCGGGACCTGACCGGCGGCGTGGGCGCCGACATGGTGCTCGACCATCTCGGCCCGGCGCTGTTCGACGAGTCGATCCAGGCCCTGCGACCGCGGGGCCGGCTGGTGTTCTGCGGGACCACCACCGGCAACAGCACCGAACTGCGGCTGGCCCCGGCCTACCGGCGCGGGATCCGGCTGCTGGGTTCGGAGAGCTACGGGTCGGCCGACTTCGCGGCCATGCTGCGCTTCTGCTGGTCGGCCGGCCTGCGCTCGATCGTCGACCGGCAGATGTCGATCACCGATGCACCCCGTGCCCATCAGCTCATGGAGGACGGCGCGCTGCGCGGCAAGCTGATCCTCCGCCACTGATTCCCAGGCTCGAGCCGACTCCTCAGAAAGGATCCGAGATGACCACCCGAAACTCCGTCCTCACCCACATCGCCCTGCCCGTCCGCGACCTGGACGCGCAACTGGAGTTCTACGCCAAGTACACGAGCATGAAGGTCATCCACCAGCGGGTGGACGAGCAGACGAAGCTGCGCACCGCCTGGATCGCCAACGAGCGCGACCTCACCGAGGAGGCCGCCCGGTTCGTCATCGTGCTCATCGAGGGATCCCTTCCCCGGCAGATCGTCGGCGAGGAGATGGAGGAGCAGTACACCTTCCTCACCTCCATCAGCCACCTCGGAATCTCCGTCGACTCCCGCGACGACGTCGACCGCATCGCCGACATGGCACGTGAGGACGGCATCCTGCTGCTCGGCCCGCTGTACCGCAACGAGGTCGTCGGCTACATCTGCTTCGTCCGCGACCCCGATGGCAACAACATCGAGTTCTCGGTCGAGCAGGTCCTGGGGTGACCCACGCGGCGGAGCCGTGCGCGGTCCGGGTCGTCCGAGGCTTTCTCGACGCCCTCAACACCGGCGATCCCGACCGGATCGCGGCGTGGGTGACCGAGGACTTCCACAACGAGAAGGCCGCGGTGCTCGGGACCGAGCTACACGGACGGGAGGCCTACCGCGCTCGGCTCCCCGAGTTCCTGGCACGTTTCGCCGGGCTGCACTACGAGATCGAAGATCTGCTGGCGCAGGAGGACCGGGCCGCCGTCGCCTACCGGATGCGGTGCACCTACCGGACCCCGCGGGGCGGGAACGTCCCCGTATCGATCCGCGGGATGTTCCGCTTCGTCGTGCGGGACGGTCTCGTCGCGCACCGCGTCGACTACTGGGACGGGGAGGACTTCCGGCGCCAGCTGCGTGAGGCCCGATGACCTGGGCGGACCTGATCGTGTGCGGCTCCGCCGTGGTCACGATGAACGCCGAGCGGGAGATCTTCCTCGACGGCGGCGTCGCCGTACGGAAAGACCTGATCATCGCCGTCGGCCCGGCACGTGACCTGCGGGCACGGTGGCCGCACGCGCCGGTGCTCGAACGCCCCGACTCCATCGTCACGCCCGGCCTGATCAACGTCCATCAGCACCTGACCGGGGACCCGCTGTTGCGAAGCCGCATCCCCGACCGGCTTCCCCCCGGCGCGTCGATCCGGGACTGGTCCCTGCCGCTGCATGCCGCGCACACCCCCGAGCACGACGAGGTCGCGGCCACCGTGGGGGCTCTGGACTGCCTGCGCAACGGGGTCACCACCGTGATCGAGGCCGGCACCGTAGCCCACCCCGCCCGCGCGGCGGCGGGCATGCACGCCGCGGGTATCCGCGGATCCGTCGGTACCTGGGGCTGGGACGTGCCGGGCGTCCCGTTCACCGCGGACGTCCCAGAGGTTCTGGCCCGCCAGCGTGACGTGCTGGAGCGTTTCCCCGCAGGGGGACGGGTGGAGGGGTGGGTGACCCTCGTGGGCCATGACCTCGCTTCCGATGCCCTGCTCACGGCCGCGGCCGACCTCGCCCGCGACAGCGGCGCGCGTATGACCATGCATCTATCGCCCAGCGCGGCCGATCCCGCCGCCTATCTGCGTCGCGTCGGCCGCCGCCCGGCCGTCCATCTCGACCGGCTCGGCGTGCTGGGCCCACATCTGCTGCTGGGCCACGCCGTCTGGCTCGACGACGAGGAACTCGACGTCCTCGCCGGATCCGGTACGTCGGTCGCCTACTGTCCGTGGGCGTACCTGCGCCTGGGCCAGGGGGTGACCGGCGCGGGCAGGCATGCCGAGATGAGCGCGCGGGGCATACCGGTCGGCCTGGGCGGGGACTCCGCCAACGCCGGCGATCACTGCGACATGCTGAAGGCGGCCGCCCTCGCCGCCGGCCTGGTCCGGGACACCCGGACCGATCCGCAGGCCTTCGGCGCGCACGACGCGTTCGAGTGGGCGACCGTCACGGGCGCGATCGCGGCGGGCATGGGCGGTCGTGTCGGTTCGCTGGAGCCGGGCAAGCTCGCCGACCTCGTCGTGCACGACGCCGGCGGGTCCGGGTGGCCGCCGGCGGTCGATCCGGTGCTCGCCCTGGTGTGGGGCGGCGACGGGCGCACCGTCCGCGATGTCGTCGTCGGCGGTGAGCTGGTGCTCAGCGGGGGCCGCTCGACCCGCGTCGACGAGCCGGAATTGCGGAAGCGGGCCCGGCGTATCGCCGCCGACACGCTCGCCGCTGCGGGAATCACGGTCCCCTCCCGCTGGCCGCTGCGACGCTGACCCGGCACCGCTCGGCGGCGTCGTCGCCGTCGCGTGGGTCGGTTCGGCCGCCGCCGTTACCTTGAGGAATTCGACGCGCATTCGTGCATCACCGCCGCGCTGACCTCGTGCGCTCTCTGCGGCGGGACGGCCCCTCATGAGATCGCGGTCGACCGCACCGAGCCTGTCACGGACCGGACCGGGCGCCGATGTGGTTCGGGGGCAGTGCGTGCCCCGGATCTTTGGGCTGCGGGCACATGGAGGCCGCGGACGGCCCGGACATACCGTTCGGACATCGGCACCAGAGCTGATTGAGCAGGACAGGAGGCACCCCTTGCTCGCAGACCAGGCGGCAGAGCACGCCCTGCATGAACGGGTCGTACGGCGACAGAGCGAATGGGCGCGCGAGTCCCGCGGACTCGTGGACCCTCCGCTGCCGAGCGACATGCTGCAACCGTGGGAGGTCTGGGACAGAGACCTCTTCGACCTCGAGATGATCCGCGTCTTCGGACGGTCGTGGGTCTGGCTCGGCGACACCGAGGACCTGGAGAAGCCCGGTGACTACATCACCGGCCGCATCGGCGCTCAGCCGGTCGTCGCGATCCGGCAGGAGGACGGCTCGGTCAAGGGCTTCCTCAACAACTGCCGGCACCGCGCGGCCGGACTGGCCTTCCAGCCGGCCGGGCACTGCAACGCCTTGGCGTGCCCGTACCACGCGTGGACCTACGGGATCGACGGCAGGCTGCTGAGCATCCCCGACATGGATCGCATGTACGGCCCGGACTTCCCGAAGGAGGAGTACGGCCTGGTCCCGATCCGGATCAAGGTCGCTTTCGGGAAGTTGGTCTTCGGCTGCCTGTCACGCAAGGCTCCGTCCTTCGACGAGTGGATCGCGCCGCTGCTTCCCCGCTACGAGCAGTACAAGATCGGCGCCTACCGGCGGTACCACCGGGAGCTCGACGACACCCATCCGATCAACTGGAAGGCTTTCGTCGAGAACTCCAACGACGACTACCACGTCCGGTTCGTGCACCGGCGGCTGAACAAGGTGCGCAAGCAGATGGACACGGTCGTGCGCTTCGAGGGCCGGACGACCAGCGGGTACAAGCCCCATTCCGACGGCTTCGACATGTCGGCCGGCCGTACGGACCTGAGCGAGCAGGACCTGCGCGGCAGCTACGCGGAGTTCATCTACCCGAACCTCACGCCGCTGCCGTACGCCTCCCAGCTGATCATGGTCAGGGTCGACCCGCTCGCGCCGGACCGCTCGCGGCTGTTCTCCCGGGTCTACGGGCTCACCGACGACATCGAGCTGCAGAACCGGGAGCTGGACAACCTCGCGCAGACCAACAAGGAGGACACCGACATGGTGACCCAGCTGATGGAGAACCTGCGCTCGCCCTTCTACCGAGTGGGCCCGCCCAGCGCCTGGGAGGGACGGGCGCATCACATGATGCGGATGATCCGGCGGGACGTCGCGACCCCGCTGGACCCCGACGAGTTCGACGGCCCCGTGGACAAGGACTGAACGAGGAACGACCCGCTCAGCGAGAACCTCACCGAGGCGCGCTGGACGCACATCGCACCGCCCGGCTGTGACCTGGTCTCCGGTGCGAGATCGAGGGCCTGATCGTGGACGTTCGCGCGCCGGACCTCCCGCACGCGCCGATCCTCCCGGGCGCGCGAACCCCCTCCGGAGAAAGGAAACCCAGCCTTGCCGACCACCTCCGCCATCGGCGCGGGCAGGCTCCGCCGCGTGCGCCGCCTGTACGGCGCCGACGGCCGCAGCGTCTTCGTCGCGATCAGGGCCTGACGGCGATGAAACAGGTCCAGCAGCTCGACCGGGTGATCGTCCGGTTCGCGGGCGACTCCGGGGACGGAATGCAGCTCACCGGCGGCCGGTTCGCCTCCGAGACCGCACGCTTCGGCAACGACCTGGCGACGTTCCCCGACTTCCCGGCGGAGATCCGCGCCCCCGCCGGGACCCTCCCCGGCGTCTCCAGCTTCCAGCTCCACTTCGCCGACCACGACATCCTCACTCCGGGCGACGCGCCCGACGTGCTGGTGGCGATGAACCCGGCCGCGCTCAGGGCCAATCTCGCCGACCTGGCCCGCGGCGGCCGGATCATCGTCGACACGTTCGAATTCACCCCGCGGAATCTGGCCAAGGCCGGATACGCGGCGAATCCGCTGGGGGACGGGTCGCTGGACGGCTACGCCGTGCACGCGATCGATCTGACCTCGTTGACGGTGGAGGCGGTGCGGCCCTATGGGCTGTCCCGGAAGGACGCCGCCCGAGCGAAGAACATGTTCGCGCTGGGCCTGCTGTCCTGGCTCTTCGGCCGGCCGGTCGCCGCCACGGTCGAGTTCCTGGAGCGAAGGTTCGCGGACCGGCCCGGCGTGCGGGACGCCAACATCACGGCGTTCCGGACGGGCTGGAACTTCGGGGAGACGACCGAGGACTTCGCGGTCTCCTACCAGGTCAGGCCGGCACCACTGCCCGCAGGCCGTTATCGCAACATTTCCGGGAATCTCGCCCTGGCTTACGGCCTGATCGCCGCGTCACGCCAGAGCGGGCTGCCGCTCTTCCTCGGCGCCTACCCGATCACCCCGGCCTCCGACATCCTGCACGAGCTGTCCAGGCACAAGAGCTTCGGCGTGCGCACCTTCCAGGCCGAGGACGAGATCGCCGGGGTCGGTGCGGCCCTCGGAGCGTCGTACGGCGGAGCCCTCGGGGTCACCGTGACCTCGGGGCCGGGCGTGGCGCTGAAATCCGAGACGATCGGCCTGGGCGTGGCCGTGGAGCTGCCGCTCGTCGTCGTGGACGTGCAGCGGGCCGGGCCCTCGACCGGCATGCCGACCAAGACCGAGCAGGCCGACCTGCTGATGGCCCTGTTCGGCCGGAACGGCGAGTCGCCGGTCCCTGTGGTCGCCGCGAAATCGCCCGGCGACTGCTTCGATGCGGCGCTGGAGGCGGCCAGGATCGCGTTGAAGTACCGCACGCCGGTGATGCTGCTGTCGGACGGCTACCTGGCCAACGGCTCCGAGCCCTGGCGCATCCCCCGAATCGACGACCTGCCGGATATCTCCGTCGAGTTCGCGGCGCCGCAGGACGATGACTTCCTGCCGTTCTCCCGCGACCCCGGCACCCTGGCCCGGCCCTGGGCGATCCCCGGAACCCCCGGCCTCGAGCACCGGATCGGCGGCATCGAGAAGGCCGACGGAACCGGGGTCATCTCCTACGACCCCGACAACCACCACCGGATGGTACGGCTCCGCCAGGCCAAGATCGACGGCATCGACGTGCCCGACCTCGGCGTGGACGACCCGACCGGCGACGCCCGGGTGCTCGTGCTGGGCTGGGGCTCGACCTACGGCCCGATCGCGGCGGCCGTCCGGCGGGTCAGGAAAGCCGGGGGGAGGGTCGCGCAGGCTCACCTGCGGCACCTCAACCCCTTTCCCGCCAACACCGGCGAGGTGCTGCGGGCCTACGACCGGGTGCTGGTCCCCGAGCTCAACCTCGGCCAGCTCGCACTGCTGCTCAGAGGCCGGTACCTGGTGGACACGATCTCCTACGGCCGCGTGCGCGGCCTGCCGTTCAAGGCCGAGGAACTGGCCGGGGTCATCGAGGAGGTGTTCGCGTCGTGACCCTCACGGCGAAGGACTTCAAATCCGACCAGGAGGTGCGGTGGTGCCCCGGCTGCGGGGACTACGCGATCCTCGCCGCGGTGCAGGGCTTCCTGCCCGAGCTGGGCGTCCCCCGGGAGCGCATCGTGTTCGTCTCGGGCATCGGGTGCTCCTCGCGGTTCCCGTACTACCTGAACACCTACGGCTTCCACTCCATCCACGGCCGGGCCCCGGCGATCGCCACCGGGCTGGCCGCCTCCAGGCCTGACCTCTCCGTGTGGGTGATCACCGGTGACGGTGACGCGCTGTCGATCGGCGGCAACCACCTGATCCACGCGCTGCGCCGCAACGTCAACCTCAACATCCTGCTGTTCAACAACCGGATCTACGGGCTGACCAAGGGCCAGTACTCACCGACCTCAGAAATCGGGAAAATCACGAAATCGACGCCGATGGGGTCGCTCGACCGGCCCCTCAACCCGATCTCCCTCGCCCTCGGCGCCGAGGCCACCTTCGCCGCCCGCACGATCGACTCCGACCGCAGGCATCTGCAGAGCGTGCTGCGCCAGGCCGCCGCGCATCGCGGCACCTCGCTGGTGGAGATCTACCAGAACTGCCCCATCTTCAACGACGGCGCCTTCGACGCGCTCAAGCCGAACGGCCTGTTCCGGCACATCGAGCCCACCGACGACCTCGCCGAGGCGTTCGCGCTGTCCCGCATGAGCGACCCCACCCCGATCGGCGTCTTCCGCGACGTCGATCGGCCTTCCTACGACGAGCTCATGGCCGAGCAGCTCGGCCGGGCCGTACAGACCCACGGCGAGGGTGACCTCATCGCCCTGCTCACCGGTCCCGACACCTGGACCATCAACGAGGGGAACGCAAGGAGTGACTGACTGGAGACTCGCCGTCGACATCGGCGGCACCTTCACCGACATCGTCCTGCTGGACGCCGATTCTGGCCGGGTGGTCGTGGAGAAGACCCTGACCACGCCCTCGGCCCCGCTCGGCGGCGTGCGCGACGGCGTGACCTCGGCGCTCGCCAAGGCCGGAATCGAGCCGCGCGACATCACCCGGCCCATCGTCCACGCGACCACACTGATCACCAACGCGCTCATCGAGGGCAAGACCGGCCGCGCGGCGCTCGTCACCACCACGGGCTTCGGCGACACGCTGGAGATCCGCACCGAGCACCGCTACGACATGTACGACCTGCAGATCGAGTTCCCCGCCCCGCCCATCCCGCGCGAGCTGGTCTTCGAGATCGACGAGCGCACGACCGCCACCGGGGAGGTACGACTCGCGCCGGGCGAGGCCGAACTCGACGAGCTGGCGCGGCGGATGAGCGGCGTCGAGGCCGTCGCGGTCTGTCTGCTCAACTCCTACGCCAATGCCGACAACGAGCGGCTGGTGGCCGAGGGCCTGGCCAAACGGCTCGGCGTACCGGTCTGCGCCTCCTATGAGGTGAGCCCGCAGATCCGCGAGTACCCCCGGATGATCACCACGGCCTGCAACGCGGCGACCATGCCCGTGATCGGCCCCTACCTGGAGGAACTGGAGCGCTGGCTGCGCGACAGCGGGTTCGGCGCCTCGGTGCTGATGATGCTCTCCAACGGCGGCGTGATCTCCGCGGCCGACGCGCGCAAAGTGCCGATCCGGCTGGTGGAGTCGGGCCCGGCGGCGGGCGCGCTGGCCGGGGTCTGGTATGCCCGGCGACTCGGCGAGGACCGGCTGTTCTGCTTCGACCTGGGCGGCACCACGGCCAAATCCTGCCTGATCGAGGACTACCGGCCCGAGCTGACCAACGAATTCGAGGTCGCCCGCGTCTACCGGTTCAAGAAGGGCTCGGGCTATCCCTGCTCGGTGCCGTCGGTGGACCTGGTGGAGATCGGTGCGGGCGGCGGCAGCCTGGCCCGCATCGACGACCTCGGCCTGCTCAAGGTCGGCCCCGACTCGGCCGGCGCGGACCCGGGCCCGGTCAGCTACGCCCGGGGCGGCACGATCCCCGCCACCACCGACGCCGATCTGGTCATGGGACTGCTCGACCCGGCCTACTTCCTCGGCGGCGAGATGCCACTCGACCTGGAGCAGGCGCGCCGGGCGTTCCAGCCGCTCGCCGACGGCCTGGAGACCGGCGTCGACGAGGCCACGGTGGGCGTCTACGAGGTCATCAACCAGAACATGGCCGCCGCGGCGCGCATGCACGCCGTCGAGCGCGGCATCGACCTGCGCGGCGTCTCGCTGATCGCGTTCGGCGGCGCCGGTCCGGTGCACGCCTGCGGCGTCGCCGCCCTGCTGGAGGCTCCCCGGGTGATCTTCCCGGTGAACGCGAGCGTGCTGTCGGCGTTCGGCACGCTCGTCAGCCCGGTCCGCATCGACCTGGCCCGCAGCATGGTCCGGGTGCTGAACTCCGCCGTGGAAAAAGACCGTGACGCACTGCTCGACGAGATGCGCGAGGAGGGCCGCCGCGTCCTCGCCGCCGCGGGGGCCGACGTCGAGAACGTGCAGTTCCGCTACGGACTCGACGCCCGCTACGCCGGCCAGGGCAACGAGATCACGGTCTGGGTCGGCGAGGGCGACGCGTGGCCGGTGACACCGGAGGAGACCGCCGAGCACTTCCACCAGGCCTACGAGCGGGTGTACGGGCTGCGCATCCCGGACGTGGCGGTGGAGGTCGTGACCTGGCGCGTCGCCGCCTGGTCGGACGCGCCGCCGTTCGAGGTGTCCGCGCTGCCGCCCGGCGCGGGCACGGCGACGCCGTACGGCACCCGCAGGGCCCGCTTCCGCCGCGGCGAACGATCCCGTGAGGTCCCCGTCTACCGCCGGACCTCTCTCGGGGCCGGCCACCGTTTCAGCGGCCCCGCGCTCATCGAGGAGCGCGAGACCACCTCCGTCGTGCCCGACGGCTGGACCTGCGAGGTGTCCGCCGACGGCTCCATCATCGCCACCCGGGAGGTCTGAATGGCCAGGACCTTTGACGCGATCGAGCTCGAAGTGCTCTGGGGCTCGCTCATCTCGACCGTGAACGAGCAGGCCAGAGCACTGCAGCGGGCGGCGTTCAGCCCGATCGTGCGTGAGGCCGGCGACCTGGCCAACGCGCTGTTCGACCGGCGCGGCCGGATGGTCGCCCAGGCCGTGACCGGCACACCCGGCCACATCAACTCCCTGGCCATCGCCACGCGCAACATTCTCGACAGGCACCCGGTGGACTCGCTCGAACCAGGCGACGTGCTGATCACCAACGACCCGTACAAGACCGCCGGGCAGTTGCTCGACGTGACCGTGCTGGTCCCGGTCTTCCGCCACGGCCGTGTAATCGCGTTCTTCGGCTCGACGATCCACCACACCGACGTCGGCGGCTACGGCATCGGCGCGGGCGCCAGGGACGTCTTCGAGGAGGGCCTCTGGATCCCGATCACCAAACTGATGGCGAAGGGCGAGCGCAACACCCCGGTGTGGGACTTCATCCTGGCCAACGTGCGCCAGCCCACGCATATGGCGGGCGACCTGCACGCGCAGATGGCCTCGGGGGAGGTCGGCGCCCAGCGGCTGCACGCGCTACTCGACGGCTACGACCTCGACGACATCGAGGACCTCGCCGACGTCGTCATCGAGCGCTCCGAGGACGCCACCCGGCGGGCCATCAGAGCCCTGCCCGGCGGCCGTTACGAGGCGACCTCTGTGCTCGACCTGGCCGACGGCTCGGAGATCACGATCCAGGTCGCGGTGACGATCGACACCGACCTCGGCGAGATCCTCGTGGATTACGCCGGCTCGTCGGGCGCCAGTCCGTACGGCATCAACGTGGTGAAGAACTACACCCACGCCTACACCACGTTCACGCTGCGCAGCCTGCTCAACCCGGAGATCCCCAACAACGCGGGCTCGCTCGCCCCGATCCGCGTGGAGGCGCCGGAGGGCAGCATCGTGAACGCCGTGCCGCCCAGTCCGTGTACGGCACGGCACGTCGTCGGCATGTTCCTGCCGATGCCGCTGCTTCAGGCCATGTCGAAGGTGCTGCCCGACGCGGTGATGGCGGAGGGCTCGGCGGCGGTGTGGACGATGCAGGTCAGCGGGCAGCACGACGACGGCCGGCCGTTCATCACCGCGATGTTCACGTACGCCGGCGGCGTCGGGGCGCGTGCGGCCAAGCCGGGCCTGTCGGCGACCTCCTACCCCACGGGGGTCGCCGCGGTGCCCATCGAAGTCGTCGAAGGGTCGGCCCCGATCCGGTTCCTCCGCAAGGAACTGCGCCGCGACTCCGGCGGCCGGGGCCGGCACTCGGGCGGGCTGGGCCAGACCATCGAGTTCACCGTCGACACCAAGGCACCCTGGACGCTCAACGCGGTGACCAGCCGCCTGGCCCGCGGCCCGCTCGGCGTCTTCGGCGGCGGGCCCGGCGCCACCGGACGGTTCCTGGTCAACGGCGAGCCGATCCGCACGCAGGCCCGCATCACGCTGCAGCCGGGCGACGTGGTCCGCCTCGAGCTGCCGGGCGGCGGCGGATACGGCGTGGCCGAGGAGGGCGCGGCGGTATGACCGAACGGAGCGAGGCCATCGGAAAGCACGGCACCTCGGTCACGCGGCCGACGAAGGACGACGTGTGACCGCCACGTTCGCCGCCCGCTGGCGGGAGGCGGTCGCGGCCCGTCCGGAGCACCCCTTCCTGATTTGGGAGGGCCCGGACGGGTCCGTGACCCGGTGGACGTACGCGGAGTTCGACGCCCTGGTCGACCGGGTGGCGGGCGGGCTCCGGGCCCGCGGGGTGTCGTACGGCTCCCGCCTGAGCCTCGCGCTGCGCAACTCCCCGGCGTTCGTCGCGATCTGGCTGGCCTGCGCCAAGCTCGGCGCGGCCATGGTTCCCTCCGATCCGTCCTCGACGGCGCCCGAACTCGCCGCCCACATGCGGCGCACGGCCGCCGTCCTGGGCGTCTGCGCGCCGGAGCGCGCGGGGGCCTTCCGGGAGGCGGCCTCCCCGGGCGGGGTCCCGGTCGTGGAGGTGTCCGAGGCGGACGTGACGCTCGACACGCTCTCCGCTGATCCGCCGATATGGCGGGAGCCGCCGTCCCCGCGGGCGCCGCTCGGCCTGATGTTCACCTCGGGCACGACCTCGGCCCCCAAGTGCGTGGTCGTCACACAGGCCAACTACGCCTTCGCCGGAGACGTCATGGCCGCCGCCTCCGCCCTCCGGCCGGATGACCGCCAGCTCGTCGTGCTGCCGATGTTCCACGCCAACGCGCAGTACTACTCGTTCGCGCCGGCCATCGCGGTGGGCGCGAGCGTGGCACTGATGCACACCTTCTCGGCCAGTGGTTTCCTGGCCCAGGCGGCGCGGCACAAGGCGACCCATGCCAGCCTGTTCGCGGCACCGATCCGGATGATCCTGGCCAGGGGCGGCAGCCCTCTCGAGGGACTCGGACTGGTCAACTGCTGGTACGCCCAGAACCTCACCGACGACCAGTACGACCAGATCTCCGCCCTGCTCGGCTGTCGTCCGCGCCAGCTGTACGGCATGACCGAGACGATCCCCGCCGTGCTCACCAACCGGGCCGTCGCCCCCGTGCCGCACGCCATGGGCCGGCCCACGCTCGGCTGCGCCGTCACCGTCGTCTCTGAGACGACCGGCCTCCCCGTGACGCCCGGAGAGGTCGGTGAGATCCTCGTCGGAGGTGAACCCGGAACGACGCTGTTCGCCGGTTACCTGGACGATCCCGAGACGACGGCCGCCTGCTTCCGCGACGGATGGTTCGTCACCGGCGATCGCGGCGGAGTCGACGCCGACGGCAACGTGTACTTCGCCGGGCGCGGCGGCGACGTACTGAAGGTCGCCGGGGAGAACGTCTCGGTCGTCGAGATCGAGGCCGTGCTCGCCGGGCATCCCGGCGTGTTCGAGGCGGCGGTCGTGGGGGAGCCCGACCCGATCAGGGATGAGGTGCCGGTCGCGTATGTGGTGCCCCGGGGCGGCGCCCGTCTCGATGATCTCGATGGCTGGTGCGCCGAGCGGCTCGCCAAGTCCAAGCGGCCGGTGCGGTTCGAGGTGGTGGACGCGCTACCCCGGACCTCCGTCGGCAAGGTACGGAAATTCCTGTTGAAGAGGTGAATCAGTGGTGACCCCACCGACCAGCGCCATCGCGGACGTGCTTCAGCTACGTGGGTTGACGGGGTGGCTGAGCCCACCCCTGGTTCCCATCCGCCGGGCTCCCGGCGTGCAGGGCAGCGCCCGCACCGTGCGGCTGGCCTCGGGGCCCGGCCCGGCCGGCCTCAAGCCGTTGCACCGGCTGCTCGACGAGGACCTGCACGGACGCGTGATCGTGATCGCCGGGGCGGAGGCGGCGGCGGGAGCGGTGTGGGGGGAGATCCTCACGCTGTCGGCGCTACGCGCAGGCGCGGCGGGCGCCGTGATCGAGGGCGGGGTCCGCGACGTGGAGGCCGCGCGCAGGCTCGGGTTGCCGCTGTGGGCGCTGAACGAGGCCACGGCGGGCCCCGGGCCCCTGGTGCACGTGGCATCCGTGGGCACGCCGGTGGAGATCGCGGGTGTGCCCGTCGCCGATGGCGACACGATCGTCATGGACCAGGGCGGCGTGGTCGTGGCGACCGATCCGGAGATCCTGGCCGACGCGGCCGCATACGCCAAGGCGGAGGAGAAGGTCGTGGCCGCGCTGCGAGAGGGCGCCACACTGGCCGAGGCGTACCGGCATAAGGCGGATTTCGTAGCGGAACTGCGGAGATAACGCCCGCTCTCTCAAATCACGCCAAGTCCGACGACACCCTCCGGGGCCGCGGCACCGGACCGGTGCGGCTCCACCGGCCCGGTGCCGCTTCCCGGCCAAAGCTCCGGAGGTCCTACTTCGCCTCTTGTCACGACCACCTCGCTCGCGTATATTCGCGTACGAATAAACGTGAGCGAGGTGGTCGGGATGGCGAAGCGGCGCAAGGTCGCGAACCTGTTGGCACTGGCAGTCCTGTCCGCGGTCACGACCCGTCCCATGCATCCCTATGAGATGGCCGCCACCCTGCGCGGCTGGAACAAAGAACGGGACATGGAGATCAAGTGGGGATCGCTCTACACCGTCGTGAGAAACCTCGCCAAGCATGAGCTGATCGAAGAGGTCGAAAGCACGCGCCACGGACGCCGTCCGGAGCGGACCGTCTACCGGATCACCGAGGCGGGCCGGCAGGAGTTGGTCGACTGGACGCGGGAACTGCTCAGCGTCCCCCACACCGAGTTCCCACGGTTCCGCGCCGGACTCTCGGTGATGGCGGCGCTGGACCCGGACGAGGTGATCGGACTCCTCGAGAACCGGCTCGCGGCCCTCGACGAAGAGATCGCCACGCTGGGGGAGCGGCACGCACGGGAGATCGCCGAGATCCCTCGCCTGTTCCTCATCGAGACGGAATACGACCTGGCCATCCTGCGGGCGGAGGCCACGTGGGTCCGCGCCCTGCTCGGAGAACTGACCGAGGGGACCTTCCCCGGCCTGCGCGAATGGCGGGCCTTCCACGAGACGGGAGAGATCCCGGACAACCTGCGAGAACTCGCCGAAAAGGACATCACCGACGTATAGCCCTGGTGGCGGTGTTGCAGCACCGCCACCAGGGACCTTCGAACCGGAACTACGGATGGCCCGAAGATGACGAACACGAGGATAACGCTCTCCTTCCGTTCCGGTTCACACACATCAACCGATCAGGAGGAGACATGAGACACGTCGCAATCATCGGAGGCGGCATCGCCGGCCCGGCGACCGCGCTGGCGCTACGCAAGGCGGGCATCGACGCCACCGTCTACGAGGCGTACCCGACACCCGCCGACGGCATCGGCGGCACCCTCGCCCTCGCGCCCAACGGCATGGCGGCACTGGAGATCATCGGTACGGCCGACGCGGTGAAGTCGGTCGCACAGCCCAGTTCGCGGATGGTGATGACGGTCGCAAGCCGCAAACGCATGGAACTGCCCGTCCTGTCCGACACCGGCCCCCTCTTCGTGGTGCGCCGCGCCGACCTCTACCGCACACTCCACGACGAGGCCGTACGGCAGGGCATCACGATCGAGTACGGCAAGCGTCTCGTCGGCGTCGAGCACACCACCGCGGTCTTCGACGACGGAAGCCGGGCGGGGTTCGACGTCCTCGTCGGCGCCGACGGCATCCATTCCACCGTTCGCCGGCTGATCGACCCGAACGCACCCGGCCCGAAATGGACCGGCATGCTCGGCCTGGAAGGGCTATCGCCTCACGCGGTGCCGGAAGACCCGCAGACGATGGTCTTCGCCTACGGCAGGCGCGGCTACTACCTCTACTGGCCGGCGGCGGGCGGCGGCACCACCTGGGGCGCGAACCTGCCCTACCACCGGCCCCTGACCCTTCTCCAGGCCCGTGAGATCTCGACCGAGGAGTGGATGCGCAAACTGGGCGACACCTACGGCGACGACGTACCCGGCGCCGACCTGATCCGGCACACGCCGCCGGAGTCACTGCAGGTGATGGGCGCCCTCTACATCATGCCGAGCGTCCCGCACTGGCACAGGGATCGGATGGTGCTGGTCGGCGACGCCGCGCACGCGCCGTCCAACAGCTCAGGACAGGGCGCGTCGCTCTCGATCGAGAGCGCCATCCAGCTGGCCCGCTGCCTGCGAGACATCGAGGACGTGCAGCAGGCCTTCGCGACGTACGAGCGGCTCCGCCGGGCCCGGGTGGAGAAGATCGCGGCACGCGCATCCAAGATCAACCACAGCAAGACACCGGGCCCCGTCGCGCAGACCCTGATGCCGATCCTCATGCCGCTGATGGTGAAGACGGTCATGAACCCGGAGAGGACCATGGGCCCCGAGCAGAGGTACCGCATCCAATGGGACGCGCCGGCGACCCGCGACCCTCTGCTGGTCGAGGTCTAGGCGGGCCGTCACCCGCCGACAGCGGCGGCCGCGGAGCTGTCGCGAGGTTGGCGAGGAAAGGGGCGGGCGTGCGGCAGAGCGGTCGCCGGACGATCTGTCGGCAGCCGGACGCCTGCGCCTCGGCTACGCCTCCTCCGCCGTGAGCCGGGCCCGCCATTTCGCCGCGATCTCCGCCTCGCTCGCCCCGCCCTCGTACGCGGGCGAGATCAGCCGGCTCGTCTCCAGGACCCGGACCAGCACCGCGGACCGCACCCGGTCCGGGCGAGTGCCCCGCCGCTGTCGGAAGCGCTCCACGATCCGCTCGTACAGCTCTCCCTCGGTGTGGACCTCGCCGAGGCCGCGGAAGCGGTATCCCTTGCGGCGGACCGGATCGACGACGTTGATCTCCACCGCCGGGTTGTGGGCCAGGTTGGCCACCGTCCCGGGGGAGTGCAGGTCCAGGAAGACGAGGTGGTCGTCGTCCCAGATCTCGGTCGTGCCCTTGGGGGAGAGGCTGGGTGTCCCGTCGGGGCGGACGGTGGCCACGAAGCCCAGGCCCTGTGAGGTCACCATGCGACGAACCTCATCGTCGAACGTCACTTTCACGCACCTCCACGGCGACGGCACCGATCCGGTCCCGATGTCATCCAGCTGACGCCGCATGCCAAGGATCAGGCGGGCATAGGTGCCTATATACCACCATCAGCGCGTGGGGCGCTTCCGGTGGACGACGACCCTGTGCCCGCTTCCCAGGGATAAAAGGGACGGTGTCGCCGAAAACCGACCTTCCACATCGCTCCGGGCGGAAACCTGCCGATGGTCACCGGCGGGGGAGTAGGACCAGGCGATGCCACCACCTCGAGACGGCACCGCCGCGTAAGGCCGACGAGGAACCCGCCTCGACATACTGATTCGCGTCTCGACGGAGACCGGGGGAGTGGAGCGGAGTTTCTTCCTCGGCCGGATCGAGTCATGAGACCGGAAGCACGACCGCTCGGCCGGGCCTGCCCGCAGATCCACCGACGATTCGACCCGTTCACCCTAATCGGGGAGGATCCCGGGAATTTGCCGGAGCAGCGCCGGTAAACGGTTGCCCCGAGCCAAGAGTCCTCTCAACGGCAATGTTCCCTCAACCCTCGGAGAGCAGATGCTCCGTCGTCTTCTCGTGTCGGGCGCGCTCGTCGCGTCCACCCTCGTCCCCCTCACCGCCTCGGTCACGCCGGCCAGTGCCGCCGTCCTGCCGACCGGCGTCTCGTCGGTGTCGGCGAGTTGCTACAAGCGGGTGGGGAAGCACTGGGTGTGCATCACGCCGGGCGCGTTCTGCCCGAAGGCCGCGCACAACCGGTACGGCTACGCCAAGGTCACGAAGAAGCGGTACAAGTGCACGTACAAGCGCAGCGACCCCTACTGGCGCTGGCGGCGCGCCTGATGACCACCGAATGACGCCGCCCAGGCCGACGGTGCGATCGACGCCTCGGCCTGGCGGCCCATCTGGCATCTCGGCCCGTCCCCGTGCATGAGCGGCCTCATAGGTGGGCCAGCAGTCCGTCCAGCGGTCGCGGCACGCGATCGAGGTCCAGTGCCGCGACCCGCCCCCATGAACCGGCGCAGTTGGTCGTGGGTGCTGCGCCCGCGCCATGCGGGCTGCTTCTGGAGTGAGCGGAATGAGCGTAGCTCGCCCTCGGCGTCGACGACGCGTTCCACCATGGCGGTGCCGAGGGCGCGGATCAGCTCGTCTTCCAGGTCGGCCACGCACACGAAGAATCCGAGCGCCTCCAGATCGCTTCTGCCGAGATCGGACCCAAGGCCGGCCCGCTCGAGACCCCTCCGGAAGGCTCCTTCTTCGCCGGCGTCGACCAGGCCCGCCAGCCGGAGATCGTGACCGGGTGGGCCGAACTTGCCGATGTAGGTCCCGATGTTCGTGGCCCCGCCCATCGCCACAAGGGAGATGCCCTCGGCCGCGAGGTCCCGGCCCCGGCGCTCGGCCAGTGCATTGACGGCCGACATGTCGCTGACTCCCTCGACCAAGACCACGGTATGCGTGTGGTTCACCCGCCCAGCCTCGCACCCAATCCGGCGAGATCCACACCCCTTTTTCCGCGTCGGAGGTATTGCGGACCCACAAGAGCGGTGGTCACCGAATACGGCAGGGGACGATCGACTCTTCGAAGAGACCGGCCTGACCGATGTCGACTGGGGCCCATGCCTGTGGATCCGCTGGATCCGCGATCTGGACGTTCAATGGTCAGGCGAGCCCGTCCACGCGCATGAGAGGTACTTTGGCGCCGAGCATCGCGGTGGGGGCGAGGTGTTATACCGGACAGAATTCACCTTCTGTCCGGTATCGCACTCATAGTGCGTTTACGAATGCCTCTGCCTCGGATTGTCCCATTCCGGTCTCACCGCGTACCAGGAACACGGCCTGTTCCGTACGACCGGCGGCCTTGAGATCGCGTACGCGTGTGGCGAGATCCGGTACGGCGCCGCCGGCGGGGTCGGAGGGGACGGCGTGGCCGGCTCCCAGGGTCTCGGTGAGCAGCTTCGCCTCCTTGAGGCCGAGTCCGGTGCGTTCCCGGACGAGCTTGATCGCCGCCACCTTCTTGCCGGCCGCCCAGAGTTCCCGGACCTCCTGCTGTACGTGGGCCGGGACGGGCGGCAGCAGGCCCGGTGTCCGCCAGGCGAGCTGACCGCCGGGTCTCGCCCCCGCGCGGACGGCTGCGAAGATCACGAAGATCGCCGCCCCGATCACGAGGACGCCGAATAAGAGGAAGAGAACTTCGGCGGGTCCGAATGCCGGCATGTACAGATCGTACGGGGCTTCGCATCACGTAGCGAGAGAGCACGGTCTGTTCGTGAACCAGGTGCCGGAGCGGCTGTGCAACCCCTCTCTTCGCGAGGTTCGCTCAAGCTCGATAATGTACATTATGTCAAGTAGGCACTTGTGGCCGCCTCTCCCGCTCGAGTCCCCCGGTGCGTACCGGGTCAGATGCCCAGTTCTTCCCACGGGAGGCTGACGAGGATCGGCCCGCGCACGGGCTCAGCTGCGGACGCAGGACCTGAGTCGATCGGTAACCGCCTGTCCCGTGGTGGTCCAGAGCCAGGACCTCGATGCTGTCCACGCCTGAATCGTCCAGGCGGACGATTCAGTTTCCGTCAGGTACGGCTGGCCACGCGCCAAGATCCTGCGGGCGGCGGAGGCGGTCTTCGCGACGCAGGGCTTTGCGACGTGTACGCAAACTCGCCGACAAGGCGGCCTCGCTGCCCGAGCGGGACGCGGATGTGGCGTTCTTCGGCTTCTTCGCCTACGCGGTGGGCGAGGCGGCCGCGCGGCACGCCTACGCGGAGGTGCCGGCGGAGGCGACCATGTGGGAAGACGGGCGAGAGCCCTCCCCTGTCGGCCGGGAGTCGGCCGCCGCCCTGGACGCGCTGCTGGTACGCGCGCAGCGGGCCCGAGCCGTACGGCAGGACATCGACACGCGAGCGCTGATCGCTCTGATGGTGGGTACGGCACGGGCGGCCGAGCACGTGGATCCGGCTACTCGTGGCCGGCTTCTCGACATCGTTTTCGATGGTTTGCGGGCCTCCCCCGCCGGGGCGTATGCGCGGGCGGAAGAAACCCATTCCGAGGAGAAATACAGTTAACAGCCCGGGAAGAAAATACCGTCCAATCCAGTCAACCGGGTCACCTTGGTCGGGTCGATGGCGGATTATCGAAGCCATGCGATTTCCGCCGCTTGCCGCTCGGGCCGCCTGCGGCCGGGCCGTCCGGACGCCGCCCCGAGCATGCTGACATCTCCTTTTCCCGTGGAGGACGACGGCGGCGGGATGGCGCACAAGGTGCTCGGTGCGGGGTGGACCGCGCCAAGCCGCGCCCGGGCGTTCGTCCGCCTTCAGGTCGGGCGGTGGGGGTTGCCGCATCTGGCTGATACGGCCGAGTTGCTGGTGTCGGAGCTGGTGACGAACGCGGTCCGGGCGATGCAATCCGTGTCCAGTCCGCTGATCGTGTCGTCGATGTTCCCGGTGACGCTGCGCAGCGTCGCCGTACGGCTGCGCCTGCCGTCCGCGTCGCGCAGCCTGTTCATCGAGGTGTGGGACGCGAGCGTGAGTGTGCCGGTCCCCCGCAGCGGTGCCGAGCCGGACGACGGTGAGCTCGATGAGGGCGGCCGCGGGCTCACGCTCGTGGAGAGCCTGGCCATGCGCTGGGGGTGTCAGACCGCACCCGACCGGGGCAAGATCGTGTGGTGTGAGCTGGCGACCTCCCCGGTGGCCGCGCCCGATCCCGTTTCGGCTCCCGTGACGTCTCCCCCGGTCGTTCCCGTCCCGGTCGGCACTCCCCCGGCTCCGGCATTGGCCGTACCCGCCCACACGCTGCCCCGGCGGATGCGGCGTCATCCTCGGGCGGATCGGGCCGAGGGGCCCGATCGGGACACTCTGCTGCGGGTCCTGCGGGGGCTGCGCGATCTGGATTGAGCCGGGGTCTCCGGTCGAGCTTCTCGTGTCCGGGCGTCATCGGAGGACCTTGTCGAGGAAGTCCTGCAGGTTCGTCCTGGTGCGGGCGATCTGCTCCTCGGTGGTGAGCGTCTCCTCCAGGCGGCCGCCGAGGTCGGGGAGCTTCTTCCCGCGTACGTAGAGGGAGCAGTCGAGGTCGGCGCACATGTAGACGCCGACCGAGTTGTTCTGCCTGCCCGCCTCCCCCGCTCGGCGGGCGGTCATCAGGGCGACGCCGCTTCCGGGGTGTGTCGTCAGGCAGACGGAGCACATCCCGCGGTGGAGCCGGGTACGCGGCTGGGCGGCCAGGCGGAGTGCAACGCCGACGAGCCGCTCGCCGAGATCGGTCACCAGGTAGCAGCGGTCGGGGGCGGCGGGGTCGCGCCACCCCAGAAAGTCGAGGTCCGCCCAGGGTCTTCCGCTCAGGTTCCTGGGCAGTGTCAGCCGTTTGGCCTCTCCCTTGGAGCAGTTGACGAATGAGATGCGGATTTCCTGTTCGCTCAGGGGCTTCACGGCAGTGGACGCTAACATGCCTAGACCATCTAGGCTACTACCTAGAGGGTCTAGTTTTGAGAGGTGGCACATGGCACGTGCCGGGTTGACGGCCGATCTGCTGACGGAGGCGGCGGCGGATCTGGCCGACGAGGTCGGGTTCGGCGACATCACCATCTCGGCGCTGGCACGGCGTTTCGGGGTCAGGGACGCGAGCCTCTACTCCCATGTCAGAAACGTCCAGGACCTGCGTACGCGGGTTGCCGTACTGGCCGCGCGCGACTTCGCCGCGCGCATCGGCGCCGCGATCGCGGGCCGGGCCGGCAGGGAGGCGTTGACGGCGTTCGCGCACGCCTACCGGGAGTTCGCGCTGGAGCATCCCGGTCGCTACGCGGCGACGCAGATGGAGGTCTCCCCCGAGGTGCTCGCCGGGTCACCGGGACACCGGAGTCTCGTCGAGGCGCCGCTCGCGATGCTGCGCGCGTACGGCCTGGCCGAGCCCGATCTCACCGACGCCGTGCGTCTGCTGCGCAGCGCGTTTCACGGTTATGTCGCCTTGGAGGCGGCCGGGGGGTTCCGGCATCCCCGTCCGGTGCGGTCGTCCTGGGAGCGGGGGCTGGACGCTCTCCATGTGGCCCTGGAGAACTGGCCGTCCTCCTCGGCTTCGCCGTAAGGAACATCGGGAAAAGGGATGGCACGGAAAACCTGTTGCGGAACTGTCGGTGGCGTTGGTTAGGGTCGGCAAACGTGGCAGATCAACCATTGATTTTCGCTCGTGACCTGGTGAAACGTTTCGGCGATTTCACCGCGGTCAACGGGATCGACCTGGAGGTGGCGCCGGGCGAGGCGTTCGGCTTCCTGGGTCCCAACGGCGCCGGCAAGTCCTCGACCATGCGCATGATCGGGTGCGTGTCGGTGCCGACGTCCGGGCAACTGCGCATCCTGGGGATGGACCCGGCCCGGGAGGGCACCGCGATCCGGGCGCGGCTGGGGGTCTGCCCGCAGTTGGACAACCTCGACCCCGATCTGACCGTGCGGGAGAACCTGACGACGTACGCGCGGTATTTCGGGCTGTCACGGGCGGAGAGCGGCAGACGGGCCGATGAGCTGCTGGAGTTCGTGCGGTTGTCGGACCGGGCGAAGGGCAAGGTGGAGCCGCTGTCGGGCGGTATGAAGCGGCGCCTGACGATCGCCCGCGCGCTGGTCAACGAGCCCGATCTGGTGCTGCTGGACGAGCCCACGACGGGACTCGACCCGCAGGCCCGCCACCTTCTGTGGGAGCGGCTGTTCCGGCTGAAGCAGCGCGGCACCACGCTGGTGCTGACCACGCATTACATGGACGAGGCAGAGCAGTTGTGCGACCGGCTGGTGGTGATGGACGGCGGGAAGATCATCGCTTCGGGTTCGCCGCGTTCGCTGATCGAGACCTACTCGACGGCGGAGGTGCTCGAGCTGCGTTTCCCCGACGGGCTCGATCTCAACGGCGATTACGCGGCCAAGCTGGAGGGCGTCGGCGAACGCATCGATCCGCTGCCCGACCGGGTGCTGGTCTACGCCGACGACGGGGACGCCGCGCTGGCCGAGGTGCACCGGCGGGGGTTGACGCCGTCCAGCGTGCTGGTGCGGCGCTCCACGCTGGAGGATGTGTTCCTCCAGCTGACCGGCCGAACGTTGGTGGACTGACATGACGGCCGGAACCTTGCATCCCACCCTGGCCGTCTTCGGGCGGCAGCTGGCGCTGTATCGGCGGTTGTGGCAGGCGTCGGTGTTCTCGTCCTTCGTGCTGCCGGTGCTGTTCCTGGTCAGCATCGGCATCGGGGTGGGCCGCTATGTCGGCACCCTCGAAGGGGTCGACTATCTGGCGTGGATCGTGCCCGGGGTGCTCGCCTCGACGGTGTTGCAGATTTCCATGGGCGAGTCGACGTACGCGGTGCTGGGCGACTTCAAGTGGAGCCGGGCCTATCACGCGATGCGGGCGACGCCGGTGCGGCCCGTCGACATCGTCTGCGGGCACCTGCTCTACCTGGTGCTGCGGGCCGAGGTGGCGGTCGTGGCCTTCTTGCTGGTCGTCGTGTTCTTCGGCGGGCTGCACTCGCCGTGGTCGCTGGTCGCTCCGCTGGTGTGCGCCGTGCTCACGGTGGCGACGGCGGCGCCGGTGACCGCGTTCGCCGCGGCGATCGACCATGACAGCTACTTCGCGCTGCTGTATCGCTTCGTGGTGATTCCGTCGACGCTGTTCGCCGGGGTGTTCTTCCCGGTGGAGCAGCTGCCCGCGGTGGTGCGGCCGTTGGCGTACGCGTCGCCGCTGTGGCACGGAGTGGAGTTGTGCCGTGCGGCGACGCTCGGCCGGGTGACTGCCTGGCCGCCGGTCGTCCATGTGGGTTATCTGCTGCTGTGGGCGGTCGGCGGGGTGACCCTGGCGGTGCTGGCGTTCAAGCGGAGGCTGGAGGACTGATGCTGACCACGTTCGTCGCCTCGCCTGCGCGGGTCACCCGGGTCTCTTCGGGTCGTGTGGGCGCGGTCATCAACCGCAATGTGGGCGCGCTGCGGTCCGGGCCGTCGTACTGGATCGTCCTGCTGTCGGGTTTCTTCGAGCCGCTGCTGTATCTGCTGTCGATCGGTGTCGGGGTCGGGGCGCTGGTCGGGGCGCTCACCGTCGATGGGCGGAGCATGTCGTATGCGGCGTTCGTCGCTCCGGCGATGCTGGCGGTGTCGGCCATGACGGGGGTCTTGGCGGAGACCACGTTCAACTTCTTCCACAAGTTCAAGTACGCCAAGACGTTCGAGGCGGTGCTGGCGACGCCGGTGCGGCCGATCGAGATCGCGCTGGGTGAGCTGGTGTGGGCGGTGACCCGCGGCTCGTTCTATACGGCGATCTTCCTGGTCGTGATGGCGGTGATGGGGCTGACCACGCCTGGCCTGGCGCTGGCGGCGTTCCCGGCGACCGTGCTGGTGGGGTTGGCGTTCGGGGCGGTCGGCATGGCCGTCAGCACGCTGATGCGCGGCTGGCAGGACTTCGACCTGTTGAACATCGGTCAGTTCGCGCTGTTCCTGTTCTCGGGGACCTTCTCCCCCGTGCGGGACTATCCGCTGGTCATGGAGATCCTGATCCAGGTCACTCCGCTGTATCACGCGGTGGAGTTGGTGCGTGCTCTGTGTCTCGGGGCGATCGGCCTGGGGTCGCTGGTGCACGTGGCCTACCTGGCCGTGATGATCGCGGGTGGGCTGTGGTTCGCCTCCCGCCGCCTGACCAGGATGCTCTGTGTCTAGTGCCCCTCCCGCCAACCTTTGCCCCGTCGCGTCGCCCAGGGCGGCACCTCGCCGCGTTGTCGTCGTCGCTCGTAGCTCCGCTACTCAGCTCCTCCTCCGCCTTGCGATGCACCACCCTGGACACCGCGCCGTCCGGGCAAACCTTGGCAGTCGCGGCACTAGTCGTAGTCGTCTGGCCGGTCATCGGTTTCGGGGGTGGGCGGCAGGCCCTGATATCGGGCGGGGGTGGGGAATCCGCCGGGGGTGGCGTGCAGGTGGTCGGTGAGCCGCCGGCCGGTGGTCAGGCATCCGGCCAGCAGGGCGCCGAGCATGATCAGTTCGCCGAGGTGGTGGTTGCGCAGCAGCTCGCCCAGCACGATCACGGTGGCGAGTACGACGAGGGTCAGGGCGATGCCGCGGTGGAAGCGTCCCGCCTCCGAGTGCGGCCAGGGGTCGACCGGCCGGGTGATCTCCCGGCCGTCGGCGGAGTCGGTGCACAGCTCCCTGACCGGGCAGGCGGTGCAGGCGGCGGCGGGGGCGCGGTAGCGGATCAGCCGCCGCCGGTGGTCGTAGCCGTACGGCCGCAGCAGCTGGTCTTCCGGGCAGGTCCAGTGGTCGTGGTCGGGGTCGTAGCGGAATCCGCCGGTGCGGAATCGCTCGGTCTGGCCGTGGGTGTGCCGGGCCAGCAGGTCGAGGCCGCGGGCGATGAGGATGAGCAGTGCGGCGTAGCCTCCGGCGAGCAGGACCTCAGTGCTGATCGCGGTCATCGTCGCCTCACCGGTCGACCGGGCCGGTGATCTCGGTGAAGAGGCGGTCCTCCGTCTCTCCGGGGGTGGCGGGTCTGGCTTTGGCGGCGTGGCGCAGGCCGAGCCAGGCGATGTAGAGGAACGGTAGTGCCCCGCCGATGATGAACACCGCGTCGCCGGGCAGGCGCAGCCATTCGATCAGGCTGTTGGTGGGGTTGGTGAGGTATTTCAGGCTGCGTGCGTGCCAGTAGCCGGTGCTGACCGAGTGGTAGAGCTGGAGGATGCCGACGGGCAGCAGTGTGGCGAAGCACATCCAGGCCAGGCCGATGTTCAGCGACCAGAAGGAGATCTTGGCCAGGCGGTCCGGCCACAGGCGGGGCGGGATCATGTAGCGCAGGCAGAACAGCGCCATCGCGATGGCGAGCATGCCGTACACGCCCATCATCGAGCCGTGGGCGTGGTTGGCGGTGAGACCGGTGCCGATCTCGTAGTAGGACACGATGGGCAGGTTGATCAGGAAGCCGAACACGCCGGCGCCGAGGAAGTTCCAGAAGCCGACGGCGACGAGGAACATCACGGCCCAGCGGTGCGGGAACGGGGTGGGTGAGGCGGCCTCCTGGCGGGCGCCGAGCTGCAGGAAGGCCCATGCCTCGACGGTGAGGAAGGTGAGCGGGATGACCTCGGCCGCGGAGAAGAACGCGCCGAGGGCCATGTGCTGGGCCGGTGCGCCGCTGAAGTAGAGGTGGTGCATGGTGCCGATGACGCCGCCGACGGAGTACAGCACGATGTCGAAATAGACGACGATGAGGGCGACCTTCTCGCGGATGACGCCGAGCAGCACGAAGATGTAGGCGACCATCACGGTGGTGAACAGTTCCAGGAAGTCCTCCACCCACAGGTGCACGACCCAGAAGCGCCAGAAGTCGGCGGTGGTGAAGGTGTCTGTGGTGCGGCTGAGCAGGCCGATGGCGTAGATGACCGGGATGGCCAGGGCGGCCCAGAAGAACATCCAGGGCAGGTTGCCGCGGTGTTCGCCGCGCAGGCGTCCGCGTAGGCCGCGCCAGAGGATGAAGGCCCACAGGCCCATGCCGGCGGTGAGCAGGATCTGCCACAGGCGGGCCAGGTCGAGGTATTCGTACTGGTTGGCGCCGATGAACCGGGCGGAGGCGGGCACCATGCCGCGGATGCTGAAGAACTCCCCCAGCAGGCTGCCGGCGACCACGACGATCAGCGCGCCGAGCAGGATCATCGACAGGCGGTCCTGGCCGCGTGGTTCCCTTCTGGCGATGATGGGCGCCAGGAAGATCCCGGCGGCCAGGAACGCGGCGGCGACCCAGAACAGTGCCATCTGCAGGTGCCAGGTGCGGGTGAGGTTGTACGGCAGGAGCCGGGCCAGGTCGAGCCCGAAGAAGCTGCCGAGGTCGGCGCGGTAGTGCTCGGACGCGCCGCCGAGGAGTGACTGCGCCACGAACAGTGCGGCGACCACGAAGAAGAAGGGGGCGGTGACGCGCTGGCCTGGGGTGAGGGCGACCTCGCCGGGTTGGCGGAACGACAGGGTGTCGGCCTGGCGGCCGCGCCAGCCGAGCCGGTCGCCGTAGCGGCCGTAGACGCCGAACAGTGCGCCGATGCCGCCCAGCAGCGCGATGAGGGACAGCACGCTCCAGACGATGTTGTCGGCGGTGGGTCTGTTGCCCACGAGTGGTTCGGGCGGCCAGGAGTTGGTGTAGGAGTGGTCGGCGCCGGGTCGATGGGCGGCGGCCGCCCATGCCGACCAGGCGAAGTAGGAGGTGAGCTGGTGGATCTCGGCGGGGTCGGTGATGGCGTGGGGCAGCAGGCCCTTGCCGGTCGTGGGGTCGCCGAAGAAGTCGGCGTAGTGCCGTTCGTTGGCGAGGTAGGCGGTGGTCTGGGGGCCGCTGAAGCGCAGGGTGCGGGTGGCGGGGTCGTAGCGGTTGGCCTGGAAGTCGGCGATGAGGGCGGCGTCGCCGCCGGGTTCGTTCGACCGTGCGATGGTCGCCGCGCGGTGCAGGTAGTCGGCGGTGAAGTCGGGGCCGAGGTAGGCGCCGTGGCCGAAGATCGAGCCGTACTGCATCAGGCCGGAGCGCAGGAACACCTGCTGGCCTGAGGTGATGTCGTCGCCGGTGAACAGTACCTGTCCCCTGTCACCGACGACCTGCCGCGGGACGGGGGGTTCGTCTCGGTAGACGAGGTAGGCCAGGACGCCCAGGACGAGGAAGCCGAACAGGACGACGAGGACGGCCACCTGTACCCAGGCTTTGCTGATCAGTAGCCGGCCGTGGGGTACGGCGTCCGCTGACGGCGGCGCGGTCATCCGTCTCACCTCGTTCCTGTGTGGCGAGAGGGGTTTACCCCAGCCTTGACCGGCGAGGTTTATGGGAATAAGGGGATTTAAGTCATAAATCGGTCATCTTGTGCTTTCTTTGGCGAGCGAGGGCCGGGCCGGCGTCGGCTCGATGGAGATCCGCCGGAGGTCCGATGGAGGCCGGCCGAGGACTGGTGGATACTGCGGGGATGTACCGCGAGAGGGCCTCGCGGGTGCCGGGGGCGATGCTGTGGTGGCGGACCCCGCCGGCCCCGCACGCCGTGCAACGTGTGCTCCCGGACGGATGCACCGACGTGATCTGGGCCGATGGCGAGCTGCTGGTCGCCGGGCCGGATACGACGGCGCATCTGGCGCATGACCGGGTGGACCGCTATGTCGGGCTGCGCTTCGCCCCCGGCACGGGCCCCGCCGTTTTCGGGGTGCCGGCGGGCGAACTGCGCGATCAGCGGATCGACCTGGCCGAGCTGTGGCCGGCCGGGGAGGTGCGGCGGCTGATCGACCTCATGAACGACCGGCGGGAGACGGCGGCCGGGCAGGCGGCTTTGGGCGCGGCGCTGGAAGAGGCGGCGCTGCGCCGTCTCCGCCGGTCCGACGGCCCGGATCCGATGGCGGTTTGGATCGTCGCCCGGGTGCGTGCGGGTGCGCCGGTCGCCGAGATCGCGGCCGGCGTCGGTCTCAGCGAGCGGCAGTTGCACCGGCGGTGCCTGAACGCCTTCGGCTACGGTCCCAGGATGCTGGGCCGCATCCTGCGGATGAACCGGGCGCTGGACCTGGCGCGCACCGGTGCCGCCTTCGCGGACGTGGCGGCGGTCTCCGGCTACGCCGACCAGGCCCACCTCTCCCGCGAAGTGCGCTCCCTGGCCGGCGCGCCGCTCGGCGTGCTGCTCCGTACTGCTTAGGGGGTGGGCGGCAGCGGCGCGAAAAGGTCGACGCCGTTGCCGTCCGGGTCGTGCACGACCGCGTAGCGCTGCCCCCAGAAGGCGTCCCACGGCGGGCGATGCCCTTCGTACCCGGCGGCGACCAGCTCGGCGTAGGTCCGGTCGACCTCCTCGGGGTCGGCGCAGCGGAAGGCGAGGCTGATGCGGCCATCACCGGTCGGCGGCGACCAGGTGTCGAAGGAGCGGATCGTCTCGATGGTGTCCCAGGCCAGGCGCAGCCCGCCGGGCAGGGTGACCTCGACATGCGGCTCGGTGTCGGCCGATTCGGGGAGATCGAGGCCGAGTCGGCGGTAGAACGCAAGGGATTTCCCCATATCGGCCACGACGAGGCCGATCAGGTCGAAAACAGGTGCCATGCGGCCACGCTAGGTCACCCGCCGGCCGTGCGTCTTGAACGATTCGGACATCCGCCGGTCGGAAACGTCGCGTCCGTGCTGGGCGCGCTGTCGCCGACCAGATGAGGGAGGTCGCCGATCATCGACCTGGGACGGGGCGTCTCCACCCGATCGGGTTTCACCCGATCGCGTCGAGCGCGCGTACGACCACGTCGCGGGCGCGTTCCCGGGACTGCGGCCGGGCCTCGACGATGTCCTCCAGCCACAGCCCGGACAGCACGGTCGTGACGAAGCGGACTTGCGCGCGACCGCAGGGGCGCCCCGCCCGGCGCAGCACGGACGCGACGATCTCGTCGCATCCGTCGGTCCAGGCGCGGGCGACGCTCTGCAGCGCGGGGTCCCGGCCGGCCTGCAGGTACAGCTCCCACAGGCCGAGCTGCCTGGGCCGGTCGAGGGCGTAGACGGTGGCGAGGATCTCCGCGAGCCGCTCCGGCGGGTCGGCGGGCATGGCGTCCAGGTAGGCGCGCATCTGGTCGAGCTCGCGCTCCACCAGCAGGGCGAACGCCTCGGTCAGGAGCCGGTCGCGGCAGGAGAAGTAGTAGGAGGTGGCCGCGAGCGGCAGGCCCGCACGCTGGGCGACCGCGCGGTGGGTCACGGCGGTGAAGCCGCCCTCGCCCAGCAGGTCGACGGCCGCCTCCAGCAGCGCCTCACGGCGGCGCACCGCTCGCTCCTGCGGCCGCCGGCGGCCGGTCGCCGTCCGGGTCGCGGGGCGGGCCGCCCCGTCGCCGCGGCCGACGGACTGATCCGGGTCCGGCGCCATCTCCTGCACTGCCTCTCTCTGATCGGGGACCACCGTCGACAACTCTCGCGGCCGATGCCCGCCGGGTCAAACGATCAGATTGCGGCGCTGTACGTCAGGGGGTCAGTGGCTGCCTGCGAGGTTGAGGACGATGACGCCGCAGATGATCAGAGCGAGTCCGGCGACCTTGGTGAGGTTCATGGCCTCGCCGAGGAACATCGCCCCGATCACCGCGATCGCGGCCGTGCCGATGCCCGACCAGATCGCGTACGCGAAGCCGACGGGCATCTGGAGCTTGAGCGCCTGGGCCAGCAGCACGAACGAGGCGATGTATCCGGAGGCGACGACGATGGTCCAGCCGGGCCGGGTCAGCCCGTCGCTGAGTTTGAGCGCGGAGGTGGCCACGACCTCGGAGACGATCGCGCCGGAGAGCAGAAGCCAGGCCATCAAGACCCTCCCGTTAAACAGAACGCTTGTCCCACTTTAAATGGCGATCGTCCCCGTGGCGAGAGCCTTACGGCCAGGGACTCCAGCTATCCCGGCCATCGGGGCGGGCCGCCGCCCGCGCCGGAGACGGCGGAGTCGGGCGCGGTCGTACGGCATGGGCGCTTGGCGGGAGGGTCGAATGCGTGTTCTACTGATCTCTATGCGTGGCGACGCCTCTCCCACACCGGCTCCGGCGGCCCGGCATCCCGTCCAACAGCCGCTGCTCGAAGTCTCCGCCTCGGGTGCGGCGCGGCCGATCGAGCGGCGGGCGGTCGCCCGCGTCGTCGGCGGCGTCACCTGCCTGGAGGTGCCGGCCCGGGCCGCCATCGACCGCGTCCCCGAGAGCGCCGGGCTGCCCTACCGGTGGGCGGCGAGCCCCTACCGCGGATGCGAGGCCGGATGCCGGCACTGCGCGGCCCGGCGCGGCCACCGCTATCTCGGGCTGGACCCGGACGCGGACTTCGCCACCCGGATCGTGGTGAAGACCGACCTGGCCGACCGGTTACGCCGCGAGCTCGGCGCACCCCGCTGGGCCGGCGACCCGGTGGCGATCGGCCTCAGCGGAGACTGCTATCAGCCGGTGGAGGAGACCTACCGGCTGATGCCGGCCGTCATCCGGGCCCTGGCCGACGCCGGGAACCCGTTCACCGTGCTGACCAGGAGCCCGCTCGTCCTGCGCGACCTCGATCTGCTGCGCGAGGCCGCCAAGGTGACCCGGGTCGGCGCGGCCGTGTCCGTGGGCTTCGTGGACGACCGGGTGCGCCGGGCCGTCGAGCCGGGGGCGGCCACGCCGCAGCGGCGGCTGGAGATCTGCGCCGCGCTCAACGAGGCCGGCATCCCGTGCGGGGTGCTGATGGCGCCGATCCTGCCGCTCATCACCGACTCCACCGACCATCTGCAGGCGACCGTCCGGAGGGCCGCCGAGGCGGGGGCGGTCAGCGTGACTCCGCTGGTCCTGCGGCTTTCCGCCGGTGTCCGCCAGTGGTACCTGGCGTGGCTGGAGCGCGAGCATCCCGGTCTCGTGCCGCGTTACCAGGCGTTGTACGGCAGGGGCCAGGTCGCCGACGCCGGCTATCGCGACCGGGTGACCGAGCAGGTGCGGGCCCTGGCCGAGATGTACGGCATCGGCGGCTCGGCCCGCCGCTGGCGGCGCCGCCGCTCCCCCGCCCGGCAGCTCGCCCTGGTCTGACCCGGCGCCCGCGTGGTTTTGTCGGTCCCGGATGCGAGTATCGGCCCTCATGAACGGAGAACTCGAGGGCAAGGTCGCCTTGGTCGCCGGGGCGACGCGGGGCGCGGGGCGGGGCATCGCCGTCGCGTTGGGCGCGGCGGGGGCCACGGTGTACGTGACCGGGCGCAGCACGCGGGAGCGCCGGTCGGAGATGAACCGGCCGGAGACGATCGAGGAGACCGCGGAGATGGTCGACGCCGCCGGCGGCCGGGGCATCCCGGTCCAGGTGGATCACCTCGAACCCGCGCAGGTGCAGGCCCTGGTGGAGCGCATCGACCGGGAGCAGGGCCGGCTCGACGTCCTGGTCAACGACATCTGGGGTGGGGAGCTGCTGTTCAGCTGGCGTGACCGGCTGTGGGAGCACTCGCTGGAGGCGGGCCTGCGGATCCTGCGCCTGGCCGTCGACACGCACGTCATCACCAGCCACTATGCGCTTCCGCTGCTGATCAGGCGGCCCGGCGGGCTGGTGGTGGAGGTGACCGACGGAACGACCGACTACAACGCGAACAATTACCGCGTTTCCTTCTTCTATGACCTGGCCAAGACCTCGGTGACGCGCATGGCCTTCGCCCAGGCGCAGGAGCTGGCGCCCTACGGCGCGACGGCGGTGTCGCTGACCCCCGGCTGGATGCGCTCGGAGATCATGCTCGAGCTCTTCGGGGTGACGGAGGCGAACTGGCGTGACGCGCTGGCCGAGCAGCCTCACTTCGCCATCTCCGAGACGCCCGTGTTCGTGGGGCGCGCGGTCGCGGCGCTCGCCGCCGACCCGGAGGTCGGCCGGTGGAACGGTCAGTCGCTGTCGAGCGGGCAGCTCGCCCAGGTGTACGGCTTCACCGATGTGGACGGCAGCCGGCCGGACGCCTGGCGGTACATAGTCGAGGTCCAGGACGCCGGCAAGCCGGCCGACGTGACCGGGTATCGGTGATCCCGCCCGGGCGGATGCCGAAAAAGGGGGCAGTGTCCTGTACAGATAAACTAAAAGCATGTTCTACCGCAAGCCGCTCGAAGAGCGCATTGCCGAACGCGTGGCCAAGCGGCCGCCGCTGAAGCAGGGTAAGCACTTCGAGCACCGCCCGGCGCTGATCGTGTTCTGCGTTGTCGTCGCGATCGCCCTGCTGAAGGTCGTCGGCGCGTTCGTGCTCATGTGGATGGGCGTGTTCTGATCCCCCGGGCCGGGTGCTCCACGCCCCCGGTTCGTCGCCTTGAAGAGCCCGGGTCGGTGGGGCTCAGCCCGGGGGCGGCCCTAGTATGGCCGCCGCTCCGAAGAGGCGGTCGAGGTGGTAGTCGATGATCGCGATGGCGGCCTCGTAGCCGCGCTGTCGGCCCAGGACGCTGGCGGTCAGGCCATTGGCGAGAGCCAGGATGTCGCCGATGTGCCAGTACTGCGCCGCGACAGACGGCCCGGAAGCGGGAGTGCCGCACGACTGGCACTTCTCCCACCTGGCGGCCCGGGCGGTGGGCGGGACCGGGCTGATCCTCACCGAAGCGACATCGGTCTCCCCCGAGGGCCGGATCACCCCCGCTGACCTGGGCCTGTGGAACGAACGCCAGGAGCAGGCGTTCACCCGCATCACCCGGTTCCTCAGCGAGCACGGCACGGTACCCGGCATCCAGCTTGGGCACGCCGGGCGCAAGGCGTCCACCGACCGGCCGTGGCGCGGCGGCGGGCCGATCGCCGTCGCCGACGGCGGCTGGCGGCCGGTCGGGCCGAGCCCGGTCCCGTTCGCCGAGGGACATCCGGTGCCGCGGGAGCTGACGGTGGAGGAGATCCAGCGCGTCGTGGACGACTTCACCCAGGCGGCGCAGCGCGCTCTGCGCGCGGGTTTCCAGGTGGTGGAGGTGCACGGCGCGCACGGTTACCTGATCGGCGAGTTCCTCTCTCCGCACAGCAACCACCGCACCGACGCCTACGGCGGCCCGTTCGAGAACCGCATCCGTCTCGCGCTGGAGATCGTCGACGCCGTACGCGCCGTCTGGCCCGAGGAACTTCCGGTGTTCTTCCGTGTTTCGGCCACCGACTGGCTCACCGAGAACCCCGAGGACGAGCGCGAAGGCTGGACCGTGGACGACACCGTACACCTGGCCAAAGAGCTGGCCTCCCACGGCGTCGACCTGCTTGACACCTCCAGCGGAGGGAACGCGCCCGGCGCGCGGATCGCCACCGGCCCTGGTTACCAGGTGCCGTTCGCGGCCCGGGTCCGCGCCGAGACCGGCATGCCGGTGGCCGCCGTCGGCCTGATCACCGAACCACACCAGGCCGAGGAGATCCTCACCTCGGGCCGGGCCGACGCCGTCCTGCTCGGCCGCGAGCTCCTGCGCGACCCCCACTGGCCGCACCGGGCCGCCCGCGAGCTGGGCGCCGCGCGCCTACCCTGGCCCGACCAGTACGACTACGCCCTCTGACCACAGAGGATGCTCGACGGGGGGCGCGAACGCCTGGACGCCGCACTTGCGGGCCTGCGGCGGGCGTGCACCGCCGATCCCCAGGAGACCCTGGCCGACATCCGGGCCGCGGCCGCACGGGAGCCGCCCGGTGTCCGGATCCGGCGTCGCCCCCAAGGAACGCGGCGGAGCGTGACGCCCCGCCGCATAGCGGCCCCTGACATCAGCGGTTCGTCCCTCCCTCAAGCGAGAGAGGGGAGGTTCGGCCTGTGCTTCGCCGCCTGTCGCGGAGAAGCGGTGGGGCGGCTCAGGCGTCGGAGCTCGCGCCCTCGAGGGCGCTGCCCTTCTTCCACTGGCTGAACGGCATCTGCCAGAAGCCCCAGCCGTTGTTCCACTCCAGCGGCCGGTCGGTTCCGACGATCTTCACGATGTCACCGCGGTGAAAGTTGTCGTAGTACCACTTGGCCTGGGTCGGGTGAGCGTTGATGCACCCGTGGCTGACGTTGGCGCGGCCCTGGGAGCCGACCGACCAGGGGGCGCCATGGACGTACTCCCCGCTGCTGGAGATGCGGACGGCGTGGTTGACGACCTCCTTGTAGTACCCGGGGTCGCCCGGCTTCCGGCCCGGCGAGATCATCGTGACCGGATTGCCGCGTTCCATGGTCAGATGGATGCCGCTGGTGGTGGTGTATTCGCGCGTGGTCCCGTTGCCCGCGCTGATCTTCATGTGCTGCAGGGTCTTGCCGTCGCGCTTGACGACCATCGTGTGGGTCTTGACGTTGACCGTGCTGATCCACGCCGCGCCGATCTTGATGGTCGTGGTGTGGTCCTTCACCCCGTACATGTCGCGGCCGCCGCGCACGCCGGACAGCTCGGCGGTGAACTTCACCTTCTGGTGGGCGGGCCAGTACTTGGCCGGCCGGTAGATGACCAGCCGGTCGTTGATCCACCGCCAGGCGCCCTTGACCGGCTTCTCCGCGTCGACCTTCAGCGCCTTCTCGACGGAGGCCTTGTCGCTCACGGACTGGTTGAAGGTGACCATGATCGGCATGCCGACGCCGACCGTCTCGCCCTTGATACCGGGGGTGACGTCGGCGACGGCCAGTTCGTACTTCGGCTTGAGCGTGGTGAACTGGCTGGTCAGCGTGGCGGGGCCGCCCTCGCCGCTGGCCGTGGCCGACACCGTGTACTTGCTCGCGGGCTTGAGCGGCTGCTTGGAGATCCACCGGGTGCGGGCGGAGTTGAACTTGCCCTCGATGGGCTCGCCGCCGGCGGTCTGGACGGTGACCTCGTCGAGGGCGCCGTTGGCGGCGGTGACGATCACGGTCTTGTCCGGGCGCACGGTGGCGCTGCCCTTGACTGGGCTGATCTTGATGGTGGGCGCAGGTATGGCCGGGGTGGCCTCAGTGGCGTCCCCGCCCGCCGATCCCGGCGCGCCCGACCCGCCGGAGCATGCCGACAACGCGGCGGCCATGGCCACGGCGACTCCGGCGATCGACAACTTCGAACGAGTGCGAGTGCTCGGCACGATCTCTCCCCCATAGTGCAAAGGGCACCCTAAAGACTCTATTGGGGGTTGCCAGTTATATGCACACTTTTGCGGCCGATTCGGTCACGATCCGGTCACTGACGGGCAGGTTTCCACCTGCTCAGGGTAAGGTCCGCGTCAAAATTCTCCAAGCCTCCAGTAAGCGTAGACAGCTTAGACGAGGTGGAGGCCGGGCACGAGCGGCGGCGCGACGCCGCCCCGTGTCTTGACCGCATAGTGACTTGGGTCTTCTCGCGAACCGTCACGAGAGCTATCAAGAGCGCAGAAGACAGCGCAGACGCTGCATCCAGATGCTCCACCTTTGTCAGACATCGTCGGATGGATGGAGATTCACGTGCGCCACCTGAAGGCACTACTCGTGCGGTCACTCCTCGTCATCGCAATGATCGTGGCCGGTCTGGGCGCCGGAGCCGCGGGGGTCCAAGCCGCGGTGCCCAACCTGTGGGGGTTCGCGCTCGTCGACACCACGTCGGGCGTCCCCACCACCGCGCACCAGGCCGGCAGCTGGCCGCCCGGGTTCACCGTCCAGGTCTCCCCCGGCGGCACCGGCCAAGTGTATGTGAAGTTCCCGCAGATCGGCGTGCCCAATGGCGGTGTCGTCCATGTGACGGCGGTCTCCCCGTACGCCGAATGGTGCCAGATCCAGAAATGGGGGCAGTCCGGGCCCGACGAGATCGTGGCGGTGCAGTGCTACAAGTACGGCGGCGGCCCGGTCTGGGCGCGGTTCTCCATCGTCTTCTCCCACAGCACCGGGACGCTGCCGCCGCCGCAGGCGTTCGGCTACGTGTTCTGGGACGGCGGCGCCATTGTCAGCCACCACAACTCGGCGGGCGCGACGAACACGGTCACGCCGACCGGGACCGGGGAGTGGCTGGTCGACCTGCCCGGCCTCGGCTCCTCCGGATACGCGGGCAACATCCAGGTCACCGCGGTCGACGCCCAGCAGCCCGCCCGGTGCAAGGTGGCCAAGTGGGGGGCGGGCCCCGGCGTGCAGCAGATCGTGGTGCGCTGCCATGACAAGGCCGACAAGCCGCTGAAGACCGGATGGACCCTCACCTACCATCGGGAACGCGCGGTCACCGGCGCGGCGATCCCGCCGAAGAACTTCGCCTACACCTTCGACAACCAGCCGACCGTCGCCGGTCCGTACGCCCCGATCCCGTCCGGGGTCAACTACAACTCCCAGGGCGCGGTCAACACGATCCAGAGCGCCGGCCCCGGCCTGCGTCTGGTGCGCTTCCCCAAGGTGGGCGTGCTGCCCGACCACGTGCAGGTGACCGCCTACGGGCCCGGCCCCGAATACTGCAACCTGCTGGCGCCGTGGGGCACCGGCGGCGGGGACGCGATCGTGCGCGACGTGGCCTGCTACAAGGGCACCGGCCGGGTCGACCAGCCCTCCATGGTGACCTACCTGTCCGCCCGCTGATGCAGCCGATGGGTCAGGCCGGTGTGGCGGCGGCCGGCACCCCTGGTGCGTACGGCCTGGCCCAGCGCGCGTCGCGATCCCACGATGACCACGAGCCGCTTGGCCCGGGTGATCGCGGTGTAGAGCAGGTTGCGCTGCAGCATCATCCACGCGCTGGTCGCCAGGGGGATCACCACGGCGGGATACTCGCTGCCCTGGGAGCGGTGGATGCTGACCGCGTAGGCGTGGGCGAGCTCGTCGAGCTCGTCGAAGGAGTAGTCGACGTGCTCGTCCTCGTCGGTGCGTACGGTCAGCCTGCTCTCCTCGGGGGTGATGGCGGTGACGACGCCGACCGTGCCGTTGAACACCCCGGCCGCGCCCTTGTCGTAGTTGTTGCGCAGCTGGGTCACCTTGTCGCCCACCCGGAAGACGCGGCCGCCGTAGCGGCGTTCCGGCATGCCCTCCCTGGCCGGCGTGAGCGCCTCCTGCAGCGCGATGTTCAGCGCGCCGGCCCCGGCGGCGCCGCGGTGCATGGGCGCCAGGACCTGGACGTCGCGCCGGGGGTCGATGCCGAACTTGGCGGGGATGCGCCGGGCGACCACGTCGACGGTCAGCGCGGCGATCTCCTCCGGTTCCTCGCAGGGGAACAGGAAGAAGTCGGGGAACTCCCGCACCAGGGGCTGCTGCCCGGTGTTGACCCGGTGGGCGTTGACGACCACGCCGGACTCCTGGGCCTGGCGGAAGATCTGCGTCAGCCGTACGCGTGGGATGTCGGGCGCGGCCAGCAGGTCGCGCAGGACCTCCCCGGCGCCGACCGACGGGAGCTGGTCGACGTCGCCGACGAACAGCAGGTGGGCGCCGGGTGGCACGGCCTTGGCGAGCTTGTTGGCGAGCAGCAGGTCCAGCATGGACGCCTCGTCGACCACGACCAGGTCGGCGTCGAGGGGGTTGTCGCGGTCGAAGGAGGCGTCCCCGCCGGGGCGCAGCTGCAGCAGCCGGTGCACGGTGGTGGCCTCGTGGCCGGTCAGCTCCGACAGCCGCTTGGCCGCCCGTCCGGTGGGCGCGGCCAGGATGACCTTGGCCCGTTTCGCCCGGGCGAGGGTGACGACCGAGCGGACGGTGAAGCTCTTGCCGCAGCCCGGGCCGCCGGTCAAGACGGCGACCTTCTCGGTCAGCGCGAGCCGTACGGCCTGGGCCTGCTCGGGGGCGAGGTCGGCGCCGGTCCGGTCGCGCAGCCAGTCGAAGGCGGCGCTCCAGTCGACGGACCGGAACGCCTCCAGCCGGTCGTGGCCGAAGGTCAGCAGGCCGCGCAGGGTGCCGGCCAGGGACTGCTCGGCCCGGTGGAAGGGCACGAGGTAGATCGCCGGGACGGTGGTGTCCCCGCCCTCGCCCACGGGGACGTCCTCGCGGACGACGCCCTCCTCGGCGACGAGCTCCTCCAGGCAGGCGGCGGTCGGCTCGGCGGGCACGTCGAGGATCTTGACGGCGTCGGCGACGAGGTTGGGCGCCGGCAGGTAGCAGTGGCCGTCGTCGGCGGCCTGGGACAGCGTGTAGCGCAGCCCGGCCTTGACCCGCTCGGGGCTGTCGTGGGGGATGCCCACGGCCTGGGCGATGGTGTCGGCGGTCTTGAACCCGATGCCCCACACGTCGTCGGCCAGGCGGTAGGGCTCTTTCCTGACCACGCCGATGGAGGCCTCGCCGTACTGTTTGAAGATCCGTACGGCGATCGAGGTGGACACCCCGACGCCCTGCAGGAAGACCATCACCTCTTTGATGATCTTCTGTTCCTCCCAGGCGTCGGCGATCATGCGGGTCCGTTTCGGGCCGAGCCCGGGGACCTCGACCAGCCGGCCCGGCTCCTCCTCGATCACGCGCAGGGTGTCGGTGCCGAAGTGGTCCACGATCCGCTCGGCCATCTTGGGGCCGATGCCCTTGATCAGACCGGAGCCCAGATAGCGCCGGATGCCCTGGATGGTGGCCGGCAGGATCGTCGTGTAGGACCACACCTCGAACTGCCTGCCGTACCGGGGATGTGACCCCCACCGGCCGGTGAGCCGCAGCGACTCGCCGACCTGCGCTCCGAGCAGTGGCCCGACGACCGTCAGCAGCTCGCTGCCCGAGCGCTCGGCGGCGACCCGGGCGATCGTGTAGCCGGTCTCCTCGTTGGCGTAGGTGATCCGTTCGAGGACGCAGTTGAGCTCGGTGCCGGGCGGCCTGCCGGCGGGCGCGCCGGAGGGGTTGGTCATGGCTGGCATTGTCCCCCAGGCCGCGCCGCGCCGCGTACGATCTGCCCCGTGCTGTGCTCCCCCGGCCGATAGCCTGATGCGATCGACGATGGTGTCGTGATTGCGGAGGTCGGTGGGATGGTTCTGGAGGGTACGGCTCGCGCGATGCTGCGCAGGCTGGCGATCGAGCAGGCGCAGTCGCGGGTGCCCTCGATGGTGGCGGCGGTGGTGCGGAACGGGCAGATCGCCTGGTTCGGGGCCCGGGGGCGGGTCGACGGGCAGCGGCCGGAGCGGGACACGCAGTATCGCATCGGGTCGATCACCAAGACGCTGGTGGCGGTCGCGGTGATGCGGCTGCGCGACGAGGGGCGGCTGAATCTGCTCGATCCGTTGGACAAGCACGTGCCGGGCACGCCGGTGGGCGAGGCGACGATCGCCCAGCTGCTGTCGCACACCAGCGGGCTGACGGCCGAGCCGCCCGGCGCGTGGTGGGAGCGCACGCCGGGGGTGGCGGTGGCCGAGCTGATCGGCGCGATGGGGCCGGAGTCGGCGCGGCATCGTGCGGGGCGGCGCTACCACTACTCCAACGTGGGGTTCGGGCTGCTGGGCGAGCTGGTGGCGCGCAAGCGGTCGGCGCCGTGGGAGCAGGTCGTGCGCGAGGAGATCCTGCGGCCGCTCGGCATGCGTGACACGACCCCGCGCCCGCGACCCCCGCACGCGACCGGGTACGCCGTGCATCCGTGGGCCGATGTGCTGCTGCCGGAGCCGGAGAACGACCATGTCGCGATGGCCCCGGCCGGGCAGATGTGGTCGACGGCGGCCGACCTGGCGCGCTGGGCGGCGTTCGTCGCGGGTGACACGGCGGAGGTGCTGCGGCCGGAGACGCTCGCGGAGATGCGCGAGCCGGCCATCGTGGAGGACGGCGACTCCTGGACCCGGGGCTATGGCCTGGGTTTCCAGCTCGTACGGCACACCGGCCCGCGCGGCCCCCGGCGGCTGGCCGGTCACACCGGGTCGATGCCCGGGTTCCTGGCCACCGTGTGGGCCGACCCCGCCGAGGGCGTCGGCGTGCTGTGGCTGGCCAACACCACCTCGGGGGTGCGCGGGCCGCTCGACGTCGACCTGCTGGACATCCTGGCCGAGCATGAGCCGCAGCTGCCGGCCGAGTGGGAGCCCGCCGAGGTCGACGACGATCTGCTGGAGCTGACCGGGCCGTGGTATTGGGGGCCGGCGCCGTACGTGCTGCGGGTCCTGCCGCGGCGGGGGCTGTCGCTCACGCCGGTCAGCGGTCAGGGCCGGGCGTCGCGGTTCGCCGCCAGGGACGACGGCACCTGGGTCGGGCTGGACGGTTACTACGCCGGTGAGACGCTGCGGGTGGTCCGCTCCGGCGACGGCGGCGTGCACCTCGATCTCAACACGTTCGTGTTCACCCGCGAGCCGTACGATCCGCAGGTCCCGGTGCCCGGCGGCGTCGACCCCCGGGGGTGGCGCTGAGCGCGCCGCGGTGACGTGTGCGCGCGGGGCGGGCCTGCGCGCGACGCCCCTTGGTTCCCACTGATCCGTCCAGTAAAACCCCAGTTGTCTTTACTTGACCGGCGTCGTGGTATCTATTACCTTTTATGCATCCAAGGGCGCATATGTCCGTTTTTCAGGTCAAGTGTGCCCACCTCTGACCGACGCGGTGTCCCGGCCGGGACACCGCCCGGCCGCCGAGTCCGCGTCCGCGCGGAGCCGGGGACCCACCTCTCCTTGGGGTGAATCGGCGCGCTGTGCCGTGCCGTAGGGCAACTTCCAGCCCGAACCCGTCAGCTAACCCGGTAGGCGGCATGGAAGCAAGGGAGTAGACCCCGCATGCACGCCCTCAAGTCCTGTGCCCGTGCTGCCCTCGTCACGGGCGTCGCCGCCGGCGCCCTCGTCTCGGCCGTGGTCGCCGGGCCGCAGGCGGCGCAGGCCGGTACCACCCACGCCGCCGCGGTCACGTCCCACATCGTGCAGGCGGGCGGCGAGCAGGCGGGCGGCGACGGCGCCACCAGCGGCAGCCCCGACACCCTCGCCCAGATCGCCGCCACGCTGCCCAAGGTCAGCCCGCAGGACGTGCTGAAGCTGGCCGCCAGCCAGGTCGGAATCACCGAGAACAGCTACGGCGGCGGGACCAAGTTCCACGAGTGGTACATGTCCAGCCCGCGCGCCCAGGAGACCCTGGCCCGTGACGGCGGCACCCTGTCCGGTTACGCCAACGCCCCCTGGTGCGACATGTTCGTCTCCTGGGTGGGCGAGCAGCTCGGCATCGGCCCCGTCATGGGCTCCGACGCCTACACCGTCACGCACGCCACCTGGTTCGCCGAGCACGGCCGGTGGGGCGACACCCCCGTGCCCGGAGCGGTGGTCTTCTTCGACTGGAGCGGCGGCGACTCCATCGGCGGCATCGACCACGTCGGCTTCGTCGTCCGCGACAACGGCGACGGCACCATCGAGACCATCGAGGGCAACACCGGTGACGGCGGCGCCGTTGAGCAGCGCACCCGCTCCAAGAGCTACGTGGCCGGGTACGGCTACCCGCTGTACACCGCGCCCTGACGCGATCCAGCCCGCGAAGCGCTGAAACGCTGAAACGCTGGTCGGACCCCGACCGGAGGCCGTGACCCGGCTCCCGGTCGGGGTCCCGCCGTCTCAGCTCCACCCCGTGTACGCGGCGGTTCGCCCGGCCTTTTATGTTCTGTAATGCTGTGCCCGTAGGGCCGCCGGAGTCCGCGGCACCAGGAAAAAGGAACAGCTCAGGAGGAGACGTGGATCTCACGCGGACGGGACTGCCGGGTATCGGGCTGCAGCATGTGCTCACCACCGAGCGAGGCCGGCAGGTAGGGGTGATCTCACATCACACCGGCCGCCGCGACCTGGTGATCTACGACAAGGAAGACCCCGACACCTGTGTGGTCACGGTGATGCTGACCGCCGACGAGGCCAACGCGCTGGCCGAGCTGCTGGGCACCGGCCGGATCGTGGAGCGCCTCAGCGAGCTGCATCGCCAGGTAGAGGGTCTCATGACGGAGAAGATTCCGATAGCGGCGGGATCACCGTACGACGGACGCGCGCTCGGTGACAGCCGAGTACGCACCAGGACCGGGGCGTCGATCGTCGCCGTGGTCCGCCAGGGTCAGGTGATAGCCAGCCCGCGTCCCGATCTCGTGTTCTCGTCTGGCGACGTCGTCGTCGTCGTGGGCACCGGGGAGGGAACAGCGGCGGTGGCCGACATCTTCGCCAACGGATGACGCCCGTGCACGGTGCCATCCAACTAATCGAACTCGGTGCGATCATCCTGGCCCTGGGGCTGCTCGGGGCCGTGGCGATCCGTTTCTCCATTTCCGCGATCCCGCTGTACCTGCTGGCCGGTCTGGCCTTCGGCATCGGCGGGATCCTTCCCCTGACCACCAGCGAGGAATTCGTCTCACTGGGCGCCGAGGTCGGCGTGATCCTGCTCCTGTTCACCCTGGGCCTGGAATACACGGCCGATGAACTGGTGGGGACGCTTCGGACCTCGGCCCCGGTGGGCCTGCTCGACCTGGTGCTGAACGCCGCCCCCGGTGTGATCACGGCGCTTGTGCTGGGGTGGGGGCCGGTCGCTGCCGTCGCCCTCGGCGGCATCACCTATGTCACCTCCTCCGGCATCACCGCCAAAGTGGTCGGGGATCTCGGCTGGCTGGGCAACCGCGAGACCCCGGCCGTGCTGTCGGTGCTGGTGTTCGAGGACCTCGCCATGGCCGCCTACCTGCCGATCCTCACCACGCTGCTGGCCGGGGCCGGGCTGGCCGCCGGGGCGATGAGCCTGGCCATCGCGGGCGCCACGATCACCGTCATCCTGGTCATCGCGCTGCGGCACGGTCCCCTGGTGGGGCGATTCGTCTCCAGCCCCAACGAAGAGGTGCTGCTGCTGAAGGTGCTCGGGCTGACCCTGCTGGTCGCCGGGGTCGCCCAGCAGCTGCAGGTGTCGGCTGCGGTGGGGGCGTTCCTGGTCGGCATCGCCCTGTCGGGCCCGCTGGCCCACAACGCCAGGCGCGTGCTGGAGCCGCTGCGCGACCTGTTCGCCGCCGTCTTCTTCGTGTTCTTCGGCCTGCAGACCGATCCGCGTCAGCTGCCGCCGGTCCTCGGGATCGCCACGCTGCTCGCCGTGATCGGCGTGGTCACCAAGGTCGCCACCGGCTGGATCGCCGCCCGGCGGGCCGGGGTCGGCCCGAGCGGCCGGCTGCGGGCGGGAGCCGCCCTCATCTCCCGGGGCGAGTTCAACATCGTCATCGCCGGCCTGGCCGTCAGCGGCGGCGTCGGCGCCAAGCTCGGGCCGCTGGCCGCGGCCTATGTGCTCATCCTCGCGGTCGCCGGGCCGCTGCTGGCCCGCGGGGCCGAGCCGCTGGCCCGCCTGCTGCGCCGCCGGGCCGCAGCGGCCTCCCCTCAGGCGGCCGAGCGCGTACCCGCTCCCAGCGCGACCCGCGTGGTGCGGGACTCCCCCGAGATCGCGGACGAGCCCTCCTGACCCGCCGGCGAGCGGATCGAGCGGTGGTTCACGCCGGGTAGGCGTGGGTCTCGGTGGCCTTGACCGAGGCCCAGACCTGCCGGCCGGGGGCCAGGTCGAGCTCGGCCAGGGCGGCCGGGGTGATGTCGGCGAAGGCGGTGATGGGGCCGTCGAGATGCACGCGTACGTCGTCGCCGTGGCGTTCGATGCCGTCGATGCGGGCCGGCCACAGGTTGCGTGGGCTGCCGTCCGGCCGGGAGCGGTACAGGGCCACGGCCGCCGGCGGGAAGGCCACGAACGCGGCTCCGTCCAGCCGGTCGGACGTGCTGAACAGCAGCTCGCCGACCTCGACCCGGGTGCCGTCGGCCACCCCCCGGTACAGGTTGAGCCCGACCAGGCGGGCGACGTAGTCGGTGCGCGGGTGCCGTGCCACCTCGCTCGGCGTGCCCTGCTGCACGATCGAGCCGTGCTCGATGACGATCAGCCGGTCGGCCAGCACCATCGCGTCGAGCGGGTCGTGGGTGACCAGGACGGTGACGCCGTCGAAGTCGGCCAGGTGGCGGCGCAGCTGGGAGCGGATCTCCAGCCGGGTGTGGGCGTCGAGGGCGGCCAGCGGCTCGTCCAGCAGCAGCAGGCGCGGCCGTACGGCCAGGGCGCGGGCGAGCGCGACCCGCTGCGCCTGTCCGCCGGACAGCCTGCGGGGTTTGGCGGCGGCGTGGTCGGCCAGGCCGACGCGCTCCAGCAGGGCGGCGGCGGCGCGGCGGGCCTCGGCTTTGCCGACGCCTTTGCAGCGCGGGCCGAAGGCGACGTTGTCGAGGGCGGACAGGTGCGGGAAGAGCAGGTAGTCCTGGAAGACCACGCCGATCGGGCGCCGGTCGGCGGGCAGGGTGTGCAGCGGCCGGCCGTCCAGGTCGATCCGCCCGCCGCTCGTCATGGCGGTGAGCCCGGCCAGGGCGCGCAGGGCGGTGGTCTTGCCCGCGCCGTTGGGACCGAGCAGCGCGACGACCTCGCCCGGGGCGACCTCCAGCGTCAGGTCCAGTTCGAAGGCGGGCCGGGTGACCGCCAGGCGGGCCAGCAGGCTCACGGTGTGCTCACCCACCGGTCGCGCAGGCCGGCCAGGATGACGACGGAGACGGCCAGCAGGACCAGGCTGAGCACGATGGCCGCCTCCGGCTCGGTCTCCAGGGCCAGGTAGACCGCCAGCGGCATGGTGCGCGTGGTGCCGGGGAAGTTGCCGGCGAACGTGATCGTCGCGCCGAACTCGCCGAGCGCCCGCGCCCAGCACAGTACGGCTCCCGCCGCCACGCCCGGCATGACCATGGGCAGTGTGACGCGCCGGAACACGGTCCACCGGGAGGCGCCCAGGGTGGCCGCGGCCTCCTCGAAGCGCTGGTCGGCGGCGCGTAGCGCGCCCTCGACGCTGATGACCAGGAACGGCATCGCCACGAACGCCTCGGCCACGATGACGCCGACGGTGGTGAAAGGCAGCGTGATACCGAAGCTCGCCTCGAGGGAGTGGCCGATCAGGCCGCGCCGGCCCAGCACGAGCAGCAGCGCGACGCCGCCGACCACCGGGGGCAGCACCAGCGGCACGGTGACCAGGGCCCGCACCAGGCGGCGGCCGGGGAAATCGACCCGGGCCAGCAGCCAGGCGAGCGGCACCCCGAGCAGCAGGCAGACGGCGGTGGCGATGGTGGCGCAGAGCAGCGACAGCCGCAGGGCCTCCAGCACGTGCGGCTCGGTCAGCCGCTCCAGCAGCGTCGGCCACGGGGCGCGGACGAGCAGCCCGGCCAGCGGCAGCACCAGGAAGGCCAGCCCGAGCAGCGCGGGCAGGACCAGCATCCACGGCAGGCGGCCGGAAGGCCGGCGGCCTGCCGTGGATCCGCCGTGCGGCTCCACCGGCCCGGCGCGGTTGATGGTGACCATGTGGGCTCAGGGCGCCTCGAAGCCGGCCTCGGTCAGCACGTCCCTGCCCTGCTGTGACAGCACCAGGTCGACGAACCGCCGGGCGAGGTCACCGGCGGGCGCCGGGGCCAGGGTGGCGATCGGATAGTCGTTGATGGCCTGGCCGGCCTCGGGGAACGCGATGCCCCGCACCCTGCCGCCGGAGGCGATCACGTCGGTCGTGTAGACCAGCGCCGCGTCCACCTCGCCCAGCTCCACCTTCGTCAGCGTGGCCTTGACGTCCTGCTCGAGGGTGACGGGGGTGACCTCGAGCCCGGCCGCGTCCAGCGCCTTGACCGCCGCCGCGCCGCAGGGCACCTGCTCGGCGCACAGGGCCACCTTCACCTTCGGGTCCGTCAGGTCCTTCAGGTCGTCCACCCCGGCCGGGTCGTCGGCCGGGACGGCGATCTGGAGCCTGTTGCGTGCGAACGTGGTCGGCGTGCTCGCGAGTGACGCGTCCGTCACGGTCTTCATGGTGGCCGGGCTGGCGGCGGCGAACACGTCGGCCGGGGCGCCCTGGACGATCTGCTGGGCCAGCGTGGCGCTGGAGCCGAAGCCGAACCTCACCGTGGTGCCCGGATGTGCGGCTTCGAAGATCTTGCCGAGTTCGGTGAAGGTGCCGGTCAGCGACGCCGCCGCGAACACCGTCACCTCCGTGACGCCCGCGCCGGCCGGTTCGCCGGAGCCGCAGCCCGTCAGCCCCAGCGCGAGCAGGGCGGGAAGGACCACGGCCCATCGGGAAAGACGCCTGAACGCCAAGGGGGCTCCTCAGGGGTGAGCGGCCACGCGTTCGTGGCCGGGGATCTCCACGACGACGTTGGTGGACTTGATCACGGCGATCGCCACCACTCCCGGGGTCAGGCCGAGCTCATCGGCGGCCTGGCGGCTCATCAGCGACACCACTCGGAAGGGCCCCGCGGCGATCTCCACCTGTGCCATCACCGCGTCCTTGATCACCTCGGTCACGATTCCGCGGAAGTGGTTGCGGGCCGAGGATCGGCCGCCGTCGACCGACTCGACCTGGGCGCGGGCGAAGGCGGCCAGATCACCGCCGTTCACCTGCCGGTGGCCGTGGTCGTCCCGCTCCGCCCGCAGCCGGCCCGTGTCCACCCAGCGGCGGACGGTGTCGGAGCTGACCCCGAGCAGCGCGGCGGCCTCGCTGATCCGAAATGTCGTCACAAGCCCTCACCCTATCTCTCGCATATACGAGCCGGAGAGGCTGTATTCCATCGCAGTGGCGATACTTTTAAGTGCTCTTCGGTCGCATCGACGAGATCACGACAGGGTGGCGCCGCCCGGCCGGCCGGTCTTACTACAAGTTCTACAGCCCGGCTGTAGACCGGTACTCTGGCCCCTGTCGCGCTTGGGCCGCCCGTCTGCCCTGCCGACCCAATCCGGAGGAGGGACGGATGCCGAACGAGATCGCAGAGCCGTTGGACGTGGTGGAGATAGGCCGGCGGCTGCGGGAGGCACGCGCGGCCCGGCATCTGTCCCTCGACACCGTGTCCGCCGCGTGCGGGATCAGCCCCAGCCTGCTCAGCCAGGTCGAGCGCGGCAAGGTGACCCCGTCGCTGGCGACCCTGCACAGCATCACCCAGGTGCTCAACATCGCGATGTTCGACCTGTTCGGCTCCCCTGCCGACCGGCCGGCCCTGATCCGGGGAGGCTCCCGCAACGTCATCCGGCCGCCGGACAGCGGTGGGGTGTCCTACGAGTTGCTTTCGTCGGGTCAGCTGCGAAACCTACAGATGATCGAGATGCACCTCGGCGGCGAAACGGGCAGTTTCGACCACATCCTGTCTCATGCGGGCGAGGAGTGCCTGGTCGTGACGAGCGGATCCGCCCGGATCAAGGTCGGCACCGAGGAGCTCACGCTGCACGCCGGTGACTCTCTTTCCTACGTCGCCCGGCTCCCCCACCAGTTCCAGGGGCTGGAGGACGGCACCCGGTTGATCATCTCGATGACTCCCCCGGCGTTCTGACCGGAGAGCGCGTTCCTTCACGTGACGCCCCGGCCATCGGGCGGCACGCTCAGCCGACCAGGGCCTGGACCTCGATCTCCACGTCCATGTCCGGGTAGGCGAGCACGGGCAGGGGCACCGGCACCAGGGCGGGGCGGGAATCGCCGAAGAACTCGCCGACCTCGGACCGGAGGGCGGCCAGCTTGTCCGGGCCGCCGCCGGTGTCGGCGGCCAGGTAGGCGGTCAGCCGCCGCACCGCGGACCGCGGCGCCTCGAGCTCGTCCAGCACCCGGCCGATGTAATCGAGCGACCGGCGCACCTGCGCGGGGAAGTCCCCGATGTCCAGCGAGCGGCCCAGCGCGTCGAGCGGGACCTGCCCGCCGATGAAGACCAGGCCGCCCGAGCGGTTCCCGTGCTTGTACGGCAGGTGGAACGGCCAGTCCCAGTGGCCCTCCGGCCAGGAGTGCCGGCGGGCCGGACGGACGCCCCGGATCGCCAGCACCTGCATGGCGATCAGCGTGTCCGGGTCCTCGAACCGGGGAACCGGGATCCCCGTCGTCGCCGGCCCGGGTTCTGTGAAGTATCCGGCGCGGACCCGCGCGGCGACGGCCCAGTCCTCCTGGGTGCCCTCGCCGCGGTAGTAGATGTTGAACTTCACCACGTCGTCGAGGTTCGCCCCCTGCGAGGCGAGGATGCCGGTGATGTCCCGCAGGATGGCGTGGGACTGCTCGACGATGTCCCCGGCACGCGGGGCCGTGATCAGCCGGGTGGCCGCCGCCGGACCCCCGGTCGCGTACCGTCCGCCCTTCTCGTGGGTCGCGGCGACGCCGGGGGGCAGCGCCGTCGCCTGCACCCGGGTCGGCTCCGGGCCGAGCAGCCCGACGGAGGCGGGGATCGCCGACACCGGGAGGGTGCCGCCGGGATTGAGCCGCCGCACCGACTGCCGGGCCTGCTCGGCGCTCAGCCGCGCCGGGTCGTAGAACACCTCGGCGGCGAGCAGCTCCTCCGGGCGGACGCCCTGTCCGGCGAGGGTCGCCGCCGCGGTGCCGCCGGGACCGGCGTCGAGGAAGCGCAGCGTGGGGCCTGACTGGCCAGAGAGCATGTCGAACTCCCGATCACGGGTGAGGGCCCGGCGTCGCGGGCACACGGGCGGCTAGTTGGCGTGGACCTCGAACAGGTCCCGGGGCGTGCTGTGCAGGATCTCGGCGCCGTCGTCGGTGACGAGGATGTTGAAGCCGAAGATGACGGTCATCCCGCGGTACATCGCGACGGAGGGCTCCAGCGAGAACACCATGCCGGGCTCGAGCGGCGTGTCGACCCCCTCAAGGATGTCCGGCATCCCCAGCCATACCGGTGGATACGCCAGCTCCATGCCGAACCCTGCCCGGGCGGGGATGAACTCCTCGTACCCCTTGCGGGCCTCGCGAGTCGCCCGGTCGATCTCCCCGACCGGCGTGCCGGGGCGGCACAGCTCGAAACCGGCCCAGAACGCGCCCGTGACCACGTCCCACAGCCGGCGCAGCTCGTCGTCGGCCGTTCCGGCCACGAGCGTACGGACGATGTTCGAGTTGTAGCGGGCCTTCGACCCGGTGATCTCGAACATCACCGGGTCGCCCTCCTCGATGACCCGGTCGGAGGGCAGGGCGTGGAACAGGCCGCTGCGCGGCCCCGACCCGATGATCGTGGGCAGTGCGGGGTACTCGCTGCCGGCCTCGGCGAGCGCGTGCTGGATTCGCGCGTGCACGTCGATCTCGCGTACGCCCGGGCGCAGGTTCTCGATCGCCGCCCGCATTCCGCGGTCGGCCAGCGCGGCGGCCTGCCGCATGTAGCGGATCTCCGCCGGCGACTTGCGCATCCGGAGCCGCTGACCGATGTGGGTGACGTCGACGATGCGCACCCCCGGCAGCGCGGCCTCGATGCGCCGCACCGTCGCGGGCTTCAGATACCAGCTGCCCAGCTCGAGTCCGAGGGTCCCGCCCGGCGGCAGGCCGAGCTCCCGGAGCAGGTCGAGGGCACGCTGCTCGGCGTCCTCGCCGTGGGTCCAGATCCGCACGTCGTCCAGGTGGCTGGTCACCCTGGCCAGTTCCCGCTCGCACTTGTGCGTGAGCAGCACCACGCGGTCGGAGGAGGTGGTGATGAACAGTTTCTGGAAGAAGTACAGGCCGGTCGGGTCGAACCCGGTGAGGTAGTTCATGTGCTCGGGCAGCGAGCCCATGTAGACGTCGACGTCCTCGGCACGCAGCCGGTCCCGGAACTTCTCCACGCGGGCGGCGTACTCCTCGATCGGGAAACGCGTCTCCGCGCGGTCGGGCAGCTCCACCAGGTCCTCCTCATTGGATGCGGGTCGGGCGATGTGTGCGCGGGTTCATCTCGCGCCGTCGGCGGTCCACGCGGGGACTCCCCCGACCCAGGTCTGCGTGACGGGTATCCGTCCCAGTTCGTCGGGCGGCACCTCGAACGGATCCGCGGCGAGGACCACGAGGTCGGCGAGGTAGCCGGGGGCGAGCCGGCCCTTGGCCCCCTCCTCCCCGGCCGCGGCCGCGGCCCCGGTGCCGAACAGGGCGAGCGCCTCACCGGTGCTGATCCGCTGTCGCTCGCCGAGCACGCGGCCGCCGCTGGTGCGGCGGGTGACGCAGCTCTGCACGCCGAGCAGCGGTTCGTACGGCCCGCACGGGTAGTCCGACGACCCGGCGACCGTGATGCCGGCGTCCAGCAGCCGCCGGTGGGCGAACATCCGGCCGAGGCGCTCCTCGCCGTAGGCGTCGACGAGCGCGTCACCGTGGAAGGCGACGTAGCCGGCGAACGGGACCGGGATGAGGTCCAGCGCCGCGATCCGCTTCACGATCGTCTCGTCGACGACGGAGCAGTGCTCGATCCGATGGCGGGTGGTGATGTGCGGGTGCCGCCGGCGGGCGTGCTCGAGCGCGTCCAGCAGCAGCGCGATCGCGCGGTCCCCGTTGGCGTGCGCGGCCAGGCGCAGCCCGGCGCCGTGCACCCGCAGCGCGAGGTCGGTCAGCTCCTCTCGGGACACCACCGCCATGCCGTGGTCGTCGGTGCCGCGGAACGGCTCAGACAGCCAGCAGGTCAGCCCGGCCACGGCCCCGTCGACGAACGCCTTGACCCCGCCCAGGCGCAGCCAGTCGTCGCCGAACCCGTCCCGGATGCCGGCGGCGATCAGGTGGTCCACGTGCGGGTACGTCACCAGGGCGTTGACCCGTTGCCGGAGCCGGCCGCCCGTGCGCGCGGTCTGCAGCAGCCGCAGCTCGTCCGGGCCGACCATCGCGTCGCCAACAGAGGTGATCCCGGCCGACAGGAACATGTCCGAGGCGGTGTCCAGGCCGGCGAGCAGCTCTTCCTCGCTCGGCGCCGGCACCACGGGCCGGCGGCGGGCAAGGGACGGGTAGGCCAGGTCGAACAGCGCCTGCTCGTACAGCACGCCGTTCAGCCGGCCTGACCCGTCCCGGCCGAGCGCGCCGCCGTGGGGGTCCGGGGAGTCGTCGGTCAGCCCGGCGGCCGCCAGCGCCGCGGAGTTGACCACGCCCCAGTGCGCGCCCACGTGGACGACGAGGACCGGCCGGTCGGGCACCCACCGGTCCAGGTCGTCGCGGTCGATGACCCGCCCTCCCGTGGTCCGGACCTGGTCGTACCGGCTGGCCCGCAGCCAGGCGCCCGCGGGCAGCGGCACGGCGGCCGACCGCAGCCGCGCCGCCAGCCGGTCCTCGGATCCGGTCACGTCCGCGGCGACGTCGACGCCGACGGCGTTGCGTGCCGCCATCGTCAGGTGGATGTGCGCGTCGACGAAGCCGGGCAGCGCGCATCCGCCGCCCAGGTCGGTCTCCGGTGCTCCGGCGAACCGCTCACGCAGCTCGGCCAGCGGGCCGGCCGCGACGACGCGCTCGCCGGAGACCGCGAGCGCGTCCACCACCTGGGGGCCACGGGCGGGCGCCATGGTGCGGATCCGCGCGCACCGCAGCAGCCGCACCGGCGCTGACATGTCGTTCACGGCCATGCCGCAGAGTCTCCCCGGACCGGCCCTGCGGGCGGCAATCGTCGGATCCTCCGGGGCGCCGGCGCGGTGCCTGTAGGTTGCTACAGTACGCGCGTGTACCTGCACGAACTCGTGGCCGCCGAGCATCTCGGCCTGCGGTTCGTGCTGCGCCCGAACCGGACGGTCTCCATCGGCTGGGTGCACTCCACCGACATGGCCGACCCGAGCGCCTACCTCGGCGGCGGCGAGCTGATTTTGACGACCGGATTGTGGCGTCGCGGCGCCGGCGACGCCGAGCGCTTCGTCCGGTCGCTGCGCCGCGCGGGTGCCGCGGCCCTCGGCTACGGCGTCGAGACCCCCGACGCGGACGTCCCCGCCGACGTGCGGGACGCCTGCCGGTCGGCCGGGCTGCCGCTGATCCGGGTGCCGCACGAGCTGCCGTTCATCGAGGTGGCCCGTGCGTTCCACGCCGCCGCGAACGCCGAACGTCACGATCTGCGCCGCCTGCTGGACAACCACGAGGCGCTGTCCACAGCGGCCGCACAGGGGGACATGTCCGCGCTGGTAGGCGCCCTCGCGGCGCAACTCTCCGGGGACGTCTGGGTGGTGGACGGTGCCGGGGTGGTCTGGACGGGCGCGGCCGCGCCGCCGCCCGAGGCGGTGCGGGCGACCTGGCATCGTGGCCGGGTGGCGGCCGCCTTTCCTGTGCAGGCCGCCCTCGGTGACGGATCGGCCGTCACGGTCATGCGGGTGGACGAGGCCGTGCCGGCCCGGTGCTTCCTCGGCTGTGCGCGATCCGTCGCCTCGCTCACCGCGGCCGAGCGGCGGGTGCTGGACGACGCGCTGCCCTACCTGCGCGGTGAGCTGACCCGGCTGCGCGAGCGTCGCGGGCACGCCGCGGCGCGCGAGCGTGAACGGCTCGCCCTGGTCGAGAGCGGCCGCCCGGCGCGGGGCGGGCTCGTCCGGGCGGTGGCCGCCGGATCGGTGGTGGCCGTGGCGGTGCTCGGCTACCCGGCCGTTCCCGGCCCGGTGGCCGACAGTCTGCTCGACGCGGTGCCCCCGGCGGTGCGAGGCGCCGCGGCGGCCGAGGCCGTGGTCGTTCCCGACGTCCGTGAGAGCGTGGTGATCTTGGAGGTGGCGCCGGCCTCCGGGGTGCCGCTGAGCGATCACGTCGCCCGGGCGGTGCGGCGCCTGCTCGAATGTGCGGAGCTTCAGCTCGATCGGGTGGTCCACGCCGGCTGGACGCTGGCCCGCGACGCGCAGGGCGATCTGCCGCGGGCCGTGACCGCCGCCCGGCTCGCGGCCCGGCTCGCCGCCACCGGCGCCGACGGCGGGCGGATGGCCCAGTACGAGCGCCTCGGCACCCATGAGGTCCTGCTCACCCTGGACAGTGAGATCGTCGGAGCGTTCGGGGACCTGGTGCTGGGTCCGCTGGCCGACCACGACGCACGGCACGGCACCCAACTGGTGGCGACGCTCACGGAGTTCCTGGAGCGGGACTGCGCCTACCAGGCGAGTGCCGAGGCCCTGGGGATCCACGTGAACACGCTGCGATACCGCCTGACGACGATCGAGCAGGTGACCGGACGGGACCTGCGCCGGATGGCGGACCGGGTCGATTTCTTCCTGGCCCTGCGGTGCGGCCGCGACCCGGAGCCCGGCCGCCGAGTGCGCTGACAGCGGACGTCGGATTCCCGCCATGGGTTCGTAGCGTCCGGGGATCGGATCCGGCGTTCCAGGCAAAAAGGCTCATCCGTTTGGCAAGTTTTGGTTGACCGTACCCGACCTCGGTACCTATGTTGTCTCCCATCTGCAGCACCACTGCAGACCATTGCAGTGTCGCTCCAGGGGCGAACCAATGCCACCGAGCGGTCCTGGCCACACGGCCGCGAGTCCCCGACGGCCATCTGTCAATCGACGACGTCTGCCCGGGCGAAGGTGTCCGACGGGAGGCATACGGAAACATGATCAACGAACCAGGCGACCTCATGACGTCGCTCGTCACGACCATGACGCACGAGGCGCGGATCGTCCGGCACGCGGGGCTGGCGTACACCCGGGCGCGGCGTGAGGCCGGCCTCGCCGTCGTCGAGCGCGCCCTGCGCGGCTACTTCGACTGGCGTGCCGCGGCCGCCGCCGGCCGCGGCGGAGCCGGCCTGCCGGACATCGTGCGGTCCTGGCGGACGGCCGAGCTGCTGTCGGTCAACGCCCAGGGGTGGGGCGAGCTGCGTGTCGGCACCCGGGGGCTGCGGCTGCGGCTCGACGGCACGCCCGAGCTGCTGCACTTGGGGGCCCACGGCGTGCCGGCGTTCGCGGTGATCTACTATCGGGCGCTCGTGTCGGCGCTGATGCGGGCCGCGGGCCTGCCCGGCGACGTGCGGGCCGAGTGGCGGGAGACCACCCTCACCCTCGAGGCGGGGGAAGCGCCGGAGCCGGCCGACGAGGTGCGGCCCGCTGTGGCGCTGTCCGGCGAGGAAGGCCTGGCGCTGCTCAGGGCGACCAGCGAGAACCGCGGTGCGCTGCTGGTGTTCCTCGGCCGTACGGCCGAGCAGACCTTCGGTGCCGACGGGGAGCAGATGTACCGCGAGGCCGTCCGCGGCTTCGGCGCGGAACGCGGCGAGGCCATGCGGCTGGACCACCTGAGCAAGGGCCTCACCCTGGACCTGCGGAACATGATGGAGTTGTACGACTCCGGTGGCAATGAGGACGTGTGGCAGTACCGCGACGAAGGCGTGCTGACCCCGGCGCAATGGTCGCAGGACTGCACCTTCTGCCCGTTCGTCCGACCCTGGAATGATCTCGACGGCCTCCGGTACGGAGAGATCTACGACCACGAGTTCCACGTCGCGCAGTTCAAGGCGTACCGCGAGGACATCGAGGTGAAGTGGGGCGAACTGCAGTCGCGCGGCGACGCGACCTGCGAGTTCCGATTCTCGATCACGGGTGCCCTCCCCGTCTGAACGCCGTTCCCCTGTCGAATTCCGGGCACGTGCCCGCTCGTCCCGGACCGTTTTCTCCCGTCAAATGAGCAGAAGGTTTCATGGGTTGGTCGAGAAGGCCGGTCGCGGTGGCGGCCGCCACATCGATGCTCACGCTGGTGATGGCCGCGTGCGGCGGCGGAGGCGACTCCGGCGGCGGCGACAAGCAGCTCACCTTCGTGTCCTGGGGCGGTGGCTACCAGGAGGCGCAGGAGAGCCTCATCGTCAAACCGTGGGGTGACAAGAACGGAGTCCGGGTCCTGTCCGACGGTCCCACGGACTACGCGAAGCTGAAGGCGCAGGTGGACTCCGGCAACACCCAGTGGGACGTGATCACCCTGGAGCCCTTCTGGGCGATCTCGCACTGCGGCACCATGCTGGAGAAGATCAAGGACAAGGTCGACACGTCGAAGCTGCCGGCCGAGGCGGTCTCCGACTGCGGCATTCCCTTCGACATCCTCTCCTACGTCCTGGTGTACGACTCCTCGAAGTTCGGCGGCGACCCGCCGACCTCGTGGGCGGACTTCTTCGACACGGCGAAGTACCCGGGCAAGCGCGGCGTGTGGAACTACGCGCCGGGCGGCGCGCTGGAGGCCGCGTTGCTCGCCGACGGCGTCGCCCTCGGCGATCTCTACCCCCTCGACGTGGACCGGGCGCTGAAGAAGCTCGACACGATCCGCGGCGACATCGCGTACTACGACACCGGCGCGCAGCAGGTGCAGCAGCTGCAGAGCAAGGAGGTCGTGATGTCGATCGCCTGGAGCGGTCGCGGCCTCGACGCCGTCCGTGCGGGTGCTCCGTACGAGCCGGTGTGGAAGGACAACCTGATGCTCGTCGACTCGCTCGCGATCCTGAAGGGCTCCAAGCACGTGGACGAGGGGGTGAGCCTGATCAACGAGCTGACCTCGGCCCCGGCTCAGGAGGCGTTCATCGAGAAGTACACCTACGGCACCGTCAACTCCGACGCCAAGCCGAAGCTCGACGAGACCGCGCGGAAGTTCTCGCCGACCGAGGCCGGTCACGGCGAGCAGGGCCGCTTCATGGACCAGCAGTGGTGGGCGGACAACTTCGACAAGGTGAGCGGCGAGTGGACGAAGTGGGCGTCCGGCTGATCGGAGCCGTCCGTCTCCCCCGCACCATCCGCTACCGGCCGCCCGGCCGGCCGTACGTCGATACCAGCCACGTTGTCACGGTCAACCGTCAGCATCGAAGGAGCGGAGCCACGGCATGCTGAAGCTCGCCCAGCGAACGACCCGGCGACTTCGGGGGGCCCACCTGGCGATCCCCCTGCTGGCTCTGCTCGTCGCCTTCTTCGCGATCCCGGTCCTGGAGCTGATGCGGCGCTCGTTCCTCGACGCCGACGGCGCGCTGACGATGCAGAGCTACGCGGACTTCCTCGGCACCCCGGCCTATCGCACGATCCTGTTCCGCACGTTCTTCGTCGCGGTCATCTGCACCGTGGTGTGCGTCCTGTTCGCGTACCCGTACGCGTACCTGATGACCCTCGCCGGCCCGCGGGTGCGCCGGGTGCTGCTCGTGCTGGTGCTGCTGCCGTTCTGGACCAGCCTCATGGTGCGCACGTACGCCTGGCTGGTGCTGCTGCAGGACACCGGACCGATCAAGGCGGCGCTGGAGGCCATCGGGCTCGGCCAGGTGCACCTGATCAGGAACACCGCGGGCGTGGTCATCGGGATGGCGCAGATCCTGCTGCCGTTCATGGTGCTTCCGCTCTACAACAACCTCCAGAAGATCGAGCGTTCCGACCTGCTGGCCGCCCAGTCGCTGGGGGCGACGCCGCTGCGTGCCTTCTGGCGGGCGTACTTCCCGCAGAGCCTGCCGGGGTTGTTCGCCGGCGGCGTCCTCGTCTTCATCCTCGCGCTCGGCTTCTACATCACGCCGGTGATCCTCGGCTCACCGCAGAACTCGATGATGTCCCAGCTGATCGTCCGGCAGGTCACCGAACGGCTGGACTGGGCCGGCGGCGGTGCCATGGCCGTGGTGCTCACCGTGCTGACCCTCGTCTTCGTCGGCCTCATGAGCCGGGTCGTCAACGTTCAGCAGGCCTTCGGAGGAACAGGGGACAGGAAATGACCACCACGGAGAGCAGGAGCCGGCCGCGCTGGCTCTACCTTCTCGCGGCCATCGTGGCGATCTGGATGGCGGCTCCCCCGCTCGTCGTGATCCCCATGAGCTTCAGCTCGGAGCGCACGCTGACCTTCCCCCCGTCCGGCTACTCGCTGCGCTGGTACCAGGAGTTCTTCGAGAACCCGGTCTGGCTCGACGCGCTCAAGTCGTCCTTGCTGATCGCCGTCCTGGTGATGGTCATCTCGGTGGTGATCGGGACACTCGCCGCGTTCGCCGTGGTCCGCGGCCGTTTCCGGGGTCGTGGCCTGCTGGAGATGGTGGGCATCGCCCCGTTGGTCGTCCCGGTCGTGGTGCTGGGCATCGGGGTCTACGCGATGTTCCTGCGCTGGGGCCTGATCGGCACCGTGCCGGGATTCGTCGCCGCGCACTGCGTCCTGTCGACCCCGTACGTGATCATCACGGTGTCCGGCGCGCTCAGGGTGATGGACCAGCAGCTCGAGCGCGCCGCCCAGGTCCTGGGCGCCCGCCCGCATCGGGTGTTCCTTCGCGTGACGCTGCCGTTGATCGCCCCGGGCATGCTGGCCGGCGGGCTGTTCGCGTTCGTCACCTCCTTCGACGAGGTGGTCGTGTCGCTCTTCATCGTCAGCCCGGGCCTGCGGACGCTCCCGGTCGAGATGTACTCCAGCGTGACCCGGGACATCAACCCGACCATCGCCGCCGCCTCGACCCTGATCCTCGCGGTCAGCACCGTGCTCATCCTCGCCTCGACGAGGTTCCTCTTCTCCGACAGAGCCGACGGAAGGTCGAAACGATGACCGTTGCAGTGGACACCGACCTCGCCCTGAAGCTGCGGGGTGTCTCCAAGCAGTATCCCGGCACCGACGCGGCCGCGGTCAGCGGCGTCGACCTCGACATCCGCCGCGGCGAGTTCGTGACCTTCCTCGGCCCCAGCGGTTCGGGCAAGACCACGACCCTGAACATGATCGCCGGCTTCATCTCGCCGACCGGCGGGCAGATCCTCCTCGACGGCAAGGACATCGCCGACCTTCCCCCGCACCGGCGCAACCTCGGGATGGTCTTTCAGAACTACGCGCTGTTCCCGCACATGTCCGTCTGGGACAACGTCGCGTTCCCGCTGGTCGAGCGCAAGTATCCGAAGGAGCAGATCCGCGAGCGGGTGCGCGCCGCCCTGGAGATGGTGAATCTCACCGGGTTCGAGAAGCGGCGGCCCCGGGAGCTGTCGGGGGGCCAGCAGCAGCGTGTCGCCCTGACGCGGGCCCTGGTGTTCGACCCGCCCATCCTGCTGATGGACGAGCCGCTCAGCGCGCTGGACAAGAAGCTGCGCCAGCGGCTGCAGCTGGAGATCAAGCGCGTGCACCGCGAGGTCGGCATCACCTTCCTGTTCGTCACCCACGACCAGGAAGAGGCGATGGCCCTGTCCGACCGCGTGGTCGTCTTCGACCACGGCCGGATCGAGCAGGTGGGCACGCCCGACGAGCTCTACCGCCGGCCGGCGACGCGGTTCGTCGCGGAGTTCCTCGGCGACAGCAACCTGATCGACGGCCGGCTCGTCACCAGTGACGGCACGGTGGCCCTCGAGGCCCCTGAGGGGCGGATCCCGCTGGCGGGCCCGCCGGCACCGTCCGACGGTGAGCACTGCGTGATGTTCCGCCCCGAGGACGTCCGGGTCACCTCCGGCGAGGACGACGCGGCGGCGTGGAAGGGCACGGTCCGCGAGGTCGTCTACCTCGGCTCCGAGCGGCGGGTGATCGTGACGACGGAGACCGGCAGGGACGTCACCGCCCGGACGAGCGGCGAGACGACCGGCGTCCCCCGTGTGGGCGACGCCGTCGGTCTGCGGTTCTCTGCGAGCAACGCGTGGCTGATCCCGACCACCGGGTGACCCTGTTCCGGGCCCGCGCCGTCCTGCCGGAGGCCCACTGGACGGGTCCCCCCGCCGGCGCGCTCGCCGTGGCGGACGGCATGGTCGCGGCGGTCGGCTCCTTCGCCGAGCTGTCCGATGCGTGGCCGCGCGCCGACGTCGTCGACCTCGGCCGCCGCTGGGTCGTGCCCGGCCTGGAGGACGCGCACTGCCACCCGACGATCGCAGCGGACGAGTCGTGCCACGTCAGCCTCCCTCCGGCGGATCAGCGGGAGCCGGAGCGGGTGGCCGCGGCGGTGGACCGGGCCGGCCGCAGCAACGGCTGGGTCAAACTCGTGGGCTGGCTGGAGGAACGGTGCGGCGGCACCGCGGTGGACCGGCACCTGCTCGACCGGATCTGCCCGGCCGACCCCCTGGTGGTGGTGCACGCGAACGGCCACTGGGGCTACGCGAACACGGCCGGGCTGGCGCGCATGGGCTTCATCGACGACGCCGGCGCGGTGGTCGACGCGGCGGTGCCGGCCAACGGCTGGGTGGAGACCGGATCCGACGGGCTGGCGACCGGCCGTGTCTTCGAGCATGCGATGTTCGACATCATGGAGCCGGCGCTCGCCCGGGATCCGCGCCGGGTCGCCATCGCCGGTTTCGCCGACCGGCTCGCGGCGCTGCGGCGGATCCAGCACGACTACCTGAGCCGCGGCGTCACGGCGCTGACCGATGCGCTGTGCGGCGAAACCGGCTGGGAGCTGCTCGAACGGGTCCAGGCCGAGGGCGCGTCGCCGCGCTACTCGGTGCTGGCGCCGGTCGGCGATCTGGACCTGGCGCGCCGGCTGCGCACACGCGGCGGCCCCCGGCTGCGCCTGATCGGGCTGAAATCGTTCGTGGACGGCGCGCTCAACGGCGGCACGTGCCTGCTGAGCGAGCCGGTGCCGTACGGCGAGCCCCAGCGGCTGCGCACGGCCGACGACATCGCGGAGGAACTGCGGCGGGCCGACTCGCTCGGTCTCCTCCTCGGCGTGCACGCCAACGGCGACGCGGCGATCGACGTGCTGCTGCGCGCCTCGCAGCGGACGGGCCTGCGCGGGCGGATCGAGCACGGCAGCGTCGTCCGCGACGACCAGGTGCCGGCGATCCGGCGTCAGGGGTGGTCGGTCGTGCCGTTCGGCTCGTACATCCGTCAGCACGGGGAGCGGCTCGCGGGCACGTACGGCAGGGCCCGGATGGAACGGCTGATCCGGCACCGGACCCTGATCGAGGCCGGTATCGCCGTGGGCGGCTCCTCGGACCACCCGTGCGCCGGCCTCGACCCGTGGCAGGGCATCTGGAGCTGCGTGACGCGGCGGTCTCGCGAGGGAGAGCCGCTCGGTGAGCGGGAACGCCTCACCCCGGCGCAGGCGCTGCATCTCTACACGCGGGGGTCGGCGTCGGTGCGCCCCGGGTCCGGGCCGGCCGGGACGCTCCGGGCGGGCGCCCCGGCGGACTTCGCCGTGCTCGACCGCGATCCGCGGCGGATGGAAGGGCTCGAACACCTGCTTGAGGCGCCGGTCGCGGCCACGTTCGTGGCCGGCGAGCCCGTGTTCGCCGGCCACGACGTCGAGGTCAGCGTGCCGGACCGGCGGCGCTGATGTGGTCACCGCCGGCCATCACGGTCAGCAGTTCGTAGGCGACGTGGCTGGCCGCGACTCCGGTGATCTCCGCGTGGTCGTACGCCGGCGCCACCTCGACGATGTCCGCGCCCACCACGTTGCGTCCGTCGAGGGCGCGCAGCAGCTCCAGCAGCTCCCGGCTGGACAGACCGCCGGCCTCCGGCGTACCGGTCCCCGGCGCGTGCGCCGGATCCAGCACGTCGATGTCCACGGAGACGTAGATCGGGCGATCGCCGAGCCGCCGCAGCATGACGTCGATCAGCGTGTCGAGCCTCTCGTAGGCGAACCGGCGGCAGGTCAGCTGCTGGAATCCGAGCCGGGTGTCGTCGGTGATGTCGTCCTTGTCGTACACGGGCCCCCGGATGCCGACGTGCAGGCAGCCCTGCGGATCCAGCAGGCCCTCCTCCGACGCCCGCCGGAACGGCGTGCCGTGGGTGACCGGCGCGCCGAAGTAGGTGTCCCAGGTGTCCAGGTGCGCGTCGAAATGCAGCACCGCGATCTCGCCGTGGTGACGGTGCAGGTCGCGCAGCAGCGGCAGCGCGATCGTGTGGTCGCCGCCCAGCGTCACCAGGCGGGTGCCCGCGCCGGTCAGCGCGCCGGCCTGCTCCTGGATCTGGCCGACCGCGTCCGCGATGTCGAACGGGTTGATGACCATGTCGCCGGCGTCGGCGACCTGGACCGCGCCGAACGGGAAGCGCTCCAGTGCCGGGTTGTACGGCCGCAGGAGCCGGGAGGACTGGCGGATGTGGGAGGGGCCGAACCGCGCGCCCGGGCGGTAGCTGACGCCGCTGTCGAACGGCGCGCCGATGACGGCGATGTCCGCCCTGGTCACCTGATCGGTGCGGGGCAGGCGGGCGAAGGTGGCGGGCCCGGCATAGCGCGGGATCTCGGTGCCGGAGACCGGCCCGATGGGGTGGTTCTTTTCCATTCCGTCCTTCCGTTCCGGGTGCGCACTGCATACGGCCGATGGGCCCGCACTGCTGTGGCCGGGAAAGCATTGCACCCAGGATACGCGATCTGTAGTCTGACGGCATGTTCTACAGTCACACTGCAGACACGGATCTGTCCGACTCCGTCCGCAGCGTGCTGCGCCGGATCCCCGCCACGGTCGTGGTCGTCACCTCGTTCGTGTCCGGCCGTCCGTGGGGGGTCACCGCATCGAGCTTCACGTCGGTGACCCTCGCACCGCCGGTCGTGTCGGTCTGCCTGTTCTCGCACACGGCGGTGATACAGGCGGCGCGGCTGCACGGCCGGGTGGGCATCTCGGTGCTGTCGGCCGACCAGGTCCCGGTCGCCCGCGCGGCCGCCCTGCCCGGCGCCCCCAAGTTCCTGGAGCTCTTCTCACCGGAGGCCGAGGGACTGGGCGAGACCGGCATGCCGCATCCCGCGCCGGACCGGCGCTGGGACCCGCACGACGGCGTGGCCGTACCACCGGCGCCATCGGTGCACGGCGCACTCGCCCACTTCGACTGCGCGGTCTCGCACCTGGTGACCGTCGGCGACCACGACGTGCTCTTCGCCAGGGTGGAGACCGTACGCGAGGCGACCCCGGCCCTCGCACCGCTCCTGTACTGCGACCGCGACTTCTACCGCCTGCCCGACGACCCCATCGAAAGTTGAGGATCCATGCTCAAGACCGGTGACGAGTACCGGGCGAGCCTGCGCGACGGCCGTGTCGTGCTGGCCGCCGACGGCTCACACGTAACCGATGTCACCACGCACCCGCAGTTCCGGGACGCGGTGGACACCGTCGCGGCGCTCTACGACATGCAGCACCGGCCCGAGACCGCCAAGGCGGCCGTCTACAAGGACGAGGAGACCGGAGAGCTCGCCAGCCGCGCCTGGCAGGTGCCCCGGACCAAGGACGACCTGATCGCCCGGCGCGAGCTCGCCCGGCTGTCCACCTACCACACCTTCGGGGTGTTCGGGCGGCCGCCGGACTACGGCTCGTTCAACGCCCTTGGCCTGCTCTCGGTGGCCGACCGCATCGCCTCCAGCAGCACGGAGTGGGCACGCAACATCGACGAGTTCATCGCCTGGGGCCGGGCCAACAACGCGATGAGCTCCGACATCGTCGCCGACGTGCAGTCGGACCGCTCGGTGCCGACGGCGCAGAAACCGGGACGGCTCCGCTGCGTGGAGGAACGCAAGGACGGGCTGGTCCTGTACGGCGCCAAGCCGTGCGCCTCGGGGGCGGTCCACTCCCACGTCGGGACCGTCGTCACGCTGCTGACGCCGGGCGCCGACCCCGACGCCAACCTGTTCTGCTACGTGCCGCTCAACGCGCCGGGCCTCACGATGGTGGCCCGCGAGCCGGTGATCATGCCCGGCACGACGGCGCAGCACCCGCTGGACGTGCGCGGAGAGGAGCCCGACTCCCTGCTCGTGTTCGACCGGGTCTTCGTGCCCCGCGAGCACCTGTTCTCCTTCCGGGACGAGCAGATGCTGGGCCTGTACCACGAGCTCGGCGCCCTCGCGCTGTGGCACATCCTGGCCCGGCTGGCCTACAAGGCCGAGATCCTCTCGGGCACCGCCCAGGTGATCGTCGAGGTGCTGGGCACCGAGAACATCCCCCAGGTGCGCGACGCCATCTCGGAGATCACCGCCTACGCCACGGCCCTGCACGCCTTCGTGCTCGCCGCCGAGGACACCGCGGCCCCCGCCAACGGCGTCCTCGTCCCCTCCGAACGGTTCGTCACGGCCGGACGCCTGCACTCGGTCGAGGGCTACCCGCGGGTGCTGCAGCTGCTGCGGGAGATCTCCGGCCAGGGCCTGATCAGCCGCTTCACCGAGCGTCACTTCGCCGACGGCTCGGTCGGCGAGATGCTCAAGGAGTTCCTGCCCGGCACCGGCGTCAGCGCGGAGGCCAAGAACCGGGTCTTCAACTTCGTCTGGGACCTGACCTGCGGCGCGAACGCGATGCGCGTCGCCCTCTTCGAGAACGTCAACGCCACGCCCCCGGCGGCGATGCGGGCCAGGATCTACGGCTCCCCGTACCGCAGGCCGTGGCGGGACTTCGTCCTCGACCACCTGGGCGTCGACATCAGGCCGAACCGGTGACGTCGACGGCCACGGCGGCGGGCGCCGCCCTGCAGGACGAGATCGGGGCGCTCGTCCTCGACCTGCTGGGCGCGCCCAGTCCCAACCCCCCCGGTGACGTGCGCGACGTCACCGGGGTGGTGACCGGATACTGCGACCGCGCCGGCCTGCCGTACCGGCTGGACCGGCCGGCCGCGCGACGCCGCAACATCGTGGTGGACGTCCTCGACGGCGCCGGCAGGCCCGGCCGGCATCTGGTGTGGAACGGGCATCTCGACACGTTCCCGGCCTCCGGCCCGCCGTCGCGGCCCCGTCGCGTGGGCACGCGGGTGCACGGGCGGGGGGCGGTCGACATGAAGGGCGGGGTCGCGGCGTTCCTCACGGCCGCCCGCCGGCTGCGGGACGGCGCGGGCGACCTGCCCGGACGGCTTTCGCTGCTGCTGGTGTGCGACGAGGAGACGTTCGGCCCCATGGGCTCGCGCGGCCTGCTCGAGCGCCGACCCGACCTGCTCGGCGACGCGCTGGTCAGCACGGAACCGTCGTCCCTCGGCCTGGTACGGGTGGCAGAACGCGGCTTCCTCTGGCTCATGGTGCACGTCCCCGGGCACAGCATGCACGCCGCCTACCCCGGCGGCGGAGAGGGCGCGATCCTGCGCGCCGCCAGGTTCGCGCGGCGGGTGGCCGATCTCGTCGCCGAGGTCAACCGCGGACTCGCCGGCCCGCACCGCTCGCCGACCGGGCATGACGAGGCGATGGACCGGTTGCTGGGAGGGGGCGCGAGCCGCATCGTGCGGGAGGTCTCGCTCAACCTGGGCACCGTGCGCGGCGGCCTGGCGGTCAACATGCGCCCGGCCGACTGCCGGTTGAGCGTCGACCTGCGCGTCCCGGCAGAGGTCGACCCGCGGGAGCTTCTCGGCCGCGTCGAGGAGCTGGCCCGCGAGGTCGGCGGCCGGGTCGAGATCCTCGGCCAGGGCGGGGCCAACCGCACCGACGCGGACGCCGACATCGTCACGGCCGTGACCGAGGCGGTCGCCCGGCGTACCGGCCGCCGGCCCGTTCCGTCCACGGGGATCGGCTGCACCGACGCCCGGCTGTGGCGCCAGGCCGGCATCCCCGCCTGCGTGATCGGGCCCGACCCGACCACGATGGGCACCGACGACGAGCACGTCGAGCTCGCCGAGCTGGCGGCGCTCGTGGACATCCTGTGCGACTCCGCGCGCCAGTACCTTTCAGGAGAGGCATGACCCGGCGGAAACGGCCTGTGTACCCGGCCGGCCAGCGCAGCGCGCTGTGCCTGACATTCGACCTGGACGCCCACACGATGTGGACCTCCAAGGACCCGGGAAACGCCGCCCGGCCGGCGGTGCTGTCCTCGGGCGACTACGACCTCGGCCAGGGCCTGGACCTCGTGCTCGGGCTGCTCGCCGGGCACGGGGTCCGTACGACCTTCTTCGTGCCCTCCGACGTCGCCGTGGCCTTCCCCTCGGCGATCGGCGAGATCGTGGCCGAGGGACATGAGATCGCGATGCACGGCACGGACCACAACCCGCTGCCCGACCGTTCCCGCCCCGCCGAGGCGGCGCTGCTGCGCTCGGTGAAGGACACCCTCGAGCAGGTGAGCGGGACGCCGGTGCGGGGTTACCGGGCGCCGTTGTACGACGTCACGGAGAACACCCGCGACATCCTCGCGGAGATCGGCTGCACGTTCTCCTCCAATTTCATGGACTCCCTCCACCCGTATGTGGTGCACGGCGATCACGGCGCGATCGTCGAGGTGCCGACCCACTGGGCCCTCGACGACGGTCCCCACCTGCTGTTCGCCAACAGCCCGCCGAACCACCGCCAGTTCCTGGGCAACGACCAGATCGCCCGGATCTGGCTCGACGAGCTGCGGGCCATCCACGCCCTCGGCGGTGTGACGACCATGGTGCTCCACCCTCAGCTCGTGGGCCGGCCGTCACGGGTGGAGCTGCCGGCACGGCTGCTCGACGCGGCGGAGGAGCTCGGTGAGGTGTGGCTCCCCACGATGGGCGAGCTGGCCGCCCACGTTCTCGACGCCGCCGACGTTCTCGACCGGGGGAAGGCGTGATGGACGGTTCGACGGTGCTGTTGACCGGCGCCGAGATCGTGTCGCCCGGGGTGGACGCCGGGACCGCGGACACGGTGGCCGTACGCGGCTCGCGCATCGCGGCCGTCGGCATGCTGGACGCGGTGCGGGCGGCGCTGCCGGGTGCGACGTACGAGATCGTCGACCTGGGCGGCGGATGCCTGACGCCGGGCTTCGTCGACCCGCACAACCATCTGCTCGCCACCGGCGAGACCATGGTCGGGGTCGACGCCGGTCATCCGGCGGTGCGGTCCATCGCGGACCTGGTCCGCGCGGTCGGGGAGGCGACCCTCGCCCAGCCGCCCGGCACCTGGGTCCGCGGCTCGGGCATGGACGTCGCCAAATATCCGGAGGGCCGCCTGCCCACTGCCGCGGACCTGGACGCGGTGAGCCCGCGCCATCCCGTGATCGTCTTCCACAAGTCCGGGCACAGCGCGGTGGTCAACTCCGTCGCCCTCGCGCTGGCGGGCCGTACGACGGAGACCGACCCCGCCGGGGGCTACTTCGACCGGGACGAGGCCGGACGCGCCCGCGGCTACTGCGTCGACGCGGCACTGGACCTGGTCTTCCCCAGGGCCGTCGACATCGGCTGCCACGGCCCCAACTTCCATTTCGACGCCGCCGCGGACGACCTCGACCACGCGCTGGAGGTGGGCGTCCGCGCATATCAGGCGGCCGGCATCACGACCGTCTGCGATCCACAGGTCACGCGTCGCGAGATGAGCACCTACCTGCGTGCCTGGCGCCGCGGCCGGCTCGGGGTCCGCGTCGTCGCCATGCCGCTGTCGAGCAACCTTCCGTCGCTGACCGAGGCGGGTCTGTCCAGCGGGATCGGGGACGACTGGTTCCGGATCGGCGCGATGAAGTTCTACTGCGACGGCGCGCTCACCAGCGGCACGGCCCTGTTCAGCGGCGGCTACGCGGAGAACGCGCTGACCCGGGGGCAGCTGTTCTGGCAGCCGGAGCAGCTGCGCGAGCTCGTGGCCGGCGCGATCGGGCAGGGCTGGCAGGTGGGCATCCACGCCCAGGGCGACCTGGGCATCGAGTACGCCCTGCGGGCCGTCCAGGCCGGTCGCGCGGCGGGCGACGCCGGCCGGCACCGCATCGAGCACTGCGGCGGGCCGACACCGGACCATCTGGGACGCATCGCCGATCTGGGCGTCGTACCGGTCAACCAGCCGAACTTCCTGACCGAGAGCGGGGATGAGCTGCTGTCCACCCTCGGTGACCGTACGCACCGCCTGCAGCCGCTGCGGTCGGAGCTGGACCGGGGGATCCTCACGGTGCTGTCCAGCGATTCGTTCGTCTCGGACTACCGGCCCATGCGGACCATCGCCTCCGCCATGGGACGGCGGACGGAGTCGGGAACCGTGATCGGCGCCGACGAACGGATCGGCTTCGACGACGCGCTGCGCATGCACACGCTGCTCGCCGCTGAGGCATTGGGCCTGGACGGCGTCGTCGGCTCGCTGGTTCCGGGCAGGTACGCCGATCTGGTCCACTTCGCCGCGAACCTGCGGGAGCTGAGTCCCGCCGAGCTCGCGGCGACCTCGCCGTCCGCGACGATGATCGCCGGGCGCTGGGTGGCGGGCCGGTCCGCCCGGCCCGTGTTCTGAGACCGGTGTTCTGAGCCGGGCGTCCCTCAGCGTGATCCCCCGGCGCCGGGACCGTCACCCCGGCGCCGGGGCCGGGGCCGGGCGCAACGGCGAGGGCTTGTCGAGCAGGTCGCCGAAGGTGAGCGGCCGGTGCGGGTGTTCGCACGGATTGCCGGCGCTGATCCACATGGTCCGGTCGTCGAGATCCATGATCACGGACACGATGGTGGCCCACCGCCGGTCCGGCGCGTCCCGCGGGTCAGGATGGCAGCAGACCGAGTGCGGGTGGTCGGCGTGATCGCCGAGGGCCCGGTGCAGGGAGTCGACGGTGACCGGCTCGTCGGTCTCCGCGATGGCCTGCCTGACCCGCTGGAGACGCACCAGGCTGTCGGGCATCGCGTAGACGGACACATCCGTGACGTCCCGCAGGAAAGCCAGGAAGTGGTTCGTGTGCACGAGGCCGCCGCGGACGGGCAGCTGCGGATACACCCTGCTGTGATCTCCGGGGGCGGCCTCCACGTTGATCGCGGCGCCGTCCCGGTGGGCCAGCAGGTAGTTGGCCGAGGATGAGCGCCAGTGCCGCTGGATCACGTTGACGGCGTCGGTCAGGGAGTGGCAGTCGGCCAGGGCGCGCAGCACGATGTGGTACGGCAGGCCGGGGGCGCCACGATCTTCGGAGGTGACCAGCGCGTTGGTCGCGACGGCGAGCCCCGAGGAGTTCATGCTCATCTTGGCCAGCAGACCGGCCTCGACGACGGTGACGTAGTTCGGGCCGTCGTCCTGCTCGACTTCGAGGGTGACCACCGTGTCGAAGCCCTGCAGGAGCCAGTCCCAGTTCTGCCCGATCAGAGTGTGGCGATCGGCGGTACGGCCGGGCAGGAGCGCGAAGGCGCTGCACTCGCGCGCGTGGGCGGTACGCATCGCGGCGGCCTGACGGGCGGTGGCGGCCCACAGCACCTCGGTGCGCGCGTTCAGCGTCAGCACATCGGCGAAACCGAGCCGGGCTCCCTCGGCGATGCCGTGCATCTCCTCGACATAGGCCGGGAACGCCTCGGCGATGGCGGCCTCCAGCGGCGCCGCGGCCTCGACCGCCTGCTCCCAGCGCCAGCCCGCCGCCTGCGCGAACGCGGCCTCGTAGCCGCGTCTGCTGCGGTGGATGCGGTCGCGGGCGGCTTCGCCGTACCGGCGGCCGCGCTCATGCGGGCTGCCGCGCAGCCGGATCCGGGGGTACTGCCGTGGTTCGGGCACCTTGCTCTCCATGCTTCAGATAGGGCTCGGCGGAGGGTCTCCCAGGCCGGAGGTGAGGCGGCCCGGCCGATGAGCCGTGTGGGGGAAGCGTCGGACGCGAGCACCGACGGGTGATCCCGTCGGCCCTCGGACCTGGCTGATCTCCACGGCCCCGGTGCCGGCCGAGATCCCGTTTTACAGTTCAGCTGTAGAACATGCCGTAACACTACATATCGAGCATTCGGGACGCAATGCCCTCCCGTCCGCGCACAAGACGTGCGGGCCGAAGTTCGCCGGCCGCTTGCGACTCAGCTATTCAGCGTTACTATGTACCGGTAGTCAGTAGTACTTAGTAGCGGAAGGAGGTGTTCCATGGGCAGGCAGCTGACGGAGATGCTCAAGGGAACGCTGGAGGGCATCGTCCTCGCGATCCTGTCCGGCCGGCCCACGTACGGCTACGAAATCACGGCGTGGCTGCGGGACCAGGGCTTCTCCGACATCGCCGAGGGCACCGTCTACGCGCTGCTCGTCAGGATCGAGCGGCGCGGCCTCGTGGACGTGGAGAAGGTCCCGTCCGAGAAGGGGCCGCCGCGCAAGGTGTATTCCGTCAACGACCAGGGGCGGAAATATCTCGAAGAGTTCTGGGAGACCTGGAGCTTCCTCGCAGAACGGCTCGAACGGCTCCGTGAAGGAGGTAACTAGACATGGCGCTGGGATGGATCGAGCAGAAGAGGCGCTACCGGCAGTACAAGGCGCGTACGGAACGGCTACCCGCGGACTATCACACGGCGGTCGATGCGCTGCAGCGGTACATGCAGTTCTTCGGGCCGGGCAAGGCGGACAGCCTGCTGTCGATGCTGGAGGATCTCGCCGATCTGTTCGAGGAGAGCGCCGCGAACGGCACGCCGATTCGCGCGGTCGTCGGCGAGGACCCCGTGGAGTTCGCCGAGACCTTTCTCCGCAACTACCCGGAGGGTCAGTGGATCAGCCGGGAGCGGGAACGGCTGATCCACGCCATCGACGGCGCGGCGGGCGACAGACCGTGACGAGAGAACGGACATCCGGATGAAAGTCGGTCAGGCCCAGGAGCCCGCGATCCACGTGCGGGGCCTGGAGAAGTCGTACAAGACGCTACGGGTGCTGCGCGGCGTGGACTTCGACGTGGCGCGAGGCGGCGTCTTCGCCCTGCTCGGCTCGAACGGAGCGGGCAAGACCACGGCCGTGAAAATCCTGTCCACGCTGCTCAAGGCCGACGCCGGGACTGCCAGCGTCAACGGCTTCGACGTCGCCACGCAACCCGCGGACGTGCGGGAGTCCATCAGCCTCACCGGACAGTTCGCGGCCGTCGACGAGATCCTCACCGGGCGGGAGAACCTCGTGCTGGTCGCCCGGTTACGGCATCTCAGGCATCCGGGCAAGATCGCGGATGAGCTGCTCGACCGTTTCTCGCTGACCGACGCGGGCGCGCGGAAGGTGGCGACGTATTCGGGCGGCATGCGCCGCCGCCTCGACATCGCGATGAGCCTGATCGGGAATCCACCCGTCATCTTCCTCGACGAACCGACGACCGGGCTCGACCCCCGGGCGCGCATCGAGGTGTGGCAGGCGGTCAGGGAACTCGCCGACCAGGGGACGACGGTGCTGCTCACGACGCAGTATCTGGACGAAGCCGAACATCTCGCCGACCGGATCGCGATCCTCCACGAGGGGCGGATCATCGCGAACGGCACCCTCCCCGAACTGAAGCGGCTCCTCCCGCCCGCCAAGGTCGAGTACGTCGAGAAACAGCCGACCCTGGAGGACGTCTTCCTCGCCATCATCGGCGACGACGGCGCGGCCGGAAACGCCGGCACGGACGACTAAGGAACGACGATGACCACGCACTTCTTCGGCGACACCGCTGTCCTGCTGGGACGGTCCGGACGCCACATCACCCGCAGCCTGGACACCGTCATCACGGTCTCGATCATGCCGATCGCCCTCATGCTGCTGTTCGTCTACGTGTTCGGCGGCGCGATCGACGCCGGATCGGATCACTATGTGAACTACCTGCTGCCCGGAATTCTGCTGATCACGATCGCGATGGGCATCTCCTACACCGCGTTCCGGCTCTTCACGGATATGAGAAGCGGAATCTTCGCGCGATTCCAGTCCATGCCGATCGCGCGGTCGAGCGTGCTGTGGGCGCACGTGCTGACCTCGGTGGTCTCCAACCTGATCTCGCTCGTGATCGTCGTGCTCGTCGCCCTCCTCATGGGATTCCGCTCGGGCGCCGGAGTCCTGGCCTGGCTCGCGGTCGCCGGAATCCTCGTTCTGTTCACCCTGGCGTTGACCTGGATCGCCGTGATCGCGGGCCTGTCCGCGAAGACCGTGGACGGCGCGAGCGCCTTCTCCTACCCGATCGTCTTCCTGCCCTTCGTCAGCTCGGCGTTCGTGCCCACCGACACCATGCCAGGACCGGTGCGCGCCTTCGCCGAGAACCAGCCGGTGACGTCCATCGTCAACACGATCCGCGACCTGTTCGCCCAGCGGCCGGTCAGCGGTGACGTCTGGATCGGCCTCGCCTGGTGCGCCGGCATCCTCATCGTCGCGTGCGCCCTCGCCATGGTCACCTACCACCGCAAGATCGCCTGAGGCTGTCTCCCCGCGATACATCGCCAGGTGGCCTGGATCGACCGTACCCGCCCGGGCCCGACTCCCCGTCGGTCCTGACGGAAGTCGCTCAGCGGACGGACTCACCTCGAGACGATCCGTCGCGCCCGGGCGAGGTTGGCGATCAGTTCGGCACGGGTCTGGTGCTCGTGTGCCAGCCACGCGGGCTGACCGGGGCCACTGCGCCACGACTCGCTGAGCGGGCTGTTGTCGACGGTGTCGAACCCGAACTGGTCGTACAGCCGCGTCACGAGTTCCACGGCTTCGGGAAAGTCGCTCGAGGCCGACAGCGCCAGACGGCCTGGCGCGCCCGCCGGCAAACCCGCGGTGGTGATGCGGGGAGCTTGGATGTGGGTGAAGGCCTTGACGACCTTGGATCGCGGAAGGTGCTCTTGGCGTAGCTCGTGAACCGTCTTCTCGCCCGAGTCGATGACCGGGATATGGCCATCGCGCCAGACCATGTAGTTGTTCGTGTCAAGCACGATCTTGCCTGCCAGCTCCGCCTCCGGCATGTCGTTGACCACCTTGAGGGGGACCGCCACGACCGCGAAGTCACCGGCGGCGGCGCCGGCGGCGGTCGCGGCACGCGCCGACGGTCCGAGCTCCTCAATGAGGTGCTGCAACGTCTCAGGTCCTCGTGAATTGGCGATGACGACGTCGTAGCCGTTCGCGATCGCCGCACGCGCGATCTGGCCACCGACCTCCCCCGCGCCGATGATGCCGATCACTGTCATGGGTCCTCCATCTCGACCTCTCGTGCGACCAGTGCGTCGCCGGCCTCCGTCCTGGCCGGACGTACGGCCGTGGAACTCAGATCTGCTTCAGGCCGCCGTCGACGTACAGACTCGAACCGGTGATGAAGCCGCTCTGCTCGGAGGCGAGGAAGGCCACGGCGGCGGCGATCTCCTCCGGGCGCCCGAGCCGGCCCAGCGGCACGTTCGCGGCCAGTCGCCGCCTGAAGTCGGCGGCCTGCTCCGGGTCGGCGACGAGCCCCGACAGACCAGGGGTATCGGTCGGGCCGGGCGTGATGGTGTTGACCCGGATGCCGCGTCCCTTGAGTTCGTTGGCCCAGGTCCGGGAGAACGATCGGATGGCGGCCTTGGTCGCCGCGTACACGCCGAACGCCTCATCGCCGACGTCCGCGTTGGTAGAGCCGTTCAAAATCACCGAGGCGCCGTCGTTGAGCAGCGGCAGCGCCTTCTGGACGGTGAACAGCGTGCCCCGGACGTTGATGTCGAAGAGAGTGTCGAAGTGCTTCTCGGTGACCTGCTCGAGTGTCACGAACGCGGCGACGGAGGCATTCGCGAACAGTACGTCCAGGCCCCGTCCCCGGCCGCGGATCGTGTCGTAGAGCCGGTCCAGGTCGGTCAGGTTCGAGATGTCGCCGATCACCCCGGTGGCCGCTGAGCCGATCACTTCGACGGCCGCGTCGAGTTCGGTCTTGCGCCGGCCGGTGATGAACACGTGTGCGCCCTCGGCCGCCAGCCGTACGGCACTGGCCAGGCCGATTCCGGTGCTGCCGCCGGTGACGAGAGTGGTCTTGCCCTCAAGTAGTCCCACGTCAATGACCTCCGTCGAATTCTGTATCGATCGATGCGGAACTCGAAGATAGCACGTTCTGTATCGATCGATGCAGAAGCGGTAGGCTGCGGGAGTGGAGACCAGACAGACCGGCCCCGTCGGCCGACCGCGAGGATTCGACGTCGACGAAGCTCTCGAGCGCGCCATGCTGGTCTTCTGGGAGCACGGTTACGAGGGGGCCGGCCTGGCCAAACTGACCGAGGCGATGGGCATCTCCACCACCAGCATGTACGCGGCCTTCGGCAACAAGGAGGAACTGTTCCGCAAGGCCCTGGAGCGCTACACCGAAGGCCCGGGCGCGTACCTGACCCGGGCCCTGGAGGAGCCGACCGCCCTCGGCGTCGCCACCGCGATCCTGGCCGGCACCATTCGAACCACCACCCGCCCGGCCCACCCCCACGGATGCCTGGGCGTCCAGGGCGCCCTGGCCACCGGCGACCCCGGGCGCGGAGTGCGTGACCTTCTCGCCGCCTGGCGCAACAACGGCTGCTCCCGCCTCCGAGAGCGGTTCCAGCGAGCCGTCGACGACGGCGACCTGCCTGCGGAGACCGATCCGGGACTCCTGGCCCGTTACGTCACCACCCTGGCATTCGGCATCGCCGTGCAAACCGCGAGCGGTGTCGACCGCGATGAACTCCAGGAGATGGCCGACGCCGCCCTGCGCAACTGGCCGCTCCTCTGAGGCGTCCGGCGCCTGCGACTCCCCCTCCCGATCCCACGCCGCGGACCTCGGCCCTGCCCGGAAACACCCACGAAGATCACCCATCCTGACTGTCCTTGAAATTTTCACACTTGGCCGAAAAGTTTCAGAGACGGTCGGGATGATGGACGGCCGATCACCCCCACCCTCACCGGTCGATATCCCCTCAATTTAGGAGTAAAGGGCGCAAAGGGCTAACGGCGCCTCCACGGCCTGTCGCGTGCACGGCCTGACTTGGGTCTTGCGGGCTCGGAATGTTTCGGTAAAGCTTCGAAAACATTCATCACCTCGCTCGGTCTGCTGCTCTCCGCAGACCTGTGACAGGTCACGGACCGCCAGGAGGAAGGACGCATCGCCTTGAAACGTCTCAAACTGGTCCTCGGCACCCATCGGCTCTCGCCCGGAGGAGCCCGATGACCGGCGATATCACCTCCCGCAGCGGGAGCCGGATCTCCGGCGTGCGCCGAATGCTCGTCCTGGGCGTCGCGACGATGCTGTCCATCGCCTTCGCGGTGGCGCAGGGCCCCACCGCGAGCGCCGCGTCCGGTGTGGAGGACGAGGGCGCCGACTGCGCGGTGACGGTGCCCGGCTCCGGCCCGTCCAACGCGAAACTTCCCGATCCCTTCACGAAGCTGGACGGCACCCGCATCACCACCAAGGCCGAGTGGCGGTGCCGCCGAGCGGAGATCAAGAAGCTGGCCGAGCGGTTCGTCTACGGCGAGAAGCCCGCGAAGCCGTCCAGTGTCACCGGGACGGTCTCCCGGACCGGCATCACCGTCAACGTGTCCCACAACGGCCGCAGCGCCGCCTTCTCGGCCGGGGTCGATCTCCCCTCCGGCACCGGGCCGTTCCCTGCCGTGGTCGTCGTGGGAGGATTCGGTGCCGACACCGCCGCCATCAAGGCCGCCGGGGCCGCCGTCATCAGCTACGACCCCCTGGCCGTGGGCAAGGAAGGCACCGCGCGCAACAACAAGCAGGGTGCTTTCTACAGCATCTACGGCTCCTCCAGCAGCACCGGGCTGCTGGCCGCCTGGGCCTGGGGTGTCAGCCGCATCATCGACGTCGTCGAGCAGTCGGGCGGCACCATACTCAAGGCCGACGCCATGGGCGTCACCGGTTGCTCCCGCTATGGCAAGGGCGCATTCGTCAGCGGCGTGTTCGACCAGCGCATCGCGCTGACCCTGCCCATCGAATCCGGCAGCGCCGGCGTGCCGGTCTTCCGCGGCATCGCCCAGGAAAGCGGCGCCCAGCCGCTCAGCAGCGCCTACTCCGAACAGCCCTGGCTCGGCGATGCCTTCGGCTCCTACACCGGCAACCCCGGCGCACTGCCCGTCGACACCCACGAGATGATCGGCATGATCGCACCACGCGGGCTGTTCATCATGGAAAACCCCCACGTCGACTGGCTGGCCGCCCGTTCCGGCAGCGTCGCGGCCCTGGCCGGGGCGGAGATCTACAAGGCACTCGGCGCGCAGTCCAACATCAGCTACTGGTCCGACGTCCAGGACGGCACCCACTGCGCCTCCCGGTCGGAGTGGCGTGACCCCCTGCAGCAGAACATCAGGAAGTTCCTGCTCAAGACCAGCGGCAACACCGGAGTGTTCCGGGTCTCCCCCAGCAAGTCCGGCAACCTGTCTCAGTGGCGGGACTGGCAGACCCCCACCCTCAGCGACGGGCCGAACCCCACCCCTACTCCCACTCCGTCTCCGACCCCGTCTCCGACCCCGTCTCCGACCCCGTCTCCGACGCCGACCCCCAGCCCCAGCCCGACTCCGACCCCCTCGCCGTCCGGGCCGACCGGCGCGTGCTCGGCGACGCTGCGGGTGGTCAACTCCTGGCCCGGCGGTTTCCAGGGTGAGGCCATGGTGCGTGCGGGCAACTCGCCGATCAACGGCTGGACCGTGAACTGGACCTGGCCCGGTTCGCAGACCATCACCCAGGTGTGGGGCGGCGTGCACTCGGGCTCCGGTTCGAACGTGACGGTGCGCAACGAGTCGTGGAACGGCTCGGTCGCCGCCGACGCGAGCACCACCTTCGGTTTCATCGGCGCAGGGTCCTCGGCCACTCCGCAGGCCACCTGCAGCAGTCCGTGATCACACCGGTTCCGTCCGGTTGAACCGTACGTGGTCGGGCGGGCCTGTGGTGCGGCGGTCGCGTTCGCCGCACCACGGGCCCGGCCCATGCCCGTCGTGGGCGGTGTCAGTGGGGTACGGTGCGGCTGCTCGGCACGTTGCTGCCCGAGGACCCGTCCCGGCCGCGAGGTGGTCTTCCCCGGGCAACACCGCCTACTATCCGCTCGGCGAGACCGCGCCAGAGCACAAGGGCGCGCTCGAAGGCTGGGCCGCCCTGGTCTATCGCACCGACACCCGCGGTCGGCGCCGGGTGGCGCGCATGGTGTACGAGGTGGCCACCTTCCAGACCCTGCGTGAGCAGCCGCGCTGCAAGGAGATCGTGGTCGTCGGCGCCGACCGGTGGCGCAACCCGGACGAGGACCTGCCCACCGACTTCGAGTCACGCCGTGCCGAGCACTACCGCGAGCCGCGCAAACCCCTGGACCCGACAGAGTTCCGCGACAGCCTGCGCGAGGAGATGACCAGCGCCCTGGCGAAGCTGAACGACGCACTGGGCGCGGCCTGACCCAGCTGTTCTGACTGCACGTCCGCCCCTATGGCGAGGTGCGCCTTGATCTGAGCGCCCGGTTGAGCATCGGCGCTCTCGGCTCGCTCGGCGGTGCATGAGGGCAGTCCGTCGCTGGGTCGCTGTTGCGATTGGACCACGCTGTCGCCTCGCCCGTCAGTACCCCTGCCCGCCATCACCAATGGCGCTTGGATCGCCGCACTGTGGCGTCTTCCTGCGCGTACCGGCGCTACCAGGGAGTCGCACCCGGTGTGGGGGCCACGCGCTCGAGCTTGGTCCAGCCCGTCCAGCCTCGCTGCTTCAGAAGTTCGATCAGCCGACGCGCCGGCGGCACAGTGTCGAATGCCAGCGTGTCCATCAGTTTGACGAGCGGTAGCTCGATATCGGTGTCGTCGACGTAGTCCTCGCCCCGCTCGTCGGCCATCCGCGTGATGTAGGCGGCCAGTTTGTCGGCCAGCTCGACCAGCCGCGGGTCGTCGTCGGCTCGGTCAAGGGCCCGGCCCAGGGTGAGGTAGAAGTCGACCAGCCGCGGATCGTCGATCTGCTCCCGCTTACGTGCCATCCACTCCGGGACCCGCTCGGGTGAGTGCGCGGCCAGCGGGATCCAGCCGTCACGCTCGGCCTGGACGATCCGCTCGTCGACCCCGAGCGCCCGCAGCCGGTCGAGATACTCGACCACCTCCGGGGGCAGCACCAGGTGTTCCCCGGCGGCGAGGCGGGCGATCCGCTCGCGATGCCGCTGCCGCTCGCGGATCTCCGCCCGCAGCCTCCTGTCGATGTCCGCGATCGCCGCGGCGAACTCCTCCTCGCCGGCCCGCAGCAGATCTCGCACCCGCGCCAGCGGGACCCCGGCCTCGGCGAGGGTCCGGATCTTGATCAGCTCGACCACGGCGCCGCCGTCGTATCTGCGGTAGCCGGAGTGGTCCCGCTTCGGCTCCGGTAGCAGGCCCTTGGCGTGGTAGTGCCGCACCGCGCGGACCGTCACTCCCGCGTACGACGCCAGCTCGCCGATGGTCAGCATCAGACCAGTCTCCAGAAGTTGCTCAAGAGATCATCTCTGTATCGCGGATGATCTGGGCGATTCGCGGGGCATGAGTGAAGACCAGCTGGTGATCGGCGTCGAGCCAGGTGGTGGCGATGTGCGGGTGCTCGCGGACAAGCCGCTCGACGCCGGCACGCCAGTTCTGGTTGAACCGAGGCGCGTGTCCTTCGCCGCTGTCGCCGGCCATCGAGGTCGACATGATCATTGTGATGGGCCGGTCGATCTTCCTGTACCGGTCGAGGATCCCGGACCGGATCACATCGATCTCGAGGTTCAGGTCGAGAATCTCCTGGACGGTGAGCAGCACCTGACGCGCGGTGTCCCGCTTGGCCTCCTGCTGCGTCGCCATGTCTTCCCACATGGCGCGGAACTCCGGCAGGACGGCCTCGGTGATGAACGGTTCGGGCACCGGGTTCGCCCCGTCGATCAGAACAAGCCCGGCGACAGTGTCAGGATGCTCGGAGGCATAGTGCACGGCCAGGTCAGCGCCCAGCGAGTAGCCCACCAGCACAGGCGCCGCAGGCAGGCCACGGTTTCCCAGCTCCGCCATCACCGCGTCCAGATCGCTAAGGAACGCCTCGAAGGAGTAACGGTCGGCGGCCGAGGCGAGGCCATGGCCCCGCAGGTCGAAAGTCACCACGTCGTGGTCGTATCTCAGCAACTCGGTCAGCTCGCGCAGGTCGGCCTGGGTCGAGTTCAGGCCAGGGCACAGGACCAGCGGTCGTCCCCGGCCCTCGTGAGAGCCCCGGATCGTGACGCCGTCGTGGTGGATGGTGAAGTGCCGCATCGTCCTGTCGCCTCCTTCCGCACGCTCTCCATCATCGTTGTTCTCGTCGTACAGCTCGGCGACCTCGATCGCCCCGGTTTCCGCGGTCATGCCACCATGCTGAAAGCTTGACCCTGCGTCAGGGTCAAGCGGCGCGGCGACATGACGCCCATACATCAGCGATCGCCGATTTCTGGGCCACGCCTGTGGGAGAGAGAGGGGGGTGTTGTAAACCGTTCGATTCTCAACACCCTGGCTGGAGTCCCCTTCACGAACCGCCGACAGGCCGCCCGGGTGTCAGAAAAGCGTGTTGAGAATTCGGCCGAACAGCCAACAGTGCGAGCCGAGCTGGAAGCGGGACACTGACGAGCCGTACGGCGGTCCGCGTACACGGCGGATCAGCGCCCCGCCCCGACAGTCGCCGGAGGAATTCATCGTGACCGATCGCCGCCCGTTCTTCGACGCCCACTTCCACGTGATCGACAGCCGCTTCCCGTTGTTCGAGAACAACGGGTTCGTGCCCGAGGAGTTCACCGTCCACGACTACCGGGAGCGCACCGCCGCGCTGCACGTCGTCGGCGGCGTGGTCGTCTCCGGGTCGTTCCAGCGGTTCGACCAGGGCTACCTGCTCGACGCGCTCGAGCAGCTCGGCCATGGCTTCGTCGGGGTCACCCAGATCCCGCACGACCTCCCCGACGAGGACATCGCTCAGCTCGCCGGAGCCGGTGTGCGCGGGGTCCGCTTCAACCTCCGCCGCGGCGGATCGGCGAGCCTGGAACACCTGGAGACGCTGGCCCGCCGTGTCCACGAGGTGGCCGACATGCACGTCGAGCTCTACGTCGATGCTCGCGACCTGCCCGAGCTCGCCGACACCCTGGCCTCGCTGCCCGCGGTGAGCATCGACCATCTGGGCCTGCACGCCGACGGCCTGCCGTACCTGCTGGCGCTGGTCGAGCAGGGAGTGCGGGTGAAGGCGACCGGCTTCGGCAGGGTCGACCTCAATGTCGCCGACACCATCCGAGCCGTGCTCAAGGCCGACCCCACCGCACTGATGGCAGGGTCGGACCTGCCCTCCACCCGGGCCCGCCGCCCCTTCGCCGACTCCGACCTCGACGTCCTGGCAGACGCGGCCGGCGACCATGTCGACGCCGTCCTCCACGACAACGCGGTGGCCTTCTACGGCCGGTGAACCAGGTCAGACATGACCGGGGCCGCCCGGCCCGGCGACGCCGTGCAGCAGGAGCCCGGTGAGGGTGTCGATCACCTCGTCGTCGGAGCGGCCGGCCCGCGTGTCGTCGCCGAGCAGCGCGTAGGCGAGCATCGACAGCATCCCGCCCATCGCCGCCGCGACCAGTTCCGGGTCGCCCGGGAGCCGGTGGCCCGTCTCCCGCAGGTGCTCCAGATGGTCGCGGAGCACCCGGGTGTCCTCGATCAGACGCCGCCAGATCTCGCCCGCACCCGGCCCCGCGACCATCGCGGACTCGAACAGCGCGACCATGACGGGCCGGTTGTCGCGCATCAGGCGCCAGGCCACCGCGAGGTGCTCGCGAAGCTGGTTCCGGTCCGTCAGGTCATGCGGAGGATGGTCCTCCCCGGCGAGCTGGTCGTGCGCCTTGCCGTGCATGTCGGCGAGCAGGGCCTGAAGCAGCTCCTCTTTGCTCGCGAAGTGGTCGTAGAAGGACCCGGTGGCGCGGCCCGCCGCTGCCGTGATGTCCGTGATCTTCGTGTTGAGATAACCGCGCTCCGCGAACTGCCGCCGGGCGGCCTCTTTCAGTGCCGCCTCGGTCTCGGCCGCCCTGGCCTTGCGTACTCCCACAGGATCTCTCCCTTGACCTCGTCATCGTCGCACCAGCATACTGAACTCAATTTCACCGAATTAGGATTCGGTGAATGCGGATTCAGGAGGTCGTGTCGTGCGGGTTGTGGTGGTCGGCGGCGGGGTCGCCGGGTCGGCGAGCGCGATCGCGCTCGCGCGGATCGGGGCTCAGGTCACGGTCTACGAGGCGTACGAGAATCCCGCCGGACCGGTCGGGTCGTTCGTCAGCCTGTCCGTCAACGGGCTGCGCGCCCTGGACGCCCTCGGATGCCTGGAGGCGGTTCAACGGGCGGGCTTCCAGGTGGACCGGCAGCGTATGTGGTCCGGGAGGGACCGGCCGCTGGGCGACGTACCTCGCGGGCGACGGGCCCGCGATCCGCTCCACAGCGTGACGCTGATGCGCGCCGACCTGGTGGAGGCACTTCGGGAGGAGGCGACGCGGTCAGGTGCCCGGATCGTTGTGGGCAGACGGCTCTCCGGTGACTCTCACGATCCGCTGACCAGCGGCGCCGACCTGGTCGTCGGCGCGGACGGGATCTGGTCGGTCACCCGCCGGTCCGTCGACCCCGCGGCTCCCCGGCCGCGTTACGCCGGTCTGTACTCGATCTCCGGTGCGACCGACGGGCCCGTGCGCCTGCCCGGCGACCGGCCCCAGGGCTTCAACATGGTCTTCGCGCGCCGCGGGGCCTTCATCTACCTGCCCGCTCCCGACGGCACCGTGTGGTGGTCGGCCCAGGTCGCCGCGGCCGATCCGCCGCCGGATGTGGCCGCCGTCGGCCTGGCGGAGCTGACTGAGTCGTTCCGTACGGAGAAGACGCCACTCGCCGTGCTCCGCGCATCCTCGGCGGTCGCCGCCGCCACGCTGCTGCACGTGCTGCCCCCGGTGACCCGCCGCCACGACGACCGCGTCGTCCTCATCGGCGACGCGGCCCACCCGGTCGGCGCCGGGCAGGGCGCCTCGATGGCGATCGAGGATGCCGTCGCACTCGCCCGTGAACTCGCGGCGGCCGAGACCGTCCCCGCGGCCCTGTCCGCCTTCGACCGGCTCCGCCGTGACCGTACGGGCAAGCTGGCCAAGACAGCGGCCGCCAACCGGGACGCCAAGATCGCGGGGCCGCTGACGGCCCGGTTCCGAGAGATCATGATGCCGTTCTTCTTCAACCGCTTCTATGAGCAGGCCACCGGCTGGCTGTACGACCACGACCCGGGGAAACTGCCCGCGTGACGATGACTCGATCAGCCGCCAGGAGTCCCGCGAATTCCATCAGGCGCCCCCGACATCGCCGGGGTCGGCGACGTCGCCGATCGTGCACCCCGTACCGAGAGGGAGACCGGAGTCCGCCCCGCCCCGCCTCGCCTTGCCCGGTCGGCCTGCTCGACCCGGTCGTTCACCAGGCTGCCGTGGCGATGAGCCGTCGCAGTGCCGCGTGGGCGGGTGGGCCCCACGTGGCCTTGCCGCCCGGACGGCCGCGGACGCCGGCTTCTCCGATGAGGACGCAGCTGAGGGCGCGTCCCACCGCCCAGCCGCGTGCGCGGCGCAGGGTCGCGGGGTCCGGGGCCGGCCGGTATGCGTCATGGAAGCGGTCGGCGGCGCCGTCCGGCAGCACCATCCAGGCGGCGGCGAGGTCACAGGCCGGGTCGCCCGCGCAGAGGTCGCCGAAGTCGATCACGCCGCAGATGGTGTCGTCCGCGGTGAGGATGTTGGCCGGATGCAGGTCGCCGTGAAGCCATAGCGCCGGGCCTGCCCAATCGGGCGCGGCGGCGGCGTCGTCCCAGATCGCGCGGACGGCGTCCGGGTCGGGGATGAGCCCCATCTCGGTGGCCGAGGCGAGGTGCTCGGCGAACCCCTCGGAGTGGTCGGCCAGCGGCCCCCCGCGGCCCCGGCCGGTGGGCGCCTGGCCGGGGGCGGGCTGGTGTAAAGCCGTCAGGAAGGCGGCCAGGGCGTCGGCCGCCTCTGCCGCGCGTGTGGCGGGGGCGCGATCGGCGGGCTCGCCCTGCACCCAGGTGGTGACGATCCAGGGTCGTGGAAACAGAGCGGAGGGCTCTCCGATGCGCTGTGGGACGGGAACCGGCAGAGGAAGGCGCGGGGCGAGGACGGGCAACCAGGTGTACTCCTTACGCAGAAGCGCGTCCGCGGTCGGCGTCGCCCAGGGCAGCCGGACGGCGAGGTCGTCGCCGAGCCGCCACAGCTGGTTGTCCCAGCCACGCGCGCCGAGACGTATAGGGCGATCGGCCAGGTCAGGATGCTGGTCTCGCAGCAGGTCTCTGACCAACTCGGCGGTGATCTCGATTTCGGTGTGGGTCACGTGCGGCAACGTTAGCCTGGCGGCGCCCTGGGGGCCGTCCGGCGAAAGCCTCAACGGTGCTCGGTGTGGGTGAGGAAGAAGTCCCGGACGTCCCCGGCGAGCAGTTCCGGCACTTCCATCGCGGCGAAGTGGCCGCCGCGATCGAACTCCGACCAGTGCCTGATGTCGTACAGCCGCTCGGCCAGCGGTCGCACCGACTGCGTGATGTCGTGCGCGAACACCGCCACGCCGACCGGTACCGGACACGGCTCGATCCGCCGTGGCGCCTCGCGGTGCAGCCGCGCCGAGGAAGCCGCCGTGGCGGTCAGCCAGTACAGCGAGATGCCGGTGAGCATCCGGTCATCGCTGATCCGCGAGCGAGGATCCGTCCACTGTGCGAAGCGCTCGGCGATCCAGGCCAGCTGGCCGACCGGCGAGTCGGTCAGCGCGTAGCCGATGGTCTGCGGGGTGGTGGCCTGCAGAGCCTGGTACGGCGGACGATTCGCCATCAGCTGCCTGACCTTGTCCAGCCGGGCTTCATCGGTTTCGGACAGCTCGATGTCGCCGTCCGGGATCGGCCGGGTCGGCAGGTAGTTGACGTGCACGCCGACGACCTGCTTGGGTGCCACCGCGCCGAGCGCCATTGAGATGCCCGAGCCGAAGTCGCCCCCCTGCGCGCCGTAGCGTTCGTACCCGAGACGGCGCATCAGCTCGGCCCAGGCCCGCGCGATGCGGACGATGTCCCAGCCGCGCTCGTGGGTCGGCCCGGAGAAGCCGTACCCCGGGATGGACGGAATCACCAGGTGGAAGTCGCGTGACAGTGGCTCGATCACGTCGAGGAACTCCAGGAACGAGCCGGGCCAGCCGTGGGTGAGGATCAGCGCGAGCGCGTCCGGTTTCGAAGACCGGACGTGGACGAAGTGGATGTTCTGGCCGTCGATCTCGGTGGTGAAGTGCGGCAGCTCGTTGAGCTCTGCCTCGTGCTCACGCCAGTCGTAGCCGGTGCGCCAGTATTCGGCCAGTTCCTTGAGCCGCGCCAGCGGGAAGCCGTAGTCCCACCCGGCGTCGGCGACCTCGTTGGGCCAACGGGTGCGGGAGAGCCGGTCGTTCAGGTCGTCGAGGTCGGCCTGGGAGATGTCGATGCGGAACGGCTTGATCATGGTCTTGACTCCAGGGGATTCATGCGGCGCCCGAACGTTCGGAGGGCGGACGTTCGGTGCGGTCGCCGTCAATGGCGGTGCCGACGATTTTTCGGATTCGTCACAAGAAGCACGCTCGAAGAGCCGTGGCGCCGACGGGGAAGGAGACGACTTGCTCGTCGGTGGTGCGTGTCACATGCCCGTGGCGTCCACGGCTTCCGGGCGGAGATCAGTGCTCGCGCGTCCAGGCGGGCGTGATCCGCATCTCGCGGAATCGCCAGCCCGCCGGTGTCCGTACCGCGGTGGTGTACTGACGCAGGCCGCCTGTGAAGTGGGGCGCCTGGCCGTCGCGGTAGTGGTACACGAACGAGTTCGCCGAGGCGGCCGCCCGATCGCCGTCGACGTCCACCAGCAGGTCGGTGCTCGTGTGCTGGGTGTGCTGCCCCTCGACCTCGGCCTGCCGCAGGAAGCCGATGACCTTGTCGATGCCGTGGAGTTCGCCCCCGCGCGGCGAGTGCACCGTCACATCGTCGGTATAGACGGTGCCGGCATCCTCCCACCGCTTCTCGTCGAGCAGACGCGCGAGGCGGGTGAACAGGTCGGCGATCTCGATGCGGTCGGCGATCAGAGTATCCGTGGACATGACATCCCTTTCGTTGGCGGTTCCAACATTGGTGCTGCCAACTATACAGACATTCATTGGATGCGCCAACGTTGTAGGGTGTCTGTCGTGGAAGAGACCCCCGCACGCCTGACCGCGAAGCCGAGCTGGCTGCTCACCCAGCTGGCGGTGCACGCGCACCGGTTGTCGTCCGACGGCTTCGGCGAGGTGGGCGCGCGTGGGTACCACTACCGGATCCTGGCCGCGCTGGACGAGTTCGGGGTCGCCAGTCAGGCCGAGCTGGGTCGCCGGTGCAACATGGACCGCAGCGACGTCGTGGCGGCGATCAACGAACTGGCCGAGCAGGGTTTCGTCGAGCGCACGCCGGATCCGGGCGACCGGCGACGCAACATGGTGACCCTCACCACGGCGGGTGGTCGGCAACTGCGACGCATGGACCGAGCGCTCGACCAGGTGCAGGACGACCTGCTCGGACCTCTCCCGGCCGAGGACAGGCAGACCTTGACCCGCCTGCTCGCTCAACTGCTCACGCACCACCAACGGGGCTGAGCACCGGCCGGCCGGTCCTGGGAGGGTCTTGTCGTTGCCGAGGTCAACGCGTTCGACGGCGGGCACCGGGAGGGACGGCGAGGAAGGCCAGGCCTACAGTGAGTACGGCCAGCCCGCACCAGGAGACCGCCGGCAGGTGCTCGCCCAGGACCACGACGCCCAGCACCGCAGCGACAGCGGGCTCCGCCAGAGTCAGCGTCGTGGCCGTTTGGGCGGCAGTGTGCCGCAGGCCGTACCCGAAGAGCCGGTAGGCGACGAACGTCGTGACCACCGCGAGATGCGCCGCCACCACAGCGCCCCGAAGGGTGACCAGCCACTGCGTACCGCTCCCCAGCAGGACGGGCAGGACCAGCAGCGCCGCCACGCCGAACATCGCCCCCATCACCGCGCCGGAGGGATGCCCTCGTGCGATGAGCTTCCCGCCGATGAGCGAGTAGGCGGCATAGGACAGCCCGGCGAGAGCGGCCAGTGCCACGCCGGTGACGTCCATGGGCGCGGTGCCGCCGACGAGCTCAGGGCCCAGGACCAGAACGGTGCAGCCGATGACCGCCAGGACGGTTGCGCCGGCCCAGCGAGAGGTCGGCCTGGCCCGCGTCGTGAGCCAGGCCAGCAGGCCGGCGAAGACCGGCGCGCTGCCCAGCGCGATCACGGTGGCCACCGCCACCCCCGTGCGGGCAACGGCCGGATAGAAGCCGATCGGATAGCCGGCCACCGCCACCGCGCCGAGGAGGAGCAGCCACCGCTCGCCGCGCCCGCATCTCCTGAGGAGCGAGCGGGCGCTCCGGGTGGAAAGGAACAGCAGCAGGCCGCCGAGGGCGAGGCCGGCGGAGCCGATGGCCGCCGCCGGTGCCGCGGACGGAGCAAGGGAGCTTGCGGTCCCCGTGGTGCCCCACAGCACCGCGGCGGTCAGGATGGGAACCGGCCCGCTCCAGATGCCGGTGCGGTGGGCGCGCGGCTTGGCAGGCGCCGAGCGGGTGGAAGCCGGCAAAGAGGTGTGATTCGGCACAGTCGTGAACTTCCGTCGTCGAATACCGTCTGGGGATCTGGATTCGAAACGGGCGCACGGCACAGCCCCCTGGCCGCCGTGCAGGTCAGCCGGGGCCGCGGATCAAGCCCTCAGCGTATGCGCCCGGTCAGGCGCACAGCGGTGGCAGAACGACGTGCCAGTAGGAGTTCACGCGCCGATGGTACTGCCTCATCCAGCGATTCGAAGATCCGTCATCTGTCGGCGTGCTGGGCGGGCGCGGATGCGCGGACGTCATGTCGCCGCGCCGCTCGACCCTGACGTAACTGGAGTGCCGGCATCGAGCGGCTTGTCCGTGAGCAGCCGCACATCGCCACATCCTGGCTCGACGCCGACCACCGGTCGGTCTTCACCCACGCCCCGGAATTCACCCGGATCATCCGTGGCGCACACGGCCGAGCCGACCGGGGTGAGCCCGGCGGCCCGCTCGGGATCGGCCGGGGCGGCTCACAGCCTGGCGTGTCGGGTGATGCGGTCGACATCGGGCACGATCGTGGTTGTCCGCGTATGTATGGCGACCCAGTTCAGGACCCGAGGATGCAGCAGTGACCGGAAGTGAGCAAGGACAGACGATGACGCCGGTGGACACGACGGAGGTTGGAAAGGGCGGCGCCGGCCGCCGGGACACCGGCACCAGGACCTGGCGCGCGCGCGTCCGCCGGCCGATACGGGCCGCCTCCCGGCCGGGCCCCTGGAAGCGCGGTCTGGTGCTCGCGGTGCTGGCGCTGCTGCTCGGCCTGTTCATGCTGCTGCATGCGAAGATCCCGAACCGGATCGGGAACCTCGGCAGCCTGGTGGAGACCTTCCTGCCGTGGTTCGGCCTGTTCGTCCCGGTGCTGTCGGCCGGGGCGCTGTGGCGCCGCTCCGCCTCCGCTGTGGTCGCGCTGCTGCTGCCGGTCATGGTGTGGCTGAACCTCTTCGGCGGGCTGCTCGGCGACAAGTCCCGCCCGGGCGGCGACCTCACCGTGGCAGGCCACAACGTCGACGCCGACAATCCCGACCCGGCCGGCGTCGCCCGTGACCTGGCCGCCTCCGGGGCGGACGTGCTGGCCCTGGTGGAGCTGACCGCGCAGACCCGTGGCACGTACGAGAAAGGGCTGGCGAAGGCGTATCCGTACCACACGGTGCAGGGCACGGTCGGACTGTGGAGCAAGCTGCCGCTGTCGGATATCCGGCCGGTCGACATCAGGATGGACCACGGGCCGCTGGGGGACACCAAGCCGGTCGACACGAGGATGGCCTACAACCGGGCGCTGCGCAGCACGGTGGCCACGGACCAGGGTCCGCTGGCGGTGTACGTGGCCCACCTGGGGTCCGTACGGGTGAATCCCAGGACGGGCTTCTGGACGGCTCAGCGGGACCGCGGCGCGCAGGCGCTCGGCACGGCCATCGCCGCCGAGCAGAACGAGCGGGTGGTGCTGCTCGGCGACCTGAACGGCACCATGGGCGACCGCGCGTTCGCCGGCATCACCTCGCAACTGCGCTCGGCCCAGGACGTGGCCGGGGACGGCTTCGGCTTCAGCTGGCCGGCGAGGTTCCCGGTGGTGCGGATCGACCAGATCCTCGTACGCGGCGTGGAGCCGGAGAGCTCGTGGGTGCTGCCGGCCACCGGCAGCGACCATCTGCCGGTGGCGGCGAGAATCAGCTGGTGAACCCGTACGGATTCGTCATCGGGCCGGCCTGCGCCGGCGACGCTGCGGCGGTGTCAGCGCCGTCTCGCTCTGATCACGCCGCAGCGCCCCGCCGGAGCGACTCGGGGCAGCGCCACTACCCCGAGTCGGCGGCTGACCGGGTCCATCTGATCCAGATGCTGTACGCGGCCGGCCTGTCCAGCCGGACCATCGCCGAACTGCTGCCCTACGTCGAGGCCAAGGTCAGCACTCCGGCCTCGCGTGCCCGGCTCGCCGCCGAGCGCGATCGCATCGATGCCCGGATCGCCGCGTTGACCCGTACCCGTGACCGTCTGGACACGGTCATCCAGATCTCCGGAAGCCCGGGCAGCGGCTGCACGTGGGTCGAGGAGCACGACGTCGCCGCAGAGGCGGGTCGCTCCGCGACGCCGTGATCAGCGGCCAGGGCGGGCTCGATGCCAAGACCGCGGTCGGTTGCGCGGAGAGTCGAGCCGGGTGTCCCGGGGTCATCTGAGGGGCTCCTCCATCGCCTCGACGGGCATGGAGATCCGCCAGGCGATGAATCCGGCCGTGGCGAGCCCGGCGATGGCCAGGGAGCTACTGGCGAGAAACGGATCGGTGCCGTTCACGGCGGGGGCGAACCCGATGCCGACGTAAATCGTGATCCCGGTGGAGCCGCCCAGCTGGTCGGCGGCTCGTTGCACACCGGAAGCGATGCCGGCGTCGTCTTCGGTCACCCCGGTCACCGCGACGTACTGCAGCCCGACGATCCCGAACCCCATCCCGGCGGCGATGAGCACCATGGCCGGAATCATCGCCAGACCGGTGGCCCCGAGGTAGGCGACCAGCGCGATGGCGACCATGGCCGTCATGGTCAAGCCGATGCCGGCCAGGACACAGGCCCGCGCGCCCCACCGACCGAGCAGCCGGGGAACCAGCACCGAGGCCACGATCAGGGACACCGCCAGAGGCGACATCGTCAGACCGGCCTGGAGCGGGCTGACGCCCGAACGCTCCTGCAAGTAGTAGGTGAACAGCAGGAACGAGGTGGACAGTGCCGCGCTCAGCAGAGCGGTGGCAAGGTTGGCCAGGACGCGCGGCCGGTTGCGGAAGAACCGCAGCGGCACCAGTGGGTTCCGCGAACGGCGCTCGACCCTGATGAACAGGGCCCCCGCCGCTACCGCGCCGACCAACGCCACCGGCGACGGCCACGGCAGTGTGCCGTTCGTCTCTCCTGCCTCGACGACCCCGAAGGTGAACAGCAGCGGGGCCGCGGTCAGCAGAAGCGCCCCGGGAAGGTCCAGCGGTGTGCGCTCGGCAGGCCGTTCACTCGGCACGAGAAAGACCACGGCGGCGAGCACCACCAGGATGAAAGGCACGGACACCAGGAAGATCCACCGCCAGCCCAGCAGCTCGGTGATGATCCCGGAGACCACGAACCCGAGGACAAGGCCACAGCTCGCGACGGCCGCCCACACGCTCAGCGCCCGCGACCTGCGCGACCCCTCGGGAAACATGAGCACGATCACCGCCATCGCCGCCGGAAGCGCGATCGCTTCACCGGCACCCTGCAGCAGCCGGGCCGCCACCAGCAGGGCGAAGGATGGTGCGAGCCCGGCCAGCACGGACGCGGCGCCGAAGAGCGTTACGCCGAGCAGGAGGACGCGGCGCCTGCCGAGGAGGTCACCCAGCCGGCCGCCGAGCATCAGCAGTCCGCCCCCGGTGATCGTGTACCCGACCACGACCCAGGTCAGCGCGTGACCGTCGACGCCGAAGTCGCCGCCGATCGAGGGCAGGGCGACGTTGACCACGGTCACGTCGACCGCGATGAAGAACTGCAGCGTGGCCATGCAGTACAGCACCAGCCACGCACGCGCCGGGGACGATCCGTCCCGGCGCGAAGAAAGAACGCCTGAGAACACCGAGTGCTCCGTTGCTCAGAAGAGGGAAGTTCCGAGCAGCACGAACATGCCGCTCCGGTCCGATCACGAAGCGGCAGAACGTTCAACAGAAGGTGAGACGAACGCCCCGCCGCTAGCGGAGCGTCCTCGTCACTGCGGCGGCAGCGGCCGCGCTCGAAGCACCAGACATGCCGCTGACCTTACCAAGCCGATGGCAGGGCGATCATCTCTGCTTGACGTCACTCTCCACCTTGGAGGGGTCCGACGAGCCGGGGACATGGCCGCAGGGCTCGGTCAGGTGGAGTCTGCTACGCGATGTCGATGCCGGCCGCGCGCATTCTCGCCTCGAACAGCGCCGCCAGCCGGGTCCAGGCCGGCTTCTGCTCTTGTCCGTGATGGCTGAGCAGGCTGTACCGAATCGCGGCGTCGGTGCGGGCGCGGAGTCCGGCCGGGATGGGCAGCAGTTCCGGATGGGCGAGAAAGTGGTCGGCCATGGCTGTGGCGAGTTCGTCGACCCGTGGGTCGTCCGGCTCCCACTCGGCGGCATGCCACATGCGCTTGACCAGGGAGAGATAGTGAGGATCGTCGAGGGCGCGCTCGACCTTGGCGACATAGTCGTCGAAGCCCTCCGGCACCAGGGCCCTGATCAGCACCAGACCCTCGCGGGCCATCATCACATCGTCCGGGGTGAAGCCGAGATCGGCGGCCACCCGGTCCAGCTTCACGAGAACGCGGTCGGGCAGCAGGGCCCGGTCGCCGGTGGTGAGCCGGCGCAGCATGTCACGCCGCGCGATCAGATCGTCGATCCGTTCGGTGAGGCGTCGTTCGACGTCGACGAGCGCGGCGGCGAACCGGTCAGGATCGGCGTCGAGGATCGCCCGGATCTCGGCCAGCGGTACGCCGGCGGCGGCCAGCGTCCGGATCTGGATCAGTCGCAGCAGATCGGCCGATCCGTAGCGGCGGTAACCGGAGCCGTCCCGGCGGGGTTCGTCCATCAGCCCGTGCTTGTGGTAGTGCCGTATGGCCTTCACGGTGACGTCGGCGAAGGCCGCCGCCTGGCCGATCGTGACACCGTCCGTCATCTGTTCTGCCGACCTCGCGACCGTGCGGTGCCGGCGAGCTCGCGAACCGCGTCGGCGACGGCACGGAAGTCCTTGCGCAGCATGTTGCCGTGGTTACCGGCGACCTTCGCGCTCACCTTGATGTTCGGGTTGCGGGCGAGCACCGGGTCGAGGCTGGCGCGCATGCTTTCCATTTCATCACGGCCGCCTCCGAGGTTGGCGCCAGTGGCGACCACGTACCGGACCGGGAAGGTCACACTGTCGAAGACCGGGTCGAGGGCGGCGTAGATCTCGTTGAGCTCGATGTTGCTCTTGGCGTGCTGCTCGGCGGACATCTTCCCGGCCATGCCCATCGTGGAGAGCAATGGCAGCAGCCAGCGCGACCGGCGCCACAGCCGCCGGATCCGCTCCTCGGCATAGGCGAAGTCGTACGGGTACGCGCCGTCCACGGACACCACTCCCAGGACGCGTTCCGGATTCCGGACGGCCCAGTGCAGCGCGACCGGCGCGCCATAGGACCAGCCGACCAGAAGCGGCCGGTCCACGCCCCTGGCCGTGAGGACGGCGCCGACGTCACGGACGTGCGCCTCGAACGAGGCGGCCGCAGCCGAACGACCCGATCGACCACGGGCCCGCATGTCGTAGGTGATGTGCCGGTAGCCGCCGCCGAGTTCGGCGATGACGCGCCGCCAGTACCGCTGACTGGCGAACTGGCCGTTGAGGTAGACCACGGAAGGGCCGGGCCCGCCGGTGTCGGTCACCGCCAGCGCGGTGTCGTCCACCGGCACCATGCCTGCCCAGGAGGAGTTGAAGTCGGCCACCTGTTCAGCGTGCACCCTGACCCAAGGTCAAGGTCAAACCCCCCGGTGACACCTACGCTCACCGGCGCGCCTCGGCCGGTCGGGCCGCCCGGTGCATCGAAGCCTCGGCTCACCCAGAGTCCCGGTGTGCCGGGGCTCTTCCTCCTCAAACGATTGGGGTCGCGGGCGCGCTTGACGGCGATGCGCGGCCCGGCGGCTTGGAACGGCGGCGGGCATGCCCGATCACGTTCGTGCTGCCCGACCGGGGCTTATACGCCCAGCGCCGCGACGAGGTGCTGGTCGTGGCCGATGCCGCTCCGGGCCGTGAGCTGATCGAGATCGCGGCCAACCACAACGTGCCCATGACACAGCCCGCCGAGCCGGTGCGCCGCCATCGCCGATCGCCGCGCTCCCGTCGGAACCCCCACGGCATCGCCGCCGGCCCGGACGGAGATCTGTGGACCGCCCTTTAAACAGGAGCGGTCGCCCGACTCGCCCCAGGATCGCCGAGAGCGCAGGACTCCCGCCGACCACAAGATCACTCATCGGACGGACCCGGGCGTCGGACCAGCTCGCGGCAGAGTCTCCTCGATCATGCCGCCCGCCGGTGAGATACTTTCTGGCCGAATGCGTTGCTGGTCGTTCGACTGCTTCGCGCGGCAGGAGGAGTGACACAGCGGATGCGAGACGGGCGGAATCAGTGATAGGCGTGGGCTTCGACCCGATCGGGCTGGTGGGCCGAGACCGGGAGCTCGCCGAGCTCACGATGTTCCTGGACAAGGCTGCGACGGACGGAGCCACCGTCCTGCTCACCGGTGAGCCGGGTGTGGGGAAGACGGCGCTCCTCGACGCGACCGCCGAGCTGGCGGTCACGAAGGGAGCCCGGGTCATCCGCGGGAGCGGCGTCGAGTACGAGACGGACATCAGCTTCGCGGGGCTCCACCAGCTCGTCGCCTCACTGCCGCACGAGCTCGGTCGTCTGCCGTCTCCCATACGGGAGGCCCTCGAGGTCGCGCTCGGTCTCGGTGCCGGTCCCGCGCCGAAACCGATCGCCGTCATGAACGCGGCACTTTCGCTGTTCGAAGAGGCCGCGAAGGAGCAGCCGCTGCTCCTCGTGGTCGACGATCTCCATGTCGTCGACCACGCGAGCCGGTCCGCGGTGGGATTCGTCGCCAGAAGACTGGCCGGTCGCCGCATCGGGCTGCTCGGAGCCCGGCGACCGGAGTCCGGCGAACCCTTCCCGTCCACCGGCCTGACAGAGATCGAGGTCACGCCGCTCAACGACGCGGACGCACTGCGACTGCTGTCCCGGCGCTTCGCTCACCTCCCCCGCCGAGTCCTTTCCAGCGTGGCGCGAGAAGCGCAGGGAAATCCCCTCGCCCTGCTCGAGTTCGCCGGGTCCACCAGTGTGTCCGGCGACCGGGACGGCGCGGGGTGGCCGAGCGGCCCGGGGCGAGACGTCCGCGCTCTGTTCGGCGCCCGCGTCGAACGGCTGCCGCCGAGAACGCGCGACCTGCTGCTGCTCGCGGCTCTCGAAGGCTCCGGCGACATCGGCGTCCTCGAGACGGCCTGTGGGCCGGGCGGCCTCGAGGGACTCGCTCCGGCGGAGCGCGACCACCTGGTCATGGTCGCGGAGAACGGCCGCGCCGTGCGCTTCCGGCATCCGCTGGTCCGGTCCGCGGTGGTCGACGGCTCCACCGGCGAGCAGCGGCGCAGCGCCCACCGCCGGCTGGCCGACGTGCTGGTGGACCAGCCCGAGCGCCGCGGTGACCACCTCGCGAGAGCCACGACCGTGCCCGACGAGGCGGTCGCCGCCGTGATCGAGTCGGCGGCCGAGAGCAGCCTGCGGCGCGGCGACGCCGACGGCGCGGTCGCGAGGCTGCGGCGCGCGGCCGAGCTGAGTCCCGACCGGGCGGACCGCAGGCGCCGCCTGTCGCGGGCCGCGTACATCGCCGCCTGGGTCGCGGGCTACCTGGAGGTCTCGCACGAGATCATGCGCGAGGTGCAGGGCGATCCGGCGGCCCGGTCGCTCTCGGCGGCCGCGGCCGCCGGCTTCCTGGTGCTGGTCACGGAGGGTGACGCCGACACGGCCCACACGCTCCTGATGAAGGCGATCGAGCAGGCCCCGGCCCCGTACGACCCGCCACACGGCGAGCTGGAGACCGCGCTCTTCACCCTCACGCTCGCCACCCAGTTCTCGGGCCGGCAGGAGCACTGGCAACCTCTGGTCGACGTGCTCGCCCGGCTTCCCGAAGCACCGCCGGCCGCCGCGGCGTCACTGGGGCGCATCCACCACGACCTCGGCTCCGTCACCGACGACCTGCTGCGCCGCCTGGACGAGGAGATCTCCCGGCTGAAGGGCCAGACCGACGCCGACGTGGTCATCCGCACCGCCCTGGTGGCCGAGTACTTCGATCGGCTCCCGGGCTGTCGCGAGGCCGTGTTACGGGTCATCCGCGACGGCGGAGCGGTGGGGGCGAGCATGCCTGGCCTGATCTTCATCGCCGTCGACGACATGTACGCCAGCCGGTGGCAGGCGTCGGCCGACGCCGCGGCCGAACTCATCGCGCTGTGCGAGGAGACGGGATACCACTTGTTCGCTCAGGTGGGGCACTACGTTTCCGCGATGGCCGCGGCGCAGCGCGGCGACCTCGACGTGTGCCACGAGCACTGCCGGAACATCTGGGACTGGTCGGGGCCCAGGCACCTGCGGCGGCTGGTGAACCACGCCCACCAGGCGGCGGCCCGGGCGGCCGTCGGCGCCGCCGACTTCGAGACGGCCTACCGGCACGCCACGGTGATCTGTGCGCCCGGTGTGCTGCCGCCCTTCAACCCCGATGTGGAGTTGTCCGCACCCGACCTCGTCGAAGCCGCCCTGCGGACCGGGCGGCACGCGGAAGCGATACGGCACGCCGAAGCGATCCGCGGCTCCGGCATCGCCCGCCTGTCGTCGCGAATGGCGCTGACGGTGGCCACGGTCACGGCGATGACCTCGGCTCCCGAGGACATGGCCCAGCGCTTCGAGGAGGCCCTCGAACTACCGGGCGCCGAACAGTGGCCGTTCGAGGTCGGCCGTGTTCATCTGTCATACGGCGAGGCGCTGCGCCGCCAAGGACTCAACCGCGAGTCCCGGACGCAGTTGACTGCCGCCCGCAGACGTTTCGAGGAGCTCGGGGCCCGCCCGTGGGAGGCCCGGGCAGCGGCGGAACTCCGGGCCACCGGGATGACGCGGACCGCCCGGGGCAAGGCGGGAGAGGCCCTCACCCCGCAGGAACTGGAGGTCGCCAGGCTGGCGGCGTCGGGGCTGTCGAACCCGCAGATCGCATTGCGTCTGTTCCTGTCGCCGCGGACGGTGTCGTCACATCTCTACCGCGTGTTCCCGAAGCTGGGCATCACCTCACGCGCCGAGCTCCGCGACGCTCTGGACGCGTTGCCCCCGGAGCCGCCGGCCGACGAGGCGTGACGGCCGCAGCACCTCTCAGGGTCTGACGTAAGCACTCCGTCGGCCGGATGTCAGTCACCTGACGCGGCCGACCGGATGTCAGTCACCTGACGGAGCCGGTCGGATGTCAGTCAGCTGACGGAGGCCGTCGGCATGGTCGCTGAGCCACTCTTGTGGAGACATCGAATCCGCCCGGCACTCGGGCGGGACCACAAGGAGCAGACCATGCCGTTCGTCACCACCGGCGACGGAACCGGGATCTTCTACAAGGACTGGGGCTCGGGCCGGCCCATCATGTTCCACCACGGCTGGCCGCTGAGCTCGGACGAGTGGGACGCCCAACTGTTGTTCCTCGTCCAGCGGGGCTACCGCGTCATCGCCCACGACCGCCGGGGGCACGGGCGCTCCGCCCAGGTCGGCCACGGGCACGACATGGATCACTACTCGGCGGACGCCGCTGCCGTGGTGGCGCACCTCGGCCTGCGCGACGTCGTCCACGTCGGCCACTCCACCGGCGGTGGAGAGGTCGCCCGGTACGTTGCCGGGCACGGCGCCGGACGGGTCGCCAAGGCCGTCCTCATCGGAGCGGTCCCGCCGCTCCTGGTCCAAACAGAATCGAATCCGGGAGGGGTGCCGATCGAGGTCTTCGACGGCTTCCGCGAAGCCGTGGCCACCGACCGCTCCCAGTTCTACCTCGACATCGCCTCCGGGCCGTTCTACGGGTTCAACCGTCCGGGCGCGGACGCGTCCCAGGGTGTCATCTGGAACTGGTGGCGTCAGGGGATGGCCGGTGGCGTACAGGCGCACTACGAAGGGATCAAGGCGTTCTCTGAGACCGACTTCACCGACGACCTCCGGGCGATCGACGTGCCCACGCTCATCATGCACGGCGACGACGATCAGATCGTTCCGATCGCCTGCTCCGCCGAGGTGGCGGTCACGCTGGTCAAGAACGCCAGCTTGAAGGTCTACCCGGGGCTGTCGCACGGCATGTGCACCGTGAACGCCGAGACCATCAACGCCGACCTCCTCGACTTCATCAAGAACTGACACCGGCCGGACCCGAGTGCCCGGCCGGGGGAACCGAACGCGACCTCTCAGCTTTCGAGCCTGCACAGGCCCGGTAGGCGATCCGCAGGCGGAGCAACGTCGCTGACACCGTTTCGGCTTACCGAAACCGCATCGAGGCATCGCGGCCCGCCACGGCAGGCGGCACCCAGCCGATGCCGACCCGTCAAATCCCACCCCTTTCAAGGAGTCTTGTCATGTCGGATCACACGACGACCCCCGTTCTGGAAACCGCCGCCGCGGAGTTCGCCGCAGCCACCGCCGATCCGCCCTACCTGTTCGACCTGGGCCCCGTCGAGGGCCGCAAGACGGTCGACGAGGTGCAGTCCGGTGAGATCGACAAGCCGCAGGTCGACGAGGAGTGGATCACCGTCTCCGGCGGCCCGACGGGGAGTGTCCGGGCCCGTATCGCCCGCCCGGCGCCACCGGGCCCCTGCCCGTCATCCTCTACATCCACGGCGCCGGCTGGGTGTTCGGCAACGCCCACACCCACGACCGCCTGGTCCGCGAGCTCGCCACCGGCGTGAACGCCGCCGTCGTCTTCCCCGAGTACGACCTTTCCCCCGAGGCCCGCTACCCCATCGCCATCGAGCAGAACTACACCGTCGCCCAGTGGGTCGTGCGCGAAGGCGCGAACCACGACCTGGACGCCTCGCGCATCGCGGTCGCGGGTGACTCCGTGGGCGGCAACATGAGCGCCGCCCTGACCCTGATGGCCAAGGAACGCGGCGACGTCCCGCTGGTGCAGCAGGTGTTGTTCTACCCGGTCACCGACGCGAACTTCGACACCGGCTCCTACCACCGGTTCGCCGAGGGCTACTTCCTGCGCCGCGACGGCATGCAGTGGTTCTGGGACCAGTACACCACCGACCCCGCACAGCGAGCCGAGATCACCGCATCCCCGTTGCGCGCCACCACCGAGCAGCTCACCGGCCTGCCACCGGCACTGATCATCACCGCAGAGGCGGACGTCCTGCGCGACGAGGGCGAGGCCTACGCCAACAAGCTCCGCGCCGCCGGCGTCCCCGTCACCGCCACCCGCTACCAGGGCATCATCCACGACTTCGTCATGCTCAACGCCCTCCGCGGCACCCAGGCCGCCGAAGCCGCCATCACCCAGGCCACCGCCACACTCCGCGCAGCCCTCCACACCGCCTGAACCCACAGCACGACAGCACCGCGCGGCCAGACCCTCCACGGGTGCGTCTTCCGACGAGACGCCGCTCGGTCCCGCCCCAGATCCGGGGCCCACAGAACGCGCCCCAGATCCGGGGCCCACAGAAAGGGAAAGAAATCATGTCCGACACCAACCTGCGCGACTTCTACAAGAGCTACGTCGAGGCGCTCAACGCGCGCGAATTCGACCGCATGGACGAGTTCGTCCACGAATCCATCGTCATGCACAGTGAGCCGAGCTCCCGCGCGGCTCTCGTCGCGCAGTTGAACAGCATCGTCGACGCGGTCCCCGACTTCCACTGGGAGGTCCAGGAGCTCGCCATCAACGGCGACAGCATCGCCGTCCGTGCGATCAACACCGGCACCCCCGCCAAGGAGTGGCTCGGGGTCGCTCCCACCGGCAAGTCGATCGAGATCGTCGAGTACGCCATCTACCGGGTCCGCGACGGGAAGTTCCTGCACATGTCGGCCGTCCACGACGCCGAGACCCTGCAGAAGCAGCTCGCAGGCTGACCCAGTCAGACTCGGCCGATGCAGAGCCGACGCAAGCGGGGGTGTCCCGGCCCTTCCGGCCGGGGCGCCCCCGCTCTGTTCAGCGCCCTACACGGCCGACGTCGCGGCGAGCGGCACGCCGCTGCCGGCGGTGGACCACCGGCTCGCGCGTCCTGGCGATCCGCGGCGGGCACCGCTCACGTTCGCCCAGCTGCGCCGCTTGCGCCAGGAGCACGGCGTCATTGGCTGTGGGCACGCCGAGTTGCGTCCTGCGGAGCGCATCGGCGACCGTCGTGACCTTCCCGGAGCCGGGCTCAGTCGACCCTGAACTTGTCGGCGAGCTGGAAATCGGACTCTTCGGGCAGGTCGTGGTGGAAGATCTCGGGGGTGTCGCGCTCGACGTGGGCCTTCCAGTAGAGGTCGGCGATCACGTCCGGCTCCGAGTTCGGCCGGCCACTTCCGATTCTCGCGCCCAGGGCGATGTGCGCGACGTGCACTCCCCGGTCGGCGACGGACTCGTTCAGCGCGAGGAGCCAGTTGCGCATGGCAGCGTTCGCGACGTTCGCGTTGGCGACCTGCGGGACGACCATCGGGCCCGATCCGGCACCGCTCGTACCGATGATGGTGCCGGCACCACGGTCGATCATGCCGGGAAGCACCTGGCGAACAGCGGCGACCGCGCCGAAGAAGTAGGTCTCGAGCTCGGGCAGAACCGCCTCGACGGTGAGATCGACCGCGGAGACGAGCGGCCGGTCCGCCAGGTCCGACAGCGTCGGGGCAGGTGAGTACTCCAGGACGTCAATGGACCCGAAGTGCTCCTCCGCGGCCGCCAGCGCCTTTTCGAGATTCGGGCGATCAGTGACATCGGCCGCGAAAGCGGCAGCCGACACCCCTGCACTCCGGAACCTGTCGACCATGGCCGCGAGTTGCGATTCGCGTCGCGCCACGAGCGCCACGTTGAAGCCGCCCTTCTCGGCGAACTTCGCACCGATGGCGAACCCAAGTTGCGGCCCGGCCCCCACGATCACAATGGTCGACACAGCTCGTCCTCCAACAGCGAATCCGCATGCCCCGGCGCGGTTATCGCAGTGGCGGGCCCGGGTCCGGCTCCCGACCGGCCGATGGTCGACCTCGCCGTCGACCTCCTGTTGATCATAGTGCCGCGGCTTTCGTCGTGATCACCGACGCGGCATGCACCCAGCGCGAGAACGCCGGAGCCCTGAGGTCCCTGTGCAGCGCGAACCTCGTACGGTTCAGCACGGCAACCTTCGCTCGCTCGCCTTTCACCCCGCACATCGGCGGCGACCCGGTTCATGTGCACCGAATCAGTCGAGCAGTGCGGTCGCCTCGACCTCGACGAGCACATCCGGCTCGAAGAGGTGGTCGACACCGATGAGGCTGGCCGGCGGCATGGGAAGCTGGAGGCCGATCTCTTCGGCGACGGCCTCTACTCCGGCCATGAAGTCGCCGATCTTCTCCGGGCTCCACTGGGTCACGTAGAACGTCAGGCGCAGCACGTCCGCGAACGAGGCGCCCGCGCCCGCCAGGCCGAGGGCGGTGTTCCGCAGGGCCTGGGCCACCTGCCCGGCAAGATCGCCGGGGGCCACCGGTGTTCCGTCGGCCTGGCGGGCGACCTGCCCGCTGACATGTACCTGAGTCGTGCCCTTGCCGACGGCCACATGGTGGTAGGGGGTGGGCTGCATCATGCCTTCCGGCGTGAAGTGCTGGACGGTCATGGCCGTTTCTCCTTCTCGAAGTAGGTATCCGTAAGATATCTACTATCGGAAGGACACTTCAACGAGACTAGGTTTCACCATGGATACCGACGGCGAACTCCGCATCGACGTCCCGCACCGCGAGCTCCTCGATCAGGTGCTCGACAAGTGGTCCCTCGGCGTACTCAACGAGCTCTGCGAACGCCCCTGCCGCTTCAACGAGCTCCGCCGGGCCATTCCCGCGGTCACGCAGAAGTCGCTGACCGCTACCCTTCGCCGACTTGAGCGCAACGGGGTGATCGAACGCGAGGTTGTCTCCACGCGTCCGGTGGCGGTCAGGTACCGGATCACGCCGCTAGGCAAGACCCTGCGGCAGCCCATTGACGTATTGCTGGCGTGGGCCTCGGAGCACATGCCCGCGATCGAACGCGCGCGTGGCGCTTTCGACACGCGGGAAGAGACAAGACTCTGAGCCTTCTCCCCTGACCGGTCCGGGACCGTACGAGCAACGGCTCTGTCCCGCTCCCGGGCCGGACGAGCGCTCGACGTCGCGGTATCGAAATCCACGGCGCTGCGGCTGCTCCTGCGGTCGCCGCTGCCGCCCCAGCGGGTTCCTCGCGTGCTCGGGGTCGATGGCCTCGCTCTCAAGCGCCGCCACCGGTACGCCACCGTTCTCACCGACGCCGGAACCGGCGAGCGCGTCCGCCGACCACGGTCCCCAGTACCACGGGGACCCCACCTCGGCATCGAGGGTGTGCCCGACCCGAACACGTCCCCTGGATCGACCCGACCCATCCGGCCTGACGAACGGCCCGGTGTCAGCGGCTTCACCGCTCAGAAATCCTCCGCCACGTCGTCAGTTCCGGTAGCCCCTCGCCACCCGCGGAAGGATTGACGACCATGACCGACGCCAGACTGCTGGGCGACGACGAGGCCGCGTTCATCGCGGCGGCCCGCTCACATGACACAGCACAGTTCGCGCTCCTCACGGAGCGCTACCGGCGTGAGCTGCAGGTGCACTGCTACCGGATGCTCTCGAACTACGACGACGCCCAGGACATGACGCAGGAGACGTTCCTGCGGGCGTGGAACAAGCGGGAGTCGTTCAAGGGCCACGCTGCGCTGCGGACCTGGCTGTACCGGATCGCGACGAACGCCTGCCTCGACTTCCTGGAGAAGCGCAACGACCGCACACCCGTGCCTGCCGAACTGCCGGGCGCGGGCTCGGAAGTGCGCTACCTGCAGCCCTACCCGGACCGGATGCTCCCGGAGGACCCGCAGGATTCGGTGGTGGCGCGGGAGACGATCGAGCTGGCGTTCATCGTCGCCGTCCAGCACCTGCCGCCGCGGCAGCGGGCGGTGTTCATCTTGCGCGACGTCCTCGGCTGGCCGGCGTCGAAGGCCGCCAACGCCCTCGAGCTGACCGTCGCATCGGTGACCAGCGCACTGCAGCGGGCGCGCGTGACGATGCGCGAGCAGCTGCCCGACCGCCGTCTCGACTGGCGGAGCCCTGCCACGCACGAGCTGTCCGATGACGAGCGCGGCGTGGTGAAGTCGTATATGGACGCCCATGAGCGCAACGACCTCAACGGGCTGATGGCCCTGCTGCGCGACGACCTGCGCTTCGCGATGCTGCCCGAGCCGGGCACCTTGATCGTCACGGCCAAGGACGCGGTGGACGGCTGGGTCTCCGGTGGGCTCTTCCAGCGCGGCTACGACGACTGGCGCTGCATCGTCACGACGGTCAACCGCATGCCTGCCGCCGTGCTGTACCTCCGCACCCCCGACGACCCGGAATACCGTTTGTTGAACATCGCGGTCCTGCACATCGTCGACGGGAAGGTCGCCGAGCTCACCGGATTCGACGCCACCGACAAACCATGGCTGGGCCTGCCCGCGACGCTGTGATCAGACAAGTCCCCATCGTCGACGAGTCCAGCGCACGGGCCGGCGTCACCGTCGTCCTCGACTTCAGCGAGTCGGTCACCAGCTCACCCGGAACGCAAGGAGGGCCGGGGAAAGGTTCCCTCATCGCCCATCGCCGAGGGTCACGGTGAGCCACGCCGGGAAGGATCTCGACCTGGCCTTACGAGCCGAGCATCTGGCCCGTGCTCATCGCCTCGTCTCGTATCGGGTCAGCACCACGCCGCCGGGAAATGTCCGCGTCTCGACCAGGTTCAGGTTCATCCAGCTGTCCAGCGCGGTGAAGAACGGCGTGCCGCCGCCCACCAGGACCGGCACGGTGACCAGCGCGTACTCGTCGATCAGCCCGGCCCGCATGGCCGCCCCGGCGAGCGTCGCGCCGCCGATGTCCATCGGGCCGCCGTCCTCGGCCCTGAGCCGGGCGATCTCGGCGACCGCGTCGCCGGTGACCAGGCGGGTGTTCCAATCGACCTTGTCGATCGTCGATGAGAACACCACCTTCGGCATGTCCCGCCAGAGGCGCGCGAACTCGATCTCCGCCGGGGTAGCGTCGGGCCGCTGGTCGCCGGTCGGCCAGTGGGAGCTCATCGTTTCCCACAGCTTGCGCCCGTACAGCGACAGATCGCTCGCCCGCATCTGGTCGTACCACCACTGGAACAGCTCGGCGCTCGGCGATGAGTCCGGTCCCTCCCCTCCACTCCAGCCGATGTCGTCGCCGGGCGCGGCGATGTAGCCGTCCAGGGTCACGTTCATGCCGAAGATCAGTTTCCGCATCGTGTCAGCCTCCCTGAGTCGATCTCACACCTACAGACGGGCGCGGCGCGGAAACCTAATCGGTGCGCGATCTGCGTCCGCAGGTAGTCCTCGAGTTCCGGACTCAGCACGGCGCATTCGGCGGGCTCGAGCACCACCGACCGGATCTCGATTGATGGCGCCCCGGAGGAACTCGCGGGCTGCTTCATGGCGTGTCGGGCGTGGCCGCGCGGAGTTCGGCGGCCACCGCGCGCTCGCGAAGCTGGGCGGCCTCCGCCCTGGCCACGTCGAGCTGCGCCCGCAGGTCGGCCAGGCGGGCCCGCTCCAGCGCCAGCTCGGCCTGGAGCCGCTCCCGCTCGGCGATGGCCGTACGAGCCTGCTCGACGGCGCGATCCGCCTCGTCCCTGGCGGCCTGTGCCCGTTCGTGGGCCTGCTCGGTCTCGGCGGCGGCCCGCGCCGCAGCCGCCACCGCCTGGTCCCTGGCCGTCTCGGCCGCCTGCGCGTGGGACAGCGCGCGGTCGCGTTCGGCATGCGCCTGGCCGACCGCCCGATCACGTTCGGCTTCGGCGCGGGTGACGGCGCGGTCGCGTTCGGCCTCGGCGGCCTGGGCTCGGGCGAGCGCTGCCGCACTGGCCTGCTCGGCCTCGCGGTGTGCGCGCCGGGCCAGCTCGGCCTCGTTCTTCGCCGCGGTGGCCTCGGCGGCGGCTCGTTCGTGCTCCTGCCGTTCCCGTACGGCGTCCGCTCGCGCCTGGCGTGCCTCCGAGACGGCCTGGTCGACCCGTGTGGTCAGTTCCTTGACGGCCTGCTCGCGGGCGGTCTCGGCCGCCTCTGCCCGGCGCTTGGCCGCGGCGGCCTCCTGCTGGGCCCTCCGCTCGGTGCTCGCCGCCTCGCGCAGGGCGGCCAGTGCCTGCTCGCGGGCGGTCTCGGCGTCGGCGAACGCGCTGTCACGCTCGGCATAGGCATCCTCGGCCGCCTGCCGGGACTCCTGCGCCTCCCGCCGGGCGGCCTGCGTGGCCTCGCGTGCCAGCCGCACCTGTTCCAGCGCCTGCTCGCGCTCGGTGCGGGCGATGGCGACACGGGTGTGCGCCTCGGCCTGGACGGCGCTCAGCTTCGCCTCGACTCCCGCGGGGCTCAGCTCGTCGGCGAGCACCTGGGCGAGCGGCTCGATCGCGGCCGCCAGGCCCTTTTCCATGCGTTCGTACAGGTCCTCCACCCGGGCGAGCGCCCCCTCCAGCCCGGGGGCGGCGCGGCGCATCTCCCTTTCCCGTTTGGCGGCGGCCTGGCAGGCCCCCTGCGGGCAGTACTCCCTGGGCCTGCCACGCCTCACCTGCTGCTCTATCGCGGCGCCGCAGTGCTTGCAGGACCGCGTCGTCACGGGCGGCGCGCTGCCCGTCTTGGGGGGAATCGTCACGCGTGCCAGCCTACCGATTTTCTGTATTTCTGGAAATCAAAATTCAGAAATCCCTATCTGTTGCGCCGCTGAACGGAACGGATAACTTGTGAGACGTGTAATTCCCACAAGTAATCTTCGACGTGGGTCATCCGGACGGAGCCGCCCAGGCGGGACCGATGTCAGGTCTCCCGAGAACCGATGTGATCTCACCGCAGTCGGTGGATCACGGTGTTGATCCTCTCGTCGGCAGTGGTGTCCTCAGGAGCGGGTAACGAGGCGAGGAGGCCCCGGTCTCCTGTCCCTGGCCCACGGTGCAAAGGAGCGGTCAGGGCTTCGTGACCTTCGTCTTCTTCGGTTGACGGGGGACGGTCTTGGCCTTGTTGAGGTGCCCGTACACCATCGACCTCGGCACGCCGGACATGTCGGCGATCTGCTGGACGGTCTTCTCCCGCTCGTCGTAGAGCCGTTGGGCGAGCGCGGACTGGTCCGCCGTGAGCCGTGGCCGGCGCCCGCCGACTCGGCCGCGGGCTCGCGCTGAGGCGAGCCCGTCGTTCGTGTTCGCCACGATCAGCTCGCGCTGGAGCTCAGCATCGCCCGCACTTCCATGGTGGCGGTGTCGATGCCCTGCTCGATGACGTGCAGTCCGAAGCGACGGGGCGGGAAAGAGGGTCGCCGGCCACTCTGCACGGTGGGTCAGAGCTCGGAGAGCGGGTAGGGCCGGCCACCTCGCCGAGCGAGGCGGCCGGCCTGTTCCAAGTCACTCCGGGATCTGCTTCTCGTTCCAGGTGTAGTAGATGTAGGTGCTGTCGGGCCCGGTCATCGTGCCGTAGACCTGCCAGAAGCTGTTGGCGCCGGGCGAGTAGCTGAAGACCTTGTCCCCGGGCCGGTCGTCCACGAACACGCTCGTGGACCCGTCGGCGGCCCGCATCCGTACCTCGATCGTGAATGTCGAGGTGTCCGGGATGTCGAGGCAGACCTCGTACGTGTACGCCACCGGACCATTGGCCATGTAGATACGACCGTCCACCGCCGCCCGCTGGACGTTGGTGGGGACGAAGCTGTTCACAACGCGGGTGTACCCGCCCGTGGAGCAGTCGACTGCGGGGGTGGCCGCGGACGCGGGACTGATGGCGGTGAGCGTGGCGCCGAGTACGCCGATGGTGGCGGCGAGAACGGAGATGGTGCGCTTCATGCCTCTCCTCATCCGTGCGGTGACCCTCCAACCAAGTAGTTGAAGGCTGAACTGATTCTGACTCGATTGCCGCATTCGGACAAGATCGGGCAAGAGTCCGCACACGCTTGAGTCAAGCGGTCACGTTCAGCCCTTCATCGATGAACCCGGCCTTCTCGTTCTCGGCGAGAACGCGGTTCACGAGGGCGCGTCCCCCCGGAGTCATTCAGGGCGTTTGATCTGGGTCCACCTTCGACGGCCAGGTCCCAACTGGTTTCCAACCAGGTCGCAAACGCTTTGCTCCACGGTGACGCCATGCGCCCTCGTACCGATGTCAGGTCTCCCTTACGCATGCGCTCCTCCAGCCGTCGCGGGGATTCGCGCGGGACCCCGGGGAGCGGCACGCCCCGGAAGTCACTGTTCATCAAGATCGGCTCATTCATCGTCGTGACCGTGGCGACGGTGGGATGGACCCTGACGGCCACCGTTCCCGCAGTGGTCGACATCGGACTGGCGACCGGACTCGCCGGCGCTCCCGGATCCCTGACGGTCCTGGAGTGCCACGACTTGAGGTCCGGCAGGTCCAGCAGGCAGATATGCACGGGGAGATTCGTGTACGACGCCACCGGCGAGGAGGTGGCGGTCGGCGCCTTCTCGTGGGCCGAGCCCGGCTCTGTCTATCCCGCCCGGATCACCGCTGGGCGCGACCGGGCTGGATTCTGGGGAATGAAGGGCGTCCTGGGAGCGCTCTTCAACTTCTTCATCGGCCTGGTTTTCATCACCGTGATGGGGATGCTCCTGAGACTTCGGTTCTTCCGCGGGTTCACCCTGGTGGTGATCTTCGCGGTGGAGTCCGTGGGGGTTGTCGTCGGTATCGTCGCGAGGGCGTTCTTGTAGGGGTCGACAAGGCGCGAGCCGTACGGCGGGTTCGGACGGCTCCCGGAGCAGTCATGGTCGCGGCGAGGCCGCGTCCAGGAGAGCACGGCCGGCTTCGGTGAGCTCGTGCGTGACCGTACGACCGGCCCGGCTGCTGTCGATCAACCCGGCGTCTCGCAGGATCGCCAGGTGTTCGCTGGCCGTCGGGGTGGTGACGCTCACCAGCCTGGCCACAACGGTCGTCTGCAGCGGAGTGGTGAGCGCGGCCAGGATCCTCGATCGAGTCGCTCCCAGAAGCCGGTCAAGGGATTTCGGAGTGGGAGGCGTCGCCCAGAGGTACCGCCCGGACGCCGGGTAATAGATCGCCGGAGTCCAGTGGTCTGAGGTGGTGCATTGCACCCGGTCGGTGATGAACAGCGACGGAACGAGAACGAGTCCCTCGGGGCGGTCGACGTCGATGTCGACGTCCGACTCGACCGTGACGGTGTCGCCTTCGTACGCCGCGGAGTGGTGCAGGCGCGGCAGGACTGTACGCAGCCCCTCGCGGTTGACCTGGATGGCCCGGTCCAGCATCTCGGCACGCAGCGCCTGCCGCATTGACGGCCACTCCGGTTCCACGGCCGCCTTCCAGAGGCGGCGCACCGCATCGGCGGCCGCCGATCTGGCTCGGTCGGGGTCGTCGAGCAGGCGGCGGCCGGTTTCTGCCCCACGTCCGATCGTGGCGTCGACCAGCTCGGCGTAGACCTGGTCCGTCGGGGTGGAGAGGAGGGCATCCATGCCTTCCTCGAAGGTCGGCTCACTGGACATGGGCGATGGGTCAAGGAAGTCGGGTCGATACGCGCCGTCGGCCATGAAGACCGTGAGCGCCGTGAGGTCCAGGCCCGAGAGACGGTGGTGGCGACGGCGAAGCCACTGGTGGAACATCGGGTGACGCCGTGGTTCGGTCAGGAGCCGGGCGAGACTGACCACTTCGTGGATCGGCGACATCGCCCATCGCACGCTCGCGGCACCGGCGCCCAATCGATAGCGGATCATCTCCCCATTGTCAGGCCACCGCATTATTAGGCCACCGCCGAAATGAGCGCGAGCGCAGCGGCGAAGCCCCGAGACTCGCGTCATGACTGAGACGAAGCCGACGGCCTGGTTCTGCGACCGACCCGAGCGAGCTCGAAAGACGCGAACCATCCGGCTGGGCGCCGGCGGATCGACGATCGAAGTCCTCGCCGGCCCGGCGGAGACCAGCGGGATCGTGAGCATCTACCGGTGGCGCATGTCGCCCTCCAGCCGAGGCCCTGCCCCGCACTTTCACACGACCTTCAGCGAGACCTTCATCGTCGAAGAAGGTGAAGTCGACTACTTCGACGGTCAGGCCTGGCGAACACTGCTGCCCGGCGACACCGCGCATGCCGCGATGGGTGGCGTACACGCGCTCCGGAAGGAACACGCCGAACCTGCCACCCTCCTCATGGCACTCTCGCCAGGCGTGCCCCGGGAGGAGTACTTCGCGCAGCTCGCCACCGTGAACGAGCGGGACCTGAGCCGGCTTCACGAAGCCCACGACAACCACTTCGTCGACGACTGCGAACGGTGATGGCACCGGCGACGGCATACGCCCCGCCCCGCGACCCACCCGCCACCTGGAATGTGCCCGTAGAACTAACTGCTCCCGAAAGGCGCGACGACCCATGCTCAGCAACATCGCCACAGTGCTCGCCGGACTGATCGGCGCGGGCATCATCTTCATGGGCGCCCGCGCCTTCTGGGAGCCGCAGGCCGCGGTCGGTTTCGGGATCCCCGACACACCGACCGAGGACCGGAGCTTCCACGCCTGGCTGTACGTCAAGGGCGTGCGCGACATCGCCTCAGGGCTTTTCCTCTTCATCCTGCTGGTCGGCGGGACAACCCACCTGCTGGGCTGGTTCTTGCTGGCCGCCTGCGCCATACCCGTCGGCGACGCGGTGATCGTGCTGCGCAGCAACGGGCCCAAGACGGCCGTCTACGGCATCCACGGCGCCACCGCAGTGGTGATGCTGGCGATCAGCACGCTCCTGCTCATCACGTAACCCATCAAGCCGCCTCGGCCCGGGCCCCCTCCTCATCCACGCCGACGCCGTCAGGCAGGCCGGGGCAGCCTTCAGACGGCGTGGAGGAGGAGATGGAGTAGCGGGCCCAGGACGTTGAGGTGTGCGTGGCCGAACGCCGAACCCGTCCTTGTTCGTCTCATTCGATCTGCGGCACCGCAGGTGAGAGATGCCACAGGCGTCAGATCAAACGAGACGGGACAACCGGGTTATGGTTGGGGGCGCCGACCGATCCGGCGCATCCGATCCGGCACGAGTCCCCTGGAGCGCGTCCCGCATGAGCAACGTGGAATCCGTACCAGCCGAGCTGCGCTGCCGGGCCGGCTCCCCCGCTGGCGAAGACGGCGCCGCGGCCGGCGTGGAGGTCCTGACACCGCGGCGGGTCCCCCTGGGCGGGCCCCGGGCGATGAACGTCCACCGGACCCTCCCGCAGCGGCGCCGATCACTGATCGGGGCGTGGTGCTTCGCCGACCATTACGGCCCGGACGACGTGGCCACTACCGGCGGCATGGACGTACCACCTCATCCGCACACCGGTCTCCAGACGGTCAGCTGGCTGTTCGCCGGGGAGATCGAGCATCGCGACAGCCTGGGCGTGCACGCCCGTGTACGTCCAGGCGAGCTGAACCTGATGACCGCAGGTCACGGGATCTCGCATTCGGAGGTCTCCGTGCCCTCGGTCACGACCCTGCACGGCGTCCAGCTGTGGGTGGCGCTGCCGGACGCCGCACGGGACACGGCACGGGATTTCCGGCATCACGCTCCCGAACCCGTCCAGACGGACGAGTACCTGATGCGGGTCTTCCTCGGGTCACTGGCCGGGCAGGTGTCCCCCGTTCCGACCTTCACGCCCTTGCTGGGGGCCGAGCTCACCCTCCGGCCCGGAGGCCGGGCGGAACTGGAGGTGGATCCTCGCTTCGAGCACGGGATCCTGGTCGACACCGGAACCGTGTGCGCCCGAGGCACCGAGCTGGCCCACCGCGATCTGGGCTACCTGGCGGCGGGAGCGTCGACTCTCGTGCTGCACAACACCGGTGACCGGCCGACCCGGCTGCTCCTGCTGGGCGGTGAGCCGTTCACCGAGGAGATCGTGATGTGGTGGAACTTCGTGGGGCGCAGCCACGAGGAGATCGTCGAGTTCCGCCAAGCGTGGGAGGACGGCTCCGACCGGTTCGGCGAGGTGCGCGGGTACACGGGACGGACGTCTCGTCTGCCCGCGCCCGCCCTGCCGAACGCCCGGCTGCAGCCGCGCCGGCACTCCCCCGGCTGAGCCCGATCGGGCCGTCCGGCGGGCCACCGCTTCGGAGCCGGTCCGGGCCGTGGAGGTCCGAGAACAAGGGCAAGGCCGGCTCAAGGCTGGGTGCCGAGCCACTCCTGGAAGGTGGGTCCGGCGAGCTTGGCGTGCGGGCCGGGCAGGAAGGCGCCATTGGCGGCGAGCTCGGCTACGTCACCGGCGCCTACCATGTGCGTAATCCCGAGAAGCTGTCGCGCGTGGAACGGGAGACCGCCGTGACCCGCTGAGCTTGGGCCGAACCCACACAGCCCGTGCTCCTCCTATGCCGTCGCGGTCCGGGCCGTTGCCTGTGCCGTGACCGGGTCCGACCACCGACCCCGCGTCTCTCCGCATGGATCGCCGACCGGCTGTTGCGTACGCTCAAGGACATTCCTGTAGCGGCCCGAATGAAGCGTCCGAGCGCGGGGAGGGCGAGATGTCTCGTACAGGAAAACCGAATGGGCGAGTGACGCCGAGCCTGGCGGTGACCGCGCATATCGCGGCCGGCTTCAGCCTGTTCGTGTTCTGGTTCAACTTCGTCCTGGCCGGCCTCATCGCCGTGATCGGGCTGGTTCTCGCGGGCATGGCGGCCAAGAAGAAAACTGACCGAACCGGCGTCTCCAATCGCGGGGTGGCGGCGGTCTGCGTGATTGTTCTCGTGGCTGTCGCGATTCGCTGGTACCTGTCGACGCCAGTGGAATACGTCATCGACAACACCCCGCGGCCGGGTGATCCGATTCCATAGCCCGCGAATGGCAGGCCCGGTCCGGCATCTGCCGTCACGCCCCGCCGGGTCAGGGGCAGCACTCACCCATGCACGTGGTTTTGCCATGTTGGCAATAGAGTTTGCCGCGGCGGGCGACTGGGGTGCATGGTTGCGGTGCTCGGCCACAGAGGGGAGACGAACCGTCATGTCAGCGGAATTCGGCAAGGCGTACTGGGAAGAGCGTTACCGCGGCCACACCGCGCTCCACCGGAGCGGGCCCAACCCGCAACTGGTGGCGGAGGTCGGGGATCTACGGCCGGGCACGGCACTCGACGCGGGCTGTGGTGAGGGGGCCAACGCGATCTGGCTCGCCTCACACGGCTGGCGCGTGACGGCGGTGGACATCGCCTCGACCGCGCTGCGCCATGCGCGGGAGTACGCCGAAACCTTCGGTGACGACGTCGTGAGCCGGATCGACTGGGCCGAGGCGGATCTGACCGCCTGGACGCCCGCCGAGGAACACTTCGACCTGGTCTGTGCCCACTATGTGCACCCGGCGGCATCCCGCCAGATCGTGTTCCGCCGGCTGGCGGCGGCGGTCGCACCGGGCGGCACGCTGCTCATCGTCGATCACCATCCGTCACACGAGCCGGCCCTCTCGCACGCCACGGTGCCGGCGGTGCACATCACGCCCGCGGAGCTCGCGGCCGGCCTCGACTCCGACCGATGGGACATCGCCGTCGCCGAGGCCAGGACCCGGCCGGCCACCGACTCCGACGGATGCGAGATCACCCTTCACGATGCCGTCCTTCGAGCACGCAAGCGTCCCTGACCGACGAGTGGAACACGCTTCAGCCGCGCGGGACGTCCTTCCCGGTGGGCCGGTATTCCACCAGCAGCACCCGTCCATCGAGGGTCCGGTGCTCGACCAACTCGAGGTCGGCGGAGGCGATGTCGGCGAACGCCGCCTGGCGGCCCGCGTCACCGGCGAACAGCGGGAAGATCATCAACCGGAGGCGATCCACCAGGCCGGCACCGACGAGCTGCCGGGCCAGTGACATGCTTCCCATGGTGCGCAGCGGCACGTCGCTCTGCGCCTTCAACCGCCCGATCTCCTGGATCAGGTCGTCGCTGACCCGGGTGTTGGGCCACCTGGTCTCCGTCAACGTCCTGGAGAAGACGACCTTCTCCAGCCGGGTCATCCGGTGCCACGACTCGTCCTTGGCCGCATCGGGCAGGGCCTCCAACGTCTCGTAGGTCCGCCGTCCCATGATCACCAGCTGTGGCGCGGCGCTCTCGGTCTTGATCCATTCCTCGAGTTCGGGTCCCAGATAACCGAAGTAGCCGGGCAGTCCGTCGCTTCCCGCCCACCCGTCGACCGAGAGAAAGATGTCGACGATCACGTTGCTCACCATGTTCCGCTCCCCCGTCTCGCTCGTAACTTGCCATATGCAAGCATGATTGCTACGAGCAAGTCAAAGGTAGGGTGGGACCATGCGCAGTCGTGAATATGGCCAGTTCTGCGGGTTGGCCCGCGCCGCGGAAGTCCTTGGGCAACGCTGGACGATGCTGATCCTGCGCGACCTCCTCGTAGGCCCACGCCGGTACTCTGACCTGCTGGCCGGGCTGCCCGGCATCGCCACGAACGTCCTTGCCGCCCGGCTCAAGGAGCTCGAAGCCGACGGCCTGGTGACCTGCGAACTGCAGACCGGGAACGGCGGCCGTTCCGTCATCTATCGGGCGACTCCCCGGGCCGAGGAGCTCGCGCCCGCCCTTGACGCACTCGGCCGTTGGGGGGCGGCCACGATGCGCGAGCCGCGCGAGGGAGAGGTGGTGACCGACGCCGCCCTGGTGGCCGGATTGCGGGTCGCCGCCGGTGGACGGGCTCGTCGTCCAGGCCGAGACGTCGTCTACGTCATCAGATCCGGTGCGGCGGTCGCACATGCGACGATGCGCGGCACCACCGTCGAGGTCGAGGCAGGTGAGCACCCTGAGCCCGACCTGGTCGTCGTCGCCGGTCCGGGCTTCCGCGACCTGCTCGCAGGCGTTCTCGATGCCGACGCGGCCATCGAGTCGGGGGCGGTCGAGCTCACCGGCGACGCCTCCCTGCTCACCGAGTTCACGGCGACATTCCGGGTCCCCTACAGCGAGACGGTCACCTTCTGACTGACCACGGATCGAGCACTCTGCGGCCGGGAGCGCTCGAAGCCTGAGCCCTGTGCCTGCTTCCCACCGATCCGGCCGGTGAGAGAGATCACGACTCGGCGAGGACGCTTTTGCCGTGTCAGCGCCCCTCTCATAGGGTGGCAGATGACGCATGTCGCCACGGAGGGACGCCTTTCCATGCACCGCAGCCGCACCACCCGAATGGTGCCGACGCCTGCGGTGCTGAGGCTCTCCGCGCCGGCATTGGTGCTCGTGCTGCTCGCCTTCGCGGCCTTCGCCTGCGGACTGATCTCCACGGTGAGCGTCACCGCCGGGCCCGAGCAGGCCGCGCCGCCCGTCGCCGTGACCGTCCAGGCATCGCCTGACTCGGCCGGCCTCCTCGTCGCGCACGCCACCCCGGACGACGGCGGCGATGGCGCTCCGGGCCGTGGCTGCTCGAAGAGACCGAGTGCGACCGAGGGATCGACGCCCTCCCTCCGGACCGACTCGTACGGGACGGGCCTGCTGAGCAACGCCAGGCCGCCGGCCGCAGGCCGGCTTCCGGCGGACCGGCACAGGACCGATTGCGCCGGCCCGGCCCCTCGAGCCCCCGCACCGACCCTTCTGCCCATTCTGCGGATCTAGACATGCCGGCGCCGATCACGGCGCCCATGACAGAACGTTCGACGCCGGCCGCGCCGCGGCCCCGGGGCGGCGCCCGCTCGACGGTTCACCACCCGTCCGGCCAAGCGGACCGTACGGCACAGCCGACGCCGCCTGCCGTACCGACGCCGTTCACCGGTCCCGATCAGCAGTGAACGGCGACCGATCCACCGCTTTCCTCTCGTCTCATCAGGAGCATCCCGTGTCCAGCACCACCTCCGGCGGCGGCAGAACCCGCGGAACCATCGTCGCCGCGGTCGTCATCTTCGCCGTCCTCATCCTTGGTCTAGCCTCACTCACCGCGACCCCCGGCGGTCCCTCGAACGCGCCGGTCGCCACCCCTTCCACCTCGGCGACCGACGGTGCGCAGACGCAGATGTCGCCGGAGTTGGAAAGGGCGTTGCTCGCCCTGGCCCGGCGTGACGCCGACGACGGCAGCGCCGTGGGGCGCGCGGACGCGCCCGTCGTCATGATCGAGTACGCCGACTTCCAGTGTGCGTACTGCGGAAAGTTCGCGCGAGACACCCACCCTCGGCTGATGAAGTACGTGCAGGACGGCACGCTTCGCATCGAATGGCGCAGTTTCCCGATCTTCGGTGAGGAATCGACGGCCGCCGCCCGTGCCGGATACGCCGCCGCCCAGCAGGGCAGGTTCTGGGAGTTCTACGGCATCGCCTTCGCGAAGGAGCGCAAGCTCAACAGCGGCGCCTTCGCCCCCGGCAAGCTGGAGAAGATGGCTCGCGAGGCGGGCGTGCCCGATCTCGGCCGCTTCCGCACGGACATGGAGAGCAAGGCGGCCAAGGACGCCATCGACCGCGACAGCCAGGAGGGATACGCGATCGGGGTGACCAGCACCCCGGCGTTCCTGGTCAACACGCAGCCCATCTTGGGCGCCCAGCCGCTGGAGGTCTTCGAGGCCGCCATCGAGCAGGCCAGGTCGACCGCCGGCAAGCCCACGGTGACGTCGGCGCCGGAGGCGACGGGGCAATGACCGACATCGGGTATCTGGCCGCGTTCCTCGGTGGGCTGCTCGCGCTGCTCAGTCCGTGCAGCGCTCTCCTGCTGCCCGCCTTCTTCGCCTACGCCTTCGGCACCCCGGCAAGGCTGCTCGGCCGTACGCTGCTCTTCTATGCCGGGCTGTGCACCACCCTGGTGCCCCTCGGCGCGGCCGGATCGCTGGCCGGGCGGCTGTTCTACGGCCACCGCGACCTGCTCGTGGCCATCGGCGGCTGGACGGTCATCGCCCTGGGCGTCGCCCAGGTGCTGGGGCTCGGCTTCGCCTCGCGCCGCATGCAGGAGAAGGCGGCCGGCATCCGACCCGGATCGGCGGGGTCGGTCTACGTGCTCGGCACGGTGTACGGCCTGGCCGGGTTCTGTGCCGGGCCCGTCCTCGGCAGCGTGCTGGCCGTGTCCGCGATCGGCGGCGACCCGGTGTACGGCGGGGCGCTGCTGGCCGTCTACGCGCTCGGCATGGCCTTCCCGATGTTCCTGCTCGCGCTGATGTGGGACCGGTTCCACCTGGGCGGCAGGCGCTGGCTCCGGGGGCGGGGCTTCCGCCTGGGGCCGCTGCACCTGCACACCAACTCGCTGCTGTCCGGGGTCTTCTTCATCCTCCTCGGAGTGCTGTTCTTGCTCTTCGACGGGGCCTCGGCCCTCCCCGGGCTCCTGGGGGTGGACGCGGAGTACGCCGCCGAGCAGTGGGTGAGCCGGATCTCCTCCGGTGTCTCCGACGCAGCGGTCCTCCTGCTCGCCGCCGCCGTCATCGCCGCGGTGATCCTGGTCGTCCGCTTCCGCCGCTCCGCCCCCTCGTCGGGCGGAACGGACGAGGTGACCGAGCCGGGCGAGAAATCCTCACGGTGAATCTCCTCCCCCGCTGACCGACCTGCCGGTCGGCGGGGCAGTGGTCAGAAGTCGCGCGCGGCGTACGACGAAGCCATCGAGCCGGCGGGCGACACGGCCGAGACCGGCTACCTGATCGGCCGTCGCCGTCAGCGTCGAGTTCCGCGTCCTCATTGCGGGTCGGCGCGAGCCTTGCCGATCCTCGCGTGAGCCATTGACAAAATGCTTTTTTACGTACAAGCTTGTTTTTGCGATGAGAGACGTCCTGTACCTGGAACAGATCGAGCAGGCCGAGGCACTGCTCAAGCCGCAGCGCATCGAGGTGCTGCGGCAGCTGGCCGAGCCACGCACCTGCACAGAGGTCGCGGCCCGGCTGGATCAGACGCCGCAGCGCGTCTACTACCACGTCAAACGCCTGGTCGAGGCGGGACTGGTCGAGCAGGTGTCCGAGCGGCGGGTGCGCGGCATCCACGAGGGCATCTATCGGGCCTGCGCCCGCTCGTACTGGCTGTCGCCCCGGCTGGTCGGCCGGGTCGGCGGGCTGCGCCGGCCCCAGGACGAGCTGAGCCTGGGCTACCTGCTCGACCTGGTGGAGGAGGTCCAGTCCGACATCGCGGCGCTCGACCGCGACGCGCCGGAGCTGCCCTCCATCGGCGTGTCCGGCGAGATCCGCGTCCCGGCCGAGCGCCGCCAGGAGTTCCTGGCCGACCTGAGGTCCGCACTACAGACGATCTTCACCCGTTACGGCGGAGCCGAGGGCGACGCCTTCAAACTCGCCGTGGCCTGCTACCCGAAGCCCCATCCCCAAGGAGAGACCGATGACTGAGCCGATGACGCTCCACGCCCGCCTGGCCGCCCCGGTCAAGGACGTCCACCAGGCACTCACCGACCCGGCGGCGCTGCGCGTCTGGCTGGCCGAGCACGCCGAGGTGGACCTGCCGGAGCGGTACGAGTTCTGGGGGCGCTACACCCCCGAGGGCGACGCGCCCCACCAGCGGCTGCTGCACGCCGACGACCGAACGCTGCGGCTGGCCTGGTCACTCGACGGCGTGGAGACCACCGTGGAGATCACCCTGGCGGAGGACGGTCCGGAGTCGACCATCCTGACCCTCTCGCAGAGCCACTTCGACTACCAGGAGATGATCAGCGGAAGCAGCATCCGCGGGGTCCTGCAGACCTTCTGGTGCCAGGCGCTCGCCAACCTGGCCGACTACGTGGAGGGCCGCGAGATCGGCCCCCGCTGCGACTTCACCGACCCGGTGCTGCGGGGCGAGGTCGTCATCGCCGCCCCCGTCGAGAAGGTGTACCACTCCTTGATCGACTCCGCCGAGGTCAGCGCGTGGTTCGGCTTCCCGATCGAGATCGAGCCGCAGGTCGGCGGCCGCTTCGCGATGGGCGGCATCGACAACGACCCGCAGCCCGCCAAGATCATCGATCTCGACCCCGGCCGTTCGATCTCCGTCGACTGGGGCTCCGCGGGTGTCATGTCCTGGGAGCTGGAGGGCTCGGAGGGCCACACCAGGCTCACGTTCGTGTCGAGTGGCTTCGACGAGACCCGTCCGCCGTACGCCGGCTGGGGTGGCTGGCTGGCCGGCGTGGCCGAGCTGCGCCGCTTCCACGAGCTGGACGACTGGCGCCCGATCCTGCTGGCAGAGGCGCCCTGATCCGGGCTGAACGCATAAAGACGAGCGAGAGGACCGATCACCTGGGTCCGGGGGCTCCGATTCGCGTCTCCGGCCCAGGACGTCGAAGAGCACGTGACCATCATCCGCGACGACCGCCGCTCCCTGCGGGAACGGGCCCTGTGGCGGCCGCCCGGCCCGGGCCCGCACCACGGCCGGCGGCACGGGCAACGTAGGATTTCGGGCGATCAAGGAATCTCGCCCCCAGGAGTTTCGGCTTGCCCGCTTTCTCACGTGAACGGCTCCGCACCGTGGTGGATGCTCCGGCGTTCCAACGCACCGTCATCGCCGTGATCACGCTGAACGGGATCACCCTCGGGTTGGAGTCCTCCGCCGACCCGACGGGCCGATACTCGACGGCCTTCTTCCTGATCGACCACGCCATCACGGCGATCTTCGTGGTGGAGATGGTCCTGCGGATCTCCGCGAAGGGGAAGGCGTTCTTCCGCGACCCGTGGAGCTGGTTCGACCTGATCGTCGTCGGGGCGGCGCTCGTCCCGGCCTCGCAGTCGATGTCGATCCTGCGGCTGTTCCGGTTCCTGCGCGTCCTGCGGCTGGTCTCCGTGGTCCCCAACATGCGCCGCGTGGTCTCGGCGCTGTTCACCGCGATTCCGGGGCTGGCCTCCATCCTGGTCCTGCTGCTGCTGTTGCTGTACGTCGCCGCCGTCATCGGCGAACGGCTCTTCCGTGAGGCGGCGCCGCAGCACTTCGGGAACCTCGGAAAGTCGCTGTTCACGATGTTCACGGTGCTCACCGTGGAGAACTGGCCGCAGGTCGCCGAGGACGTGATGGCCACCGAGCCGCTGGCCTGGGTCTTCTTCGCCGGCTTCATCGTGGTCTCGGCGTTCTTCGTCCTCAACCTGCTCATCGGCGTGATCGTCTCCGCGATGGAGCAGGAGGTCAACGCCGTCCGGTGGGAGGAGGACCAGGCGCTGGAGCTGGAGCAGCACATCGCGGTGATGAAAGAGATCCGGGCGCTCAACGAGAAGATCGACCGGCTGGCCGCGGTCCTGCCGGACCCCGCCGACCACGCGCGCGGGGATTGACCGGAGACCGCTGCCGGTGGACATGGCCGCGATGGCGTGCAGGTAAGGCGATCACGCCCTTGCGCGTCATCCGGAGCCGGGTTACGGTGACGCCGTCCGACGCGGGAGCCCGGTGTGACCGGGCTGAGAGGACGGCTATCGATCAGCCGCCGACCGCCAGAACCTGCTCCGGGTAATGCCGGCGAAGGGAGTTGCGCAGATGAGCGACGCGCGTTCTTCCAGGTCTCGTCCTTCCGAAGGCCGTCCTTCCGGGCCCCGTTTCGCCAAGGTCCACGTGGGTGATCTGCGGGTGCCGATGCGCGAGGTCCTGCTGTCCAACGGCGAACGGGTACGGCTCTACGACACCTCCGGGCCGTACACCGACCCGGCCGTCACCACCGACCTCGGCCGGGGACTGCCACGGCTACGCGAGGAGTGGATCCGCGAACGCGGCGACGTCGCCCCGGGCGGCCCGGGCCGGGCGCTGCGCGCGACCGGCGCGCCGGTGACCCAGCTCGCCTACGCTCGGCGCGGCGTGATCACCCGGGAGATGGAGTTCGTCGCGGTCAGGGAGGGGGTGAGCCCCGAGTTCGTCCGGGAGAAGGTGGCCGCGGGACGGGCCATCATCCCGGCCAACGTCAACCACCCCGAAAGCGAACCGATGATCATCGGCCGCGACTTCCTCGTGAAGATCAACGCCAACATCGGCAACTCGGCGGTCACCTCCTCCATCGAGGAGGAGGTGGAGAAGATGACCTGGGCCACCCGCTGGGGCGCCGACACGGTCATGGACCTGTCCACCGGCCGGGACATCCACACCACCCGCGAGTGGATCATCCGTAACTCCCCCGTGCCGATCGGGACCGTACCCATCTACCAGGCACTGGAGAAGGTGGGCGGGGTGGCCGCCGACCTGTCGTGGGAGGTGTACCGCGACACCCTGATCGAGCAGTGCGAGCAGGGCGTCGACTACATGACCGTGCACGCCGGGGTCCGCCTGGCGTACGTGCCGCTGACCACCCGCCGCAAGACCGGCATCGTCTCGCGCGGCGGGTCGATCATGGCGGCGTGGTGCCTGGCACATCACCGGGAGAGCTTCCTGTACGAGCACTTCGCGGAGATGTGCGAGATCCTCGCCGCCTACGACGTGGCGTTCTCCCTCGGCGACGGGCTGCGGCCGGGCTCGATCGCCGACGCCAACGACGAGGCCCAGTTCGCCGAGCTGCGCACACTGGGTGAACTGACCGCGATCGCCCGGGAGCACGACGTGCAGGTGATGATCGAGGGCCCCGGTCACGTGCCGATGCACAAGATCAAGGAGAATGTGGAGCTGCAGCGCGAGCTGTGCGACGACGCCCCCTTCTACACGCTCGGGCCGCTGGTCACCGACATCGCCCCCGGCTACGACCACATCACCTCCGGCATCGGCGCCGCCATGATCGGCTGGTACGGCACGGCCATGCTGTGCTACGTCACTCCCAAGGAGCACCTCGGCCTGCCCGACAGGGACGACGTGAAGACCGGCGTGATCACCTACAAGATCGCGGCGCACGCCGCCGACCTGGCCAAGGGCCATCCGCTGGCCCAGGCGTGGGACGACGCGCTGTCGGAGGCGAGGTTCGAGTTCCGCTGGGAGGACCAGTTCGACCTGTCGCTCGACCCCGACACGGCCCGGTCGTTCCACGACGAGACGCTCCCGGCCGCACCCGCCAAGACCGCGCACTTCTGCTCCATGTGCGGTCCGAAGTTCTGCTCCATGAAGATCAGCCATGACCTTCGGCGGTTCGCCGCCGAGCGGGGGCTGACGGAGTCGGAGGCGCTCACGGCGGGGATGGCCGAGAAGTCCGCCCAGTTCCGCGACCAGGGCGGCGCCGTTTACGTCCCGATCACCGATCGGCCCTGAACCGGTCGCCGTTGCCCGTCGTACGGCCCGCCGAGCCGTATGACGGGCCGTACGACGGGCCGGCCGCCGGGGGCCGTGACCGCCTCTGATAGCGTTTGCGCCTCGCAAGTGATCGTCCCGAGGAGGTGAGCCCCATTTCCGTCAGATCGGGTCGGGTGCTCCCCTCCCCTCGCCCCGCGTAGGCGATCGGAGCCCCACGGCATTCCGAAAGGCGCCCTATGTCGGGTTCCTCTTCTCCCCTGCTCCCCATGTCCGAGATCGTGGCCAGGCTCCGGTCGGCCGGCTGTGTCTTCGCCGAGGACGAGGCGGGTCTGCTCGTCCGCGCCGCGCGTACACCGGACGAGCTGGCCGCGATGGTGGCGCGGCGAGCGTCCGGTCTCCCCCTCGAACACGTCGTGGGCTGGGCGGAGTTCTGCGGCCTGCGGATGGCGGTGGAGCCAGGGGTGTTCGTCCCCCGCCGCCGCACCGAGTTCCTCGCACGCCAGGCGATCGCGCTCATCCGCGGCCTGCCCGCCCGCACCCGGCCCGTGGTGGTCGACCTGTGCTGCGGCTCCGGCGCCATAGGGGCCGCGCTGGCAGCGGCGGCGGGCACGGCTCACCCGGTCGAGTTGCACCTCGCCGACATCGATCCGGCGGCGGTGCGGTGCGCCCGCCGCAACGTCGACGGCGTGGGCGGCCGGGTGCATCGGGGCGACCTGTACGACGCGCTGCCCGGCACGCTGCGCGGCCGGGTCGACGTCCTGGTCGCCAGCGCGCCCTACGTGCCCACCGAGGCGATCGGGCTGCTGCCGCCGGAGGCCCGCCTGCACGAACCGCAGGTGGCGCTGGACGGCGGAGCCGACGGGCTGGACATCGTGCGGCGAGTGATCGCCGAGGCGCCGGACTGGCTCGCGCCGGGCGGCCACCTGCTGGTCGAGACGGGCCGGAACCAGGCGCGACCGGCCGTCGAAGCGGTGGTCGGCGGCGGGCTGACCGCGCGCCTGACCGGGTCGGACGACCTGGACGCCACCGCGGTCATCGGCACCAGGCCCGCCCCTCGCGGCTGACGCCGAGGCCGGCCGCCGTGGCCGCTGATCGTGCGGCGGTCCCGGCGCAACCGGCATGACCTGCGATCATCCATGAACCGATATCAATCGCATCTTCATTACGTATTAGACATGAGGCGGTCGATCTGTTTTGCTGCTGCCTTTCGGACGGCAGCAGCAGAACAGGAAAGAAACGGGGCGTTTCATGTCTGGACGGCGCGAGGGCCGCTCGGGGGCCGCGTCGAAGATCGTGCGCCTGGCCGCGCTGGGGACGGCGGCGGGCACGGTGCTGGCGGCGATCGCATTACCCGCCGTCGGGGGTGTGGGCTTCGGCATCGCCTTCGCGACCGACGAGCTGCAGCTCAAGCCGGTGGACCTGGCGGAGCCTCCCCCGGCCGAGGTCACGATCGTGCAGGACGCCAGGGGCCGGGAGATCGCGAGGTTCTACGAGGAGTATCGCGAGGTCGTCCCCCTCGACCGGGTCGCCGACATCATGAAGACCGCGATCATCTCGATCGAGGACTACCGGTTCTATGAGCACGGGCCGATCGACATCGAGGGGACGATCCGCGCGTTCGCGAGGAACCTGCAGGCGGGCGGGGTGAGCCAGGGCGGCTCCAGCATCACCCAGCAGTACGTCAAGCAGGTGCTGCTCAACTCCGCCGTCACCGAGAAGGAGAAGGCCAGGGCGCTGGAGGCCAGCTACGCGCGTAAGCTCACCGAGCTGCGGCACGCGATGGCGGTCGAGAAGAAGTACACCAAGGACGAGATCCTGGAGAAGTACCTCAACATCGCCTACTTCGGGGCGAGCGCCTACGGCGTGGAGGCGGCGGCCAAGCGGTTCTTCGGCGTCCCGGCGTCCCGCCTCACCCTGCCGCAGGCCGCGACGCTGGCCGGTGCCGTACAGGATCCCAACGCCACCGATCCCAACCTGGGCCGCAAGCACCGCGAACGGCTGCTGAAGCGGCGCAACGTCGTGCTGGACCGGATGGCACAGCTCGGCAAGATCACCCAGGCAGAGGCGGAGAAGGCCAAGGCCACCAGGCTCGGCTACAAGGGAACGCCGCTGCCCGGCGGCTGCGAAACCAGCGTCTATCCGTACTTCTGCCTCTATGTCCGCAACGAGATCCTGCGCAATCCCGACTTCGGCCGTACGGCCAAGGCCCGCCTCCAGCTGCTCAACCGCGGCGGCCTGACGATCAGGACCACGATCGACCCGCGCATGCAGGCGGCGGCCGACCGGGCCATCAGGAAGTGGGTCCGCCCCTCCGACGCCCCGGTCGCGGCCGAGGCACTGGTCCAGCCGGGCACCGGAGCGATCAAGGCGATGGCGGCCAGCCGCCGGTACGGCCGAGACGCGAAGAAGAACGAGATCTCCTACAACCTCGTCGCCGACGCCGCACACGGAGGCGGCATCGGCTTCCAGGCCGGCTCCACCTTCAAGGTCTTCACCCTGCTGAACGCGCTGGCCAAGGGCATGAAGACGGATGACGGCCTCACCGCGGGCGCCGGCTATCGCGCCCCCGCCTATGCCACGTTCAAGAACTGCGCCGGCGACAACATCGGCGACCCGACCCACACCGTCACCAACGACGAGGGCAGCCCCGGCTGGCAGACCCTGCGTACCGGCACCTGGCACTCGGTGAACACGTTCTTCATGGAGTTGGAGCAGCGGGTCGGTCTCTGCGACACGGTCAAGACCGCCAAGTCGCTCGGCATCCACCGATCCGACGGCCAGCCGCTGCGCGAGTACGAGACGTTCACGCTCGGCATCAACGAGATGGACCCGGTCACCGTCGCCAATGCCTACGCGGCGATCGCCGCCCGCGGCAGATACTGCGCGCCGATGGCGATCACCTCGATCAAGGACAGGAACGGCAAGGTCACCACCTACAAACCCCGGTGCCGCCAGGCACTCGACCCGGCGGTCGCCGACGCGGCGGCCGACGTGCTGTCGGGTGTGCTGACCAAGGGCACGATGCGGGGGGTCGGCGGCATCGGCCGCGACGCCGCAGGCAAGACCGGCACCACCGACGGGTACGCCGCCGCGTGGTTCGCCGGATTCACCCCGGACCTCGCCGGAGCCGTCGGCATCGGCGACCCCCGCGGCTCGCGCGACCACAAGCTGACCGGCGTCACGATCGGCGGGCGCTACTACGGCGCGGTGCTCGGCGCCGGCATCCCGGGCCCGATCTGGCGCGACACGATGCTGGGCGCGCTGCGCGGCGTCGAGCCGACCCGGTTCACCCCGATCGACACGGCCCGCTTCGGCGGCTGCGACCGCAACTGCCGCCCGGCCGACCGCCGCACCGGCCACCGGACCGGCTCGCCCGACGACACCGGCGCGGCCCGGGAGGAGGGCGCCGAATGACGGCCCCGGCCGTACGCGCCTTCGCGCAGTGACCGGCCTAGCGGGCGGCGGCGGGAGGCGCCAGGCGTCCGGCGCGTTCGCGCACCGCCTCGATCGCCTCCCAGTCGCCCGTGCTCAGACCGGCCAGCGCGGCGGGGAACACCCCGTCCTGCTCCTTGAGTATGTGCCGGCGCAGGACGTCGAGGACGTCCAGGAGCCGCCGCGGCCAGGCCGGATCCGTCGGGACGCCGTCGGCGGCGTCGACGGCCTCGCCGAGCACCGCCTCGACCAGCCGGTGCTCGGCCTCCAGCGCCGCGATCTGGTCGGGGAAGTCGCCGGCGAGCGCCGGGAACAGGCCGTGCTCCTCCACCTTGGTGTGCGGTTCCAGCACGGCCGCGATCCTGCGGGCCAGTTCGGCCATGAGACGCACGTCGCCGTGCCGGTTCGCGGTCCGCACAGCACCGATCAGGTCGACGACCGCGTCGTGCTCGCGGGTCAGCTCGTCGATGGTCGCCAGCGCCTGGCAGCCACAGTATTCGCACATCCGCACTCCCTGGACGGCGTCCGTCCGGCGGGACGCCCACCTCAGTCTCCGCCGCGACCACCGGCAGGTGGCAGGGACCTTCGTCATCGGCGACCGGGCCGTCGGTCATCGGACCATCTCGGAACGGCGTACGTACGACCAGGCCGCCCAGGAGCCGCTCGAGACGGGACCGGTGACCACGGCCGTGCTCGACGGCACCCGCGGCGACCTCGTCCAGATCGCCCGACAGCACGAGCGGTGATCAGCCGCGGTACCGCAACTGCCGCAGGGTGTAACCGCCGCACGCCGGGCGACATCGACACCGAACTGTTCACCACCTGGCTCCGCCAGGCACGCGATCTCGAAGCACCGGCCGCGTGAGCCGGCCGATCCTATGGCGACGGGCCGCCGCCGCGTTCGCGGGCGCAGAGATAGGCGTCCAGGTCGGCGGCGCCCCTGAGCATGGCGCGGCCCCGGGCGGACAGGCGGCCCCGCCACTCGCGCAGGGCCGACTCCAGCGGGGCGACGCCTCCGGCGGAGCGGACCTGATCGATCAGCGGGGCGATCTGCTCCAGCAGGTGGCCGCCGCGCCTGAGCTGGTGGACCAGCCGGGCGTCCCGTACGTCTGCCGCGCCGTAGATCCGGTAACCGGTCCGCGGATCGCGGCGCGGCCGGACCAGCCCGGCGTCCTCCCATTTGCGCAGCGTGGCGGGGCGGATGCCGAGCCTCCCGGCCAGGGGGCCGATGAAGGTGTCGCCACGCTCGGCCGCCACGGGCGCCAGATCGCGGAGTGCGACTTCGACGGCCTGGAGGGTGCGGCGGTCGTCGAGAAGTTGGCCGTGGCTTTCGTCGATGAGCCGCAGCGCGTCCTCGGTTGCGCCCCGGTTGACCGCCCGCATGATCGATGTGGCCGTCCGGTGACCATGCCCGGGCACGAGGGCGAGGAACGCGCGCAGGGCCTGCGCGTGCAGCGGCGTATAGGTGCGGTAGCCGTGGACGGTGCGCTCGGCGGCGGGCAGGATGCCGGCGTCCTCGTAGTTCCTGATCGCCTGGGTGGACAGGCCGTGCTCCCGCGCCAGATCCACCGGCCTCATGGATGTATCACCGTTTGTAGGTCCATCGCGCTGAATACGGGAATTTCCCGGAAAAGTTTACACCGAAGGTTCAACGATAGCGTTGAATGCATGGACATCAAGGACACGTCCCGTCCGCTCGACGGCCCGGGCGTCTCGGCTTTCCTGCGGTCGCTTCCCGCCGAGCCCCTGCTGCTCGGCCTGGGGGAGGCGAGACACTTCGTGGGGAAGCTGGGCGAGGTGCGCAACGAGATCTTCCGGCATCTGGTCGAGCGCGAGGGCTACCGGTCGTTCGCCATCGAGAGCGACTGCCTCAGGGGCCTGGTGGTGGACGACCACATCACGACGGGCGCCGGCACGCTCGACGACGTCATGGAACACGGCTTCAGCCACGGCTTCGGCGCCGTGCCGGCCAACCGCGAGCTCGTACGCTGGATGCGGGCCTACAACGAGGAGCATGACGAGAAGCTCCGGTTCTTCGGGTTCGACGGCCCGCTGGAGTATTGGGCCGAGAGCCCGCGTCAGGCGCTCACCTCCCTGTACGCACTCCTGGGCGGCCCGCTCCCCTGCACGGCGGAGAGCCTCGACACGCTGCTCGGCCCGGACGACCGGTGGACGAACGAGGCCACGGTCATGGACCCGTCGCAGTCGATCGGCCGATCGGCCGAGGCCCAGCGGCTGCGGCTGATCGCCGACGACCTGGTGGCGCTGCTCGACACGCAGGCGCCGCGGCTGAGCGCGCAGGACAGGGAGCGGGCGGCACTGTACGGGCGGACCGCCGTCGGCCTGCTCCGCTACCACCACTGGATGGCCGACACGTCCCCGGCGCGGATAGCGCGGCTGTCGGCCCTGCGGGACGCGATGATGGCCGCCAACCTGCGTGCCGCCGCCGAGCACGGCCCGGCCCTGGTCTTCGCCCACAACCTTCACCTGCAGCGGACCATGAGCCTCATGTCGCTCGGCGACCAGCGGCTGGAGTGGTGGAGCGCCGGGGCGATCACGGCGACGCACCTGGGCGACCGGTACGCCTTCCTGGCCTCGGCCCTCGGCACGGTCGGCGACGACGTCCCGCCCCCGGACACCGTCGAGGGCATCCTGTCCACGCTCCCGTGGGACGACTCTCTCGTCGACGCCCGTCGCCTGGCCGAGGCCATCACGGAGCCCGCCCGGCGCGTCTCCCGCGATTTCGCCTATTTCCCGCTTGACCCGCACCAGCTCGGCATGATCGACGGCGTCGTATTCCTCAAGCAGGTCACCAGAATCGACTGACACGCAGATATATCGATGCGAACGTCGCGATAAATCCGTACGAAAATCGCCAAGACATCGTTCTCCTGCTATTCCGTGAGACCCCTTCTCCGTACTTCTTCGCAGGTAGAAGTGCTTAACAAGTCCCACGGAAGGGGTTTACAGCAATCGCATCCCATGTAAGTCTCTTCCAGGTGGAGAGAAGCGACAACGAACCCGGAAGGTATTCCCCGTTCTCCTGAGACGGCTTTCAGGAGTGCTTCGGCTCCCGTGATCACCATTGGTCCCATAAGAGAGAAAGGGCTGCCGATGCGCTTCCCTCGCCCCGCTTCCGTCGTCGCCGCACTCGTCTCCGTCGCGGCCTGCGTCGCCGTCCTGCCGCTGATGCGGGCACCCGCCTCGGCCGGTGTGGCCGCCCCCTCGGCGGTGCTGCCTCTCGGCAACGCCCCGAGCTGCATCGCGGTCTGGCAGCGGACCGGCAACGTCACCAAGACGGGCTACGCCCGAAACGACTGCGGCAGCCGCATGAACATCAAAATCGTCTGGTCACACGGGGCCGACGGCCCCTGCCGCAGCGTCGCCCCGGGACAGACCCTCAAGCACCGGATCCCCAGGGGACCGCGCAATTTCGACGGTGCGAGCACCTGCTGACCCCAGCGGAGCACGACCGGAGCCGGCACCGGCTGTCGGGCGGGATCGATACCGTGTAGATCATGTTGCCCGCCCAGGTGAATCGGCTGACCGTGCAGGAGGCCGCCGACCGCTATGTGGAGCTGGTCCGGGCCAGGACGCTGACCGGCGCCCTCTCCCCCGCCACCGCCGAGGTGTACGCCCGCGACGTCGCCACGTTCGTACGGCTGGCCGGCCCGGATCGGGTGCTCGACGACCTGACCGGTGAGGACGTCGACGCCGTGCTGCTGGCCTTCGCCCGCAAGCCGGATGAACGGCGCACCAGGTCGGCCGCGCGTGAGACACCCGGGAGGTCCACGCAGAGCGCGGCCTCGCAGGCGAGGTTCCGCCGGTCGGTGTCGGCACTGTTCAAGCACGCGGCGGTCGCGGGATGGGTGCACCTCAACCCGATGGCGGCGTCCTCGGTGACGGCCAGGGAGCGGGGCGGCCTGCGGCCCGAGCGCCGGGCGCTGACCAGGGAGCAGGCCGAGGGGCTGATCCAGGCGGCCCGATCCCCGCAGGCCGGAACAGAACGCGCCGCCACCGGGCCGGGTACGGCTAAGCCGCAGCGGCGGGACCAGCGGACCGAGGTACGCGACGCGCTGATCGTGCTGCTGCTGGTCACTCTCGGGCCGAGGGTGTCGGAACTGGTGCGGGCCAACGTCGAGGACTTCTACACCAACGACGGGGTGCGCTACTGGCGGATCTTCGGCAAGGGCGGACGGACCCGCGACGTCCCCCTTCCCCGCGACGTCGCCCGGCTGCTCGACGCCTACCTGAGCGTACGGACCCCCGGTGGGGAGGAGAAGGCGCTGCTGCTGTCGTGGCGTGGCCGCAGGCTGGCGCGCGGCGACGTGCAGGCGGTGATCGACCGGGTGCAGCGGCGGGTGGAGCCCGGACAGCGGCGTGACGTCACCCCGCACGGCTTACGGCACACCACGGCCACCCACCTGCTGGCAGACGGCACCGACATGGACGCGGTACGCCGGGTGCTCGGCCACGGCGACCTGTCGACCCTCGGCCGCTACCGCGACGAGCTGCCCGGCGAGCTGGAGGCCGCCATGAACTTCCACCCCCTGCTCAGGCGGGACGCCGCCCCGCGCGACCCGGACGACGCCGGACAGAGCTGAAAACGGCGTACGGATCACCCCTGGAGGCGCGCCCGCCCCGCCGGGAGGATGACCCGGCATGAGCACTTCTCCGGCTCTGCTGTCGTTCGCCGCCGTCGCCGGATAGGTCACGGTCTCGACACGACGCCGGCGCTCACGGTGCCGACGACACAGCGGAACATTCGTTCAAGACCCCTCGGCCCTGAGCCTGCGATGGTCGACCTCCAGAGCTCCAGGCGACAGGAGAGGTGAGACGACGACCGTGGACAGCGCGCCAGAGGTTCAGGTGGCGAGTGGTCGGCTGCGGGGGCGGATGGACCGGGGAGTGGCGGCGTTCCTCGGGATCCCGTACGCCGCTGCACCCTTCGGAGCGCACCGCATGCGGCCTCCCGAGCCACCCGTGCGGTGGGAGGGCGAGCGTAGCGCCATCGACTACGGGCCGACCTGCCCGAAAGAAAACGACGATCAGGAAAGTGCCGCGCTGTTCCCGGAGGTCGTGATCCCCGGCGAGGAATGCCTCAACCTCAACGTGTGGACCCCCGACCCCGGGGGGTCCGGACTGCCGGTGCTGGTCTGGATTCATGGCGGCATGTTCACGAAGGGGTCCGGATCGGTCGCCGGCTACCGTGGCATCTCCTTCGCCCGCGACGGAGTCGTGTGCGTCACGATCAACTACCGGCTCGGCGCCGAGGGCTTTCTCCACCTCGACGACGGCACGGCCAACCTGGGGTCGCTGGACCAGATCGCCGCGCTGGAGTGGGTCCAGGGCAACATCGCCGCCTTCGGCGGTGATCCGGCGAGGGTGACCATCGCGGGCCAGTCCGCCGGGGCCATGAGCATCGTCACCCTTATGGCCATGCCCCGCGCCCAAGGCTTGTTCCGCCAGGCGATCACCCAAAGCGGGTCGGCCGCACAGACGCTGACCGCTGAGTCCGCCGCAGGCGTCGCTTCAAGGCTGGCTGAGTCTCTCGGGATCGTTCCGACCCGCGAGGCGTTCAGCGAAGTGCCGGTCGAACGGCTCGCGCGGGCGTCGTCCGCCCTTCTCCGGGAGGTCCAGACCGCCTCGGATCCGGCCAAGTGGGATAGTCTCCCCTTCGCCCCCGCCGTCGACGGCGACATCCTCCCCGACCACCCGCTCGACGCGTTGAAAATGGGCGCAGGCGGTGGCGTACGGCTCCTGGCCGGGTGGAACCGGGACGACACCCGCATCGGCCTCGTCCCCACCGGCATGATCGACGTCGTCGATGAGCCCCTGCTCTCCGCAGTGGTGAACGCCTACGGCGCACCCGACGGGACGGTCGAGCGCTACCGGGCGGCCCGACCGGGAGCGAGCAACGGGGACCTGCTCGCTGCCGTGACGACCGACTGCTTCATTCGAATTCCGGCGATCCGGGTCGCCGAGGCACACCTCGAGGCCGGCGAGGCCGGCACCTGGATGTACCGCTTCGACCACGAGTCGCCGAGCTTCGGCGGCCGCCTCGGTGCCGCCCACGCGGTGGAGATCCCGTACGTCTTCGACCTCCTCGACGAGGAGTCCAGCCACGCCCTGATCGGCGGCGAACCACCACAGGTCGTCGCCGATACGACCCACGGCGCCTGGGTCCGCTTCGTCACCGACGGCGACCCGGGCTGGCCCCGATACAGCCTGGCCGACCGATCCACCGCGCTGATCGACGAGGAGATCACCGTCGTCGGCGACCCCGATGGTGCCGAGCGCGAGATCTGGGTCGGCCGCCTCTGATCGGGAGTTGCCGTTCGGCGCCGCCCCTGTGGCTCGAAGCCGCCGCCCCACCCGCTGCCAGGCCGCCGCCCGGCAGGAGGATCCGTACCGGGCAGCGGGGGCGACGGTTGTCGCGCCCCCGAGCCGTGTCTTGAGAATCGTCGCGTTGTGGTCGCCTCGAGGCGGCTTTTACCATATCGGCATGCGATCAGGCCGACCGGCTCGCGCCGGCGCACCTCGATGGGAGATCACGGTCCCATCCCGTCCTGGTCGGCTGCCGGGGATCGTGATGGCAGGTTTCAGCGATCAAGCGAATGAGTTCCCCGACATCGCGTTGGTCCCCCACCCCGCGGTTACGGTGATCTTCGACCTCGGCGACCAGCCGTTCGTCGTCGAAGACGACTGTGGCTCGCAGCAGCGAGAACGCGTCATCGCCGGGCTCGCGCCCAACAGGGCCAGGGGACGGGGGTTGGCCAGAAGTTCCGAGTGCCTCCAGTTGCGGCTTTCGCCGATGGTCGCGCACGCGGTCCTGGGCGCCTCCTCCGAATTGTCCGGGACGGTGGTCGCCCTCGACGACCTTTGGGGACGGGAGGCCGTGCGAATCCAAGAGCGCCTGCGTGCCGCCAGGTCGTGGGAGGACCGATTCGCGATCGCGGAGGCCGTACTGGCTCGGCGAAACGATGCAGGCCGAGCCGTCGACCCGGAAGTCGCCTTCTCCTGGAGGCAACTGGTGGCCAGTCGAGGGCGGGTGCGGATCGAACGACTGGTCGCCGAGATCGGATGGAGCCGTAAACGTCTCTGGTCCCGGTTCCGCGCCCAGGTCGGCCTCACCCCCAAGCGTGTCGCCCGGCTCATCCGCTTCGACCACGCGGCCCACCGTCTCGCCGCCGGCCATGGCGCCGCCCTGGTAGCAGCGGAAAGCGGCTTCGCCGACCAGTCCCACCTGCACAGAGACGTCATGGCCTTCGCCGGGATGACACCGACCGCGGTTGCGGACTCGCCGTTTCTCGCGATCGACGATGTCGCGTGGCCTCCCCGGCGCACATCTGACAGCTGACCCGGACGAGCGCTGCGCCGTGTCCCGATGCCCGCCGCGCTGACCACTCGAGTGGAACATTTTTTCAAGACATGTCGCAACAGGCAGACGACTCTTACGGCATGTCGAAGAACAGCATGGATTCGGGCCAGGCGGCGATCGAGGTGCGCGGCCTGGTCAAGGTTTACGGTGAGAACCGAGCACTGGACGGGATCGACCTCACGGTCCGGCGCGATCAGGTGTTCGGGTTCCTCGGCCCCAACGGGGCGGGCAAGACCACCATGATCCGCATCCTGACCACCTTGACCCGGCCGGACGGCGGCACCGCCCGCGTCCTCGGCCACGACGTGATCAGCGAGCGGAACGCGATCCGGGCCCGCGTGGCCGTGACCGGCCAGTTCGCCGCCCTGGACGAGGACCTGACCGGACATGAGAACCTGACCATCCTCGGCCGCCTCCACGGCCTGTCCCGCGCCGTCTGCGAACATCGAGCCGATGACCTGCTCGCCGCCTTCGATCTGACCCCCGCAGCCGGCCGCCCGGTAGGCGGATACTCGGGCGGGATGCGCCGCAGGTTGGACATCGCGGCCAGCCTGATCGTGACCCCCGACCTGCTGTTCCTCGACGAGCCGACCACCGGGCTCGACCCGCGAAGTCGCAGCCGGGTGTGGGAGCTGGTCCGCCGGATCGCCGCAGCCGGCACCACGGTGCTGCTCACCACCCAATACCTCGAGGAGGCCGACCAGCTCGCCGAGCAGATCGCGGTCATGGACAACGGCCGGATCGTGGCCGAAGGCACCAGTGCCCAGCTCAAATCCCGAGTCGGCTCGGGCACCCTGCATGTCCGGCTCGTCGACGGCGAGCAGCGTCGGCAAGCGCAACAGATCCTCGCCGGTGTCCCGGCAGGGACGGTCCGACCCGCCGCCGATCCGCTCACCCTGTCCGTGCTGCTTGCCACTCCGGCTGACGCGGCAGACGTGGGCCGACTGGTCGGGCACGCCCTGACCCGGCTCGCCGAGGCACGGGTGGGCGTCGCCGAGATCGCTCTCGGCCAGCCCAGTCTGGACGAGGCGTTCCTCGCCCTGACCGGCCACCCGGCCGCCGACGACCAGGAGGACGCGGACGCATGAGCACCCCGGCCGCCACCCCGCGCACCGCCTCGGCGGAGGTCGACCGCATCGACGTCCTGCTCATCACAAGCCCCGCACGCCGCCGTACCGGGGCACTCGCCGCCTCCGCGACCTTCGGCCGGCGAGCCGTACTCAAGATCAAGCATGACCCCAAACAGCTTGTGGACTCGGTCGCCATCCCCATGCTGATCACCGTGCTGTTCACCTACCTCTTCGGCGGGGCTATCAGCGGCTCGCCCGGCGACTACCTCACGTTCCTCCTGCCCGGCACGCTGAGCATGAGCATCGCCATCGTCACCATGTACGGCGGTGCCCGTCTCGCCAAGGACGTGACGACCGGAGCCTTCGACCGCTTCCGTTCCCTGCCCGTCTGGCGCGGCGCCTTCGTGCTCGGTGGCCTGCTCAGCGATGCCGCCCGTTACCTTTCCGCTTCCGCCATCGTGGTGGTCCTCGGACTGATCATGGGCTATCGGCCCGATGGCGGCGCACCGGGCGTGCTCGCCGCGACAGCCCTGATCGTCGCCTTCGGGCTCTCCCTGTCCTTGCTGTGGGCCACGGTCGCCCTGTTCATTCCCGACCCGGCCGTCGTCATCAGCATCGCCAACCTCGTGCTGATGCCCCTCTCCTTCGCCAGCAACATCTTCGTCCAGCCCAGCACTATGCCCGGCTGGCTCCAAGCCTTCGTCGAGGTCAACCCGCTCAGCCACGTCACGACCGCGGCCCGGGGCTTGATGAACGACGTCGGCGGCACCGGCGGATCTGTCGCCTGGTCGCTCATCGCGACCGCTGCCATCACCGGAGTGTGCGCGCCGCTCGCCCTGTATCTCTACAACAAGCGGGGCTGACACGCGGAGAGGGCCCTCCACCTCGGAGAACTTCAGCCCGCTGCATCGGGTTCGCGGAGGGCCCTACGATCTCGGCTATGAAGGTGACCGTACTGACCGGGGCAGGGATCTCCACCGAGTCGGGCATTCCCGACTACCGGGGGCCGGACGGCCTGTGGCACCGCGACCCCGACTACGAGAAACTCGTCACCTACGACTACTACATGGCCGATCCCGACATCCGGCGTCGTTCGTGGCTGTTCCGCCACCAAAGCCCGGCCTGGCGGGCCGAACCCAACGCGGGTCACCGCGCGCTGGTGGAGCTGGCCGCCGCCGGCGCCGACGTCTGGATCGTCACCCAGAACGTCGACGGACTGCACCAGCGGGCCGGATCACCGCCCGAGCGGGTGCTGGAGCTGCACGGCAACATGTTCGGCGCGGTCTGCACGGGCTGCGGAACCCGCTCCACGACCCGAGAGGCGATCGACCGGGTGCTCGCCGGGGAGCACGACCCGTCGTGCCTCGCGTGCGGCGGCATCCTGAAGACGGCGACCGTGATGTTCGGCCAGGGACTCGACCCCGACGTCCTGGAGGGCGCGGTCGACGCGGCGCACGAGTGCGAGGTGTTCGTCGCGGTCGGCACGTCGCTGCGGGTGCAGCCCGCCGCCTCCCTCGTACGGCTTGCCGCCGGCGCCGGCGCACGGCTGGTGATCGTCAACGGCGAGGCGACGCCGTACGACCACCTGGCCGACGAGGTGATCCGCGAACCGATCAGCCGGGCCCTGCCCGAACTGGCCGAACGGCTCCGCCCGGCCTGACAGAATCACTGGTTGTGATCAGGTCCATTCTGTTCGATCTCGACGAGACCCTTTTCGACCACCGCGGCGCGGTCGCCCACGGGGTGACCCGCTGGACCGAGTCGGTCGCCCCCGGCCACGCGCTGCTGCCGGAGACGCCCTCACTGTGGCGGGAGCTGGAGGACAAGCACCTGCCGGCCTGGCATTCGGGAGAGTGCTCCTTCGAGGAGCAGCGGCGCAGACGGCTGCGGGAGTTCTGCGTACGGCTCGGCCTGCCGGTGCCGCCGGACCTCGACGAGGCGTTCGCGCGGTTCCTGGCGCATTACGAGACCGCCTGGGCGGCCTTCCCCGACGCCGTGCCGGTGCTGGACGCCCTCGACGACAGCGGCCGGGGGCTGACGCTGGGCGTGCTGACCAACGGCGTGCCGCTGCAGCAGGAGGCAAAGCTGCGCCGCCTCGGCCTGCTGGACCGGCTCGACCCGGTGCTGACGCCCGACGCGCTCGGCGGCCGCTTCAAGCCGGACCCGGAATGCTATCTGCGTGCGGCCGCCAAACTGGGCCTGTGCCCGGATGAGGTGCTGCTCGTGGGCGACAACCTCGAACTCGACGCGGTCGGCCCGACACACGTCGGCATGCACGGCGTCTGGCTGGACCGGCACGCCACCGGCCGGCCCGTGCCCGCTCCTGTCGTCACCGTCACCTCCCTGTCGGAACTGCCCGGCGTCATCGACGGCCTCACCTCCTGAGCGGTCAGGCCGGCGCGATGTCACAGGCGGGGGTCGCCATCTCGTCTACGAGGTGCACGACAATCCTCGTTAAGGAGCAGACGATGAACCTCACCTTGTGGATCGCCGCCGGGCTGCTGGCCGCGGTAGCCCTGACCGGGGGCATTACCAAGACATTCGTGCCCAGGGAGAAGTTGGCCGCGGTTCACGGTGGGGGATGGACCGCGGACGTCGGCGCCGGCTTCGTCAAGACCCTCGGCGTCCTTGAAATCCTGGCCGCCGCGGGCCTCATCCTGCCCGCCGCGCTCGGCATCGCCCCGGTTCTCGTGCCGGTGACCGCCGTCTGCTGGATCTTGCTGATGGTCGGTGCGGCGATCACCCATGGCCGCCGCGGCGAACCCATGCACGTGCTGCTGAACATGATCTATCTCGCGCTCGCGGCATTCCTCGCCTGGGGCCGCCTCGGCATCCAGCCCTTCACCGGCTGACCGCCACGGCCACAAGGAGGAGGTGACGTGACCCGAGCCGAGGAGTTCGAAAAGCTGCGGCCACTGCTGTTCTCGATCGCCTACCGGATCCTGGGCGGTGTGGGCGAGGCCGAGGACGCGGTCCAGGAGACCTGGCTGCGCTACGAGGCCTCCCCGCCCCAGCCCGGTTCGGCCAAGGCGTTCCTGTCCACCACGATCACCCGGATCTCGATCGACGTGCTGCGTTCCGCACGGGTGCGGCGGGAGGAGTACGCCGGGCCGTGGCTGCCCGAGCCGCTGCTCACCGACCCCTACGCGGATCCGGAGCGGTCGGCCGAGCTGGCCGACTCGGTGTCGATGGCGGCCCTGTTGCTGCTGGAGCGCCTCAGCCCGCTCGAACGCGCCGTCTTCGTGCTGCGCGAGGTGTTCGGGTTCGGCTTCGACGAGGTCGCCTCGGCCGTGGGCCGCTCGGAGGCGGCCTGCCGCCAGCTCGCCGTACGGGCCCGCCGCCACATGGCCGCGGGCCGGCCCCGATTCGACGCGGATCGCCGGGAGCGGGAAGAGCTCGCCGAACGCTTCTTCGACGCCCTACGCGAGGGCGACATCGAGGGGCTGCGGGAACTGCTCGCCGCCGACGTATCGGTGGTCGGCGACGGCGGCGGCAAGGCCCCGCAGCTGACCAGGGCCGTCATCGGCGCCGCTAAGGTGGCCCGGCTGCTCGCCCACGCCTTCCCCCGGATGGCCCGGATCGGCCTGACGTTCGAACGGCACGAGGTCAACGGCCAGCCAGGGGCGATCTTCCGTGACCGGGACGGCAAGGTGCTGTACGCCATGGCGCTCGACGTTCTCGACGGGCGGATCCAGACGATCCGCTCCGTGATCAACCCGGACAAGCTCCGGCACGTGGGTCCGGTGGCGGACGCCTGGGCGATCGACCGCGAGGTACGACAGGCACGCCGGTCGCCGGAATGACCGTTCAGATGTCGAGCCTGGTGGCGGCGACGCGCCTGCGGGAGAACCCGAGCCGGTGATAGACGCCCAGGGCGGTGTCGTTCCAGTCGTCCACCATCAGCGCCACCCTGCCGTGTTCGGCCAGCAGCTCCTCGGTGACGAAGCGGCAGACCCGCTCCCCCAGGCCACGCCGGCGCGCCCGTACGGCGGTCGCGACCCCGGCGATCAGGCCCACGGCCGGGGCCGACCAGGCGTCGGCGGCGACGGCGAGCAGTTCGCCCGCGCCGTCGCGGACGCCCGCCCAGCGGCGCACCCCGGCCAGGCCCGGGACGGCGTAGGAGTCGGGGTTGGCCGTCGCGAGCAGATCGGCCACACCGGGCTCGTCACCGGTGGCCAGCCAGTCCACCGGCTCACCCGGTCCCTGTGAGGCGTACGGCTCGGGCGGCTTGCGCGTCGCCATCCAGGAGAAGCCGGACGGGACGCGCAGCCCCTCGACGGCCGCCGCCACCTCATGCACGAGGACGGCGTCGCCGAACGGCCGGAACGACGGGCCGGCCTCGGCCAGGGCGTGCCGTACCAGCCTGATGGCCTGGACGGGACCGCCCCGGACGACGAGCCGATCGCCGCGGGCGATCCCCGGGGAGGCCACGGCGATCGCATCGCCGTACGTCCACGCACGCACACCGGGTCGCATGCCCTGGGCTGCCCACACGACCAGGTCGTCGTCATCGCAGGCGGCCACGACCTCCGCGGCGTCCTTCAGCTCCCGCACCACCGGCTCAGAGGATGGCGCCGGGGGTGTAGGCGGCGGCCTCCGGATGCCGGGTGACGATCTCACCGATCTGCTCGGTGAGCGCGGCCACCTGGGCGGCCGCGGCGCCGGTGAAGGAGATCCGGTCGGCGAGCAGGGCGTCCAGCTCGTCGCGGCCGAGAGGGAAGCGGGAGTCGGCCGACAGCCGGTCCAGCAGCTCGTTGGCCGCGCCACGTGACCGCATGGCCAGCGCCGAGCCCACGGCATGCTCCTTGATGATCTCGTGGGCGGTCTCCCGGCCGACGCCGGCCCGGACCGCGGCCATCAGCATCTTGGTGGTGGCCAGGAACGGCAGGTAGCGGTTCAGCTCGGCCTCGACGACGGCGGGGAACGCGCCGAACTCGTCGAGCACCGTCAGCATGGTCTCGATCAGGCCGTCGAAAGCGAAGAACGCGTCGGGCAGGGCCACCCGGCGGACCACCGAGCAGGACACGTCGCCCTCGTTCCACTGATCCCCGGCGAGCTCCCCGGCCATCGAGGCGTACCCGCGCAGGACGACGGTCAGGCCGTTGACGCGTTCGCAGGAGCGGGTGTTCATCTTGTGCGGCATCGCCGACGAGCCCACCTGGCCCTCGGCGAAGCCCTCGGTGACCAGCTCATGCCCGGCCATCAGACGGATCGTCTTGGCCAGCGACGACGGCGCAGCGGCCAGCTGCACCAGCAGCGTGAGCACGTCGTAGTCGAGGGAGCGCGGGTAGACCTGTCCGACACTGGTGAAGCGCCGGGCGAAACCGAGATGGGCGGCGACCCGGTCCTCCAGCTCCGCCAGCCGGTCCTGCGAGCCGAGCAGGTCCAGCATGTCCTGGGCGGTGCCGACCGGGCCCTTGATCCCGCGCAGCGGATAGCGCTCCAGCAGCTCCTCCAGCCGCCGCGACGCCACCAGCAGCTCGTCGGCAGCGGTCGCGAAACGTTTGCCGAGGGTGGTCGCCTGCGCGGCGACGTTGTGGGAGCGGCCGGCCATGACGGTGGCGGCGTGCTCGCCGGCCAGCCGCCCCAGCCGGGCGAGCAGCGCGACGACCCGGTCGCGGACCAGCAGCAGGCTGTCGCGGATCTGCAGCTGCTCGACGTTCTCGGTCAGGTCGCGGGAGGTCATGCCCTTGTGCACGTGCTCGTGACCGGCGAGCGCGTTGAACTCCTCGATGCGGGCCTTCACGTCGTGCCGGGTCACACGTTCGCGTTCGGCGATCGAGGCCAGGTCGACGTGGTCGGCGACCTTCTCGTAGTCGGCGATCACCTGGTCGGGCACGTCGATCCCGAGGTCGGCCTGGGCCCTGAGCACCGCCAGCCAGAGCCTGCGCTCCAGCACGATCTTGTGCTGCGGGGACCACAGGCGCGCCAGCTCCGGGGAGGCGTAGCGGGCGGCCAGGACATTCGGGATACGCGGCTTGGCACTCACGTTGGGTCAGTCTATTTCCGCATGAGCGCGTCCACACCGCCGAGTCCCGGTCGAGGCCGGAAGGCGGACGCGGCAGGGGACAGATCGCGAAGACGGCCCGGGAAGCGGCCGACGCGCGTGATGGCGCCGGCCGCTTCCCGGGCAGAACCGGAGGTCACCCGGCCGGGGTGAGGGACTCCTCGTCGTAGACCTTCACCTCGGGACCCTCCACCCTGCTCTTCGGCCTGCGACGCCCGCCCAGCCGCTCCTTGGTCCGTTCGACCATCGTGTAGAGGGTCGGCACCAGGACCAGCGTGAGCAGTGTCGAGGACACCAGGCCACCGATGACGACGATCGCCAGCGGCCGGGAGATGAACCCACCGGAACCGGTCACGCCCAGCGCCATCGGGGTCAGCGCGCAGATCGTGGCGATCGCGGTCATCAGGATCGGGCGCAGCCGTCGCCGTCCGCCTTCCAGCACGGCCTCGACCACCCCCATGCCCCGCTCGCGATACTGGTTGATCAGGTCGATCAGCACGATCGCGTTCGTCACCACGATGCCGATCAGCATCAGCATGCCGATCAGCGCCGACACGCCCAGGGCCGTGTCGGTGACCAGCAGCAGCCCGATCGCGCCGGTCGCCGCGAACGGGATCGACACCAGCAGGATGAGCGGCTGCACGAGACTCCGGAACGTCGCAACCATGATCACGAAGACGATCGCCACGGCCAGCAGCATGGCCAGCCCGAGATCGGCGAACGCCTCATCCTGGTCGGCGCTCACCCCGCCGATCTTGTAGGAGATCCCGACCGGGAGCGTCACACCGTCGAGCTTGTCGGTCACCGCGGCGGTGACCGCGCCCAGGTTAGCCGCGTCGGCCTTGCCGGACACGGTCGCGGTGCGATCCCCGTCCTGGCGAGTGATCTGCGTCGGGCCGTCCGCCTGCACCACCTCGGCGACCGAGCCGAGCTTGACCAGGCCGGCGGCCGTGGGCAGCGTGATGTTCTCGACCTCGGCCAAGTCGGCGGGAGCACTGCCACCCCGCAGGACAATGTCACTGGACCGGCCGTCCAGGCTGAGCGACCCGATCGGGGCGCCGCGGAACGCCTGCGCGACGAGCTGCCCGATGCCGGTCTCGGTCAGCCCCCTGGCGGCAGCCTTCTCACGGTCGACGTGCACCTCGATGCGCGGCGCGCTCTCCTGCAGGTTCGACGTCACATCACGCAATCCGTCGATCCCGCCGAGCGCGTCGCGCACGGTGGTCGCGGCCGACTTGAGCGCGGCCGGGTCGGCTCCCTTGAGGATGACCTGGATCTGGTCGGAGCTGAAACCGGTGCCGCCGCCGCCGATCGTGACCTCCCCCACGTCGGTCAGGTCGGCGAGCCGCGTCCGCAGGGACTCCTGCAGTGCGATGGCGTCCGCCGCCTCGTCGAGGGTCACCGAGTAGGACGCCCGGTCGGAACTGCCGCCGAGCCCGCCCATGAACTGGTTACCGCCGCCCACCGTCACCTGGTAGGACTCGACCTCCCGGAACTCCCCCAGCACGGCCTCGATCTTCTTGGCGGCCGCGTCCGTGCTCGCCAGATCGGTGCCGGCCGGCATCTGCTGCGTCACCTGAATCGTGTTGTTGCCGGAGTCGTCGAGGAAGTTCGTCTTCAGGCTCGGCGCGAGCCCCATCGTTCCCATGAAGACCACGAGTCCGATCAGCAGGGTGACGAACCGCCGCTTGGTCGCGAAGCGCAGAACGGGCAGGTAGACACGCTGCAGCGGGCTGCGCAGCTCCCGCAGCTCCGCCTCCTCCCGTACGGCCTCGGCCTCGGCCCGGCTCAGATCGGGCGTCTTGAGGAACCAGTAGGCCAGCACCGGGATCACCGTCAGCGACACCAGCAGCGAGGCGAGCAGCGCCACGGTGACCGTGATCGCGAACGGGCTGAACAGCTCGCCCACCATGCCGCCGACGAACGCGATCGGCAGGAACACGGCCACCGTCGTCAGCGTCGAGGCGGTCACCGCGCTCGCCACCTCACGCACCGCCGTCAGGATGGCCTGCCGCTTCTCGGTCCCGTACCCGAGGTGCCGCTTGATGTTCTCCAGGACCACGATCGAGTCGTCCACCACACGGCCGATGGCGATGGTGAGCGCGCCCAGCGTCAGCATGTTGAGCGAATGGTCACCCGCCCACAGCGCGATCAGCGCGATCACCACGGAAAGCGGGATGGACACGGCCGTCACGATCGTCGACCGCACCGACAGCAGGAACACCAGGATGATCAGTACGGCGAAGGCCAGGCCCAGCAGGCCTTCCGTCGTGAGGTCCTCGATCGACCGCTCGATGTAGGGCGCCTGGTCGAACACCACGGTCACCTCGGCGGCTTCGCCGAGGGCGCGGGTCAGCTCCGGCAGCGCGGCACGCACGTCGTGGGAGATCTGCACCGCGTTGCCGTCGGGCCGCATGGTGATCGACACGCCGAGGCTCGGCCGGCCGTTGGTGCGGGTGAGCGTGCTGGCCGCGGCCTCCTCGACCTTGACGTCGGCGACGTCCGAGAGCTTGACCGGTCCCGGCCTGGCGGTCCGGGCCTGGGACCGGCCCGCCGGGTCGGTCATGGCGCCACCCGCACCGGCAGACGCGGCCGGGGTCAGGTAGAGGTTCTCGAGGTCGTCGACGGTCTCGATCCGGTCGCCCACCTGGACGGTCAGGGTCCTGCCGTCCTCGGTGAGACTGCCGGCGGGGATCGCCATGCCGTTGGCGCGCAGCAGCTCGGGGATCTGCGCGGCCGACAGGCCGCGCATGGCCAGCTTGCCCTGGTCGGGAGTGATCACGATCTCACGGGCGCGTGCGCCCGTGACGGCCGCCTCGCGCACCCCCTCGATCGACTGCAGCCTCGGCACCATGACCTGCTGCAGCCGGTCGAACAGCACATGCTGGTCACCGGAATCGCCGACCGCGATGACGAGCACCGGAATGTCGTCGGTGCTACCGGCCACCACCTGCGGATCCACGTCCGCCGGCAACTGCCCGCGGATCCGGGAGACGGCCTGCTGCATCTTGGCCACCGCGTCGTCGATGTCGGTGCCGAAGTCGAAGGCCACCTGGATCTGCGCCAGGCCCTCCTTCGAGGAGGAGGTGATCTCGGTCGTGCCCGCGATGCCCTGGAAACTGTTCTCGATCGGCTTGGTGACCTGCTCCTCGACGATCTCAGGGGACGCGCCGGGGTAGGCGGCGACCACGAACGCCCCGGGGAACTCCAGGGAGGGGAACAGCTGTTGTTTGAGGGAGGGAATCGCGAAGGCGCCGAGCGCACTGAGCACCACGGTCACCATCATCACGAGAGCGCGGTTCCCGAGGCTCAGCCGAGCCAGGGAGGTCATCTACGGCCCCTTCGTCATCGACGATCTTCGATGGATCTTCCTAAGCAAAGTATTCGAGCCACAATAACACTTCGGGCGAGGCGAACAATTTCTCCCATTCGTACCAACTGATAGCCTGCCGTCCCGGCGAGAGGTGGACGTGAGCGACAACGTGACGACAGCATGGCAGCAGGCGGACGACGACCACGGCGGGAGCGACAGGCGGGAGCAGAGCGAGCGGCGCGCCCTCATCGGCCGACTGTTCGAACTGCAACGTGAACTCACCCGCCTGTTCACTCACGACCGATCCAACCCCCTGCTCGTCTCGACGCTGACGATGCAGCAGTTGAAGGTCGTCATCGTGCTCGTGCGGGAGGGGGCGACCCCCGGGCAGACGCTGGCCAGGGCCCTCGGCACCGGGCTCGGCACCGTCACCGGGATCGTCGACCGGCTGGTGGCCCAGGGACTCGTCAGTCGCAGAGAGGACCCCGCCGACCGCCGTGTCCGGCTGGTCGAGCTCACCCCGCGCGGACGCGTCCTCGCCGAAGAACTCCTCGACGCCAGCACCGCCGGCTATCTGCGCCTGCTCGACCGGCTGGACACCGAGACGCTCCAGTCGATGGAACGGGTGATGCTGAAGATCCAGACCGCGGCCGCCGAGATGTACGCGGAGGAGACCCGCCTCGCACCCTGAACCGCCCCCCGGAGTGCGCCTGAACCGAACGCGTCCGGCATTTCGCCGAGATATGTAGGATGATCGGCTGTGTCAAGCTACCTCGATACTCTCTTCTCCCTCCACGGACGGGTCGCACTCGTCACCGGCGCCAGCTCAGGCATCGGATACGCGATGGCCGAGGCGATCGGCCGGGCCGGCGCCGCGGTGATCCTGGTGGCCCGGCGTCCAGAAGATCTCGCCAAGGCCGTACGCGCCCTGCAGGGACAGGGCGTGCGCGCCGCCGCCATCAGCGCCGACCTCGGCGACCGCGCGGCCGTGGCCCGCGTGTGCGCCGAGGCCCCACGCGCGTTCGGCGAGATCGACATCCTGGTCAACGACGCGGCCAACAACATACGCAAGCCGATGGCCGAGCTCACCCCCGACGACTACGACCAGACCATCGCCGTCAACCTGACCGCGCCGTTCCTGCTCGGGCAGCACTTCGGGCCGCGCATGGCCGAGCGCCGCTGGGGCCGCATCATCAACATCGGCTCCCAGCAGTCGATCAGCGCGTTCGGCGACAGCGGCGTCTACGGCGCGGCCAAGGCCGGCATCTGCGGGCTCACCCGTTCCCAGGCCGAGGCATGGTCGCAGTACGGAGTGACCAGCAACACGATCATCCCCGGGTTCGTGCTCACCCCGATGACCGCATCGGTCCAGGCCGTGCCCGGGCGGGTCGAGGCCCTCGCCGCGCGATCCATGATCGGCCGCAACGGCGTCCCCACCGACTTCGCCGGCGCCGCCGTCTTCCTGTCCGGCGACGCCTCGGCCTACATCACCGGCCAGACCATCTGCGTGGACGGCGGCTTCAGCGTCCACTGAGATCACCAGATGCACGCCGGCGGCGGCCTGACCTCGCGGCCGAAGCCGGGGACCCGGCAGCGCCGGCGCCGGCAGGGTGAGCTCCCACGTGCCGCAGCCGGCCACGAAGAGCATGAAGCCTGACGCACGATTGCGGCCCCTCCGCGAGCCGTCGACGGTGGTCGGAGCTCTCGTGGCGGTCGGTCCTCGTGTGCAGAGTCGCCCGACCGGCTCCGGCCGACACATCAGTTCCGACGGTTGATCAGCGACTCGACGCCGTCAAGGATGCACTGCAGACCGAAGCCGAGTGCCTGGTCCTTGCCGGCCGGGTCGGCCAGGGCGGCGACCAGTGCGGGGAATCGGTGTTCGCGGCCGGTCAGCAGCGCACCCATGGTGTTGCCCATCGCCTGTTCGGGGGCGTCAGCAGGCGCCGGCGCGGCCTGCTGCGCGATCGTCCGTACGTGCCCGATGATGGTGACGGCCACATCGAGCATCTCGGAGCCGGCCAGGCCGGTACCGGTCAGCGCGGCCGTGGCCTGCTCCAGCCAGCCGAGTTCGTTGGGCCCGATCGCGCGCGCTCCGACGGTGGCCTCCAGTGCCCACGGATGCGCCCAGAACCGGTCGAACATCTGCCGAGCCCACGTGTCGAGCTTCGGCCGCCAGTCGTCGGCGACCGCAGTCAGTGGCGGCGGTTCACCGAGAGCGAGTTCGACCATCAGTGCGACCAGCTCGGTCTTACCCGGCACATAGCGATACAGGGCCATCTTCGTGACGCCCAGCCGCTCGGCGACCCGTTGCATGGTCACGGCCGCGAGTCCGTCGGCATCGGCGATCTCGATGCCGACGGCCGCGATCGTGTCCAAGCTCAGCGTCGGCTTCGGCCCGCGCTTCGGCGCGGTCCGCTGTCCCCACAGCAGCGTGATCGCCGTCGTCTCGGCCGCCATTGGCACTCCCTTGCGACGAACATTTAACTGCGTCTATTGTAATCTGTATCCATTGGACACAGTTAAGCTTGAAGGGAGCATGATCATGATCAAGCCCGTGCTGCCCGGCCTGCGAGTCCTGATCTCCGGTGCCGGCATCGCAGGCCCCGCCCTGGCGTACTGGCTATCCCGGCATGGGGCCGACACCACCGTCGTGGAGATCGCGCCCGAGCTGCGCACCTCCGGCTTCGCGGTTGACTTCCGTGGCCCCACCCATCTGGGTGTGCTGTCGAAGATGGGCGTCCTGGAGGAATTGCGCGCGCTGCAGACCCACGGCGGCGCGATGCGCTGGGTGAACGAGCACGACCGCCAGATCTTCGAGTTGCCCGCCGAGTTCGCCGGAGGTGAGATCGAGATACTCCGCCGCGATCTGTCCCGGGTGCTGTACGAGCGCAGCGTCGAGCGCACCGAATACCTGTTCGGCGACGTGATCGCCGACGCCGCGGAGACCGCCGACAGCATCGAGGTGGAGTTCAGCCGCCACGGTACGCGCACGTACGACATGGTGATCGGCGCCGACGGGCTGCACTCGGGTGTGCGCCGCATCGCGTTCGGGCCTGAGCAGCGCTATGTGCGGCACCTCGGCTACTACGTGGCCGGTTGGCAACTGCCCAACTCGCCGGCGGTGGATGCCACGCCCCAGCTGTACAACGTGCCCGGACGGATGATCAGTGTCTCCGCCGACCAGCACGATCCAGACCGGGCAGATGTCTTCGCGATGTTCGCCTCACCACGGCTGGACTGCGACTGGCACGATCTCGAACAGCAGAAGGAGTTCATCGCCGATGCGTTCCATGGCCTTCGCTGGCATGTACCGCGCTTGCTGGCCGGCCTGCGCGATGCCCCCGAGTTGTACTTCGACTCGATCAGCCGGGTCCGCGTCCCCACCTGGTCATCCGGCCGGGCAGCACTGCTCGGCGACGCCGCTTGGGGGCTGACGCTCGGCGGAATGGGCGTGGGCACCAGCATCGTCGGCGCCTACGTGCTCGCGGGCGAACTCGCCGCCGCCGGTGGTGATCACCGTACCGGCTTCGCCGCTTACGAGAGCCGGATGCGCTCCTACGCCGCCCGCTGGCAACGCGGCGCCAACCCCGGCACGTTTCTCGCCCCAGCCAGCGCCCTCGGCCTCCGGTTCCGAAACACGCTGTTCAGTACCCGCCTGGTCCAGAAGCTCCTGATAAGCAGCACCAAGTCGGTGGCCACAGGCGCCGACCTGCCTGAGTACACATTGACCTGATTTCCCTTCTGGAAGACGAGGTGTGTCACCACGGGGATCACCTGAGCGTGATGGCCGCGCTCAGAAGGAAAGGCGTGAACACCGGCGGGTTGTATCGGCTCGGCCCGACTCATCTGCGGCGGACCACGCGGTGCCCGGCGCCCTCGTGCCACATCTCGATCACCAGGTGCTCCCCCGCCTCGTCCACGCCGGTGACCACCACCTCACGCACGTCGACTCGGAAAAGGTGGAAATCCCGCTCGGCCGTAGCCCCGTGGGCCGCCTTGACCTCCGGGTCGGTGACCTCGACCGCCAGCCCGGCCAGTTTCGCGTCGCCGATCCACCCGCCAGGGTTCGCCTCATCGGGCTCCTCCGACGCGCTGTGGATCGCCACCCTCGGGTCACGGCACAGATCGAGCGCCTTCACCGCGCCCGGCATCGAGCCGATCCAGACCTCGCCGGCCTCGAACTCGACCTCGGTGCCGCTGATCCGCGGCGAACCGTCCCTGCGGAGGGTCGCCATGGTCTTGTGCTTGTTCCTCCCCATGATCGCCAGCACGCGGGCGGCCAGCTCGGGGATCTCCTTCTCGATGTCCTGCCACGTCGCCATGACGGCATCCTGCCGTCCGCCACCGACATTTCATGGCTGTCCCGGTCGACGGCTTCCGCCGCCCTCATCGGCGCGGCCTCAGCTCCCGGCGGCGATCTCCCTAGAGGCCCGGCTTGCGCGCCTCGATGAGCACGCGGGAGGAGTGGGCGACGAACCGCCCCTCGGACAGGATGATCTCGTGTAGTTCGCGCAACCTCTCGGCATAGCGCTCCACCGTGAAACCGGGCACAATCCAGATGACCTTGCGCAGGAAGTAGACCACCGCGCCGATGTCGAGGAACTCCATCCGCAGACGCTCCATCCGCAGGTCGACCACTTCCAGCCCGGCTGCTTCGGCCGCCGCCCTCTCGACGTCCGGATGACGTTTCTCCCGCGCCTCGGGCTGGGGCCCCATGAAGTGCTCCACCAGCTCCCACACCGAGGCCGGTCCCACATGCTGGGCGAAGTAGGTGCCGCCCCTACGCAGGATGCGGGCGATCTCCGTCCACCACACCGTGGCCGGATGGCGGCTGGTCACCAGGTCGAACGCCTCGTCGGCGAACGGCAGCGGCGGCTCGCCCCGACCGGCGACCACCACCACGCCCAACGGGTGCAGCAGCCGGGTGGCCTTGACGACGTTCGGCGGCCACGACTCGATGGCGACCATCGTGGGCGGGAACCGCTCGGCCCCGGCGAGAACCTCCCCGCCGCCGGTCTGGACGTCCAGGGCGGCCGTCGCGGCGGCGAGCCGTCCGCTCATCAGCCGCTGATATCCCCAGGACGGCCGCTCTTCGGTGGCCCGGCCCGCCAACCAGGAGAAACCCCACCCCTCCACCGGTGCCGCCTCGGCCTCCGCCACCAATTCCTCGAACGTGCGGGGCATGTCGGCCATCACCGTCTCCTTACGGGATCCGCCGGAGCGGCTGCCGCCGCTGCCGAGGATCGGAAGAGCTCAAGCGTCGCGGGTAGCTGGGAGTGCAGCGGATGCGGCAGCGCGTCCAACGTGAACCAGCCGAGCCCGTCGAACTTGTGGGGCTCCCCGAGCCTGACCGCCGCGGGATCCACCTCCACCGCGAAGACCACCGCGACCCAGTGAGAGGGCGGCTCCCGCCTGACGACGTTGCGTACGCCGATCTGACGAAGTTCCAGCACGTCGGCCCCATACTCCTCACCGACCTCGCGCGCGACCGCCGTCTCGAACGACTCGCCGAACTCCAGCGCGCCCGCTCCGCTGTCCCAGCTCCCCGCCTCATCCCGCGCCCCGGATCCACGACGTGCCAGCAGGATCCTCCCCCGGCCGTCGTGGCAGACGAACACGCACGAGACCCTGGGCGCAGGTGATGTTTTGGGGGTTTCGGCTGTTGAAGGGATCATCATTTGCCCATGGACTTTACAAAGTAAATTTCTCAGAGGAGTCGGAGCAGCAGCGCGGCGACCTCGTCGGGGCGTTCCAGACTCGGCAGATGTCCAGCCCAGTCCAGCTCCACCAGCGTCGCGTTCGCCACGCCGCCCGCGATGTGCCGGGCACTCTCCCGGAAGTAGGGCAGGTCGTGTGCGCCGGTCACCACGACGGCGGGCGCGCCGATCAGTGACAGGTCGATGCGGCCGCGGCGACGTTCCGGCCGGGGATCGGCCGCGAGCTGCGTCTCGAACGCGTGCCGCTGCATCTCGGCCAGCCACTCGCGTGTCGCCTCGTCGGCCTCCGGCCCGAGCCAGGTCCGCACGTTCAACTCGACCGCTCCCCCGATGTCGCCCGCCTCGATCAGACGGTCCTCCGCCGCGTCGAACCCGGTCAGGTCCGGCGTCGGGGGCAGGCCGCAGCCCGCGTTCAGCAGCACGAGCCGCGCCACGAGGTCGGGGCGTTCCGTCGCGAGCTCCAGTGCCACCCGCCCGCCGTACGACGATCCGACCAGCGTGACCTCCCGCAGGTCCAGCGCGTCCAGCACCGCCGCGACGTCCGCTGCGTCGCCGTACGGACCGTTCGCCCGGTACGGCGTACGCCCGTGACCTCGAAAGTCCGTCCGCACCACGTGGAAGGCCCCGGTCAGTGCCGCCCACTGCGGGTCCCACATCCGCGCGTCGGCCACACTCGAGTGCAGCAGGACCACCGGGTCGCCCACGCCCCCGTGCTCGTGCCAGATGACCTCGTCAGCCACGTGCCCGTACTCGATCGTCATCGTGCCTCCATGGCCACGCGCACGCCGAGACCGATCAGCACCGTCCCCGACACCTGCTCCAGGCGGCGCCGTACGGCGGGACGGCTGAAGACGGCCCCGACCCGGCCCACCATCCAGATGAAAGCGAGGTACCAGAGCGTGTCGACCACGACCCAGACCACCGCCAGCAGCGTCAGCGTCGCCGGGACGTTCACGCCCGCCGGGACGAACTGCGGGAGGAAGGACATGGCGAACACGGCGGCCTTCGGGTTGGCACCGCAGGTCGCCAGCCCCAGGACATACGAGCGCCGCCAGCCGCGCGCGGCCTCCTGCTCGCTCTCCGGCGGTCCCGCGTCCCGTACGGCCTGGCCGCGCCGAGCCTGCCACAGCGACTGGACGCCCATCACCACCAGCAGCACGGCGCCGACCGCCTTCATGACGCCGTAGGCCACCTCCGAGGCCAGGACCAGGGCCGACAGCCCGAACACGGCGGCCATCGCCCACAGGAAGATGCCGGTCTCGTTGCCGGCGGTGGCGGCGACGCCGGAGGCGCGGCCCGACCTGATCGTCTGTCGCAAGATCACGGCAGTGCTGACCCCGGGGATCATCGCGAGCAGGATGCAGGATCCGACAAAAGCTACAAGGAACACCCGGTCAGCCTGGCGATCCGCGCATCACCGCGCAACCGGTTTACGCCGGGTGGATCACGGCCGCCGCCGCAGGCGCCGCAGGGCCCTGCCGATGACCGCCACCCCCTCTCCGACGTCGCTCGGCGTGCTCGCGGCGTAGCCCAGAACGAGCCCGGGCGGGCCGGGCCGCTGCCGGTGCCAGGAGAGCGGCTGCGCCTTGACGCCCAGCTCCAGCGCCGCGGCGGCCAGGTGGGCGTCGTCGACGTCGTCGTCGAAGGTGACCATGAGGTGCAGGCCGGCCGCGGCCCCGTGGACGACCGCGCCCGGCAGGTGGGTCCCGATCGCGTCCACCATCGCGTCCCTGCGGCGGCGGTGTCGCCGGCGCAGGAAACGCAGCTGCCGTTCCAGCTCGCCCGACTCCATCAGATGGGCCAGGACGAACTGCGGCAGTACGGCGTTGCCCAGGTCGGCGAACCGTTTGGCCTCCACCATGGCGTCGCGCAGCCGCGGCGGCGGCAGCACCCACCCGATGCGTACCGCGGGGGCGAGCAGCTTGGAGACGCTGCCGGTGTAGCAGACCCCCTCCGGCAGCATCGCCCGTACGGCCGGCACGGGAGGCCGGTCGTACCGGTGCTCGGCGTCGTAGTCGTCCTCGATCACCAGCCCTCCGGCATCGGCCCAGCGCATCAGCTCGCGGCGCCGTTCCCCGCCGAGCACGACCCCCGTCGGGAACTGATGCGCCGGGGTCAGCAGGACGGCCGGGGCGTCGGTGGCACGCAGGGCGTCGACGCGTACCCCTTCCGAGTCGACCGGGATCGGCAGCACGTCGAGCCCGTGGCCGCGCAGGTGCTGGCGTTCCCCGAGCGAGCCGGGCTCCTCCACCGCCACCTCGCGGACGCCGTGCCTGCGGAGCACCTGCGCGAGCAGCCCGAGCGCCTGGGCGACGCCGGAGACGATGATCACCTCGTCCGGTTCCGCCCTGATCCCGCGGTTGCGCGCCAGCCAGTTCGCCACGGCGAGCCGCAGCGCCGGCGCCCCGCGAGCGTCGCCGTATCCGAGCTCGGCCGCGGGCAGGTCGCGCAGCACCACGCGCACGGCACGCAGCCACGCCGTACGCGGGAACGCGGCCAGATCGGGCCGGCCGGGCGTCAGATCGATCCTGGCGGGGAAGGCGCGCAGCGTGTCGAAGACGTCCGGGCCGGGCGCCCCCGCGAAGAGCGCGTCAGCCGACGACGGCTCGGCCGGCCGTGGGTCCGGCGGCCGACGCGGGTCGGCGGCCACCGGTGGCGCCGGAGCCGCCACGACGATCGTTCCGCGCCGGCCCTGGCCCGCTACGTGCCCGTCCTCGATGAGCCGCTGGTAGGCCTCGGTGACGACACCTCTGGAGACACGCAGCTCCGCGGCCAGCACCCTGGTGGGCGGCAGCCTGGCGCCGACCGGCAGCCGGCCGTCCGAGATCGCCTTGCGCAGGCGCCGGGCCAGCCAGTCGGACAGCCCGCCGACCGGCGCCTCGTCCATGTTCAGTTGCAGGAAGTCGGCCCCCGGCGTTATGGACCTGTCGACTTGCATCTCTTTGGACCTGTGCACAGGACCATTGTCCCAGAAAAGGTTGGAGGCATGGATCTTCGTTTCCGACCGACGATCGCGGCCCGTGCCGTACCGGCGCCGCGCGCGGCGCACCCCGAGCGGCCGCGACGGACATATGCATCCGCCCGCACGGGAGGCGAGCGGTGAGCCTCCCCGTTACGCTTCCGTTCCTGATGACCACGCTCGTCGTGGTGGCCACGCCCGGCACCGGCGTGATCTACACCCTGTCCGCGGGCATCTCCCACGGCCGCCGGGCGAGCCTGATCGCCGCGTTCGGCTGCACGCTCGGCACCGTGCCGCAGCTGGCCGCGACGATCGCCGGGCTGACGGCCGTGCTGCATGCCGGCACACCGGCGTTCCAGGTGCTGAAATATCTGGGCGTCGCCTATCTCCTCTACCTGGCCTGGGCGGCGATCCGGAGCCGGAAGAGCGACACGGCGGCGGCGGAGGCCGCGTCCGGGCCGGCGCACCGGGTGATCGTCAAGGCCGTCCTGATCAATGTGCTCAACCCGAAGCTGGCGATCTTCTTTTTCGCGTTCCTCCCGCAGTTCGTGACCCCCGGCGCGCCGGACTCGGTCGTACGGATGCTCTGGCTGGGCATCGTGTTCATGCTGGTCACGTTCGTGGTGTTCGCCGCATATGGCCTGTTCGCCGCGGGGGTGCGCGAGCATGTGCTCTCACGCCCACGCGTGACGGCGTGGCTGAACCGCGCCTTCGCCTGCTCCTTCGTCGCGCTCGGGGCCGGGCTCGCCTTCGGCGCCGGCTGATGCTCGTGGTGATCTCCGAGAGCGCCTTTACAATGTAGATTTTGTTGCTCGCGGAACATCTGCTGTGTTCGAATGCACAAATGGAAAGTTCCGACCGAATTCGCGCGATCATGAACGCGCTGCGGACGTCCGACAGCGTGTCGGTGACCGAGCTCGCCGCCGAGCACGGCGTCTCGGAGATGACGATCCGCCGCGACCTGGACGAGCTCGCCCAGCAGGGCGTGGTACGGCGGGTGCGCGGCGGCGCGCTGAGCCTGCTGCTGCGCGGTGAGGAACCGCCGTTCGGGGTCAGGGAACGCGAGGCCGTCGAGGCGAAGCGCCTGATCGGCGCGGAGGTCGCGAGCCTGCTCGCCGACGGGGAGGCCGTGCTCCTGGACAGCGGAACGACCACGCTCGAGGTCGCCCGGGCCGTACGCGACCGCCGCCTCACCGTGCTGCCGCTGGCGATGCAGGCGGCGCAGGAGCTGGCCGGCGCTCCCCGGGTCCGCCTCGTCCTGCCCGGGGGCGAGGTGCGGCCGGGCGAGCTGAACTTCGTGGGCCCGCTCACCGAGACCTCGATCGAAGCGCTGCGTTTCGACACCGCGGTGATCGGCTGCTGCGGGCTGTCGGCCGAGCACGGGCTCACCGCCCACGATCTGCCGGAGGTCGCCGTCAAACAGGCCGCGATCGCCTCGGCCCGGCGCGTGATCATCGCCTGCGACTCCGGCAAGTTCGGCCGCACCGCGTTCGGCGCCGTCTGCCCGCTGGATCGGCTGGACGTGGTGGTGACCGACGACGCGATCCCCCGCGATCAGCACGACGCCCTCGCCGCCGCCGGCGTCGCCGTCCGCACCGTCGCCCTCCACCCCGCCACGGCCCGGGCCGGCTCGTGAGCGTCACGCTCGCGCCGTCCGCGCGGCAGCGGGCCCGCATCGCCGTCTACGGACTGTTCCTGCTGTCCGGGATGGCCATCGGCGCCTGGACCGCGCGCATTCCGGCCATCAAGTCGGGTCTCGGCCTGAGCAACGGCGAGCTGAGCCTGGGGCTGCTCGGGATCGCCGCCGGCGCCATCACCGGCATGCAGTTCGTCGGCCGCATGGTCGACCGGTACGGCAGCCGCCGCGTCGCGGTCCCGATGGCCCTCGCCGTGGGCGTCGTGCTGGTGCTCCCCGCCTATGCCCCCAATCTGGCGACACTCGCCCTGGCCCTGTTCGCCTTCGGCGCGGCCAACGGCACGCTCGACGTCGCGATGAACGCCAACGCCGTCGTCGTGGAGCGCGCGTACGGCAGGCCGCTCATGTCGTCGTTCCACGCGGTGTTCAGCGTGGGCGGGTTCGCGGGCGCGGCGGTCGGTGGTCTGTTCGCCCACCACGGGGTGAGCCCGGCGATCACGTTCGCCGCGGTCGGCGTGCTGATCGCCGCGATCGCGCTGCTCTGCGCCCGCTGGGCCGTACGGGACGAACCGGACCGGCGTCCCGCCGACGGGGCGGGGTCGAAGGGGTCGCGGCGGCCACGCGTCGGCAAGACCGTGCTGCTGCTCGGCGTCCTCGGGTTCTGCGGCATGATCGGCGAGGGTGCGGCCGCCGACTGGAGCTCGGTCTACCTGCGCGACAACCTGGGCTCCTCCCCCGGCTTCGCGGCCGCCGCCTATGCCGCTTTCTCGATCACGATGACCGCCGGACGGTTCGCCGGGGATCGGCTCGCCGCCTGGCTCGGCCCGGTCACGCTCGTCCGCGGCTGCGGGGTCCTGGCCGGCGCGGGGCTCGGGGTCTCCCTGCTGATCGACGTTCCGGTGGCCGGCGTGATCGGGTTCGGCCTGTTCGGCGCCGGGCTCTCGTGCATCGTCCCCCAGGTGTTCTCCGCCGCGGGCCACCGCGATCCCGCCCAGGCGGGACGGGCCCTGGCCGCCGTGGCCAGCCTGGGTTACGCCGGGTTCCTCGCCGGGCCCGTCCTGATCGGGGCGCTGGCGGAACTGGTCACCCTCCCCCGCGCCCTGTTCGCCCCGGCCGTGCTGGCGCTGTTCGTCGCGCTCACGGCGACCGCGCTCCGGCCCCCGGCACCCCGCCGGGATCACCCAGAGACGGACCCGGAGACGGAGCCGGGGGCGGTTCAGGCCCGGGTGACGTCGACGCCGCCGAACACCCCGTAGCCGGATCGCCGACCCGCGGCACGTGCCCACGGCATACCCCCGCACGGGGTGAGGGCTTTCCCCCTCGCGGGGGAGTGATGCCCGACCCGCCATGTCTACGGTCGAACCATGCTTGATTTCGCTCACCCACGACGCTGGCCTGCATACACGCTGGCGGTGTCGTTCCTCGGCTACGCCGCGGGGAAGGCCGCCTTCGCCCTGCAGGCCCGGCTCGGCTTTCCAGGCGGCCCGCCCGTGTCGGCCGCCGAGACGCAGGGTTACTTCATGGACGCGGCCGCCGCGCAGTGGCTCGCGGCCGCCTCCGGCGTGGTGGGCGCCGGCGTCGCCCTCGCCACGGTCACGCCGCTGGGACTACGCAAGGTGCCGAGGACGGTGATGCTGGTCGTGCTGGCCGGGATGCTGCTGGCCGTCGGAGGCGGCGCGATGATCATGATCGTGGACGGATTCGTCGGCATCGGCGTGGGCTGGACGTGGTACCACGGCGTTCTCGGCCTCGCCGTGATCGGGCTGTCCGTGGAGATGTCCCGGTCCTACGCGATGGCGACGAGACGTGTCGCGGGCTGACCGGATGCGGCTGGGCGGGTACGGCGCGGCGGCCGCCTGCGCGGTCTACGGATCGATGAAGCTCGCCCAGGCGCTGGGGGCCAACGCGCTGGCCGACAAGGACCCGCTGCCACCGGAGCTGCACGAGCGGCTGCTCGCGCGCGATCCGCTGTTCGTGACGAGCCACTGGGTGCTCGCCGGTGCCGCGGCCGTGGGTGTCGTCGTGGCGCTGGCCACCGTCCGCCCCTGGGGGGCCGCCGTTCCGCGCGGGCCGCTGCTGGCGATCACGTGGACGCTGGGGATCTTCATGATCGCCCGGGCGGGCGGGGTGCTGGGGTTCGGTTTCGTCGGCGACGCGTTGGTGCTGGCCGGGGTCGTCTCGGTGCCCGCCGAGCACGCCGCGCCGGCTCGCGACCTGGCGTGGTGGGACCTGCTGCTGTGGTCGCCGTTCTTCTTGTTCTGGGGTGCGTGCTGGACGACGGCCGCAGTGCGGCTCGGCCGTGTTTCGAAGTCGGGGCCACCTGTGAGACCCGGGACGGGTCACGGGGCGGCGAACTGGTCGTAGGCGAGTTTCGCGATCAGGGCGGTGACGACGCACAGCAGGACGATCCGTACGAACCCGGAGCCGCGGTTGAGCGCCATGCGAGCGCCGAGCTGGGCCCCGGCGATGTTGCAGACCGCCATGCCGAGGCCCAGGGCCCACATCACGTGCCCCTGCAGGCCGAAGACGATCAGGGCGCCGAGGTTGGTGCCGGTGTTGATGACCTTCGCGGTCGCCGACGCCTGGACGAAGTCCATGCCCAGGATCGAGGTGAACGCGATGAGCAGGAACGTCCCGGTGCCCGGCCCGAGGATGCCGTCGTAGTAGGCGATCGCCACACCGCCGGCGGCGACCGCCGCGATCACCCGCCACCGGGTGCGCAGATGCGGGTGCGGCATCCGCCCGAAATCCGGGCGCAGCGTGACGAACGCGGCGACCCCCAGCAGCACGACCATGACCAGCGGCTTCAGCACCCCCGCGTCGAGCAGGGCGGCCGAGGCGGCGCCCAGGCCGGCGAAGGCCACCGCGAGCGCTCCGGCCGGTGCGGCGACCGCCCGGTCGAACTTCGTCCTCCGGGCATAGGTGACGGCGGCGGACGCCGTACCGAAGATGGCGGCTGACTTGTTGGTGGCGAGCGCCTGCACCGGCGTCAGCCCGGCCAGGAGCAGCGCGGGAAGCTGGAGCAGCCCTCCCCCGCCGACGACGGCGTCCACCCAGCCCGCCGCCAGCGCCGCCAGAAGCAGCACCGCGATCTGGCCCGCCTCCACGCGGTGCGCCCCTTTCTCGCCGTCGCCCGGCCCAGAGCCTATCGGGCCGGCGGCCGCCTCCCGCTTTCGCCGTTCTCCCTCTCAAGGGGGAGGCGGTTCCCGCCGGCCGGGGAGGTTCTCCGGCCCGCGGAACGCGACGGTGGAGTCATGGTCACGAACACGAAACCGGACGCCGAGAGAACCGATGCCCCCGGCACGACTTCGCGCGCCGTCATCGCCGCCGGGGCGGCGGGCAGTGCCGTGATGATCGGCTTCGCGGCGTACGGCATCGCCTTCGACATCGTCGGCGCGATCATGGCGGCCATCGCGGAGATCAGCGGGACAGAGCAGCTCATCGACCTCGGCGTCGACTGGGTGATGGCCGCGGTGCGCGTCGCCGCCCTCGTCGCCGGTGCGGCGCTGGCCGTCGCCACGCTGCGGCGCCGCCGCCGCGCGCGGGGGGCCTGCCCCCGCTGCGGCCGTACGCACCGGCGGACCGAGCGGGCGGCGTGGGACCGGTCGAGCGTCCACGCGGGGTACGCCGCCGCGGCGCTCGCCCTCGGCTACGGTGCGCTGAAGGCGGGGTGGGGCCTCGGCTGGACCTTCGGCCTCGCCGATCCCCACGCGTTCGGGGAGGTCCGGCTGTGGACCCCGGGACTGGGCGACACGGCCGTGCTGGCGCTGATCGGCATCGCGCTCGGCCTCGGGTTCGCCCGCACCTGGCGGCCTCCGCTGCGCATGCCGCGCTGGATGCCGCTGACCGCCGCGTTCACCGGCTGTGTGATGCTGATCCCGGTCGGCATCATGGGCACCGGAGGCACAGTGGCCGTCCTGCTCGGCCTGGCGGAACGGTCCGGCGGAGGCGCGACCGGCGGGATCTCACCGTGGGTGTTCACAGTGATCTATCCGTGGTTCCTCTGCTGGGGGGTGGCGATGGCGGTCGCGGCCGTCGGATATCACCTCAGGACCAGGGGCGTGTGCCGTTCCTGCGGCCGTGGCCGCCCCTTCCCCCGCCGGGAGACAATCGCATCGTGAACCGCCTGCTCGGCGCGCTCGGCGCCCCTGTCACCTACCGCCGGTGGGCGGGCCTGATCCTCGGCGGAGCGCTGCTCATGCCGTACATGATGGCCGGGCAGGTCGTGAGCGCGCTGTGGCGTCCCGGGCAGCCGCAGGGAGACCCGCTGCTGGCGACGCAGCCGATCGTCTTCGTCTCGGTGCTGCCGCTGATCGCGGTGACCGGCCTGTTCCTCCCCGTACGCGCGTTCGAGACCGCGGCGGCCCGGACGCTGCTGGGTGTGTCCGTCGAGACGCCGCCGGCCCGGCGCCGGCGGACCTGGTCGGAGCGGTGGCGCACCACCACGTGGTTCACCCTCCACCTCGCGGTGGGCGGTGTGATGAGCGGGCTGACGCTGGCCCTGCCGCCGTTCGCGGTGTGGTTGGCCGTGCTGCCGTTCACGGGCGGCCGGTGGACCTTGGCCGACTCCCGGCTCCTGCCCGACTGGGATCGCGGGTGGGGGCCCCCGCTCGCGCTCGCGGTCATGGCCGGCCTGCTCGCCGCCGTGGTGGCGGCCGGTACGCTGCTCGCCCGGCTGGCGCCCGCGCTGCTGGGCCCATCGCCCGCCGACCGCCTGGCCCTGGCGGAGGAGCGGTCCCGGCGGCTGGCGGCGCGCAACCGGCTGGCCAGGGAGTTGCACGACTCGGTCGGTCACGCGCTGAGCGTGGTCACCGTGCAGGCGGTGGCGGCGGGCCGGGTGCTCGACCGCGACCCGGAAGCGGCGCGCAACGCCCTCGGTGCGATCGAGGCCTCCGCGAGGAACGCGCTGGAGGAGCTCGATCACCTGATCGGCGTACTGCGGGACGGCGACGACCACGGCGGCGTCCGGAGGAGGGGCACAGAACGGAAGGGCCCAGAGCCGACCCTCGACGACCTCGGCGCGCTCCTGGACGCCTCGGGTGCGACCGTGATCTCCCGGGAGGCCTACCGCGTCGTCCAGGAGGCCCTCACCAACGCCATCCGTCACGGCACGGGCCCGGTGACGGTGCGGGTCGCCGTACAGGAGCGGGGTCTCGAGGTGGAGGTGGCGAATCCGGCGGGTTCGGCCACGGGGCGGGCGGGGCGCGGCCTGGACGGCATGCGCGAGCGGGTGACGCTGCTTGGCGGCGGCTTCCAGGCAGGTCTGTCCCGAAAGGGCGGGGAGTGGCGGGTGCGTGCGCGCATCCCCCTGCCGGGTGGTGAGACTGGAGAGATCCAGGGCGGAGAGATCGAGGCCGGGGGACGGCGATGAGCGTGCGTGTGGTGCTGGCGGACGACGAGGAGTTGATCCGTACCGGCCTGCGGATCATCATCGACGGCGAGCCCGATCTCGAGGTGGTGGGCGAGGCCGCCGACGGCGCGGCCCTCGTGTCGCTCGTCCGGGAGGTCGGGCCCGACGTCGTGCTGGCCGACGTGCGCATGCCTGCGGTCGACGGGATCCAGGCGACCCGGGCGATCGTGTCCGGTGTGGATCCGCCGAAGGTCATCGTGGTGACGACGTTCGAGAACGACGACTACGTGTACGAGGCGCTGCGCGCGGGCGCGAGCGGGTTCCTGCTGAAACGGGCGCGCGCCGAGGAGCTGCTGCAGGCGATCCGGGTGGTCGCCACGGGCGACTCGCTGCTGTTCCCCTCCGCCGTCCGGTCGCTGCTCGCCGCCCATCGTGTGGCCCGTCAGGTGCCGGGGATCGCCCGGCTCACCTCGCGTGAGGGCGAGGTGCTGCGGCTGATGGCGCGCGGCCGGTCGAACGCGGAGATCGCGCGGGAACTCGTCGTCGGCCTGGAGACGGTCAAGACCCACGTGGGCAACGTGCTGGCCAAGCTCGGCGCCCGCGACCGCACCCAGGCGGTGGTCGCCGCCTACGAGTCAGGGTTCGTCTCCGGCAACGGCTGAGCCCGATGCCGCCGGAACCCGGCGCGGCCGGGGCAGAGCGGCCGGTTCAGATGGGCTCGCCCTCGTCGTCGGGGCCGCCGGGCCGGGGCGAGACCGCGGGGGACGGCTGTCCCGGCCGGGGCGTGGTCGACTCCTGCGGCGCCTGCGGCTGTGGCACGGTGGGCTCGGGCGGCGGCGTGGGCACGAAGTGGGTCGCCGGCAGCGGCGACCGCGGCCGTGGGTCGTCCCCGCCGCGGAACAGCAGCTGCCACACCACGGTCGCCAGCGTGAGCGTGAGCGCGGCCAGCAGGGCCGAGGCCAGCACCACCGATCTGCGGGTGGCGATCGGCGGCGGCGGGGGCCCCGGCGGGGCGGGCAGTGCCGGGTCGCGGTCGCCCAGCCAGTAGGGCGCGAAGTCGGGGCCGCTGCGCCGGCCGGTCAGCATGCCCGAGACCATGATCCGGTCGAGGAAGCGCTCGGCTCCGGGGCCGCCCGGCACGTACGGCACCGCCACCCACGGGGCCTGCCCGTCGTGCATGGCCACGATCGGCGGCAGGTCGCCGCGGCTCCGGCGGGCCGCCGCCCTGATGGCGGTGACGAACCGGTCCCTGGCGGCGCCGTCGAGAGCGGCGCCGGTCGTGAGGACCGCCACGGAGACCGCCCGGCCGTCGGGCCCCTGGCCGAGGTACACCAGCCCGGCGGGTGCCACGCCCAGGCGGGCCTGCAGCACGAACGGCCCCAGACGGGGCGGGTCGTGGTGCTGCAGCGGCCTGCTCATGGTCCTCCTCACGTCACACCTCATCAAAACACAGCGGTCAGCGCGGGTGGCGTCGCGGCGGGTGTGGTCGCCCGGCGGCGTGGGCAGATGGGAGGGGATGGAACCTCGCACTCAGTCACGATTGAATAACCTTCATGACCGTTGCCAGTGAACGTCCCGAGCCCGGCAGGGCGGAGGGTGAGCGAGACGATGCCGTAGGGGCCGATCTGGAGTCGCTGCGCGACGCGTTGAACGAGGTCAGACGGGTGATCGTCGGGCAGGACCACATGGTCGAGCGGCTGCTCGCCGCGCTGCTGGCGCGCGGGCACTGCCTGCTGGAGGGCGTGCCCGGCGTGGCCAAGACGCTGGCCGCCTCGACGCTGGCCACGGTGGTGGGCGGGACGTTCGCCCGGGTCCAGTTCACCCCCGACCTGGTGCCGAGCGACATCGTCGGCACGCGTGTCTACCATCCGGGCACCGAGCGGTTCGACGTCGAGCTCGGGCCGGTGTTCGTGAACTTCCTGCTGGCCGACGAGATCAACCGGGCGCCGGCGAAGGTGCAGTCGGCGCTGCTGGAGGTGATGGCCGAGCGGCAGGTGACGCTCGCGGGGCGCACCCATCCGCTGCCCAGACCGTTCGTCGTGCTGGCCACGCAGAACCCGATCGAGTCCGAGGGCGTCTATCCGCTGCCGGAGGTGCAGCGCGACCGGTTCCTGTTCCGGGTGCGGGTGGCCCATCCCAGCGCGCACGAGGAGCTGGAGATCCTGAACCGGATGAGCGTCCGGCCGCCGGTGCCCGAGGCGGTGCTCGACCCGGGGCGGCTGCTGCGGCTGCAGGACCTGGCCGACGCGGTCTCGGTGCACCAGCTCGTCGCCGACTATGTCGTACGGCTGGTCATGGCCACGCGCATGCCCGCCGAGTACGGCCTGCCCGAGCTGGCCGAGACGATCGAGATCGGGGTGAGCCCGCGTGCGACGCTGGGCCTGATCGCGGCAGGCCGGGCGCTCGCGCTGCTGCGGGGGCGTGACTACCTGCTGCCCGACGACGTGCGCGACGTGGCCGTCGACGTGATGGCCCACCGGCTGATGCTGACCTTCGACGCGCTGGCCGACGACGTCGACCCCGCCGAGGTGGTGCGCCGGATCCTGCAGGTCGTGCCGCCTCCCCTTGTCGTGTGGAACCGGGACCGGCGGTGAGCCGATGAGTCTCGAGGTGAGTCCCGAGCGGGCGCTGCGGCGGCTGGAGCTGACCGTGCTGCGCCGCCTCGACGGGCTGCTGCAGGGCCGCCACCAGGGGCTGATCCCCGGGCCCGGCAGCGAGCCCGGAGACACCAGGGTCTACGTCCCGGGCGAGGACGACGTGCGCCGGATGGACTGGGCGGTGACCGCGCGCACCACCGTTCCGCACGTGCGCGATCTGATCGCCGACCGGGAGCTGGAGACCTGGGCCCTGGCCGACCTGTCGGCCAGCATGGACTTCGGCACCGCCGACATGGCCAAGCGCGATCTGGTGGTGTCGGCCGTGGGCGCCATCGGGTTCCTGGCCGGTCGCGTGGGCGACCGGTTCGGCGCCTATGTCCTGCACGGCCACGACGTCCACCGCTATCCGGCCCGGCCCGGCCGGCCCGCGTTGTACGGGCTGCTGCACACGCTGCTGGCCGCCCCCGAGGCCGCGGGGTCGGCCGATCTCGGGCAGGCGATCGAGACGATGGCGGCGGCGCATCTCAAGCGGGGCCTGCGGGTGATCGTGTCGGACTTCCTGAACGGCTCCTCGGCCGAGACGCGGGAGTGGGAGCGGCCGCTGCGCCGCCTGGCCGCCCGCCAGCAGGTGCTCGCCGTGGAGGTGATCGACCCGCGCGAGCTCGACCTGCCCGACATCGGGCTGGTCACGTTCACCGATCCGGAGACCGGGCGCTCGCGCGACGTGCACCTGTCGCGGCGGGTGCGGGAGCGGTACGCCGCGGCGGCGGCCGCCCAGCGTGCGGCCAACCGGGCCGCGCTGCGCCGCGCCGGCGCCGGGCATCTCGTCCTGCGCACCGACCGCGACTGGGTCGCCGACCTCGCCAGGTTCGTGCTGGGGCAGCGGCGCAGCGCGCGGCGGTCGCTCTCCGGGCGGGGGGCGGTGCGGTGAGGTTCCTGTCCCCCGGCTGGCTGTGGCTGTTCGTGGCGCTGGCCGCGCTGGCGGCCGGATATGTGGTGCTGCAGTTCCGGCGCCGCCGCTACACGGTGCGGTTCACCAACCTGGCGCTGCTGTCGCTGGTCGCCCCCGACCGGCCGGCCTGGCGGCGGCATGTCCCGGCCGCGCTGTTCCTGGTGATGATGAGCCTGCTGATCGTCGGGGCGGCGCGGCCGAGCGGGGAGGTGCGGGTGCCGCGTGACCGCGCCACGATCATCATCGCGGTGGACATCTCGCTGTCGATGGACGCCGGGGACGTGCCGCCGAGCCGGCTGGTCGCGGCCAAGCAGGCGGCCCAGCAGTTCGTCGCCGACCTGCCCGAGCGGTTCAACGTGGGAGTGGTGACCTTCGCCAGGTCGGCGGCCGTGGTCGTCTCCCCCACCACCGACCACGCGGCGGTCACGGCGGCGATCGCCAACCTGACCACCCGGCCGGGCACGGCGATCGGCGAGGCGGTGTTCAACTCGCTCGACTCGATCAGGTCGTTCGACCAGCGCGCGGTGACCGATCCGCCGCCGTCGGCGATCGTGCTTTTGTCGGACGGGGACAACACCTCCGGCCGGTCGGTCGCCGACGCGATCGAGGCGGCGCTGCACGCGAAGGTGCCGGTCTCCACGATCGCGTACGGCACGCCCGAGGGCACGGTGAACATCGACAACCGGCCGGTGCTCGTGCCGGTGAACAAGAGCACGCTGAAGTCGCTGGCCGAGGGCACGGGCGGCCGGGCCTACGCCGCGGAGTCGAGCACCCAGCTGCGGGAGGTGTACGCGCAGATCGGAACGTCACTCGGCTACCGGCTGGTGCATCAGGAGATCACCCAGCGGTTCATCCTGGGGGCGGTCGCGGCCGGGCTGCTGCTCGCCGGGGCCGCCATGCTCCTGGGCTCCCGCATTCCGTAGCGTTGGTACGTTTGCCCCGTGGCGCATTACTTCGAGGAGAGTCCGGAGGCGGCCGGCCGGCCCGGCGTGGTCACGCTGGTCCTGCCGGATCTGCATCTGCGGCTGGAGACCGACAGCGGGGTGTTCTCACCGGGCCGGGTCGATCCCGGCACCCGGGTGCTGCTGGAGACCGTGCCGCCACCGCCGGAGGAGGGCGACCTGCTCGATCTGGGCTGCGGCTACGGCCCGATCGCGCTCACCATGGCCGCACGCGCGCCACGGGCGACCGTGTGGGCCGTCGACGTGAACCGCCGGTCGATCGACCTGTGCGCGCGCAATGCCCACGGCGCCGGCCTTGACAAAGTAAGGTCGGTGCACGTGGACGAGGTTCCCGACGATGTCCGGTTCCGCGCCATCTGGTCCAACCCGGCGATCCGGATCGGCAAGCAGGCCCTGCAGGAGATGCTCACCCGGTGGCTGGACCGGCTCACCCCCGACGGCGCCGCCTTCCTCGTCGTGCAGAAGCATCTGGGCTCCGACTCGCTGCAGCGGTGGCTGAACGACCAGGGCTGGCCCGCCGTACGGCTGGCCTCCCGCTCCGCCTACCGCGTGCTGCGGGCCGGCGCCCGGCCGGTGGAGGCCCGATGACCGCCGAACCGACCGCCGGTGGAACGAGCGCCGGCAAGCAGTCCACCGGGCGCAGGCAGCTCAGGCCGACCGACGTGAAGCGGCTCAACCGCACCTGGCGGCGCGGCACGCAGGGCCGGCTCGCGCTGATCCTGGAGTCGGTCACCGGGCCGTTCAACATCGGATCGATCTTCCGTACGGCCGCCGCCTTCGGCGTGGAGACGATCTGGCTGGCGGGCAACGCCACCCCGCCGACCAACCCCAAGGCGCAGAAGACCGCCCTCGGCACCGACCGGCTGGTCGAGTGGCACGAGGCGGTCCCGGCCGTCGAGGCCGTCGGCGCCGCCAGGGAGCAGGGCTTCCGGGTCGTCGCCGTGGAGCTGACCGGCGACGCCGTACCGCTGCCGCAGGCCGCGCTGGACGGCGATGTGTGCCTCCTGCTGGGCGGGGAGGACCACGGCTGCTCCCCCGCCGCGCTGGAGGCGGCCGATGCGGTGGTCTACATCCCCCAGGTGGGCCGGGTCGGGTCGGTCAACGTGTCCATCGCGGCGGGGATCGTGATGGCCGAGGCCCGCCGCCAGGAGTGGGCCGCGCCGTCCCCGTCCCCTGCCTCCGGGGCCCCCTCATGATGCGGGGCTTCGACTTCCTCGACCACCCCGGGCCGCTGGCGTTCGCGCACCGCGGCGGCGCAGCGGAGGGCCACGAGAACACGATGCCCGCCTTCGCCAGGGCGGTCGAGCTCGGCTACACCTACCTGGAGACCGACGCCCACGCGACCGCCGACGGAGTGCTGCTGGCGTTCCACGACCACACCCTGGACCGGGTCACCGACCGCAGGGGACGGATCTCCGCGCTGCCCTACCGGGAGGTGCGCCGGGCGCGCATCGCCGGCCGGGAGGAGATCCCGCTGATCGAGGACCTCCTCGGCACCTGGCCCGACGTGCGGTTCAACATCGACGTCAAGGAGAGCCCGGCCATCCTTCCGCTGGCCCGGGCCATCCGGCGCACCCGCGCCTACGACCGGGTGTGCCTGACGTCGTTCTCCGACGTGCGGCTGGCCCAGGCGCGCCGGGCGATCGGCCGGGAGGTCTGCTCTTCGCTGGGCCCGCGCGGGATCGTCGCGCTGCGCGCGGCGTCGGTCGGCAACGGGTACGGCCGGCTGCTCGCGCGGCTCGCCCAGGCGGGTGTGCCGTGCGCGCAGGTCCCGCTCGGGCTGTTCGGGCTCCGTTTCATCACCCGGCCCCTGGTTCGTACGGCCCACGCCATCGGCATGCAGGTGCACGTGTGGACCGTGAACGACCCCGCCGTCATGGGGCGGCTGCTCGACCTCGGCGTCGACGGGGTGATGACCGACAACATCACGGGCCTGCGCGAGGTGCTGAAGTCGCGCGGCCAGTGGCACCTCGACGGCGACCGTCCGGGCCGCTGACCGGTATCGCCCGCAGGGAGAGCAGGGCGGCGGCGGCCGCGACGGCGATCGTCAGCGTCATGGACAGCGCGGTGGCGCCGCCCAGGGAGACCAGCGGGGGCACCACCGCGCCGGCGAGCCACCCCAGCACGCCCATGAGCGCCGAGGCGGTGCCGGCCCGCTCCCCGTGCGGGGTGAGGGCGAGCGCGCTGCCGTTGGGCGAGACGACCCCGCCGCTGGAGACCATGAGGAACAGCCCGGGCAGCAGCACGGGCAACCCCCAGCCGGCCGCCACACCGCCGAGCGCGACCACGCTGCCCACCGTGCAGACCAGCAGTCCCGCCGCCAGCATCCCGCGGGGGCCGAACCGGCCCACCAGCAGACCGTTGACGTTGCCGGCGAGGACGATCCCGACGGAGTTCACCGCGAAGATCACCGAGAAGAGCCGCGGATCGACCCCGTACTCCTGCTGGAACACGAACGAGCTGAGCGCGATGTAGGTGAACAGCGTGCACGACGACAGCGACATCATCAGGCAGAACCCGATGAAGCTCCGGTCGCGGGCGAGCACGGCGAACTGCCGTCCGGTCGCGCCCAGGCCGCCGGAGTGGCGGGCGGCGGGCGCGAGCGTCTCCCGGACGCCCAGCGCCACCAGGAACAGCAGGACGCCGATGACGGAGAGGGAGACGAACAGCCCGCGCCAGTCCATGAAACGGGACAGCTGAGCGCCGGCGAGCGGCGCGGCCACCGGGGCCAGGCCGCTGACGATCATGAGCATCGAGTAGACCCGGGCGGCGGCCGCGCCGTCGAAAAGGTCACGGACGATCGCCCGGGCGATCACCAGTCCGGCGGCGCCGGCCAGCCCCTGCACCAGCCGCAGGCCGATCAGCGACCAGATGCCGGGGGCGAGCGCGCACAGCAGCGAGGTCACGGCGTACGCCCCCACCCCGATCAGCAGCGGCACGCGGCGGCCCACCCGGTCGCTGAGCGGACCGGCCAGGAGCTGGCCGAGCGCCAGCCCGACCAGGCACATCGACATGGTGAGCTGGGCGAGCGCCTCGGTGGTGCCGAGGTCTCGCCCGAGCTGCGGCAGCGCCGGAAGATAGAGGTCCAGCGACAGCGGTCCGAACGCGGACAGGGCGCCGAGTGTGACCAGCAGGCGCAGCCGACGTGCCCCGCGCGGAGCCGGGTGGGTCACGGCCCCTCTGGGTCGACCACGTCCCGGTCGACCCAGAACGGCTCCAGCAGCGACCTGAGGCGCTCGGCGCCGACCCGCTCCAGCAGCGCCAGGGCGCCGGTGTTGTCGACCAGCTGCTCCATGCGGCTGGCGCCGAACAGCACGGTGCAGGTGGCGGGGTGGGTCAGCGTGAAGGCGACGCACAGCTGGGCCGGGGTGGCGTCGAGCTCGGCCGCGACCCCGGCGATCCCGGCGGCGGCCTCGACGATCTTCTCGCGCACTCCGCCGGGGTCGCGCCCGACCTCTCGCGCGGGCTTGATCTTCCCGGCGAGGATCCCGCCCTCCATGATGTCGGAGGCCTGCAGCGAGATCCCCTGGGCGAACACCTCGGCGAAGGGGGCGCCGTCGGGGATCGACCGCCGGCAGGGGCTGTACTTCAGCTGGGCCAGCTGCGGGCCCGGCGAGCCGGCGGCCAGCGCGTGCCGCCGGATCGTCGTGATCGCGGTGGCCGACCAGTTGTTGACGCCCCAGCAGCCGATGACGCCGTCGCGCTCCAGCTCGGCGAGGTCGCCGGCGAGGCGTTCCAGATCGAGGTCGTCGCGCCGGATGTCGCCGAGGACGGCGATGTCGGCCCGGTCGGTTCCGACGCGGAACAGCGCGCGCTCCAGCTGCTCGCGCAGCGATGTCTCCGGGTAGCCCTCCAGCCAGAGCTTCTCCGACAGCAGGTATTCGTCCCGGTCGATGCCGGCGGCCCGGACGATCGCCGAGAACAGCACGTCGGTGAAGACCGGGGGGTGTCCCGGCAGGCCGTAGACGCCGACGTCGAACAGGTTGACGCCCAGGTCGACGGCGTGGCGCACCATGGCCACGGCGTCGGCGAAGTCCATCCGGTCGTAGGTGTGCCAGGACCCCAGGGACAGCACGGAGGCCTGCGGGCCGTGCGTGCCGATGCGACGCCGGGGGATGATCTTGTTTTCCGCGGTCATCTGACTCCTCAATCCTTCCACGGGTGGATGACGGCCTTGATCTGTTCGAGCCGGGACATCGACTCGATCGCCTCGCTCGCCGCGCTCAGTCCGACGGGCTCGCCGAACAGCTCGTCCCAGTCGAAGCGCCCCCGGAAGGTACGGAGGAACTCCACCGCCCGGTGGTAGTCGCCGACATCGCCGTTCAGCGAGCCCAGGACGGTCAGCTCCTTGCCCATGATCGTGCCCAGGGCGATCGGGTCGGGGCGGGGGCCGGTGCTGCCGACGACGACGAACCGGCCGCCCCAGGCGGCCATGTCCACGGCCTCGGCCCCGACGCCGGGGGCGCCGGCGAAGTCGAGCACGATGTCGGCGCCCCGGCCGCCGGTGGCGTCCAGCACGGCGGCCACGCGGTCGGTCGCCTGCCCGTCCAGCCCGATCGTGACGTCGGCGCCGAACCGGCGGGCGGTCTCGAGCCGGGCGTCGGGGGCGCCGATCGTGATGACCGTGCCGGCGCCGCCCAGGCTCGCCACGGCCGTGGCCACGATCCCCAGGGCTCCGGCGCCCTGGATCGCGACGGTCGAGCCGGGGCGGATGCCGCCGGCCCGGTCGAAGGCGTGCAGGACGGTCTTGACGGCGCAGCCCGCGCCGGCCGCCCAGGTCTCCTTGACGTCGTCGGGCAGCACGACCTTCAGCGCGCCGGGGGTGACGTAGGCGTGCTCCGCGAGGCCCGCCGTGGCGTGCGGCCAGCGGTCGGAGCGCTGGAGGAATCCGTACCCGCGGTTGGCGCAGGCGACCGGGGAACGCAGCACGGTGCAGCCGTAGCAGTGCCCGCAGACCGACTCCGACCAGCCGATGCGGTCGCCCACCTCGACGGGGCGGCCGAGGGCGTCGACGGTGCCGGGGCCGACCGCCTCGACGGTGCCCATCATCTCGTGCCCGAGCACCATCGGCAGCATGCCCGGCAGGGACATGGCGCCGCTCCACAGGTGGACGTCGGTGGCGCACAGCGTGGCACAGCCGATCTTGACGAGCGCCGCGCCCGGCTCGCACTCGGCGGGCAGCGGAAGTTCCTCGATGGTCAGCGGTCGCCCGTGGACGCGTAGGACCGCCGCCCGGGTAGAGGTGGGCAGTGACATGTGTTCTTTCCTCCGATTCGCTACCCCATAGCAAAATCGTATCTGATTCCGTGTACGGTATACGTACCCTAATCTATGGCGAAGAGGTAGAGGTTGCGCAACAGAACCACGGACGACCCCTCCCCCGCGGACCTCGTCCTGACCGGAGGGCGGATCCACACCATGGACTCCGCCGGCGGCGTCGCCGAAGCCATCGCGGTCCGGGCCGGCCGGATCGCCCGGGTCGGCACGGCCGACGAGGTGGCGCCGCTGATCGGCCGGCGGACCCGGGTCGTCCGGCTGCGCGGCGGGTCGGTGCTCCCCGGCATCAACGACTCCCATCTGCACGGCGTCTGGCTCGGCACGATGTGGCCGCACCTGCTCATGGATCAGCTGGCCGGTGGCGACCACCACCGGCAGGACGGGCCGCCGCAGGCGCGCCTGGAGACGAGCGCCGACCGGCGCCGCGCGATCCTGCGCACCGCCGAGCTGCTGGCCTCGCTCGGGATCACCAGCTACACTGAGCCGGGCCTCGGCCCCGGCGAGGACGACGGGCCGAGCGGCTGCTTCGGCTCGGCCGCGCTCGGCGACTACGCCGACCTCGCCACGGAAGGCCTGCTCACCGCGCGCGTCACCGCGCTCATGCTGTTCGGCGAGCTCGACGGAGCGAGCTCGCTCAGCGGCCTGACCGAGGGGCTGCGCGCCTTCACCCCGCCCGCCGACGTACCCGGCCGGTTCCGGGTCGCGGGTGTGAAGATCTTCGCCGACGGCATCCCGCCGATGCGCACGGCCTGGACCGACGAGCCGTACGGCGACGGCACGCACGGCGGCCTCCTCGTCGAGGGGGGCGACGCCGGGGAGCGGGAGGCCGCGCTGATCGCGATGATCGACGCGGCGCACGCGGCGGGCCACCAGATCGGCGTGCACGCGACCGGCAGCCGGACCACACGGGTGGTGGCCGAGGCGTTCGCCGCCGTGCTGAACCGGCGCCCGGGGAACCCCGGCAGGCATTACGTGATCCATGGCGACCTTCTGCGTGCGGAGACTCTGGCGACGATGGCCGCCGCCGGGATCGGCCTGAACACCCAGGCCGAGATCGCGGTGACGACCGAGGACATGCTGACGGCCGCCCTCGGCCCCGGCGTGCTGCCCGAGGCCTGGCCGCTGCGCGACGCGCTGGCCGCCGGGGTCCCGCTCTGCCTGAGCTCCGACGCGCCCGTCCTCACCCCGGACTGGCGGGCCGGGGTCGCGGCGGCGGTGACCCGGCGTGGCCTGGACGGCCGCGTGCGCGGGGAGGCCCAGCGGCTGACGGTCGCCCAGGCCCTGCGGGCGTACACGATCACGCCGGCCTGGCAGGACGGCGCCGAGACCTGGAAGGGGTCTCTCGAGCCGGGCAAGGTCGCCGACCTGTGCGTGCTGGAGGCCGATCCGCTGGAGACGGAGCCGGCGGCGCTCCCCCAGGTCCCGGTGCGCCTCACCATGCTGAACGGCCGGATCGTCTACGAGGGCTAGACCGTCAGTCGGCGACGCGGCGCATGAACCGGTCGACGTAGGAGCGGTACTCGGGGATGAGGGCGCCGTCGGGGAACATCACACAGGTGATGTGCGCTCCGATGGTCATGCTGATGACCTCGCCCGCGAGCTCGTCGATCGCGGGGGCGTCGGCGGGCTCGCCCCTGCCGCGGGTCGCGGAGATCAGGTCGGCCAGCTGGCCGCGCCAGATCTTCAGGTGCTCGCGGTACAGCGTCGCGAGTTCCTCGTTGGCCACCGAGTGCTCCCACAGGGCCAGCAGCACGCGTGCCGATTCGATGCGGTACCCGTCGAGCGGCAGCGCCGCCTCGAGGTAGTGGCGCAGCTCCTCGGCCGGGCCGCCCGACGGATCGCACGCGCCGATCCGCTCGTTCATCGTCTGCAGGACGCTCTGGAACGTGGCCGCGATGATGCTGTCCTTGCTGGGGAAATAGCGCTTCAGCGCGCCGTTGGCGAACCCCGCGGCCGCGGCGATGCTCCGCATGGTCGCGGCCTCGAAACCGCCTCCGATGATGAGCCTCTTCGCGACCTCGACGATCTCTCTGCGCCGCTGGTCGTGATCAATGATCTTCGGCATGTCACACGCTATCCGACGCGAAGTCCGAGCCAGGTCCGCCTGCGCTCCGCCTGTCTGACGGGGTCGGCCACCGGGGAGGCGAGCAGCAGGCGCCGGGTGTAGGGGTGCTCGGGGTCACGAGTGATCCTTTCGTTGTCTCCGGACTCGACGATCTCCCCCTGGTACATGACGGAGATTCGGTGGCAGATGCGCCGCACCACCCCGAGGTCGTGCGACACGAACAGGTAGGAGACGCCGGTCTCACGCTGGATGTCGATGAACAGGTCGATCACCGCCGACTGCGTCGTCAGGTCCAGCGCGCTCACCGGCTCGTCGCAGACGATGAGGCGGGGGCGGCGCACGAGCGCGCGGGCGATGGCGATCCGCTGGCGCTGTCCCCCGGAGAACTCGCTGGGGTAGCGGGTGACGGCGTCCGACGGCAGGCGCACGTGCTCGAGCATCTCGGCCACGGCGGCGCGTGCCTCCTCCCGTGGCGCGCCCGAGGCCGTGAGCGGCTCGGCGAGGATCTGCCCGATCGTCATCGTGGGGTCGAGCGAGCCGTACGGGTCCTGGAAGACCACCTGGATGTCGGCCGCGAGGCGCCGCCGGGCGGCTCCCCTGGCGCGGGTGATGTCCTGACCGGCGAAGCCGATCGTGCCGGAGGTCACGGCGGCCAGCCCGAGGATGGCCTTCCCGAGCGTCGACTTGCCCGACCCGCTCTCGCCGACCAGCCCCACGCACTCTCCCGGCCCGATCGTCATCGAGACGCCCTTCAGCGCCCGGAAGGTCGTCTGCCCGCGGCGGTAGTCCACGACGAGGTCGTTCACCTCGAGCAGCGGGCCGCCGTCGCCGTCCTTCATCATGCCTCCACCGCCTGCCCGGCCTGGTCGTGCGCCGCGTCCAGGTCGATGCGGCTCTCCGTGTCGTCCAGTGATGCGCGGATGAGCTCCGCGGTGTACGGGTCGCCGGGATCGGCGAAGATCCGCCCGACGGGCCCGGTCTCGACGACCCTGCCGTCCTTCATCACCACGACCCGGTCGCAGATGTCGGCGACCACGCCGAAGTTGTGCGTGACGATCACGAGCGCCATGCCGTACTCCTCCTGCAGTTCGCGCAGCAGCTCGAGGACCTCGGCCTGCACGGTGACGTCCAGGGCCGTCGTCGGCTCGTCGGCGATCAGCAGGCTCGGCCGGCCGGCCACCGCTCCGGCGATGAGCACCCGCTGGGCCATGCCGCCGGAGAGCTGATGCGGGTAGGACGCCATGACCCGGTCGGGGTCGGTGATGCCGACCCGGAGCAGGATCTCCCGCGCCCGGCCGCGCGCCTCGGCCTTCGGCAGCCGGTGCACGACCCGCAGCGGTTCGACGAGCTGGTGCCCGATCGTGTAGCAGGGGTCGAGGTTGGTCATCGGCTCCTGGGGCACATAGCCGATCTCCGTGCCGAGCAGGGCGTGCCGCCGGCCACGGGGCAGGGCGCCGATCTCGCGCCCGCCGACCCAGATGCCGTCCGCGGTCGCGCGGCCGCCCACCGGGAGAAGGTCGAGCACGGACAGCACGGTCTGCGACTTGCCCGACCCCGACTCGCCGACGATGCCGAGCACCTCCCCGGGTGCGGCGTCCAGGCACACCCCGTGCACCACCCGCTTGTCGCCGTCCGGCCCGCCGAAGGCGACGCGGAGGTTCTCGATCCGCAGCGCACTGCCCTCGACGGGATGCGCCGGCTCGCCGGTGGGCGCCTCGTCCCCGGCCGCGGGCGCGGAGCCGCGTCCGGCTCTGGTCCCGGGCTCCGCCCGCACGCTCAGCAGGTCGGCCAGGACCGAGCCCATGAACGCCAGCGCCGCGATCGTGATGCCCAGCGCGGCCGACGGCCACAGCAGGATCAGCGGGTGGGTCTGCATGTTGCGGTACCCGTCGTTCATCATCGCGCCCCAGCTTGGGGTCGACGCCGAGCCGATGCCGAGGAACTGCAGACCGGCCTGCATGCCCATCGCGATGCCCCCGGTGAGGGCGGACTGGATGACGATCGGCGCCCGGACCGCACGCAGCATGTGCGCGCGCAGGATCTGGACGTTGGTGAGCCCCGCGACCCGGGCGGCGTCGATGTAGGGCTCCCTGCGTACGGCCAGGGCCCGGGAACGCGAGATGCGGTAGTAGCCCGGCGCCATGAACACCCCAATGGTGATCATGAGCACGGTGAAGTTCGAACCGGTGCCCGCCGCGACGATGAGCAGCACGATCATTCCGGGCACGGACTGCACTCCGTCGCTGATCGAGGAGCAGATCCGGTCGGTCCGGCCGCCGAAGTAGCCCGCGGCCACGCCGGTGGGCACCCCCAGCAGGATCCCGGTCAGGCAGGCGACCGCCGCGCCGTACAACGTGGTGCGCGCGCCGTACAGCAGCCTGCTGTAGATGTCGCGTCCCGCCGAGTCGCCGCCCATCAGGTGATCGGGGCCGGGCGGGGCCTTGGTCAGCGTGTAGTTGACGAAGTTGGGGTCGTGCGGCGCGAGCAGCGGGGCCAGCAGCGCCGCGGCGACCACGAGGAGGAACACCGCCAGCGCGACGACGCCCACCGGCCGGCGCAGGTAGCGCGACCAGAGGCCGCGCCTGGCCCGGACCGGCCGGCCCGATGCGGGGAACGTGTCCGTGGTCACTGTTCACGCACCTTCGGGTTGACCCACCCGAGCACGAGATCGAGCAGGAGGTTGACGATGACGACGAAGACGACCGTCACGGCGGTGAGCCCGAGCAGGATCGGAATGTCGCCGATCTGGGAGGCCGACTGGATGAGGCTGCCGATACCCGGCAGGTTGAAGATGATCTCGACGACGATCGCGCCGCCGAGCAGCCCGACGAACATCAGCGCGAGCACGGTGAGCGCGGCGGGCGAGGCGTTGCGCAGCACGTGCACGGTCACCCGCCACGGGGGCAGCCCGCGCGCCCGCAGCGTACGGACGAAGTCCTGGTTCTGCACCTCCAGGAAGCCGTTGCGCAGTTGCTCCGCGACCATCACGACCGCCCCGATCGCGAGCGACACCGACGGCAGCGTGATCGACCGCAGCCATCCCGTGACGGACTGATCGGGGGACACGTAGCCCACGGCCGGGAACCATCTCAGCTGGATGGCGAACCACATGACCAGGACGAGGCTCACCCAGAACCCCGGCAGCGCGAAGAAGACCACGGAGCCGAGCTTGAGCCCGCGGTCGAGCGTCCCGCCCGGGCGCAGCCCGGTGATGATCCCCACGGCGAGGCCGAGCACGGCCGCCAGCAGGGTGGCGGCCACGACGACCGACAGGGTGACCGGAACGCGCAGCGCGATCTGTTCGGAGACCGGCTGGAGGTTCCGCCACGAGGTGCCGAAATCACCGCGGATCGCGTGCGAGAACCAGTCCCAGAACTGGACGAGCAGCGGCCGTTCCAGCCCCAGCTGCTCCCGCAGCGCCGCCCGCTGGAACGGGGTGGCGCTGTTGCCGAGCAGGCCCGGTGTCGGGTCCCCGATGGCCCGGTGGGCCAGGAAGAACGAACCGCAGGTGACGACCAGGAGGAGGACGAGCCCGGAGAGGATTCGCCGGGCGATGAACTTGAGCATTTCGGACCCCTTCCGCGGTCGCGGCCGCCGCTGCCTCTCGGCCGGCGGCCGCGACCGTGACGCGAGCTAACCGCGCTGGATGAACCGCAGGGTCGGGAACATCATCCCGGTGATCGGGGTCACCGTGACTCCCTTGACGCTGAAGTACGTGTTGTACGCCTGGTACCAGACGTCGTGCCAGGCCAGGTCGACGGCCTTGGCGTTGAACTTGCGCATCAGCTCGATCTGCTCGTCGCCGGTCGCCTCCTCGATCTGGGTGAGGAGCGCCTTCATCTCGGGGAACTCGTCGGTCGAGGGGGTCGGGTTGAACCACTGCTCGGTGGCGAACTGGCCGCTGACCGTCGCCGCCGGGTTGGAGTCCATCGAGATGACGGCCAGGAACATCGGGTAGGTCGGGGCGTTCTTCTGGTAGTCCGGCATCGACACCTCGTCCCAGGTGACCTTGATGCCGAGCTGGCCGAGGGTCTGCTCGGCCGCGGGCTGCCAGGCCTGGAAGATCGGCGACATCGGCATCTTCACGGAGAACCCGTCGGGGTAGCCCGCCTCCGCCATGAGCCGCTTGGCCTTGGCCATGTCATGGGCGTACCGGTCGTTCAGCGCGGCATCGTAGACCTTGTCCCCCTCGGCGGGGAACACCTGGGTGGTCGCCACTCCGGCGCCCTCGGCCACCGACTTCAGGATCGCCGCGCCGTCGAAGGCGTGGCTGATGGCCTGCCGTACCCGCACGTCGCCCAGCGGCTTCAGCCGGTCCCCGGTGCGGTCCACGAACTGGACGCCGACCCAGGAGGCGACCTTCGAGGCGATGTTCCAGCCCTGCTCCTTGGCCTGGGCGTTGTTCGTGGGGTTGGCGAAGCTGACGTTCAGCTGCCCGGACAGCATCGCGTTGAAGCTCGCGGTCTGATCGGTGATCGGGAACAGGCGCACCGACTTGAACGGGTAGGTGGTCTCGTCCCAGTGCTGCGCCTTCTTGGTGAAGACGTACTCCGACCCGGGCGTCGACCGGTCCTTCTCATAGGTGTAGGGGCCCGAGCCGACCGGTCCCGCAGCGAGCGTGCCAGCGTCGATCGCCGCGGGCGAGGCCATCCAGCTGCGGCCGAGGCCCATGAAGTACAGCAGGGCGTCGTCCTTCTTCTTCAGGTGGATCTCGACGGTGTCGGAGTCCACCGCCTTGACGCCGTCGACGTTGAGGTACGCCTGGCCGGATCGGGCGCCGGCCCTGAGGTGTTCGAGGTTCTTCACCACGGCCTCGGCGTCCAAGGGCTTGCCGTCGTCGAAGGTGACCCCCGAACGCAGATCCATGGTGAGCGTCCTGAAGTCGTCGGAGTACGTCCACGACGTGGCGAGCGCGGGGATGGGCTGGGAGTCCTTGTCGAGGGCGATCAGGGGGTCGTAGACCGCGGAAAGGTAGGGGCCGTCGAATCCGATGTCGGCGTTCGCGGGGTCCCAGGATGTGACGTCGAGGAACGAACCGATCTTGAGTTCCTCGACCGCGCCGCCGTCAGCCGATGTGGCGCCGGGGTCGGCGCCGGTGCTCGTGCAGGAGGCCAACGCGAGCGCGATGGCCGCGGTCAGGGCCGCTTTCCAGGTCCTCTTCATGGATCCTTCCTCTCAGGGGCGGGGGCGCTCACGCCGGGTCGACGCGAAGCGGGAAAGGATTGACCTCGTCGTAGCGCTGGGGGGTCCATGGACGAGAGGGGTAGGCGGGGAGGAATCCGCCGCACGCCACCTCGCTGTGCCGGTTGAGTCTACGCATGTGGGCTAAAAACACAATGGCCTATACGAAATCTGATCTGAAAAGAAACGAAGGGGTGGACACGTAAGTCTCCATCTGTAGACTTACGCGCTGTCCTCCCCAGGACGACCGATTCCCATGCGAGGTGTTCGGCACCCTACCCCCAGGAGCAGCAGGTGACCCCCACTCCCGTTCCCTACGATCCGGCACTCGAGCCGGGCCGCGCCGCCATGCTCAGGCTCATCGAGCCGATCCCGCTGCGGGCCGACACGATCACGGCCAACCGCGAGCACTTCGCCTCGATCGTGCCTCCCATCGAGGAGGCGATCGGCGACCGTCCGGTGGCGTACGAGCACGTCACGGTGCCCGGCCCGGCCGGCGCGCCGGACGTGGAGCTGACCGTCCTGCGCCCACGCGACCACACCGGGGACGCGCCGGGGATCTACGGCATCCACGGCGGCGGGATGGTCGTCGGCACCCGCTTCTTCGGCGCGGCCGGGCTGGTGGAGGACGTGCTGCGGTTCGGCGCCGTCGCCGCGACCGTGGAGTATCGCCTGGCCCCGGAGCATCCGGCGCCCGCCGCCGCGGAGGACTGCTACGCGGGCCTGGTCTGGTTCGCCGAGCACGCCGCCGACCTGGGCGTCGACCCGGCCCGGATCATCGTCGGCGGCGCGAGCGCGGGCGGTGGTCTCAGTGCGGCCGTGGCGCTGATGGCCCGTGACCGCGGCGGTCCCGCGCTCGCCGGTCAGATCCTCGACTGCCCCATGATCGACGACCGCAACGAGACGGTCTCCAGCCGCCAGTACGGCGACCTCGGCCCATGGGACGGCGGCAACAACGACACCGCCTGGACCGCCCTGCTCGGCTCTCGGCGCGGCACCGGCGACGTCTCCCCCTACGCGGCGCCCGCGCGCGCGACGGACCTGTCCGGCCTGCCCCCCGCCTTCATCACGGTGGGCGCGGCCGAGGTGTTCCGTGACGAGGCGATCGACTACGCCACCCGGATCTGGGCCACCGGCGGTCGGGCCGAGCTGCACGTCTGGTCGGGCGCCTACCACGGCTTCACGGGATTCTCCCCCGAGGCCGAGGTCTCCCGGGCGGCGGTGGCGGCCCGGGACTCGTGGCTGCGGCGCGTCCTCTCCGTCGATCCCGAGTGATCAGCCATGCGATCTTCGCCTGAGACGGTCGTCACGGTGACCGGCGACATCGCGGCGGACTCCCTCGGGGTGGTGCTCCCCCACGAGCATCTCCTCGGCGATTTCGCCACCCCCTCCGACAGGGCGTTCGACGCGCCGCTCGGCATCGAACTGCTCGGCGAGGTCGGCATGGGCGCGCCCAACAGGGACGACCGGCTGCTCGCCGACGCGGAACTCGCCGCCGGCGAGGCCGCCGCATTCAAGGAAGCGGGCGGCGGCACCCTGGTCGACCTCACATCCATCGGTCACGGCCGCGATCCGGCCGGCCTGCGCCGGATCTCCGCGGCGACCGGGCTCAACATCGTCATGGGCTCCGGCCGGCATCACCCCGCCCGGACCGGAGGACCCGCCGGCCGCGACGCCGAGAGCCTCACCGAAGAGATCGTCCGAGACCTCACCGAGGGGGTGGACGGGGTGCGTGCGGGCATCATCGGCGAGATCGGGGCGCTCGACCCGGAAGAACCCGACGAGCGCGCCGTCCTGGTCGCGGCCGCACGGGCGTCGGCGATCACGGGCGCCGCCATCTCGATCCGCCGTTCCGGCGATCCGGCCGCCCAGCGGCGCGTGCTCGATCTGCTCGCCGGCGAGGGCGCGGACCTCACGCGGGTCGCCGTCGGGCACTGCGACGCGCTCTCCCCGCGCCCCGACGAGCTCGAGCCGCTCCTCGACCGCGGCGTGTTCGTACAGTTCGACGGGATCGGCCGGCTGCCCTCGGTGCTGAGCGTGTCGGACGACCAGGACGTCGCGGCGGCCGTCCTCGAACTCGCCCGCCGGGGTCATGCCGGGCGGATCCTCCTGTCGCAGGGCGTCTGCGCCAAGGTGCGGCTGCTCGCCTACGGCGGCGGCGGTTACGGATTCATCCTCCGGCAGTTCGTCCCTTACCTGAGGATGCTCGGGGCCGACGACGTGCTCATCGAGACCGTCACCGTGCGCAACCCGAGACGGCTCCTCGCCCGGGAGGCGCACTCGTGAGCCGCCATCCCTTCGAGATCCCGAACATCGCCGGCCGGGTGCTCACCGTCGCGGGCCCGGTGGACCCCTCCCGCCTCGGGCAGACGCTCATGCACGAGCACGTCTTCGTCGACCTGAGGCGGCCGCCGGGGTTCCACCGGCCGGGCGAGGACTCCCCCGAGGCCGCCGAGCCGCTCACCCTCGCCAACCTCGCGAGCGTACGCCACGGGCGGCCGAACGCGGACAACGACGTGCTGGGCGACTTCGACGAGATGCTCGCCGAGGTGCTGGCCTTCGCCCGCGCCGGAGGCGGCACGATGGTCGAGGTCTCCCCCATCGGCCTGGGCCGGGATCCCGAGGCGCTGCTGCGGATGTCCCGGGCCAGCGGGCTCAACGTCGTCATGGGCGGAGGCTGGTACACCCCGACCTTCCATCCGCCGGACATGGGCGAGCGGACCGTCGACGAGCTCGCCGACGTCATCGTGCGCGACATCGTGATCGGGGTCGGCGGCACGGGTGTCCGCTCGGGCATCATCGGCGAGGTCGGCGCGGAGTCCGCGCCGCTGACCGACGACGAGCTCAAGAGCGTGCGGGCGAGCGGACGCGCGAGCGGGATCACCGGCGCACCCGTCACCTTCCATGTCGGCGGCGTCGGCGAGGAGAAGCTCCGGGTGCTCGACATCCTGGAGGAGGAGGGCGTCGCCCCGTCGAACGTCGTCATGGGGCACGCCGCGGAGATCCTGACCGATCGGTCGCTCGCCGATCGTCTTCTCGCGCGCGGCGTCTTCGTGGAGTTCGACTTCCTGGCCTCGCCCGGCAGCCCGTGGGGCCATCTCGTCCTCACCAGCGATCACAAGATCGCCCGGGGCATCGCCGACCTGGTCGAGCGGGGTCACGCGGGCCAGATCGTGCTGGGCCACGACGTGTGCCAGAAGATCCAGCTCAAGCGGTACGGCGGCCAGGGGTACGACTACATCCCGCGCCACTTCCTGCCGGCCCTGCGCCGCCTCGGCGTGAGCGAGACGGCCATCCACATGATCATGGTCGAGAACCCGGCGCGTGCGCTCGCTTTCACCGACCCGATGAGGGAGAAGCCATGACGATCACTCCGACCCCCTTCGACCCGGCCATACGCGAGGTGCTCGACCGGATGCCGCCGACGGCGGGGCCCGCGCCCTCGCTCGAGACGATCCCGGCCATGCGCGAGGCCGGCCGGAGCATGTTCACGCGGCCGGTCGCCGACGTGATCGGCGGGCGGGAGATCGACGCCGACGAGCGCACGATCCCCGGGCCCGAGGGCGCCCCGGATCTCGAGATCACCGTGCTGCGCCCGCGGCGCGTGAGCGCTCCCGTCCCGGGGCTCTACAACATCCACGGCGGTGGCATGATCACCGGTCATCGCCATATGGACACCCCACGCCTCGCCGACCTCGTCGAGGAGCTCGGCGTCGTCGCCGTCAACGTCGAGTACCGCCTCGCCCCCGAGCACCCGGATCCGGCGCCGGTGGAGGACTGCTACGCCGGGCTGACCTGGATGTCGGAGCACGCCGCCGAGCTCGGCGTCGATCCCCGGCGCATCGTCGTCATGGGCGGCAGCGCGGGGGGCGGCCTGGCGGCGGGGGTGGTCCTGCTGGCGCGCGACCGCGGGGGACCGCGTCCGGCCGGGCAGCTGCTGCTGTGCCCGATGCTCGACGATCGCAACACGACCGTCTCCAGCCATCAGTACGACGGCATCGGCACCTGGCCGCGCGCGATGAACCTGCTGGGGTGGCGGGCGCTGCTCGGCGAGAAGGCGGGCGACCCCGCGGCCGACGTGTCGATCTACGCGGCGCCGGCGCGGGCAACCGACCTGTCGGGCCTGCCGCCCGCCTTCGTCGAGGCCGGCAGCGCCGAGCTGTTCCGCGACGAGAACGTGGCGTACGCCTCGCGCATCTGGGCCGCGGGAGGACAGGCGGAGCTGCACATCTGGAGCGGGGCCTGCCACGGCTTCGACATCTTCGCCCCGGACCACGAGGTGACCCGGGCCGCCCTCTCCGCTCGCCTGTCATGGCTCCGCCGCGTCCTCAACGGCTGACCGGCCCGGCCGGTCCGGTCGATCTAGTCGGTCCCCCAGGAGGCGTCGGGGCGCACCACGTCGCGGTCGATCCACAGGTCGGCGACGGCGTCGCGCAGCCCGTCGCCGTGCCGGGCCAGCAGGTCGAGCGCGCCCAGGTTGTCGTCGAGCTGGCTCAGCCTGCTGACCCCGAACAGCACGTTGCCGACGGCGCGGTGGGCCAGGCAGTAGGCGATGGCGAGCTGGGCGGGCGTGGCGCCCAGCCGCTCCGCGGTCTCCGCCACGGCCGGGTAGGCCGCCCGGATGCGGTCGCGGATCCCGCCCGGGTCGGCGCCGATCTTCCGCTCGGGGTGCAGCCTGCCCACGAGGATGCCGCCCTCGAAGACGTCGGAGGCCTGCAGACCGAGCCCCGCCCCGTCGAACAGGCGTCCGTACGGCTCGCCCTCGGGCACCGACCGGCGGGCCAGGCTGTACTTGAGCTGGGCGAACGACGGCGGCGTCAGTCTCTCGGCCAGGGCGAAGTCATGGGCCAGCCACACGTCCGCCGCCGACCAGTTGTTCACCCCCCAGGCGTCGAACCGGCCGGCGCGCACCAGCTCGGAGACGTCGGCCACGACGGACCTGATGTCGAGCTCGCCGAAGAAGTCGCCGACCACGACGAAGTCGGCCCGGTCGGTGCCGATCCGCTCCAGCGAGACCTCGATCTGCTCGGCGAAGGAGACCTTGGGGTAGTCCCACAGCCAGAGCTTGCCGCACAGCAGGTAGTCCTCCCGGCGCAGGCCGGCCTCCCGTACGGCCCTGCCGAAGATGACGTCGGTCACCGCGTTCTCGGCGTGCGGGCCGAAGTTGTAGTGGGCGACGTCGAAGAGGTTGACGCCGCGGCCGACCGCGACGCGGATCAGCTCGACCGCGTCGTCCATCTCCATGCGATCCCACGTGTTCCACGAGCCCAGACCGAAGACCGGTACCTGCGGCCCCGCCGCGCCGAGCCTGCGCCGGGGCACCTGACCCGCGTTCCCTGTGTTCACCGTGATCCTCCTTCTAGCCGCTCGAACGCAAATCGTATATCATCTCCAATACTGTTTTGTATCCAAGGAGTGCACATGTCTCACCCGGAGAGCTCCGGCCCCGAGCGCATCCTCGCCGTGGCCACCGGCTACATGGCCGCCAAACAACTGTTCGCGGCCAGTGAGAACGGCGTGTTCGCCGCGTTGGCGCAGGGTCCGGCGGCCATCACCGACCTCGCCGCCCGCACCGGGCTCCCCGAGCGCACCGCTCGCATCCTCGCCGACGCGATGGCCGGCCTCGGCCTGGTGACCAGGACCGACGGGGTGTACGCCAACTCCCCGGCGGCCGCGCGCTACCTCGCCGGAACCGGCGACGACGTCGACCTGCGCCCGTTTCTGGCCTTCCTCGACGGGATCAGCTACGGCCACTGGCTGAACTTCGGCGAGACCGCCCGTACCGCCAAGCCCGCCGACCTCGACCTCGGCGGCGACCGGATGGGCGTGTTCATGACCGGCGTCATGACCTACAACGGCCTGCACGCCAAGATGCTCGCCGAGAACTACGACTTCTCCCGGCATGAGCGGGCCCTCGACCTCGGCGGCCTGTCCGCCGCCTTCCTCACGGAGGCGCTGCGCGCCGCCCCCGGACTGCGCGGCACGTTCTTCTCCGGCGAGTTCATGGCCGACAGCGCCAGAAACGCGATCGCCGAGGCCGGCCTGGCCGACCGCGTCGAGGTGGCCGCGGGCGACCCGCTGACCGGCGAGGTCCCCACCGGATTCGACCTGGTCCTGCTCGAGCACGTCGTGCACCGCTACGACGCCGGGCAGAACCGGCGCATCATCGAGCGGGCCCGCGCCGCGGCCGCGCCCGGCGCCACGCTGCTCCTGCTCGACTTCTTCCTCGACTCCGACGCCGAGCAGCGGACCATCGACGCGCTGCACGCGGCCGAGTACCTGGTGATCGACGGCACGGTCGTCTACCCCGAGGACGAGGTGCGCGACTGGCTGCGCGACGCCGGCTGGGAGCCCGTCGAGACCCGCGCGCTGCCGGGCAGCCCGCGCGTCATCATCGCGGAGGCACGATGACCGCGGCGGCCGCCGAGACCGCGGCCGGCCGGGTCGTCCTGGTCACCGGCGGCGCGAGCGGGATCGGCCGGGCCGTCGCCCAGGCGTTCGCCGAGGCCGGCGACCGGGTCGCGATCGCGGACGTCGACGCGGCGGCGGCGGGCGAGGCAGCGGCCGAGTTGGGCGCGCTCGCCGTGACGGTCGACATCACCGACGCCGGGTCGGTCGCGGCAGGTCTGGCGCGGGTGGCCGCCGAGCTCGGGCCGGTCGAGGTCCTCGTCAACAACGCGGGAATCGTCGCGGGCGGCGGCCCGTTGGTGTCCCTGCCCGTCGAGGTCCTCGACCGCGTCATCGCGGTGAACGTACGCGGCACCTTCCTCGTCACGCAGGCGGCGGCCGCCCAGATGATCGAGACCGGGCGCGGCGGCTGCGTCGTCAACATCAGCTCGATCGGCGCCCGCCAGCCCACCCCCGGCCTCGGGCACTACGAGGCCACGAAGGCGGCCGTCGACGCGCTCACCCGCACCGGCGCGATCGAGCTCGCCGGGCACGGCATCCGGGTGAACGGCGTGGCGCCCGGCCCGGTGCACACCCCGATGACGGCCGGGCTCATGGACGACCCGCAGGCGCGCGGCGCGTGGGAGGCCCGCATCCCGCTGGGCCGGATCGCCGTCCCCGGCGACCTCACCCCGCTGGTCGTTTTCCTCGCCTCACCGCAGGCGCGGCACATCACCGGCGCCGTCGTCCAGGTCGACGGCGGCCAGCTCCTCACCTGATTTCGCAGCAGCGCACGGAACCGCCCCCTCCGGGTGAGGGGGCGGTTCAGGCGGACAGCGAGGAGGACGTACGCGACGCCGCCGAGGTGTGGGCGTCGTGCAGCGCGTCGGCGGTCGCGACCTTGTGCGCGCAGGCCACCCGCTCGATCTCGGCGGCGTCTGCGCCGGCCTCGATGAGGTCCAGCATGTGGTCGTGCTCCTGCACCGAGCGGCGGGCACGGCCGGGCACATAGCTGAACGACGAGCGCCGCATGTGGTCCAGCCGGGCCCACTCCGAGCTCAGCAGCGAGCTCAGGTGCTCGTCGGGGCAGTGCCGGTAGATGGAGAAGTGGAACTCCCGGTTGAGCGCGGTGAACGACGCGGGGTCGAACTGCTCGAGGGCCTCGGTCATCCGCCTGTTGATGTCACGGGATGCCGCGACGTGCTCCGGCGTCATGAGCGGGGCGGAGATCGCCGTGGCGTACCCCTCCAGGCGCGCCAGCACCTGCAGCGTGTGCTCCACCTGACGGGCGTCGAACACCGCGACCCGTGCCCCGATGTTGCGCACGACCTCGACGAGGCCGTCGGACTGCAGGCGGCGCAGCGCCTCGCGCAGCGGGATCGTGCTCACGCCGATCTCCCTGGCCAGCTGGTCCATCACCAGCCGATAACCCGGGCCGTAGGTGCCGTCGAGGATCCGTGAACGCAGCAGTTCGTAGCTGATCTCTGCTTTGGACGCCTTCTCCTTGGCGGAACTCACCGAAGTCCCCTCACTCTCGGCCTGCTAGAGCCTTGACGACGGCCGCCCGGAACTCGGCGCTCGCCAGAGCCTGGAAGTGGTCGCCGGGAACCATGACCGGATCCGCCGCGCCGGCGAGTCCGACGATACGCTCAATTCCGCGGGCCATCATGTCGTCTCGACCGACGACGAACACGGGCGGGGTCCGCCCGGTCCAGCGGCCCGGGTCGAACGGCGTGCTCCGCAGCCCCTCCACGCAGGTCGCCAGGCCGGGGGCCCGGTCGCCCTGTCCGCCGAGCATCGCGGCGATCATCGAGGTGACCGGATCGGCCGGCTCCGGGCCGCCGGCGATCGCCGCGCGCAGGGCGTCGATGTCCACCGCCGCGAACGGCTCGGTGGGGCTGAGCCCGCCGAGGACGGCGCGGCGTACCCGCCCGGGAGCGGCCTCGGGCAGTTCCCAGGCGACCCGCGCGCCGAGCGAGTAGCCCACCACGTCGAAGGCGCCGTCGTCGGCACCGGCGACGGCGCTGCCGGGGGCTCCGGCGAGCGCGGCGTCGAGCGCGGCGACCAGTGCGGCGGCGATCGCGTCCGCCCCTGCCTCCGCCGCGGTCGCGGGGGCCGGGCTCGCCCCGTGTGCCGGGAGATCGGCCACGACGACGGTCCGCCCGGCGTCGGTCAGCGCGGCCGCCATCCCGGTGTCGACCCAGTCCCGGCGCCCGTCGGAGCACAGGCCGTGGAGCAGGAGCACGGGCGGCATGCCCTCGTCGGGCCGGTCGGGAATGTGGATGTGGGCGGCCAGGGGGATCGCCATGATGGACACCTCGTCATAGCAGGTTTCGCATACGATTTATGATCCTACTGCACGGTACGCCCCTCGTGGGCGAGGACCGGCACGGGGAAGTCGACGACGACCTGACCGGTGCCGGTGCTGCCGAAGTAGGGGCACAACTGCTCGCCCCTGCCGGTGTAGCCGTCCCAGCCCAGCAGGCCGAAGAGCATCGCCGTGTCGGCCATCGCGCCCTCACCGGAGCAGCGCACGTTGTAGTCGGCGAGCATGCCGACGAACTCGCCGATCCTGCCCTCCTTCCACATCTCCAGCACGGCCAGGTCGACCGACCGGTTGATCTCACTGCTCACGTCGTCGAGCAGCGACTCGGCGATCTCGTTGGGCGGGAAGGCATGGGACAGGGAGCCACTGGCCAGGAAGGCGACCTTGCGGCCGCTGCGCCGTACGGCCCGCAGGAGGGCCTCGCCGATCCGGCGGTTCTCCTCGATCGTGGAGTACATGTTGCAGCCGATCGGCAGCACGCGGATCGAGGAGTCGCCGTTCATGAAGTACATCGGGACCAGCATGGCGTACTCCAGCCCCAGGTCCTTGTAGGTGTGCACACGGGCCTTCTGCCCACCTGCGACGATCTCCTCGCGGATCAGCTCGGCGAGCTCGGGGTCCCCCGGGTAGTCGTACTCCAGATCGTGGATGAAGTGCGGCAGCTCGTGGCTGGCGTAGGAGGCCCGGTGCCGTTCCTTGCCGTTCAGATGGAAGCCGATGGTGTTCAGCCAGTGGGTGTCGGCCACGAGGAAGGTCTCGGCGCCACGCTCGCGGGCACGCCTGCCGATCTCCGTCAACGCCTCCTCCGCCGGTCGGCGGATGCCGTAATGCCTGCCCGGCTGGATGGACAGCCAGATCGACGGCACGTGCGTGATCTTGGCGGCCATGACGAGCTCTCCCATGACGCCCCTCTCAAGGTCCACTGATCAAGACATTTGGTACATCTAGCACACAGGCGAGGAGACGCTACAAACTTCTCCGCGGGCGTCGCTCCCCGACATCGGCTCCAGTGTGGTCAAATCATGTACGAATCCAAATATCTTTGTCCACAGATCCTACCCCCTCCGGTCGACTACCGTGCATGAAGTCATATACGATCTGGAGCAGAGTTGCCTCCGCTTCGGCCCGCCCGAGCGGTCGGCGGCACAGGCCCAAGGAGTGTCGAAAAAGTGCTGTCCGTCGCGGGCGCGGGCCCAGATGGATGGCAGGACAAGCTTTTGAAACACGACCTGGCACGTGGTCCCCGGGACATCCCTCCCCCGGGGACCACCACCCCTCATCACTCACTCACTCACTCACTCACTCACTCACCGGAGAGCTTCTCGCCGAGCTCGGCAGGGCCGTACCTTCGCCGGCGGCTTCCACATCTACGCCGATGACGGCGACTGCTGTGCGAGTCGCCACGAATGCGGCCACCTTTATATAGGGACGGGAGGGGTTCCGCCGCGTACGGCGATCCACCGTTCGAGCCGGCCGACGGCGTCGGGGATGAGGTACACCCTGCGTTCCTTGTCGCCTTTGCCGCAGACCTTCAGCGACCGGTCGCCCGGCCGGTAGTCGGCGAGGTGAAGGCGGCGAGTTCGGAGCGGCGGCATCCGGTCGAGTACAGGGTCGCGGCGATCGGCCGTCGCGGGCGCCGGTGAGAAGCCCGGCATCGGTCCGTCGACGGCCTCGGCGTCGCACACGCCGAGGAGGGTTCCGAGGACCTCCGGGGGACGTCGTTCCCGGCCGGTTCACGGGTGCCGGCGACGGATTCGACGTCGGCGGCCCTGTGGTAGGTCTCGGAGTCCATCAGGCCCGGCCGCCACGCCTCTTTGAGGACGCGCCGGAGCGCGTTGAGATGCCTGTGTGCGGGGGACGAGCCCTGTTGTAGGAGCATCGCCGGATGTGCGTGGTGTGGGCGTAGGTGAGCCGGTACGAACTCAAGAAGGAGACCGGAAAGGACTGCGATGAGTTTCCGTTCGCGTCGACTTTGCAAGGGTCGACACGCGCCGATCCTCCGCACAACTTCTCGGTTTGGATGATGGATGCCACTGAGAATCAACGGCACGGAGACGTGCTGAGGGCCTGGTATCAAAACAATCGAATCTTGAACTACGATGAATACTGGATTGACATCCAGTAGCATCCTCGGAGGGATTCATCTGGATGCGCCAGGTCGGCGATCCAGATGGATCTCACTTCCTACATCAAAGCAGAGAGGAAAAGTTGTGGCAAAAATCATCAAAGAACTACTTGATTCGCGCGCTATATCGAAATATCTGGATGGTATCGCAGACGTTGACGCGGAGTGGGATCTGTATGAAATAGATACGGTCGAGTGGGTCGCCACAGGTGACAACGGGATCGCGATCAACGAGCGGGGCAGCGAAAGATGTCTCATCAAATACGAGCTCTGGGATGGGCCGCCGCCTCCCATCGACTCCTGGGACAGGTCGTGGTCCGGGAGCGTCCGGTTGACCTCCGGAAAGGTGTTCGCCATGAGTGGCTATTCCGGTGGGACCTCCTACGGTGAAGAATTCGACCTCGGCCGACCGGATAGCGTCTGGCAAGTCAGAGTCCATCGTAAGTCCCTCGCTCACGAAGAATTCACGCCGGAAATTGTCAGCTTCACCCTGCTTAAATTACAATTTTGGCCGGGGTCACTCCAGGCTGGACTCCACAATTCGACGTTGACCCTTCAGTTGTAGATTCTCACCCCCGCGGCAGTTTCAGGGGAATAGAATGGAGCTCGCCATGGCTTTCCGGTGATCTTCCGAACATGCTGACGCTGCCTTCGGATAGCGATGGTGCCACGTAATCGATACAGGCCAGGACTATTGAACCACTCCTCGTCTCTCCCCGGGCACGGCATGCGCAGGGAGGTCATTCCTGTTCCAAAGTCAGCCCGTAAGCACGCGCTGGCAGCCCGCCCCCGGGGAGACCCGGCGAGTTGCCCCCGGAACAGGACTCACTCCACCTGGCGGGTGGGGATGTAGGTCGAGCCGTCACGGCGCGGGGTGGGAAACCCGTTGACCGCCAGCACCGCCGACCACATGGCCGGCGCCTCGTGATCGGACGGGAAGAATCGCGGGTCGTAGGCGATCCTGCCGGTCAGGCTGATGTGGGTCGAGCACGGCTCCCCTCCCCTTCGCCGTGGCCTGCCGCCGGGATGGGCTGCCGCGTACGGTGACCACGGTCGGGATGCGAAGACCCCGGTCCCCGGCCACGGCCGAGAACGGGGGGAGCCGTATCGACCTATCAGTACCGGTGAGACCGCCGCCCATCGGTCCGCCGTGCCTGCGCGTTCGCCGGTTCCGGGCTGGAATGTCCCCCTCGTCCGCGTCTCCGGCGGTCTTCCCGGCCTGCGACGCTCGGCTTCGCCGACACCGCCTGGGCCTTTCTCACCACCTTCTCCGACGCCGTCGTCCCCTGCGAGGTCCCCGTCGAGCTTCCCGACCCCGCTCCCTGCTGGAGCGCACTACGCGGGACCGACGCGGACGCACAGATCGGCGCCGGCCCTCGTGCCGCCCTCATGAGCGCAGTGGACGATCTGTTCGCCGAGTACGACGTCCTCGCCACGCCGACCACCCCCAACCCGCCGCACGGACACCAAGGCCCCGGCGACGTCATGAGCGTGGCTCTGACCTGGGCCTTCAACATCACCGGCCATCCCGCCATCAGCATCCCCGCAGGCCGGACCGGGACCGGCGTACCCGTCGGCCTCCAACTGGTCGCCCGCCCGGGCCGCGAGGCCGACCTCCTGTCCATCGCCGCTGCCGCCGAACCGATCATCTCCTAACCCGAAGACGAGCCCCGAGGCCCCGAGGCCCCGAGGCCCCGAGATCAATCGGACCATCCGCGCCCGGCAGGAATCCGAGCGTCATGATCACGGCCCGGCCCAGGGTGCCGCGCGGGGGTCCGTCCAGCCAACGAAGACACCGGACAAGTCCCTACAGTCCCTCCTGCCGCTCAGGTAGCGAAGGCTTCGGGGCGGGGAGGGGTCAGGGTGTCGACTGCGGCTGACGATGTGTGCACGTCAGGCCCGCTTACCTCCTGGCGATCTCTCCTTGTCCCCTGTCCGCTGCGATAGCACCCGTCAGTCGCCCGGCGGGGCAGAAGGCTCCTCCATGGCCTTCTACAGGTCAGGGCTTCGCCCCCGCATGTTCCTTCCACGCCAGCCCGGCCCGCTCGAAGTCCCGCCCGCGCCAGCCACACCCCTATAGCGAGGGACGATCACCAGCTCGCGGGCGTGGCCGGTGTCGACGCCAATGCTTTGCTGTCCCTGCGTTCCCAGACCCTGATCTCGCGGAAACGCCTCACTCCGGGACGCAGTGCACGAGGGAGAAGACGCTGAGCAGCCTGTCCGTGGGGTTCTTGGCCCTGACCTCGTAGCTGCGGGGTTTGCCGTCGGCGTCGAACACCAGGGCCGCCTTGGACACGATGACGTCCGGCACGGCCGCCTCGTTGTGCAAATCAGTGATCTCGTAGCCGCCGCTCACCGCGATTTGCCCGCGCAGGCACTTGCCGATGTAGGACCCTTCGGTGTGCGGATGCAGCAACATGCTCAGATAGCCCTCGAATTGGCCGTCGAACGGGTTCGGCCCCTCGGGACCCGTGGGTCCGGCAGGGCCTGCGGGACCGGTGGGGCCCGTGGGACCCTGCTGGTTCCATGTGATGACCCGCTCCCCGGTCGCGCACCCCTCCGGACCCGGCTCGCCAGTGGGCGCCAGTTCCGCCTGCGTCATTGGGGAGGGCGACGGGTTGGCCGTGGGCCGCGCGGTGCTGGGAACGCGCAGCGTGCCGCTTGACGTGACGCACGCTGTGATCACATTGTCGGAGGCCATCACCCCGGCGACCGCCACCCCCGAGCCTCCCACGATCAGCCCCGCCACCGCTCCGGCCGCCAGCATGGTCTTCCTGCCGCTCATCGTGCCCCTTCCTGCCGTATGACGACCCCACGCCGTCGGGATGACGCCCACCGTTGGGCATGGCACTGGTAACTGGCTTGGAAGCCGCTTGATCTTCCGGGCGTCCGAGTGATCGCCCGAAAGATCTTGAGCCGGTTGGGAGTGCTTCGGGGGCGAGGAACAACGGGACAGCAATTAGCGCTACGGGCTGTTCGAGCAGGTCAGGGCGGTTCACGAAGAACCGTGTTGAGTCGGCTCTTCGGCCCGAACAAGGTGGATGGTCCGGCGCAAACACGATATTTAGCTTTGCCGCAGGTCGCGGCACCGCAGCCGGGCAGCGCGGCGAAGCGCCGCAGTTCCCCGCCGTCATGGCCGCAGCCGTACGTCCTGGAGTGCTGGAGCGGTCGTCTCTGTTTCCGTTCTTCTCTCACGGTCGGCGGTTCCACAGAGCGTGAACGCTGCTGACCCGATCCGTCTCGTGTGCGGTCATGGCGGGGTGGGAGGGCGGGGAGAGCCGGCGGGCCGGGGCCGTTTCGGTGTCGGGCAGCGGATGCGTGCCGGCCCCGCGGTGGACCCGCAACATATGCACGGGTTCGAAGTGTCTGCTGGTCCCGATCGCGTATTCGGCCCGGACGTGTTCGGCGACCTGGTCGCGTGTGAACGGCGCACTGTCGGGGTCGATGAAGATCGAGTAGAGGAACCGGCCATGGTGGACGCCGGGCGGGACGGTCGGCGTGGTCAGGCCGGGCAGGTCGGTCAGGGCCCGGGTGCAGGTGGCGGCGATTTCGGCACGGCGAGCGGTGAAGGCGGGCAGTTTGCGGAACTGCTGGATGCCGATGGCCGCGGTGATGTCTCACCGGAGTGACGGTGACTGGCCGAGCGGCTGGGGCTGTGGGCGTCGTCAGGCTGCTGGACCGTCATCGCGTCGAGCAGGGTGAACAGTTCGTCGATGCGGTGGGTCAACACGGCGCGAAGGTGGGTGGCCAGTCGTTCCCAGTCTTGGCGGGTCGGCGGCCGCCCCGGTGGCAACGCGTCCAGCACCTCACGGATCTCGCCGAGGCTGAGCCCGACCTTCTGCGCCGCGCGGATCATCGCGACCCGGCACGACACGTCGGCGAAGAAGCGCCGTTGGTTGCCGGCCCCCCGCTCGTGGGGCAGCAGTCCCTGGTCGGCGTACCAACGCACGGCCGATGGGGCGATCTGCATGCGCTCGGCGACTTGACCGACGGTCAGTCCGGTGACGTGCCAGTCGAAACTCACCCGTTGATCGTGTCGCGTTCGGCGCTTGCCTTCAAGTGCACTTGAACCCCTAGCGTCCGGGGAGTCCCGCGCTGCGGGCCACTGGAGAACAGGAACGGGAGTGGATCGACATGACGGGCGAGCAGACGGTGCTGGTGACCGGGGCGACCGGACGAGTGGGCGGGCAGGTCGTCGCCCAGTTGGCCGGTGCGGGAGATGTGCGGGTGCGTGCGCTGTCTCGCGATCCGGCCGCCGCGTCGGCAGCCCTCGGCCCGAGGGTCGAGGTCGTCGGCGGGGACCTCGCCATGCCCGACACGCTGACCGCCGCCTTGGACGGCGTGGACGCGGTGTTCCTCGTCTTCCCGTCCGTGGCGGCCGACAGGTCGGCGCGGAAGCTGGTGACGATGCTGACGGAGCGTGCCCGGCGAATCGTCTATCTCTCCACCCACGGCGTGCCGGACGAACCGGACCAGCGTGCCGAGCCGGACGGGGGCATCCTCGGTTCCCACGCCCATCTGGAGGGCCTGATCGCTGCCTCGGCCTCCGAGTACACGTTTCTGCGGTCGAGTGGGTTCGCCGCCAATACGCTGGCCTGGGCCGGGCAGATCCGCCGGTCGGACGTGCTGCGCTGGTTCCTCCCCGAGGCCAGGCGCGCGCTGGTGCACGAGGCCGACCTCGCCGCGGTGGGAGTGCGCGCCTTGACCGAGGACGGGCACCACCGCATGGCCTATCACCTGACCGGCCCCGAACAGCTCACGCAGATCGAGCAGCTCGCCGCTATCGGCGACGCGCTCGGTCGAACGTTGCGCTTCGAAGAGATCGACGCGGCCGAAGCCGGTGCAGAGTTGTTCCCCGGCCTGCCCAGCGAGGTGGTCGCCTCCATCATCGCCGGTCAGGCCGCGATGGTGGCACAGCCCGAGCCGGTCACCGACACCGTGGCACGGCTGACCGGCCGGCCCGCGTCGTCGTTCGCGCAGTGGGCCCGGGACCACGTCGGCGACTTCACGGAAACACGTGAGGTTCGTGGGGGTAGAGCGGCGAGGTGAACACCCGTACGCCGAAGGCGCACAGGCGTTCGATCCGGTCCCCCCTCCGCGAGAGGGTAGGCGATCGGCCAGGGCCGGCCGACCAGAGGTCAGCGGAGTCGAAGCAGGCCCACACCTTGGCCGGCGCGCGTTCCGGCATGAAATGGGTGTGCACGTCGATCAGCCCCGGCAGGCACGTCGATCAGCCCCGGCAGGCCCGGGCCCTGCCAGAACGCGTGACCTGCCGAATGCCGGTGCCATTGCGCCTCGACACCGTGCTCACGCCGTCAGGGGATGGCGGGGCAGGTCGATCTTCCGGACCTTGCCGGAGGCGTTGCGCGGGAGGTCCTCGACGAACAGGACCTCCCGCGGCACCTTGAAGTTCGCGAGCCGCCCGCGGCAGTGCTCGACCAGGTCCTCCGCCGTGATCCGGGCGCCTGGCCGCGCTATGACATAGGCCCGGCCGACCTCGCCCATCCGCTCGTCGGGCACGCCGATCACCGCGGCCTCGGCCACGCCGTCGTGGGCGGCGAGCACCTGCTCGATCTCGGCCGGATAGACGTTGAACCCGCCGACCACGAACATGTCCTTGGATCTGCCGGTGATGGCGAGGTTGCCCCGCTCGTCGAGCCGCCCGCGGTCCCCGGTCACCAGCCAGCCGTCCCTGATGGCCGCCGCCGTGGCCTCCTCGTCATCGAGGTAGCCCAGCATCACGTTGTGACCGCGGACGAGGACCTCGCCGTCCTCCCCCGCCGGCACCGGGTCGCCTTCGGCGTCGGCCACCATCACCTCCACGCCCTCGATCGCGCGACCCGAGGTCGTGGCCACGGTCAGATCGTCGTCCCCCACCGAGCAGGCGGTGACCGTACCGCACGACTCGGTCAGCCCGTAGGCCGTGACGACCTCGGGGAACAGCTCCGCCCGCATCCGCTGGATCAGCGCGACCGGGACCACGGAGGCACCGGTCACCGCGAGCCGCAGCGAGGACAGGTCGAACTCCGGTCGTCGCGGCGCGTCGAGCATCGAGATGTAGAGCGTCGGCGCCCCGGGCAGCACGGTGACCTTCTCGGCCTCGATCAGCCGCATCGTCTCCTCCGGGTCGAACACGGCCTGGAGCACCATCGTGGCCGCCCGGAGCAGGCAGGCGAACACTCCCGCCTTGTATCCGAAGGAGTGGAAGAGCGGGTTGACGATCAGGTAGCGGTCGCCCTGACGCACGCCGGTGCGAGCACACCACCCCCGGTACGTCCGGAGGTTCTGCCGATGGGTGCACATGGCGCCCTTGGATCTGCCGGTGGTGCCGGAGGTGAACAGGATGTCGGCCACGTCGTCGGGGCCTACCGCGGCCGCGCGGGCTGCGGCCTGCCCGTCGGTGACCGCGGCGCCTGCGGCGAGGAAGTCCGCCCAGCTCCGGCTCCCCTCCCGCGACGGCAGATCGTACGTCACCACGATGTCCGGGGCGGGCTCGCCGAGCATGGCCAGGTAGCCGTTGCCGAGGAAGCCGTCCGCCACGAACAGCGCACGCGCACCACTCCGCTCGAGCAGCCAGCGTGCCTCGTCGCCCTTGTACCTGGTGTTGATCGGAACCACGACCGCACCGGCGCTCAGCGCGCCCAGCGCGGTCACGACCCACCGCGCGCTGTTGGGCGCCCAGATGGCGACGCGCTCCCCCGGCTCGACGCCCAGTGCGATGAACGCCTTGGCCGCCTCGCCGACCTGGGCGCCCAACTCGGCGTACGTCAGCCGGACCCGGCCGTCCACCACGGCCTCGACGTCCGGGAAGTCCCGCACGGCACGCTCCACGACAGCGGGAATGGTCAGTGCGTCCATCTGCTTCGTCAGCCCCTCTCGTCTCGACGGCTGTGTTCCAGCATGAGGCTTTCTTAGCAATGATGGAATGTTTACCCCGTTGGGTGGTACCCCTTCCCCGATATCGACATCAGGATCCTCCGCATCCGGTCGATCTCGATGCGCTGGTCGGAGTCGACGTGCGAGGCGAACTGGCGGATCTCCGGTTCCTCACCGCCCTTCTCCGCGAGCAGCCGCTCCACCATGCGCAGCGCGCCGGTGTGGTGATAGATCATGTACGTGCAGAAGAGCCGGTCGAACTCCGCACCCCTGGCCTGCTCCAGCTCGGCGAGCTGCGCCTCGGTGAGCATCCCCGGCATGGAGCCGCCGCCGTGGTGACCGTGGCCGGCCCGGCCCACGCTCGGCACCTCCTTCAGACGCGCCCGCAGCCAGCCCTGCATCAGTCCGATCTCGTTCTTCTGCGAGATCTCGATCCGCTCGGCGAGAGTCGCGAGCTCCCTGCTCGTGCCGCGGCCCGCGACCAGGGCGGTCATCCGCAGCGCCTGGGCGTGGTGCTCGATCATCCCCTGCATGAAGCGCACATCGGCCTCGGTGTACCTTCCGCCGCCGGTATCGGGCAGCTCGTCGGCCGGCAGCACCCGGCCCGCCTGTCCCGGTGCCCCCGGCTGGACGACCGGTTCCGCCGAGGATGCCTCGCAGGCGGACAGGGCGGCGCAGGCGGCGAACACTGCGGCGGTCAGGCGTAACCGCCGGGCCGTACGGGTGCGGCGGGCCGATCTCGCCGGCGGCCCGGCCGCCGCGGTCTCCGGCATGGTCTCCCCCTGTCGGCTGCGCATCGGTCAGATCAGGTTGTCCTCGACCTTGAGCCCGAACTCGCCCTTGCCGTACATGGCGAGGGCGCGTTCGACGTCGTTGGCCACGTGGAGGCTGCCCGCGTGTGCGTCGCGCCAGGCCCGCTCGATGGGGTTGCCGCGGCCGAGCGAGTTGCCGCCCGCCGTCTTGAACAGGATGTCGATCGCCTCGAGCGCCCGTTCCGTGCCGCGGACCTGATCTCTGCGGGCGCGCAGCCGCAGCTCCATCGGGATCCGTTCGCCCCTGACCGCGCATTCGTACATCTCGCGCACGTTGCGGTCCGTCTGCAGGATCGCCGCGTCGATCTCCGAGGCGGCCCGGGCCACCGCCACCTGGGCGAACTGGTCCTCGGCGAACCGTCCGCCGCCGAGGCTGAGCCGCACCCTGTCGCGCATGGCGGCGATGTAGGCGACGTAGCAGCCGGCCACCGCGCCGATCACCGGGGCGGTGATCGCGCTGGTGAACAACGTGCCGAACGGCATGCGGTAGAGGGGCCCGGTGTTCACCTCCTGCCCCGGGCCGCGCAGCCGCGCCTGTTCGTGGTTGCGCATCGTGCGGTGCTCGGGGACGAACACCCGATCGACGATGATGTCGTTGCTGGCCGTGCCGCGCAGTCCGATGACGTCCCAGACGTCCTCGATCCGATAGTCGGTGCGGGGGACCAGGACGGTCATGAAGTCCATCGGCCCGTCCTGCATCAGCGCGCCGAGCAGGGCCCAGGAGGCGTGCTCGCAGCCGGAGGAGAACCGCCACCGGCCCGACAGCTCATATCCGCCCGCCACCCGGGTCAGCCGCCCCACCGGAGAGTACGACGAGGAGATGAGCGCGTCCGGATTCTCCCGCCAGACCTCGTCCTGCGCGGCCTCGGCGAAAAGGCCCAGATGCCAGGGGTGCACGCCGAGCACGGCGGCCACCCAGCCGGTGGATCCGCACGCGCCGGAGATCTCGCGGATCGCCTCGAAGAACGCCACCGGCTCGCTCTCGGCCCCGCCGTACCTCTTGGGCTGCAGCATCCGGAAGAGCCCGGCCGCGGTGAGCTCCTGGATCGTCTCCGCCGGAACCCGCCGGTTCTCGTCAGTCGACCCGGCCCGTTCGGCGATCCCGGGCAGCAGCCCGCGGACGGAATCCAGGACCTCGTTGCTCACCTCATTGCTCATGGCGGGGGTTCTCCGTGTCGCGCTCGTCCGGACAGATGCCGTCCATGATGGTGCGTCACGCCGACGCCCGCGTGTCCGGGTCATCCCACCGATACTTCGAGCGCCCCCGGCGCGTACCCGCCGGGGGGCCTACGCGCGCCTGTGGCTCAGCGGGTCTCGTGCCGCCGCTGGCAGGTGATGCAGTATCGGGTGAGCGGCCGGATCTTCAGCCGGTTGAACGGGATCTCGGTGCCGCAGTCGGCGCAGGTGCCGTACGATCCGTCGTCCATCCGCGCGAGGCTCTTGCTGATCTCCGAGATCGCCCGCTCGGTCGCCGCGATCTCCGCGAGCGCGTCCAGGCGTGCCACGGCCTCGCCCCCACCGCCGTCCACCGCGGACCTGAGATCGCGCAGCTGGGTGTTGCGCCGGGAGAGCTGCTCCTCCAGCTCCTCGCGGATGAGCCGCATCTGCACGTCGCTGATCCCGGTGAACTCGTCACTGGTGGTCATGGTCGAAATCCTTTCGGTGAGGGAAGGTCGCGAAGCTCGGTCGTCAAGGTGAGAGATGACCTGCGGCGCGGCAGGCCTGACCGCACCGGCGGGCATGGGAGCCTGGCCGGAACCGGGTGATGGATGTCAGTGCCGGACGAGAGCCGTCATGCGCTCATCCGTATGCGATCCCGGCAGGCCGCGCACTCCTGCTTGTGCGGGGCGAGCCTGAGCTGGGCGACCGGGATGAACGCCTCGCACCGCGTGCAGGTGCCGTACAGCCCGCGGTCCATCCGTTCGATGGCCGCCTCGATCTCGGCGATGTCGTCGAGTGCGGCGCCAGGGGCGCCGAGTCGTTCCTCCAGCAGCACGCGGAGTTCCGCGATTTGCACGATGTGCCGCTGATAATCCTCCATCAGGCGGCGAGCCGATCCGATCTCTGCCATGATGGCATCACTCCAAAATCAACGAACGCGGCGCGCACTGCCCCGGCTCGCTCCGGAGGGCAGGGGTGCAGGCGCGCGAAAATCCGGCCGGTACGCGTAAACGCCCGACCGGCTGAAGCGCCACGTGTGTCGGGTGTGAGAACGAGTGATCAGATGGCGGGAGGGCTGCGCGAGCCCGCGGTGCGATGCGCCGTCTGCTGCGGACTGCGTATCGCGCCCGGATCCGGCCAGGTCGGGACGCGCAGCGACGCCAGGCTGTCGGCCGCCCCCCAGGTAGCCGGGTTGCGGAGCCGCCAGAACGCCGGCGGGTGCTCGGACGCGAAGGCGGTGGCCGGCGTCGTCGACGGCTGCGCCATCCATCCCCCGGGTGCCCACACCTGGGCGGCCCCCGTCTGGAGCCGGGTCTGGTCGTCGCCGTACCAGGCGGGCGACGAAGCGACGAGCATCAGGGCGAGCGCGAGCAGGCCCACCGCCACCGAGAAGGCAGTGGACCCGGATCTGCTTCGCCACGAGGTCGCCATGATGCCGACCATAACCCAGCCTGCGAAAAAGAGCACCATCGTTATCCCATTCCCGATCCTGTTGGCGGATACCCGGAAGGGATTGCGGATACGGTGACGTGTTGAACGGGAGAGGAGGAACTATGCGGAGCAGACTCACCGCCGCATTGCTCCTTCTGCTGCCCGTTTTCTTCCTTGCGGCGGGGGCGGCCCCGGCGGAGGCGCAGACGGCGGCCCACCGGGCGGCGACGGCCTACACGGCGCTGCAGTGGGCCGACGACCACGCCACGATCTCGCAGTGGCGGCTGCCCAGGCCCGGGGTGGATCACCAGCAGCGGGTGCCCCGGCTCCAGTTGCGCTCCGGCACGCATGCCACACCGGGCGGCCTGGCCGTACTGCCGGCCGTAATGCCGCACCGCTCGGTCCTCGTCACGGACGAGGGCCTGCCGGCGGGCCCCGGCCTGCCGGTCCCCGCCAACGCATCGAGCGTCCCGGCCAGAGCTCCGCCCTCCACAGCGCAGTGACACGTTTCCCATAAACGACAAGCCTGTGGAGGCTCGAATGTCACGTGCGCCCTTGTGGCGTGCGCTGGCGGCGCTCGCCGTCATCGCGTCCTCGCTGCTGATAGCCCTGACCATGGCCCCCCGCCTTGGTCTGGACCTGCGCGGCGGCACCCAACTCGTCTTCGAGACGAAGGACTCTCCCACGGTCAAGGCGGACTCGGAGTCCACCGACCGTGCCCTCGACGTGCTCCGCCGCCGGGCGGACGCCCTCGGAGTCGTCGATCCCACCCTGGTCCGCTCCGGCGAGAAGCGGATCATCGTCGAGCTGCCCGGCGTGCTCGACCCGCGCGAGGCCGCCGATGTCATCGGCAAGACCGCGCAGCTCAACTTCCATTCGGTGCTCGGCGTCGCCGAGGCCGACGACAAAGACGCCGTCGCGGACGAGAGCGGTCAGAAGCTGAAGCTCGGCCCGGTGGCCATCAGCGGCGCCGGTGTCACGGACGCCGCAGCGCGCAGCGACCCTCAGGTCGGTCCCGGCTGGTTCGTCACCATCGACTTCAAGGAGGCGGGCCCCTGGCGGGAGCTGACCGGGCAGGCGGCCTGCGAGCCGGTCGGCGATCCCAAGCGCCGGGTCGCCATCGTGCTCGACAACGAGGTCATCTCCTCGCCGCAGGTGGACGAGTCGATCGCCTGCAAGGCCGGCATCTCCGGCGGCACCACCCAGATCACCGGGTCGTTCACCGCCGAGGAGGCGCAGAACCTGGCCGTTCTGGTCAAGGGTGGTTCGCTGCCGGTGCCGCTGGAGCTGGTCGAGCAGCGCACGGTCGGCCCGACGCTCGGCGCCGACGCCATCGAGGCCAGCGCCAAGGCGGGCATCGTCGGCGTGATCCTGACCGCGGTGTTCATCATCATCATCTACCGCGTGGTCGGTCTGATGGCCGCGCTCGCGCTCGCCTGCTACGGCCTGATCTCGTACGCCGGGCTGGTGGCGATGGGCGCCACGCTCACGTTGCCCGGCCTGGCCGGTTTCGTCCTGGCGATCGGCATGGCGGTCGACGCCAACGTGCTGGTCTTCGAACGGGCCAGGGAGGAGTACGGCGAAGCACCGCAGCGGGGACTCAAGGCGTCCCTGGACCGCGGGTTCAAGAACGCCTGGAGCGCGATCGCCGACTCCAACATCACCACCCTGCTCGCCGCCGGGCTGCTGTTCTGGCTGGCCTCCGGGCCGGTCAAGGGCTTCGGTGTGACGCTGGCCATCGGTGTGCTCGCCTCGCTGGTCTCGGCCATGCTGATCACCCGGGTGTTCACCCAGATGGTGATCGGCAGGATCAGCCCGAAGGTGTCGGGCCTCGGCTCGATCGGCCGGGTCAGGTCCTGGCTGACCAAGCGGAACCCGGACCTGATGCGTGGCAGGCGGCTGTGGATGGCCATCTCGGCCGGGCTGCTCGTGGTGGTGGCGGTCGGCCTGTTCAGCCGGGGACTGAACTTCGGCGTGGAGTTCACCGGCGGCCGGATCGTGGAGTTCGCCACGAGCAAGCCCGTCGACGCCGCGACGGCCAGACAGGTGGTGGCGGACGCCGGGTTCCCCTCGGCGGTCGTGCAGCAGTCGGACGACGCGATCTCCGTGCGTACCGGGCAGATCAGCGCCGACGAGGTGGTCAGCATCGAGCAGGCGCTCGACAAGGAGGTCGGCGACGTCACCAAGCGGCGCGACGAGCTCATCGGCCCCAGCCTCGGCGACGAGCTGCGCCGCAACGCGCTCATCGCGCTCGGCGTCGCGCTGGCCGCGCAGCTCCTCTACCTGGCGATCCGGTTCAGGTGGACGTTCGGCACGGCCGCCGTGATCGCGCTGTTCGTGGACACCGCCGTCGTCGTCGGCGCGTTCGCCTGGATGGGCAAGCCCATCGACGGCGTCTTCCTGGCCTCCATGCTCACGATCATCGGTTATTCGGTGAACGACAAGGTCGTGCTCTTCGATCGGGTCCGTGAGCTGTGGCCGCTGCAGCGCAAGGATCCGTTCGACCGCGTGGTGAACAGCGCGATCCTGCAGACCGTGCCGCGTACGGTGAACACGGGTCTCGGCGCGCTGTTCATCCTCGCCGCGCTGGCGGTGTTCGGCGGCGACTCGCTGCAGGACTTCGCGATCGCCCTGCTCATCGGCATCGTCGTGGGCACGCTGTCGTCGTCGTTCCTGGCCGGGCCGGCGGCGATCGTGCTGGAGAAGTTCAGCAAGCAGCCGCCGCCTCAGCAGACGACCAAGCGGCGCGCGCCCCGCGTCCGCGAGGGGTCGGGCGCGGTGCTGTAACGGCCGGATGACATCGGCTCAGCCGAAAAGTACGAGCCCCCGGTGCGTGGTCAAGCGCCGGGGGCTCGTCCATGTCCGGGGACCGCCACCGAATCGTCATGTCACGACCTCGTCTCGTTTGGCTGGGAATTCCATTTCGCGAGCCCCGCTCATCTCAGCCGCAATCGCAGTTCTGCGGTCGCGAACCGGAGCTCACCGGCGTGATCGGCCCCCTATAAGGGCCGGCGCGGATCAAGAAAGATGCCGTCCGCATGTGGTAATCGACGTTCCGTTACCCAAACTGAGAATCCAAGATATTGACACGCTTATTCTCAACGTGCTTACATTGGGCGTTCCCCGGGGGATGATCAACGATAGTCAGTGGGGGCATTATTGGCCGCGCACTCGATACTCATACCTTTCTCACCCCGACGCCCCGAGCAAGTTCTGCCCTATGCCGCATTGGTTTACTGGAGTAATGCGGAAAGATTATGGCAGGGACAGTCCCTTTTAGTTGAGCCGCATCAGGCGTTTTCCTATGCCGCCGGCGCCGGCTTTCGCATTCCCGTCGGGTCCGGGGTCACCCTCATGCCTTTCCGGCACCCGTACGAAGCGGCGCTGCAGGCGCGTTCGCTGGCGATGACGACGGGCCATCCGGTCATCGCCGGCTTCGGCCCGGGGGGACGGGCCCTGCAGGAGGCTCTGCTCGGCGCGCCGTACCGCAGCCAGCTGGGCGCCGTGCGCGAGTACGTCACGATCGTGCGGAGCCTGCTGTCGGGTGAGCCGACAGCGGTGACCGGGGAGTACTTCTCCTGCCACGGCCAGATGGCGCCGCACCCCCACGCCGACGTACGGATCGGCCTGGGCGTGCTGCGACCGGCGATGGCCGAGCTGGCCGGCGAGACGGCCGACGCCGCCATCACCTGGCTGACCCCCGCCCCCTATGTCAGGGACACGCTGATCCCGGCGTTGCGGGCGGGCGCCGAGCGGGCCGGGCGGAAAATGCCGAAAGTGACGGCGATCGTGCCGATGGCGGTCAGCAGAACCGACTGCGAACCCGCGGAGCTGGCATTGGCCGGCAATAGCGGACACCTCAGGCTGCCGCACTATATCGACATGTTGAGAAGGGCCGGAGTGGACGTCGCCGGAAGCGATCCGACGACGGCCGCCGAGGCGCTGGTGAAGATCGGAGCATTTCTCAGCGGTGATGCCGGGCAATTGGCGGAACGGCTGAGGGAGTATTCCGACGCCGGAGTCGACGAAATCGTGCTGAACCTGACCGGCGTCTATCAGAAATGCGGTCCGGAGGCGGCGTTGAGCGATATCAAGACGATCCTGGCCGAGGTGGCGTGATGAACGGTGGGAACATGGGTCCCGCGCAGAGGGCTCGGGCACGCCGGCATCTGATGTCCTGGGGCACCGGGCAGGGTCCGGCCGGCGGCGGCGGGACTCCGACGATCGTGCTGGACGATCCCGCGCATCTCGAACCCGTCCTCGCGTCCGGCCTCGCCACCGCCTCGACCATGATCTTCGTTCCCGAGGACGCCGGCCACGAGGACGACCCCGGCGTCGTCACCTATGACGGCTCGCTGCACGAGCCGGGCGGCGAGGCCTCCCTCGGCGACGACTTCTACCTGCAGATCCAGGACTACGCGACGAGCGAGTTCATGTCCCTGCTCGGTCCCACCCTGGTCAGGATCACCGAGGAAGCCGACTTCACCCGCTTCCTGGAGGACGCCGACCGAGCCAGGCTGCAGGGTGTGATCCCGGATTTCGCCACCGCGCCGCCGGTCAAGTTCGCCGACGTGCCCGGACTGGGCGGCGGAGGGGGAACCGACGGCCCGCGCCTGAGGTTGTACGTCGACGCCGACGGGGAGCTGTCCACCTCCCCCGCCGGTCGGCGGATCGGCGCCGTCGGCGACGACATGGCCGATCTCGAGGCGGAGTGGTCCCGCGTCAACGACGCGTCCGAGCATCCCTGCGCGGTCTGCCTGGGCGGGGTGGTCGACGAGGCGACGCGCGCCCGCGAGCTGGCGGACCGCCCCTGGATCGGCCGCTATCTCACGGTGCTCGACAGCCTGCGGGCGCTGGCCGCCAAAGACATCACCGATGTCCGGGTGTCGGGGTTCGGCGGCCGGCTGCTGGACGGTCTCGTCGACGTACGGCTGCCCGCCGACCTCGCCGGGGCGGACGTCCCCATCGTGATGTGGACGCACGACGCCGCCTATCTGCAGGTCCCCGCGTCCCTGCGGACCTTCCGGGTCAACCTGGCGACGGCCGGGCTCGCCGAGGCGCTGACCGTGTGCGGATCGGTCGAGGCCGCCGCCGAGCACGCCGACCGCGACGGCCTGGTCCGCGTGGCGGAGATGTTCGCCGACGCCGGTGTCCCCCTGTGCGCGGCGGAACCGGCCGGAGCCGGAAGATGAGCCGTTCTGGACCGAGCGGGGCGCGGACGGCGGCGGAGCGGGCGTTGCCCGGCCGGGCCGGCGCGTTCGTACGCGAGCTCGGCGACCGGGCGCGGCTGTGCGACCTGTACGGAGACCTCGGTGCGCCGATCTACCACGACGTCTCGGCGGGCGACACCTTCGAGATCCGCGAGCTGGTCCGGCTCGTCCGCAGGCGCCCGGGCCCCGTCCTTGATCTGGCGGCCGGCTCGGGCCGGCTCACCCTGCCGCTGCTCGCCCTGAGCCGGCCGGTGACCGCGCTGGACAACTCCCCCGGTCTGCTGGACCTGCTGAGAACACGGCTGTCCCGCGATTTCCCCCGCCTCCGGGACCTGTGCACCACGGTCGAAGCCGACATGCGCGACTTCTCGCTCGACCGGCGCTTCGGCGCGATCGTCCTGGGCACGACGTCCGTCTCTCTGCTCGACGACTCCGGCAGGAAAGGGCTCTACCGCTCGGTCGTCGAGCACCTCGCGCCCGGCGGATGCTTCCTCGTGTCGGCGGCCGACTCGGACGGCGAGGAGACGGCCGGCACCGACGTCGAAAGCACGATCGTCGGCGCCGGCGGCCGGACCTACCGGTGGTTCGAATACCGGCCCGCCGGAGGTGACGTCCGCGTCGTCACCATCGCCGCCGAGCCGGCCGCCGACGGAAGCGTGACCGTGTGCACGAGCAGCGTAGGCGTGATCAGCGCCGAGCGGCTCGAAGCCGAGCTGGCCTCGGCCGGACTCGTGGTGCGGGAACGGCACCGGCCGCCGAAGCCGAGCGTGCGCTACCGCCACACGCTGCTGGAGGCGGAAGCGGCATGAGCGACATCGGGCAGCCGCTGTGGCCGTACCTGCTGCCCTTCGGCATGCAGGGCCGCGACGACCTGTGCATCGTCTCGGCCCATGGGCACCGCGTCGAGATGGCGGACGGACGCACCCTGCTCTGCGGCACCAGCGGCCTGTGGAACGCGAACCTCGGCTACGGCAACCCCGCCATCGCCGCAGCCGCGGCCGAGGCGATGCGCACCGTGTCGTACGGACACGTCTTCCGTTATGAGAACGTCTACGCTCGGCGGGCCGCCGCCGCGCTCGTCGAGGAGTGCGGTGCCGATCACTTCGCGCGGGTGCTGTTCTCCACGGGCGGCGGCGCCGCCAACGACCTGGCCATGAAGCTGGTCCGGCACTATCAGGTGTCGCGCGGCCGGCCTCGCCGCAGGCTGGTGGTCGGGCTGCGCGGCGGCTTCCACGGCCTGACCTATGGCGGTTTCGCGATCACCGGCGAGGATCTCGGTCAGCGGCTCTACGGAGTGGACCAGCGGCTGATCCGGCATGTGACGCCGAACCGGCCCGGGGAGCTGCGGGAGCTGCTGTCCCGGCAGGGCGAACAGGTCGCGGCGGTCGTCGTGGAACCGGTGCTCGGGACCGGCACGCTGCCGCTCACCGAGGCCTACCTCGAGGAGCTGTTCCGGCTCCGGCAGGAGTACGGATTTCTGCTGGTGGCCGACGAGGTGGCCACGGGTTTCGGGCGAACCGGGACCTTCTTCGCCTCCCAGCGCTGGCCTCAGCGGCCCGACCTGCTGCTCACCTCGAAGGGCCTGACCAACGGCACCATGGCCGCCGCCGCCGTGGTGGTCTCGCACGATGTCGCGGCGGCCTTCACCGACGGCCACTCGGTGTTCTGTCACGCGGAGACGCAGGGCGGCACGGCGGTCTCGTGCGCGGCGATCCTCGCGACGATCTCCGAGATGCACCGGCTCGACGCGGTGTCGCTCGGCCGCGAACTCGCCGAGCGCCTCGACGCGGAGCTGGCCCGGCTGGCCGCCGAGGAGCCGCTCGTCGCCGAGGTGACGGGCCTGGGCTGTTTCCGCTCGCTGCACCTCCGCACGCCCGACGGCGCGGCGCTGCCACCGGCCGAGGTGCCCCGCCTGGTCGCCGCGATCCGCGAAGCCGGCGCGATCGTGCACCCCGGGCCACACGGCGTCCAGCTCATCCCCGCGCTCACCTACACCGAGGCGGACCTGGCCGAGCTGCTCGACTGCGTACGCCGGGGATTGGCCGCCTTCGCCTCGGCGGATTCGCCGGAGGCGGCCGGATGAGCGTGATCGACCGTTCTCCCCCGGTGCTCATCGGATGCGACGAGCTGGCGGCCCGCGTGACGGGCTGGTCCCGCGGCACGGTCATCCTGCTGCTGGACGCCGGGATCGCCGACGCCGCCATCGCCGTCCGGGTGCGCCGGGAGATCGAACGGGCCGGGCGGCGCGCGGAGACGCTCACGCTCTGCGGTCCTCCCGATCTCGCCGATGTCATCGAGCTGTCCGAGCGTCTGACGGGGACGGAGCTGGTCGTGGCCGTCGGCGGCGGCTCCCTGCTCGACCGCGCCAAGCTCGCCGTGCTGCTCGCGTGCGAGCCCACGGCCAGGGCCAGACTCACGGTGTCCGAGCGCAGCGGCTTGGTGGCTCTCCCCCAGGTCGACCGCGCCGGCCGGCTGATCGCCGTCCCCACCACGGTCGGGACGGGCGCGGAACTCAGCCGGGCCGCCTGCCTGACGTATCCGCGGGGCAAGCGATTGGTGCTCGGCGACGTGCTGCGCCCCGATGCGGCGCTGCTCGACCCCGAGGCGTTCGCCACGCTCCCGGGAGAGATGATCACCGAGGGGGTGCTGGAGGCGCTCTTCCGCACCGTCACCGTCTACGCCGGCGATCACACCGACTCCCTGGTCGAGGACGCGCTGGCCGAAAGCGTCGCGGAGAACCTGGTCGCGCTGGGCTACCGGGTGCGCGACAGCCGGGCCGCGGGCCTGCCCGTCGATGGCACGACGCTGACCGACATCGCGAAGCTCAGCGGTCTCAGCCAGCTCGACTGGCTGCACCAGGGCCGGGGCGCCTTCGTGGCCAAGGGATGGTTCATAGCGAACGAGCTCTCGATGGAGCTGAGGGTGCGCAAGATGCGCGCGGTGGCGGCACTGCTGCCGCACCTGTGGCGGGCCATCACCGACGGCGACGAGCGCTTCGGATCGGCTCGGCGGCTCTCCCGGATCTGGTCTCGGCTGCGTACGGCCGCCCCGGACCACCTGGCCGCTGATCCGGCCGAGGGAATCGCCACGCTGATCGACGTCTGGCGGGTGGACCGGCGGATCACCGCAGACCAGGACCGGCTGCGAGCGACCGCGTCGCGCATCGTCCGCGCCTGGGGCGGCGGACTGCCGATGCTGGGCGGGCTGAGACACGACGAGTTGCGGGGCCTGCTCTCGCGTGCGGTCCTGCCGGCTGTGGCCGGTGAGGCCGCGCGGTCGACATGAGGAGATCCGAGACCCGAAAGGAGGACGAAGTGCACGACAACCGTGCCGCCCCGGCCCTGGAGCTGGCCATGCAGGAACTGGAGCCCATGGACGCCCCCATGTGGGAGACGGCGATCGGCCGCGCCTCGATGGTGAGCCTGCTCTTCAGCGTCGGCGTCGGCATCACCATCACCTGACGGCCGCACAAGCCACCGCGTTCTCCCCGCCAGGGACGACGCGGTCGACCTGACCCGACCGAGAAAACGAAAGGAGGAGGAAATGCAGAACATCGCATCGGGCGCGAACCCGGCGCTGGAGCTGGCCATGCAGGAGCTCGAGCCCATGGACGCCCCCACGTGGAAGACGGCGATCGTCAGCGCCACGGCGGTGAGCGTCGGCGTCAGCATCGGCATCACCATCACCTGACGGCCGCACCGGCCGCCGAGGAACCGAGCCCAGAAAGGAGGAGGAAATGCAGAACATCGCATCGGGCGCGAACCCGGCGCTGGAGCTGGCCATGCAGGAGCTCGAGCCCATGGACGCCCCCACGTGGAAGACGGCGATCGTCAGCGCCACGGCGGTGAGCGTCGGCGTCAGCATCGGCATCACCATCACCTGATGCCGTGGGCGCCGTGCTCTCCCAGGTAGGCGGGAGAGCACGGCCTGTGTGTGATCTCTCAGTTTAACAGCGCCGCCCGCCGATCACGGGGTTTCGGTCCCGTGACCGGCGGGCGGCGGCGGACCCGATTGCCAGCACAACGCGGAATGAGGCGTTCGAAGAAATGGGCCGACGGGCCGAGTCCAGAACTCTCACCATCATCGCCGTCGTGTGCTTCGTGCTCGTCGGCGGCGCCGCGGCCATGTTCCTCGACGGCTCGCCGCGAACCGTCCTCGTCGCGCTCTCCATCGGTGCGGTGGTGGGACTCACGTATTCGCTCGTCTCGAATTCACGAGCCAACGGAAAGTAGACGGCAGATTGGTGATTAGTTTTCGGGGAGTCCGGAAGGAGTACGGCCCGGCCGTCGCCGTGGAGGACCTCTCCTTCGACGTCCGCGCCGGGCGGATCACCGGTCTCCTCGGCCGGAACGGGGCCGGCAAGACCACCTCGCTGCGCATGCTGCTCGGTCTGGTGCGGCCCACCGCGGGGACGGCGACCGTCTTCGGGCACCGCTACTGCGACCTTCCCGACGCCGCCCGCAGGGTCGGCGTCAGCATGGAGGGCGTCGGCGCCGTCGGCAACGTGAGCGGCCGTCGTGACCTGTGGATCTGGGCGAAGATGCTCGGCCTGCCACGCCGGCGGGTCGACGAGGTGCTCGAGCGGGTCGGGCTGGACGCCGAGGCGGCGGACCGGAAGGTCAAGGCGTACTCGACGGGAATGCGACAGCGGCACACACTCGCCTGCGCGCTGCTCGCCGACCCCGAACTGCTCGTGCTCGACGAACCGGTCAACGGCCTCGACCCGGACGGCATCCGCCGGCTCCGCCTCCTGCTGCGGTCCCTGGCCGACGAGGGCCGGACGATATTCCTGTCCAGCCATCTGCTGGCCGAGGTCGAGCAGACCGTGGACGATGTGGTGATCCTGCAGCGGTCGCTGCGGTACAGCGGGACCCTCGCCGAGCTCACCGACGACGGGCGGCACAGGCTGGAGGAGCGTTTCTTCACGCTGGTCGGGTCTCCCCGCGAGCTGTCGGGGGCGAGCGATGCGTGACCTGCTGGGCGCCGAGTGGCTCAAGGCGCGATCGCAGAGCCTGCTGCCGTTTCTCGTCGTGGGGGGCGTGGTGCTCGCGACGGTCGTCGTACTCGGGCTCGTCTCCCAGGGAGCGGCGGACGTCTCCGCCGGGCACGACACGGTGTCCAATGTGACCGATCAGGCGGTCCGCTACTGGATGACCATGCACCTGTTCTCCTCGCTGTTCGGCGCGGTGTTCGTGACCGGGGAGTACTCCTCCCACGCGATCAGCCGGTCGGTGCTGCTCGGCGGCGGCCGGGGCCGCCTGTTCACCGCGAAGGCGCTCGCCGGCACGGCGATGGGCGTGGTCCTCGGACTGATCACGGCCGCCGCCGCCGCGGCCTCGCCCTGGATCTTCCTGCCGGCGTACGGGCTGCGACCGGAATGGACCACGACGACGTGGCAGGTCCTGCCGGGCGTGTTCGCGGTCACCGTGCTCGCGGCCCCCTGGGGGGTGCTCGTCGGCTGGATCTGCCGCAACCAGACCGTCGCCGTCGGCCTGCTGGCCGTGCTGACGATGGCCTTCGAGCCGTACCTGTTCGACCTGGTCCCGGCGATCGGCAAGTTCATGCTCACGATCGCCTTCGCCTCGCTCTACCTCGACGGCGACCCGGAGTTGCTGTCCGTCCCGGCGGCGCTGGCGGTCGTCGCCGCCTGGTTCGCCGCGGCCTGGATCATCGCACGACGGCTTCTCACCACGAGGGACATCACGTGAAGACTTCGCCGGGACAGCCGCGTGAGGATTCCGCCGGGACGCTCACCGACCCGTTGCCCGAGCACCCGAGGCTCGCCCACGACGTGGAGGTCCATCCGCCGGAGCGGCCCGAAGCGCCGTGGGTGCTGCGGCAGGGCGAGCGGCGCTACATCCGCGTCGGCGCCGACATGGCGAAGCTGCTGCGGGCCCTGGACGGCACCCGTGACCACGCCGCGCTGGCCGAGACGCTCGGGCCGCCGTGGTCGGTCGCCGACGTCCGCGCGGTGGTCGGCCAGGTCCACCGGATGGGCCTGGTCGACGACGGCGCGGCCGATCCGCCGCGGCAGAGCGGCGTGCGGCGCCGGAGGCTCTCCTGGATCAAGATCATTCCGCCGCTGACCGTGCAGTTCACCGTCCTGCGGCCCGAGCGGTTCATGACCCTGATCCGGCCGCTCATCATGGCGCTGGCCAACCGCTTCTCGGCCGCGGTGGCGCTGGCCCTCGGCGTGGGCGGGCTGCCGGCCCTCGCCGCGCAGAGCGCCGACCTCGACCGGGCGCTGGGTCAGCCGCTCCCCCTCGGCGTGTACGCGGCCGTACTGCTGGCGAGCTTCGCCACCACGGCGCTGCACGAAATCGGCCACGGCGTGACCCTCACCTATCACGGTGGCCGCCCGAGCCGGATGGGCGTGATGCTCTTCTACCTGGCGCCGGCCTTCTTCTGCGAGGTCACCGACGGATGGCGGCTGCCGAACCGGGCCCAGCGGGTGCAGGTCGCCCTCGCCGGGGCCGCCGTTCAGGCCATGATGGCCGGTCTCGCGGCCATCGTCGCGTTGTTCGCCGGCACGCCGGACGTCCATCACGCCGTGCTGATGTTCGCCCTGTCCACGTACATCGGCGCCGCCTTCAACCTGCTGCCGCTGGTGAAGTTCGACGGCTACATCGCGCTGATGAGCCACCTGGACATCCCCTATCTCCGGGACAAGGCGATGGCCGACGCCCGCCGGTTCCTCGCCCGCGTGCTCTTCGGCGGCGGCCGCTACACCCGTGAGATCGACCGGCCCTGGTCGGTGCCGTACGGCCTGGCCTGCCTGGTGTTCCCGCTGTATCTGGTGGCCACCGCGATGTCGCTGTGGCTCGACACGCTGCACGGCCTCGGAATCTTCGGCATCGCGCTGCTGGTCGCGGCGTCGCTCTATCTCCTGTACCGGCTCGGCGCCGGTTTCCGCAAGCTCATGGCCGAGGCGCGCGCGGCCGGCGCCCACCCGGTGCGCCTGTGGGCCGCCACGACCTCGGTCCTGCTCGCGATCGCCGCCGTGCTGACGTTCGCCGAGGTGCCCTACACCGTTCCCGGCGCCTACGTGCGGAGCGACGACGGGCGAGTGGAGCTGGTCCTCCCGCTGAAGGCCGACCACGCCGCCATCGCGCCGGACGCCGAGGTCCGGCTGCTGCGCAGAGGTCTGCTGCTGCGGACCCCGACCGGGTCGGCCGTCGTCGCCGGCGCGCAGGCGGTGGAGACCACCGCCCCCGTTTCGGCGTTCCTCCCCCTCCGCCTCGAACACCCGTTGACGATGCCGGTCAAGAGTTATCCGCTGCGGGTGCGCCAGGCGCCGGAGACGGCGGTGGGGGCGGCGGAGATCGAGGCCGGTCGCGTCGCGCTGGGCACGCTGCTGTACCGCACGTTCTTCGTTCCGGCCCTGCAATGAGGATTGAGGCTGATCCGAGATGTTCGACCTGCGATATCTGGAATTCTGCCGGCCCGGACTCCTCTTCTACGAAAAGCCGTCGAACGACACGACCGACGGCGACTTCCCCGCGGCCCGCCGGGCCGTACCACCCGGCTGGACCCGCGACCTGAACAGCGAGTGGGCGACGTTCGCCCCGGACGGGGAGAACCTCCCGCGGCAGGGCTGGAAGATCCACGTCTCCGCGACGCTCGGCAACGCCGAATCCGTCCTCGCCACGGTGTGGGACCACTGTGTACGGCACCGCGTCATGTTCAAGTTCCTGCGCGGCCCCGACGTCCTCAGGCAGCGCAACGGCAAGTACGCCGACCGCGGGTCGAGCGGGAAGTTCGTCACCATCTATCCCCGGGACGACGCCGAGCTGGGCCGGATGCTCCACGAGCTCGACGAACTGCTCGGCGGCGCCGAAGGGCCCTATATCCTCAGCGACCTGAGGTGGCGCTCCGGCCCGCTGTACGTCCGCTACGGCGGATTCGTCGCCCGGATGGGCCGCGACGAGGCGGGCGAGCTCGTCCACTGCGTCGAGGACCCGGAGGGCAGGCTCGTACCCGACGTCCGCGGCCCCGCGTTCCGGCCGCCACCGTGGGTGGAGCTGCCGGAGATCCTCGGCGAGGCGCTGGCCGCACGCGATTCCGGGATCCTCCAGGACTTCCCGTTCCGGGTCTACCAGGCGCTGCACTTCTCCAACGGAGGCGGGGTCTACCGCGCGACCGACACCCGCACCGGCGATGAGGTCCTGCTCAAGGAGGCTCGGCCGCTGGCCGGTCTGGACAACCACGGGCGCGACGCGGTCGAACGGCTGCGGCGCGAGCACTGGGCCCTCGCACGGCTCTCCGGCCTGACCTGCGTGCCGCAGATGATCGATTTCCGGCGCGGGCACGAGCACTACTACCTGGCCAGGGCCTTCGTCGAGGGCACCCGCCTGGACCAGGTGGTGGCCGAGCGCAACCCGCTGCTGCGGGGCGACGCCCCCGACTCCGCCTTCGCCGCCTACGCCGAGTGGGCGCTGAAGATCCTCGACGCGGTCGAGCAGGGCGTACGGCGGATGCACGAGCAGGGCGTCGTCTTCGGCGACCTGCACCCCGGCAACATCCTCATCGGGCCGGACGACGGCGTCTTCTTCGTCGACTTCGAGTCGGCCAGCCCGCTGGAGAGCGCGGTCGAGCAGGCGATGGGGGCCCCCGGCTACTCCGCGCCGCTCGGCTACGCGGGCGCCGACGTCGACCGGTACGCCTTCGGCTGTCTCTGCCTGGGCGTGTTCGCGCCGCTGACCGTGCTCATGGCGTGGGACCTACGGAAGATCGAGCAGCTCGTCGACGAGGTCACCGCCGCCTTCCCGCTCCCGGCCGGTTTCGCCGACCGGGTGTGGCGCGCCCTGGGGCCCGCCCCGATCCCGGAGGGAGGAGGGAGCGGCGCGCACTGGCCGGAGATCCTCTGGCCCGACCCCGACCGGGCGAGCTGGCCGCAGTCGCGGGCCCGGATCGCGGGCGGCATCCTGGACGCGGCGGAGCCCGGCCGGGACGACCGGCTCTACCCCGGCGACATCCAGCAGTTCCTCACACCCGGCGGGGGGCTGAGCCTCGCCAACGGCGCGGCCGGGGTGATCTGGGCCCTCGACCAGGCGGGCGTGGCCGTACCGGGCGAGCACGTCGACTGGCTCCTGAGCGGCATCGAGCGGACCGGCCGGATCGGCCCCGGCTTCTACACCGGTCTCGCCGGGATCGCGTACGCCCTGGAACGGCTGGGCCACGCCGACCGGGCGGGCGAGGTCCTCCGGCGGGCCGCGGCCCTGCCCCGCGACGACCTGAACGGCAGCCTCCTGGACGGGCTCGCCGGGCTCGGGCTGACCCTGCTGCACTTCTCCCGGCGGACCGGCGATCACGGCCACGCCGACGAAGCGTGCAAGATCGCCGACATGTTGGCGGCCGGAAGTGGCGGAGCGCCGACCCGGCCCGGCCTCCTCCACGGGGGAGCCGGACAGGCCCTTCTCTTCCTCCGGCTCCACGAGCACGCCGGCGACGACGGCCTGCTGGACCTCGCCGAGCGGGCGCTGCGCCGCGACATGGACATCCTCGGCTGGACCGCGGATCAGGAGATCGACGGGCACGAGTGGCTGCGCGTGGTCCACGGCCTGTCCGGCGGCCCCGGCCTCGGCATGGTCGTGCACGACCTGCTGCGGCACCGGGACGATCCCGGCCTCCGGCGCGTCCTCGACGCGTGCCGGCGGGCGTGCCGGTCACGCCTCATTCTCGGGGCGGGCCTGTTCGGCGGCCGCGCCGGAACGGTGCTCGGCCTGCGCCACATGTCCGGCGACGGGTCCGCCCTGCACCGCCACCTGACCGGTTTCGGGCTGCACGCCCTGCCCCACCCCGAGGGCCGGCTCGCGTTCTTCGGCGAGCTGGGCCTGCGACTGTCCGCCGATCTCGCGACGGGTGCGGCGGGCGTGCTCCTCGCCGTGGACACCGTGCTGAACGACCGGCCCACGCCGCTTCCGTTCTTCGACGGCGGCGGTGACAGGTGATCGACCTGCTCAAGACCCTGGGACCGTCGGGCGGGATCGCCGACTGGTTCACGGTCCTGCGCCCGGAGCCTCCGGCCCATCCGCTGTGGCGAGTGATCGTACGGCTGCGCGGCACAGGCGACGAGTCCGCCCCTCCGCCGTCGGCCCGCGTCGTCGGCGCCTACGGTCACTCCCGCGGCGACGCGCTGACGAGGGGCGCCGGGGAGGCGGTGGAACGCTACGCGCTGCATCCGCCGGGTGCCGGCGCCGGAAGACGGGGCAGAGCCGCGGACCTCGGTGCCGCGGCGCTGCCCTTCTGCGACCCGGACATCGCGCTCGGCGATCCCCGCGCGAGGCGGCGGGAGCTTTCGTGGTATCCGGCGCGGCGGTTGCGCGACGACGCGGAGATCCTCGTCCCCGCCGCGCTGGTGGACTGGCCCGCCGCGCCGAGCGAAACGCCGTTCTTCGACCCCGGGCCCTCGGGCGCGGCCTCGGGGCGGGGTCATGACATGGCGCTGCGCAACGCCCTCCTGGAGATGGTCGAGCGGGACGCGGTCATGGTCGCCTGGGAGCTCGGGCTGCGACCGCCGCGTACGGCCCTGCCGTCCGTGCTCGCGGCCCTGGACGCCGACCGCGACCGGCGTGCACTCGAGCGGATGACGGAATCGGCGGCGCGGTCGGGAGCCACGGTGTTCCTCGCGACCGTGCCGACCGGGGTGGCCGGAGTCTCCTGCGCGGTCGCGGGGGTCGCCGACGAGGGCCCCGACCCCCTGGCGGCGGTCGGCTGCCGGGCCTCGGGGTCGCCGGGGCACAACGCGCTGACGGCCCTCCAGGAGGCCCTTCAGGTCCGATCGCTGTTGACGGCCGTCCGCGGCGGACGGGAGGGCGCCGCGGCGCCCGAGGCGATCGGCACGGAGGACGAACGATCGGCGTACCTGACGTCCAGGCGCGGGGCCGAGTCCGTGTGCGACTGGCTGCGGGCGTTCACGGCGGAGGAACCCGTCGCACCGACCGCGGCCGTCTCGACGAAGGACCTGGTGAGCGGCCTCATCGCGGACGGCGCCGACCCACTCGTGGTCGATCTCACCCATCGGCTCCCGGTGGTGCTGCGCGACATGGGCTGGGCGGCCGTCAAGGTCATTCCCGTCGGCTACCAGCACCTGCGGATGGACGAGCGGAAGACGTGGAGCTGGAACGCCCGCCGGTTGAAGACGGCCGAGTCGCGGACCGGTCTGGCCGCGCGGTTCGCGGCGGGCACCGGCGATCGTCCGCACCCCCTGCCCTGACCTCTCGGCCCGGCGGCGGGAATGCCCGGCCCGCCGGATGCCTTCCACTCAACGGGATCCGCCCTCCGGCGCGGCCCGCGGCGCTTTGTAGGTTCGTCACAGGAGAGCCGCCGCGACGCGGCGGGTGCGATGGCAACGCGAGGTGAACGCATGGCAGTCGAGTCCGCCGAGTCCGTGCCGACGTCCGGCCCCGATGACGAGCCCGTCGACACGGCTCCACCTACGCCGCTGGAGTTCCGGCGGGCGATGGGGATGTTCGCCAGCGGGGTGACCGTGGTGACCGGCGTGGACGACGGCGAGCCGGTGGGTTTCGCCTGCCAGTCGTTCGCGTCCGTCTCCCTCGAACCGCCGCTGGTGCTGTTCTGCGCCGACCACAACGGCCGCACCTGGCCGCGGATCAGGAAATCGGGCCGGTTCTGTGTGAACGTGCTGGCCGAAGACCAGGTCGACGTCTGCGACCGGTTCGGCTCCAGAAAGGGGAAGAAGTTCGACGGGCTCGTCTGGGACATGTCCCGATGGGGACTGCCCGCCCTGCGGGACGTGCTCCTGCGCGTCCACGCCGACGTGTACGACGTGCACGTGGCCGGAGACCACGACGTGGTCGTCGGCCGGGTCCTGGAGCTGGAGTCGGCCGGCGAGGGACGCCCGATGATCTTCTACCGTGGCCGCTTCGGCGTCGACGAGCCGCAGCCGCAGCTGGTGCCGAACCTGTGGGGCTGGGGCGATCACTGGGGGTAGTCCCCGAGCACCACCCCACCCTTTACAAAGTAGATCAGCAACTTCTCGGCATCCCTGCCGTGCCGGTAACTCCGGGCCCACGTAACAAGGCATGATTTGCCTGACATGAACCTCACGTAAGGCGAATCGAGGAGCTGGAGGCAGCCCGATGCCGGATGCCCGCCCGTTGCTGCCGGGTGACCCCGACGAGGTCGGCGGCCACCGACTCGAGGGACGGCTGGGCTCGGGCGGCCAGGGCGTCGTCTATCTGGGCAGGACGGCGGACGGCACCCCGGTGGCCGTCAAGATCCTGCACCAGGACTGGGCGGCCGAGGAGGACACCCGGCGACGCCTGGCCGGGGAGATCGCCGCGGCCCGGCGGGTGGCACCGTTCTGCATCGCGCAGGTGATCGACGCCGACCTGACCGGCCCTCGGCCGTACATCGTGAGCGAGTACGTGGACGGCCCCTCGCTCCAGGAGGCCGCGCCACGCTCGGGCGGGGCGCTGCACCGGCTCGCGGTGGGCACGGCGACCGCGCTGGCCGCGGTCCATCGGGCGGGAGTCGTCCATCGTGACTTCAAGCCCGCCAACGTGCTGCTCGGCTCCGACGGCCCGCGCGTCGTCGACTTCGGCATCGCCCGCCGTCTCGATGCGAGCACGACGAGCGGCGACATCGTCGGCACGGTCCCCTTCATGGCCCCCGAGCAGATCGCCGGCGAGCCCGTCGGCCCCGCGAGCGACGTGTTCTCCTGGGGCTGCGTCATGGTCTTCGCCGCCACCCGCAGGCCGCCCTTCGGCGAGGACACGGTGCCCGCCGTGCTGAACCGCGTCCTCCACCAGGAGCCCGACCTCGGCGACCTGGCGGAACCGCTACGCGGAATCGTCGCCGACGCGCTGCGCAAGAACCCGGCCGACCGCCCGACGATGTTCGACATCACCATGCGCCTGCTCGCCGGGGCCGGCCCGGCTCCCGGCGACGGCCCGACCCCCGGCGACGGCCCGACCCCCGGCGACGGCCCGGCTCCCGGTGACGGCACGCCGCCCTACGCAACGGCGCCGCCCTACACAACGGCACCGGGGGAGGCACGGCCCGCCGCTCCCACCGTTCCCTCGACCGGCGGCCCCGTCACCCGCCCCGTGCCGTACGGCTCCCGCCGCCGGAGGTTCCTGGCGGGTGCGGCCAGCGGCGTGCTCGCGCTGGCCGCGACGGCGGGCGTGCTGCTGGCCCGGAGCGTCGAAGCCGGGAACTCGCCCGCGCCCACGCCCTCCGAGTCCGGCTCGGGGCAGGCCACGGGCCAGGGCGTCATCGCCGCCGACACGTCCTCCCCCACCCCCGCCGTCTCCCCCTCCCCCACCGCCTCACTCTCCGCCACCGCGTCGCCCACCGTCCTCGCTCAGCAGACCGAGCCGACCGCCTTTCCCGCGAGGTTCGCCGGAACGTGGCGCGGCCCGGTGGACTACGATCCCGGCGCGGAGGACCGGCTGGTCGTGACCATCGAGAAGGGCGGCACGACCATCACAGAACGGTTCCTCGACTACCGCTGCACCGGCACCTCCGCGATCAAGAAGGTCAGCGGTACGGTCGTCCGGCTGAAACGCACCGGTATGCGCGGCAACTGCGTGCACAACGGGGAGATTCACCTGACCCTGAACCCGGACGGCACGCTGTCCTTCGAGTACGCGGGCCGCGGCGAGAACAGGTACACGAAGAACGTGAAGTTCTTCATGCACGCCACGCTCCACCGGGACCCGTGACCGATCGGGACGGGCCGGTTTCCCGATCGGCCGGGCGACCCGGACGCGAGTGTGCTGCACTGTTGAGAAACGATCGACGGAGGGTTGGCAGTCCATGACAGTGCGCAACGGGCAGCGGCGGACCATGGCGGCCCTGGTCGTGCTCTGCCTTCTCACGTCCGCCTGCGGCGCGGCGGAGAAGGCCCCCGATGCGGAGCGGCAGCCGGGCATGACGGCGACCGCCGTCCCTACCGACGGTCCGGCCCACGCTCCGTCCGCAGACCCTTCCGGCAGCCCGGCCGCCCCGGACACCGGCGACGCCACCGGGCCGAGCCCCTCCCCCACGGGCGACGGGTCCCTGGTGGCCGGACGCTACCAGCCGCTGTGGCCGTTCGCCGATCGGGCGCAGGCGGACGCCTGGGTGCGCTCCTACCGTGCCGGAGGCCACCAGCCATGGCATCTCGACGCGGACCAGACCGCGCTGAGCTTCACCCAGGGCTACCTGGGATTCAAGGACATCGACCAGGTGATCAGCCGCACGATCGAGGGCGAACACGCGCGCGTGGCGGTCGGATTCCGCGGTGAGGAGGGCGGACGCGCGCTGACCGCCGCCGTGCTCCACCTGGTGAGGTTCGGCGACGAAACCGACGCGCCGTGGGAGGTGGTGGGCACCGACGACACCACGCTCTCCCTCACCACCCCCGCGTACGGCGCCCGCGTGTCGTCGCCGGTGAAGGTCGGCGGACGCGTCACCGGTGTGGACGAGAGCATCCGCGTCCAGGCCCGCCGTCCGGGGAGCGACCGGGTGCTCGGCGAATCCCGACCGGTGCAGGCGGGCGGCACCGATCAGCCGTGGTCGGCCACCGTCGCCCTCCGCGAGGACGCCGGACCGGCCGACTCCGGCCAGACGATCACCCTGGTCGCCTGCACCGGCGGTCACATCGCCGAGGTCGAACGGTTCGCCGTCACCGGCGTCCGGGTCACCCCCGGCGGGTGATGACGGCCGCGGAGCGAACAGACCTCCGGACCGAACGAGTATGCGATGCTGGTCGGGGGAGGAAACGATGTTGACACGGCTAGAGGTCGACGGTTTCAAGAACCTCATCGATCTCCGCGTAGACTTCGGCGCTTTCACGTGTATCGCCGGAGAGAACGGCACCGGCAAGTCCAACGTGTTCGACGCAATCCAGTTCCTCAGCCTGCTGGCGGACAGGTCTCTGCTGGATGCCGCACAGGAGGTGAGAGGTATTCGCGGCGAGCGGCTCGGCGACCCGCGCGACCTCTTCTGGGACGGTTACGCATCGGAGAACCATCGAATCCGCTTCGCGGCCGAAATGATCGTTCCTCTCGAAACGGAAGACGACTTCGGCCGGACCGCCATCCCCACGATCTCGTTTCTCCGATACGAGCTCGCCCTGGGTTATTCTCCTCCCGCGGGAATCGAGAAGATCGGTCGGCTGACCCTGCTCGAGGAGAATCTCCGTCACATCAGCCTCCGGGAGGCTCCACAGCGGCTCAGATTCCCGCACAGCACCGCCAGGTTCCGCAACACGGTTCTCAAGGGCCGCCGGAGCGGCACGGCGTTCATCTCGACCTCGATCGAGAACGGTCAGCCGATAATCCGAATTCATCAGGACGGCGGAAGCAGAGGACAGCCGAAACCCGCCGCGGCGTCTCGGGCGCCGGCCACCGTTGTGAGCACGGTGACCAGCAACGACGATCCGACCATTCTCGCTGCCCGCAGAGAGATGCAGTCATGGCGTCGGCTTGCTCTGGAGCCCTCGGCGCTGCGAACGTCTGACCGTTACGTCGACCCGAGGTTCATGGACAGCAACGGGCGTCATCTTCCGGGTGCTCTCTATCGCATCGCCCATCGCGATCCCGAATCGGACCCCGAGGGCGTGTACGCCCGGGTGGCCAACCGGCTCGCCGATCTCGACGGGCTCAAGGTGCGCAGCCTCCGGGTGGATCAGGACGATGTCCGGGAACTGCTGTCCGTTCAGCTTCGTGAAGCGAGTGGTCTCACCCTGCCCGCCCGAAGTCTGTCCGAGGGCACGTTGCGGTTCCTCGCCCTGTGCGTACTTCTGGAAGATCCCTCCGTGACCGGTCTCATCTGCATGGAAGAACCGGAGAACGGTATTCATCCGGGCAATCTGGAGGCCATGGTGAGCCTCGTTGAGGATCTCGCGGTGGATCCGATGGAGGAACCGGGTGAGGACAATCCGTTCCGTCAGGTCATCATCAACACGCATTCTCCGGCGATCGTCCAGTTGGTCCGGCCCGATGATCTGCTGTTCGCCGACTCGGGGATGAAGCAGATGCCGGACGGTCGCATGGCACATGCCCTGCGGCTTCGTCCCCTGGCGGGTTCGTGGCGTGGGCGCCTGTGCGAAACCGTGCCCGTGACCAAGGCGGACATCCTTCCCTACCTGACGACGCCCCCAGGCGCCAATCTCCGTTTGGAGATCGCGTGACGATCCGAGTGCTCTTCTTGGGGGAGGGAACGAGCGACAGCGGGATCATCCCGCAGATCGAAGTCGTCGCCGCGAGGCTCGGCGTCGACATCGCCGTCACCGATCCCGACCTCGGCCGTCTTCCCAAACCTCCCGGTCGTGCCGTGAGTGACAAGCTCCGCGCGGTTCTCGACATCGATGGCGAGTACGAGCTCATCGCCGTTCACCGTGATGCCGATCGCGATGGCCGGCAGGCGCGCCTGGCAGAGATCGTCAGCGCAATCCGCGCGCACGCACCGGGAACGGCTCACGCGGCCATCGTGCCAGTGCGTATGACCGAAGCCTGGCTACTGATGGATGAGGTGGAACTGCGGACCGTCGCGGGGAACCCGAACGGCAGAATAGGGCTCAATCTCCCCTCTCCGAACAGGGTCGAGTCCGTCCCTGATCCCAAGAGTGTGCTGAAGGAGAAGCTTGCGCTCGCGTCCGGCCTGTCCGGACGGAAACTCGAGAAGTTCAATCAGCGCTTCTCACAGCACCGGCGACTGCTTCTCGAACGGATCGACCCGTTCGGCCCCATCGCCGATGTCCCCTCATGGCAGCACTTCGTGGCCGACATGGAAAGTGGGCTGCAATCCGCCTGCGGATCGGTGCACTGACCATCCCCATCGGTTCCGGCGGCTCACGGCGACCCCACCGTGGTGAGGAGGTGGGCGGCGGCATCGGCCATGGCGTCCCGGGCGGCGGCGAGGCGGGGGCGGGGGTCCGCGCCCGGGTGACGGGAGCCGTCGACCGCCGCGGTGAACGCGACGTTCAGCGCCGTACCGATATTGATCTTCTTCATGCCCGCGGCGACGGCCCGGCGCAGCTCGTCGTCGGGGACGCCGGAGGAGCCGTGCAGCACCAGCGGCACCGCGACCGCCTCGCGCAGCGCCGCGATCAGCCCGTGGTCGAGCCGCGCCTCCCGGCTGGTCATCGCATGGGAGCTGCCCACGGCGACCGCGAGGGCGTCGACCCCGGTCGCGGCCACGAACGCGGCGGCCTCACCCGGGTCGGTGCGCACGCCCGGCGCGTGCGCGCCTTCCTTGCCGCCCACCTCGCCGAGCTCGGCCTCCAGCCACAGCCCGCGTCCGTGCGCCCACTCCGCCGCCGCCCGGGTCCTGGCCACGTTGAGCTCGTACGGCGCACGCGACGCGTCGTACATGACCGAGCCGAATCCGGCGTCGGCCGCCTCGCGCAGCAGTCCGTCGTCGGTGACGTGGTCGAGGTGGAGCGCGACGGGCACCGACGCGTCGGCGGCGAGGGCCCCGGCGGCGACGGCGATCGGCCGCAGCCGGCCGAGGCGGAACCGCACCGCGTTCTCGCTGACCTGCAGGATCACCGGGATACCGGTCCGCTCTGCGGCCAGCACGATGGCCTCGGCGTGCTCCAGGGTGATGACGTTGAAGGCGCACACCCCGGCGGGGGCGGCGTCGATCATCGAGGCTGTCGTGACGAGCGGCATGAGATCTCCTGCGAGAACGCGCGGTAGGCGGCGAGGTCGACGTCCCCGGCGACGGGGACGAGCACGGCGGCGGCGGACAGGGCGACGGCGTCGGCGAGCGCGACCGGCCAGTCGACCGGGGTCTCGCCGCACAGTGCCCGGGCCAGCGCGGCGGCCGCCGCGTCCCCGGCGCCGGTGGGGTTGCCCGCCAGGGCCCGGGGCGGGCGCACCGACCAGGTGCCGCCGGAGGTGACGCCCAGCAGACCGTCGGCGCCTCGGGAGACCACCACGGCGCTCGTCCCGGATGCGGCGTCGAGCAGCGACCGCGCGGCCTCGGTCACCGGGCCGGGACCGGCCACGCGGGCCAGTTCGGCCGTGTTCGGTTTGACGACGTCGGGCCCGGCGGCCAGCCCGAGCCGCAGCGGCTCGCCGTCCGCGTCGAGCAGGACGCGGACGCCGCGGGCGCGGGCGTCGGCCGTGAGGAGGGCGTACGCGTCCGCGGGGACGCCGGGCGGCAGGCTGCCCGACAGCACGACCACCTCGGCCTCGGCGCACAGCGCGCGGAACAGTTCGCGGAACCCGTGCCATTCCTCGGCCGTGACGACCGGCCCGGGCTCGTTGAACATCGTGGCATCGCCGGACGCGACGATCGCGACGGTCCGGCGGGAGTCACCCGCGATCGGGGCGAACCGGGCCGGAATGCCCGCGGCTGCGAGCTCCGCGGTGATCTCGGCTCCGGCCGGGCCCCCGGCGAGGCCGGTGGCGAGGACCCGGTCATGGCCGAGCGCGGTGAGCACGCGAGCGACGTTCACGCCTTTTCCGCCGGCGCGCTCGTGGACGGCGTTCGCCCGGTGCGTGCCGCCCGGCACCAGCTCCGCCACCTCGTAGGTCACGTCGAGCGCCGCGTTGAGGGTGACCGTGAGGATCACGTCGAACCGAGGATCACGGACCGGGTGAGGTTGCGCGGGCGGTCCGGATCGAGGCCGCGCGAGCGGGCCAGCTCCACGGCCAGGCGCTGGGCCCGCACCAGGTCGGCGAGCGGGTCGAGGACGGCCACGGTGGTCGCGGCCCCGGTACGGACCACCTGGTCGAGCAGCCCGTCGGCGCCGCCGAAGAACCAGACCAGGCCGCCCTCGTCGGCGATGCTGATCGGACCGTGGCGATATTCCAAGGCGGGGTAGGACTCCGACCAGGCCAGCGCGGCCTCGCGCAGCTTGAGCGCGGCCTCGGCGGCGACGCCGTTGCTCCAGCCGCTGCCGAGGAAGGTGAACTGGCGGCGGGAGAGGGCCTGGTCGGGCAGGTCGGCGGCGAGCGCCCGCTCGGCCTGCTCGGGCAGGTCGGCGGGGGCCTCGCCGAGATGGGCGCGGAGCATCGCCAGGCAGCTCGTCGCGAAGCGGGTCTGCACCACCGAGCGCTCGTCGGCGAAGTCCAGTGTGATCAGGGTGCCGGCCAGGTCGGCGACGGGGGTGACGGGATCCGCCGTGATCGCGACCGTGGGTCTCCCGTCGTCGACGGCGCCCAGCGCGTCGAGGATCTCGCTGGTGGTTCCGGAGCGGGTGATCGCCACGATCCGGTCGTAGCGGCGGGCGGGCAGCTCGGAGGCGGCCCAGGCGTCGGTCTCGCCCTGCCCCGTGGCCTCGCGCAGCGCGGCGTACGCCTGGGCCATGTAGAGCGAGGTCCCGCAGCCGATCACGGCCACGCGCTCACCGGGCAGGGGCAGGCCATCGGGGGCGCCCGCCCCGAGATCCAGCGCCCTGCGCCAGCACTCGGGCTGGCTGGCGATCTCCTCCTGAACGTGTGTCAACGGACGCCTCCTTGATGTGCATTTCTGCTCATAAGATGCCACTAACAGTCAAATATGCGCAAGACGCGGGTTGGCTACGCTTTGGGGCGAACCGCTGAGAGGAACCCATGACGAGCCACGAACGGTGGAACGCGCTGCTCGCGATCCTCGCGAGGGACGGCAAGGTCGAGGTCGAGCCCGTCGCCGCGGAGCTGGGCGTGTCGGCCGCCACCATCAGGCGCGACCTCGACCACCTGAGCCGCCAGCAGATGCTCACCCGCACCCGCGGCGGTGCGGTGGTCAACGCGATCTCCTATGACCTGCCGCTGCAGTACAAGGCGGCGCGCAACGCCCCGGAGAAGCACCGGATCGCGGCGGCCGCCGCCGCGCTCGTCCCGCCGGGCTCGATCGTCGGGCTGAACGGCGGGACCACCACCACCGAGGTCGCCAGGACCCTGGCGAGCCGCGCCGACCCCGGCCCGCCCAGCGGAGAGCCCGGCCTCACCGTGGTGACGAACGCGCTCAACATCGCGAACGAGCTCGTCGTGCGGGGGCACGTCAAGCTGGTGGTCACCGGAGGGGTCGCGCTGCCCGCCTCCTACGAGCTGATCGGCCCGCTGGCCGACGGCGTGCTGCAGGGGATCACGCTCGACTACGCGATCCTCGGCGTGGACGCGCTCGACCCGGAGCGCGGGGCGTTCGCGCATCACGAGGGCGAGGCGGGCATCAACCGGCTGATGGCGGCCCAGGCCCGGCACGTCATCGTGGTGACCGACTCCACCAAGCTGGGCACGCGGGCGTTCGCCCGGATCTGCTCGTGTGACGCGATCGACACCCTGGTCACCGACCGCGGCGCCGCTCCGGACCTCGTCAAGGCGTTCACCCAGGCGGGCATGGACGTCATCGAGGCCTGACCGCCGCACCGCCGCGCTCGGCTCACCCGTGGGAGCCGAGCATCCGGTCGATCTCCGGCCGGTGCGGCATCGAGGTGCTCGCGCCACGGCGCCCCACCGACAGCGCGGCGGCGGCCGTGGCGAACCGCAGCGCCGACGCCGGCTCCCGCCCCTCCGCCCGGGCGACGGCCAGGGCCCCGGCGAAGGTGTCCCCGGCCGCCGTGGTGTCCACCACCGGCACCGGCAGCGCGGGCACCCGCAGCCGCAGCCCGTCGCGGGAGCCGTACAGGACGCCACGGACGCCCAGGGTGATCACCACCTCGGGCACCCGCTCCAGCAGGGCGGCCAGCGCGCTCTCCGGGTCGGCGGCTCCGGTGAGCGCGACGGCCTCGTGCTCGTTGGGAACGACCAGGTCGACCGCGTCGAGCAGGTCATCCGGCAGCTCCCGTGCGGGCGCCGGGGTGAGCACGACGGGGACCCGCGCGGCCCGGGCCGCCGCCGTCACCGCCTCAAGCGGCAGTTCGAGCTGCAGCAGCAGCGCGTCGGAGCGGGCGATGACCGCCAGGTCGGCCGGGTCGGGGCCGGTCACCGTGCCGTTCGCGCCGGGCACCACGATGATCGAGTTGCCGCCGGCGTCGTCCACCACGATGTGCGCGATGCCGGACGGCCCGGGGACGGTGCGCAGCCGTGCCACGTCGACCCCGGAATCGGTCAGCGCCCGCCGCAGCTCGGGGCCGAACGCGTCGTCTCCGACCGCGCCGAGGAACGCCACCCGGGCACCCGCCCGGGCCGCGGCTATCGCCTGGTTGGCCCCCTTCCCCCCGGGAACCGAGCGGAAGTCCCGCCCCGTCACGGTCTCGCCGCGCTTGGGCGCCGTCGGCACGTACGCCACCAGGTCCATGTTGGCGCTGCCGAACACCGAGATCATGCTTCCTCCTCCGCTCCCGTCAGCCCGTCAGCCCGTCAGCGCGACCGTGCGCCGGGCGAGCTCGTCCAGCCCGATCCCGTCGAACCCGGCCAGGCTGCTGGCCAGCCGGCTCCGCCGCGTCGTCCATTGGCGGGGGACGCCGCCGTTCAGCGCGCCCACGATCGACCCGACCGTGGCCCCGGCCGAGTCGGTGTCCCACCCCCCGGCCACGGCGGCCGCGATCGAGGTGGTGAAGTCGCCCCGGCCGTGCACCACGGCGGCCGCGATCAGCGCCGCGTTGTTGATCGTGTGCACCCAGTGGAGGGCGCCGTGGCCGCGGTCGCCGTGCCGTTCGTACAGCCGGTCCACGACCCGCTCGAAGTCCGGTTCTTCCCGGGCGTCGGCCACGGCCGTCCGTACGGCACGGGCCAGCCGCGACTCGGGCGGCACCACCGCGAGACCCGCCTCGATCACCTCGTCGACGCACGACGCGGTCATGGCCCTGGCGCACATCGCGGCGGCGAACATCGCCCCGTAGATCCCGTTCGCGGTGTGGCTGAGCCGGGCGTCCCTGTGGGCGAACTCCGCCGCCGCGGCCGGATCGCCCGGGTTGGCCCAGCCGTACACGTCGACCCTGATCAGGGCGCCGATCCACTCGCGGAACGGGTTGCGGTACGTCGCGGTCTCCGGCGGCTCGATCCCGGCGAGCAGGTTGCGGTAGGCCACCCGCTCGGCGGTGAACACCCGCCCGCCGGGCAGCTCGTCCAGCCAGAGCCGGGCGACGTCGTCGGTCGTGAAGCCGCGCCCGCACCGCTCCAGGAGGGACAGCGCGAGCAGCGGGAAGTTGAGGTCGTCGTCCTCGGGGATCCCGTCGATGTTCTCGGCGAGACTGGTCGCGGCGCTGCGCCGGTTCCACGGCCAGTGGGCGGCCACGTCGGCAGGCAGGCCGATCGCGGTGAACCAGCCGCGGATGGGCCAGTTGCCCGTGGCCTCGGCGATCTCCCTGATGCCCGCGCGCGGGATCTTCTCCACCGGCTTGCCGAGCACGCACCCGGCGGCCCGGCCCAGCCAGGCGCCGAGCACCCGGTCCGGGTCCGCGCCTCCCCTCCCGGGGCGGGAGGACGGCCACGACGGGCAGGCCGCCACGATCTCGTCGAGCGACGACGGCTCGGGCAGCGGCGACGGGATCGCGGCGAGCTCGTCGAGCACCTGCCCGGCGAGGCGGCGCAGCTCCGGCGGGGCGGGCTCGGGTGAGGCACCCGCCCGGGGCGGCGCGCCGGGCCCGCCGGCTCTGCGCCAGCGTTCGGCGATCGCCGTCACCTCCTTGCGATGCCGGTCGTAGCGGCCGTCCTCGGCGGCCTGCCGCAGCTCGTGGCCGACCAGGTCCTCCGGCTGCACCCAGGTGAGCCTGATCATCGGATCAGCTCCGCGAAGGCGGCCTCGTGCGCCCGGCGGCGCGTCAGGTCGGCCTCGTGGATCTTACGGGCCACCCCGGCGAGCGCGAGGCCGGGGGCCACCAGGTCCAGGCGGCTGGCGGCGGAGACGTCGGCCAGCCAGTCCGGCGGCACAGCGGACAGTCCGGCGAGCGCCCCGGCGAGCGCGCCGCCCATCGACGCGATCGAGTCGGCGTCCCTGCCGTAGTTCACCGCGCCGAGCACGGTCTCCCGATAGTCGCCCCCCGCGATCACCAGGAAGGCCAGCGCGAGCGGCAGCTCCTCGATGCTGTGCAGCCGGCTCGGCCGTCGCGCCCCCAGCCCCTGGTCGCGGTAGGTGTCGGCCACCGTGTCGTACGGGCGGACCGCCTCGCGCAGCCGTACGAACGAGCCGTCCCAGTGGCCGATCCCGCGCGCGGCCTCGCACACCGCCTCGATGGCGGCCCGCGTCCCGTCCCTGGCCAGGCGCAGGCAGGCCGCGACCACCGAGTCGGGTGTCGCGCCCGGCCGCATCGCCTCGGCCACGGCGGCGGCCAGCACCCCGGCCGCCTCCCGTCCGTAGCTCGACTGGTGCGCCCCCGCCAGGTCGACGGCCTCGGCGTACGCCCCGGCCGGATCGCCCGCGTTGACCACGCCGACCGGGGCCATGTACATCGCGGCCCCGCAGTTGACGATGTTGCCGACGCCCGCCTCACGCGGGTCGACGTGACCGTAGTGCAGCCGCAGCACCAGCCACTTCTCGGCGAGGAACACCCGGTGCAGCGGGAGCGCCTCGGCCTCCAGCTCGGGGATCCACCGCTTCTCGCCCATCATCTCGGGCACCAGGTGCTCGGCCGCGTCGTAGGCGGTGAGGTGATCGCCCGCCCGCTCGTACACCCGGATCAGCGCGTGCGTCATCAGGGTGTCGTCGGTGACGTGACCGTCGCCCTTGTGGTAGGGCGCGATCGGCCGGGCGTTGCGCCAGTCGGCGTGGTAGGGGGGCACGATCCCGTCGACGCGGCCGCCGTAGCGCGCCCGGATCTGCTCGGGGGTCCAGCCCTCGGTCGCGCCGCCGAGTGCGTCCCCGACCGCCGCGCCCGCGACGCAGCCCGCGGCCCTGTCCTCCAGCGGCGTCATGCCGCTCCTCACACGGATTCCCCCGGACGTCATGCCAGTCCCTTCGCGATGTCCAATAGGTCGACCCCGGCCAGCTCCGGCAGGCAGCAGCCGAGCAACGTGCGTGCCGCCGCGCTCCATCCCCGGGGCAGCGCGGCATGGCCGCTGAACGCGCCGGTCAGCGCCCCGGTGAGGGCCGGGGCCGAGTCGGCGGCCGGCGACAGGCACGCGGCGGCGGATACCGCGGCGGGCAGCGTCCCGCCGGACACCTCCGCGAGTGCCAGGGCCGCGGGCACGGTCTGCGCCGCTGCGACGCCGTAGCTGTAGACGTGGTCGAACAGCACCGCGTCCAGCGCCGGGACCGCGGCGAAGGGATCTCCCGCGCGGCGGGCGGCCGCCAGCGCGGCCCGTGCGGCGTGCCCGATCGCGGTGTCGTCCGGCAGCTCGGCCAGCGCGGCGGCGACGGCCGCCGTCATCGGGGCTCCCCCCACCAGCGCCGCCACCGCCGCGGCCATCGCCCGCGCCCCGAGCACGCCGTCACCGGCGTTGGTGACCTGCGCGTCCCGCGTCGGGTCGAGCCCGGCCGCGCCGAACGCGACGGCACGTACGGCTGCCGCGTCGTCGAAGAAGTGCGGGTTGTCGTGCCCGCTCGCGGGTGGAGGCCGGCCGCCGGCGAGGTTGTCGAGCGCGGTGCGCACCGAGATCCGGGCCCGCAGGTCGTCGCGGCCGGCGAGGCGGCCGAACGCCTCGGCCCGGTCCTCGTGGAGCGTCGAGGCCGTCCAGGCGAGCCATTCCGCGTCGTCGGACGGGCCGAGCGCCAGCGGCCGCACCGGCTGGTTGAGCGTGAACGGCACCGGCAGCGTGGTGACCCGGTGCTCCTCGGCGAACCCGTCGAGCTCCCGGTGCAGACGCCTGCTCCACGGCGCGAGGACACCGGAGCGGTGCCGTGCCGACGGCCAGCCCGCCGCGTCGCCGATCGCGAGCCCGATCATCGCGCCCGCGATCCGGTCGCCTCGACCATCTCGACGGTCCCGGCGATCAGGGCCGATCTCCCCCGATGACATCTCTCAGGTCCCTTCCACCGGTTCCAGTGCCCTTTCGACCAGTTCGTCGGCGACGTCGAGGACGTGCCTGCCCGCCACACCCGGCAGGCACGCCCCGGCGACCGGGCCGATCTCGGCGGCCCAGCGGTCGGGCACGCCGTCATCGCCGCGCCCCGCCCCCGCGAGGGCGCCGGCGATGGCCGCCGTCGTGTCGGCGTCCCTGCCGAGGTTCGCCGCCACGACCACGGACTCCTCGACGTCGCCGCCGCCCGTCAGGTACGCGGCGAAGGCCAGCGCCACCGCCTCCGGCGCGAGGTCGGTCCACGGGTAGTGCCGTGCCACCACGGCCTCGTGCAGCTCACGGGAGAGCGCCTCGTGCGGATCGCCGATGACGGCGGGCCTGCGGGGGTTCAGCGCCGCGACGTCCGCCCCGTGGGCCGCGACGACGGCGACGGCCGCACGGAGGTTCCTCGCGGTCCAGCTGTCCTCCGGCACGGCGGCGAGGGCGGCGGCCACGACCGTGCTCGGCTCGGCCCCGGTCATCGCGACGGCGACGGCCGCCGCGACCGCCCGGCCGCCCCAGATCCCCTCGCCGCTGTGGCTCACCGCGCCGTCCACCGCGACCAGCCGGGCCGCCTCCTCCGGCTCGCCGGCCGCGAAGATCCCGTACGGCGCCGCCCGCATGGCCAGCCCGTCCGACCAGCCGTGCGGATGCCACCGCCCCGTCATCGGCGGCGCCAGACCCCGGCGCAGCGCCTGGACGGTGCCCAGCTCGGAGAACCCGGCGCCGCGCATCGGTCCCTCGATCTTGGCGACGATCTCCTCCCGCCAGGCCCGGGCGACGTCGTCACCGGTGAGGGCGCGACCGTACCTGACGAGCAGCGAGGCCGCGAAGATCGCGTATTCGGTGTCGTCGGTGCCGCCCCGGCCGGGTTCGATCTCGGTCAGGCGGCCCCAGCGGCGGGCGATCTCCTCGGGCGGCAGGTTCTCCGCCGGCCGGCCCAGGGCGTCCCCGACCGCGAGGCCGAGCAGGCAGCCCCGCGCCCGCTCGGCGTACTCCTCGCTCATCGTCTCTCCCTTCCCCGGGAAACCCGTGGTCTCGTGTCCGTCCGCGGCCGCGGTGCGCGCACCCCGGCGTCAGCGGGCGTACCGCTCCAGCACCTTGTCGCCCTCCTCGACCAGCCTCCGGGCGGCGTCATCGAGGCTGATCTTGTCTGCGAAGTACTCCTGCAGGGTGGGGGTGGCCACCTTGCTCTTCCACTCGTCGAAGCCGTTCACCTTGAGGTAGGGCGCGACGACGAGGTTCCCGGCCGAGGCGGTCGCCACGTCCCAGCCGTTCTCCTCGGTGGTCATCGACGGGTCGCCGGCTGCGGCCCTGCTGGTCGGCAGCAGCCAGTCGCCCCTGGCCAGCTTGGCCTGGTTGGGGCCGTTGAGGAAGAAGGAGATGAACTTCACCGCCTCGTCGGGGTGCCTGCCGTCCGCCGGGACCGACAGGGTCTGCGAGGTCGCGCCCTGCTCGGAGGTGGTGCCCTTCAGCGGCGGAAGCGTGATCCACTCGAAGCCGTCGGGAGCCTGCTCGACGACCTGCTGGCGGAGGTAGACGCCGGCGGGCAGCAGGGCGTACTTGCCCGCGTAGAACCCGGGCAGCGGGTCGGCGGTGCCCATGCCGAGCGCGGAGGGGTCGGCCGTCTTGTCCCTGTAGAGCTGGTCGTGGATGCGCTGGAGCACCTCGCGCTCCTGCGGGCCGACCTTCACCGTGGTCTTGCCGCCCTCGTTCGAGAAGAACGTCCCGCCGAAGTTGAGCGCGAGGTTGAGCACCTTGTTCACCGGGGACTTCATCGGCCAGGCCACGCCGTACGTGCCGTCCTTGGTGAGCTTCTTGCTGATCTCGGCGAACTCGTCCCAGGTCCACGGGTCGGCGGGGGTGGGGATGCGCACCTTCGCCGCGTCGAGCAGCTTCTTGTTGGCGATGACGACCTGCGACTCCTGCAGGAACGGCACGCCGTAGACGCCGGTGCCGCCCCTGCCGTCGTCGAAGGTGACGGTGTCCCAGGCCGCCTGCGGGATGTCGTTCTTCAGCTCGGCGGGCAGCCTGCCCGACAGGTCGAGCAGATAGCCGCGCGAGGCGAACCCGGCCAGCGCCGGCGAGTCGTCGTGGATGACGTCCGGCGGGTCGCCGGCCTCGAACGACGTGACGAGCTGATCGTTGACGTTGTCCCAGCTGCCCTGGACGTATTCGACCTGGATGTCGGGGTTGGCGGTGTTCCACTCGTCCACGAGCTGCTTGTTGGCGGAGATCGACTCCTTCTGCCAGGCGAGGCTGAGGAACTTCAGCGTGACCGGCTCGCCGGGCGCGGCGCCGCCGTCTCCGCCTCCGCCGCCGCAACCGGCGATCAGCGCTGCGACGGCCGTCGCCGCCGCCGCGAGAGCGGTTCTCCTGCGCATATGACTCTCCAATCGGGGGCTATCCCTTGACGGCGCCGGCCATGAGCCCGGACTTCAGCCGCCGCTGGATCGCGGCGAAGAACACCAGACTCGGGATGGTCGCCAGCAGCGAGGCCGCGGCGAGCGGGCCGAGCCGTACGACCCCCTCGGCGCCGGTGAACTTGACCAGCGTGAGCGGCAGGGTCGCGATGTCCGGGTCCTTGAGTACGACCAGGGCGAACAGGAACTCGTTCCAGGACGAGATGAAGGCGAAGAGCAGCGTGGCCACCACGCCGGGCGCGAGCAGCGGCGCGACGATCTTGACGATCGAGGTCGCCTTCGCCGCGCCGTCGACCGCGGCCGCCTCCTCCAGCTCCCGCGGGACCGCCCGCACGTACCCCTGGAGCATCCAGAGCGCGAACGGCAGCGTGAACGTCACGTGCACGAAGGTCAGGCCCGGCAGGGTGTTCACCAGGTCGAAGCGCCGCAGCACCATGAACAGCGGGATGATGATCAGGATGACCGGGAAGACCTGGCTGACCAGCACCCAGCCGATCGCGATCCTGTTGACCGCGCCCCGGTGCCTGGCCAGCGCGTACGCCGCCGGCAGCGCGAGCACCACGGTGATCACCGCGCTGGCCGTCGCGACGACCAGGCTGCGCAGCGCGCTGCCGACCAGGTCCTGCTCGGCGAACGCGTCGGCGAAGTTGGCGAGCGTCGGGCGGCGCGGCAGCCACGCCGGGTCCAGCGAGGCCATCTCCTGCGGCGTCTTCAGCGCGGTCGACAGCAGCCAGATCAGCGGGAACGCCAGGAAGACCAGGTAGCCGAGCAGGGCGAGGTACGACAGGGCACGCCGCATGTCAGTTCGCCTCCCGCATCTGGCGCCACAGGTAGAGGCCGAGCACGGCCAGCACGACGATCACGATCGCCACACCGAGCGTGGACGCGTAGCCGAAGAAGCCGAATCGGAAGGCCTCCTCGTAGGCGAACAGCATCGGCAGGCGGGTCCGTCCGCCGGGGCCGCCCTGGGTGAGCACGTAGACCAGGCCGAACTGGTTGATGTTCCACACGAAGTCGAGCGAGGTGATCGCCACGATCACCGGGCGGAGCTGGGGCAGCGTGATGTTCCAGAAACGCCGCCAGGTGCCGGCCCCGTCGACCTGGCCGGCCTCGTACAGCTCTCGCGGCACGTTCTGCAGGCCCGCCAGCAGCACGACCGTGGTCTGCGGCATGCCGGTCCAGACCCCGACCACGATCACCGCGGGCAGTGCGATGGCGAAGTCGTTGAGCCAGTCGACGTTGTGGCCGAGCAGCCCGACGTCCCGGAGCACGGCGTTGAGGATGCCGGCGTTCGGGTGGTAGACCAGCCGCCACATGAGGCCGATGACGACCGGCGGCATGGCCCACGGCACCAGGGCGAGCACCCGGGCGAGGCCGCGCAGCCGCAGGTCCCGGTCGAGCAGCAGCGCCAGGCCGAGGGAGGCGAGGAACTGCAGCACGGTGACGGAGATCCCCCAGATCATGCCGATCCGGAACGAGGTCCAGAAGTCGCCGTCGGTGAGCAGGTCGCCGAAGTTCGCCAGGCCGACGAACGAGGTCTCGGCGTTCCGGCCGGACCTGGCGTCGGTGAACGCGAGGAAGATGCCGTAGAGCAGCGGTCCGACGCTGAACACCAGCACCGGGACCAGCGCGGGCAGCATGAGCAGGAACAGCTCCCGTCCGCCGCCGCGGCGCGGCGTACGGCGCGGGCGGCGCGGCGGGGCCGGGGCGTACGCGCCGGCGGCCGCGGTCACGGCCCGCCCTCGGTCGAGGCGCGGGTGACCAGGCGGGGCGGGACCATGACGACCCGCGGCGGCCGTTCGCGGTCCCGCAGCCGGTCGAGCAGCAACTCGGCCGCCGCCCGGCCGCGCTCGGCCGAGCCGAGACAGACGCTGGTGAGCGCCGGCCAGGCCACCGCCGCCAGGTCCGTGTCGTCCATGCCGACCACCGCCACGTCGGCGGGAATCCGCCGTCCGGCCCGGCGCAGCACGTCGTAGGCGCCGAGCGCGATCAGGTCGTTGGCGCACATCAGCGCGTCGACGTCCCCGGCCCGCCGGAGCAGGCGCGCCGCTGCCGCCGCCCCGTCGGTACGGTAGAAGTCGCCGATCTCGACCAGATCCTCGTCGTACGGCAGGCCGAGCGCGTGCAGGGCATCGCGGTAGGCGGCGAGGCGCGCGGCTCCCGGCACCGTGTCGAGCGGGCCGTCGACGAAGCCGATCCGGCGGCGGCCCAGCGCGTACAGATGGTCGAGCGCCAGCCGCACGCCGGTCCCCGAGTCGGCGCGGACGTTGTCGACGGGAGTGCCCTCCGGCACCGAACCGATGATCACGACCGGCGCCCGCGCGGCCGTGATCGCCTTCAGGTGATCGTCGGTGACCCGCAGCGGACTCATGATCATCCCGTCCGCGTAGCGCTCGCCGAGGCTGCGCAGCACGTCGATCTCCTCCGCGACGTCGGCGTCGGTCGAGTGCAGCACGAGCCGGTATCCGGCGGCCTTCAGCACCGGCTGGATCTGGCGGATCATCGCCACGTACACCGGGTTGCCGATGTCGGCCATCGCGAACGCCACCTGGAGCGTGCGGCGTGACTTCAGCGATCTGGCCACGGCGTTGGGCACGTATCCCAGCTCGTCGGCGGCCGCGAGCACCCGCCGCACGGTCTCCTCGCGCGTCGGCAGGCCGTTGAGCACCCGCGACACCGAGGCGATCGACACCCCGGCGCGCTCGGCGATCGTAGTGATCGTCGGCCCTTCGGCCACGGCCCACCTCCTGTCCGTCGATTCTGTAAACGTTTACGGACGGTTGGAGGGCCGGACTGCTGTAAACGTTTACGGGAGTGGCTCCCATGAAAGCGGCAGGGGACGCCGCACGTCAAGTCACGACCACATAACGGAGATGCCCGGCGGGCACGACCCCCCGGGGACGCCCGCCCGCGCCACGTTGCCACTGCCACTCGGTCGACGTACGCTCAAAATCGCGCGAAATAGGGTAATTTTGCGCAGTATCGCGCAGACCATCGCCGATTCGGCGCACTCCGGCTCCGGCCAAGCCCCCGGCTCCCGCCCGGCTGGTATAGACCGGTGATCCAGGACCGACACCCTCTCGTTGTAAATCCGATATTCGCCGGTATAGACCGGCCGGTTACCTCGTGTTTACCCTGGCTTTCGATAGTGCGGATCAGAGGTCTGGCCGTCATCTGTCACCGGGCCGGTACAGACCAGTCGATTTCGAGGTGGTTATCAGATGAGCAAGAGGATCGCCGGCGCGGCCACGATCGGCCTGGCGGCCGTACTGGCCCTGTCCGCCTGCGGGTCGGGGAGTGACGGCAACGGCGGCGGCGATGGCGGCGACAAGGCCGCGGGCGGCCCGGTCACCCTGAAGATGGTCGCGGCCGACTACGGCGACGGCCCGACGGCCGAGAACAGCGGGGACAAGTTCTGGAAGAGCGTCGTCGACGAGTTCCAGGCCGCCAACCCCGACATCAAGGTCGAGGTCCAGGTCATCAACTGGAACGACATCGACAAGCAGGTCGCCACGATGGTGCAGAACGGCCAGGTGCCGGACATCCTGCAGACGGGCGACTACTCCGGCTTCGTGCAGGACGGGCTGCTCCACAAGGTCGACGAGGTGCTCTCCCCGAACACCCAGTCCGACCTGCTGGAGAAGTTCGCCGAGTTCGGCAAGGTGGACGGCACGGCGTACGGCATCCCGTTCGTCTCCTCGGCCCGGGCGCTGTTCTACAACAAGGACCTGTTCGAGAAGGCCGGGATCGCCGAGCCGCCCAAGACCTGGGACGAGCTCAAGGCGGACGCGGAGAAGCTCAAGAAGGCGGGGGTCTCCCAGCCGTTCGGCCTGCCGCTCGGCCAGGAGGAGGCGCAGGCCGAGTCGTTCCTGTGGTTCATGGGCAACGGGGGCGGCTACAAGGACGACTCGGGCAAGTGGGCGATCGACTCGCCGCAGAACGTCGAGACGTTCACGTTCATCAAGGGACTGCACGACGCGGGCCTGACCACGCCGAACCCCGGCACCAAGGACCGTAAGACGGTCTGGGAGGACTTCGCCGCCGGCAAGGTCGGCATGGTCAACGGCGGCCCCATGTCCATCCCGATCTTCGAGAGCGGCGGCCTCACCAACTACGGGGTCACGGCCATCCCCGGTAAGAGCGGCCCGATGGACACCACCCTCGGCGTCGAAGACTGGATCATGGCCTTCAACAAGAACGGTCACCAGGAGCAGATCAGGAAGTTCTTTGACTTCTTCTACTCCTCCTCCGCCGTGCAGAAGATCAGCGACACCTACAAGCTCCTGCCGGTGACGAAGTCGGGCATCGAGAAGCTCTCCTCCGACGAGAAGCTCAAGCCGTTCCTCGACGCCCTGCCGAACGCCACGTTCTACCCGTTCACCGACCCCAAGTGGTCCGAGGTGAACACCGCGATCAAGCAGACGATCGGCAGCGCCGTCAGCGGTGACCCCGCCAAGGTGCTGGGCGAGATCCAGAAGATCGCCGAGGGCAGCTGACCCACCGGTACGGCTCGCGCCGGGGAACCCGATCCCGGACAAGGCGCGGGCCGTACCCCTTTCTTCCCGAAGCAGGAAGCAGGAATCAATGCAGCAGATGCCCGCCCTCAAACGGGTGGCCCGCAAGCTGGAACCCCTCGCCTGGATCGGTCCGGCGATGGTGCTGATCGCCGTCGTGGTCGTCTGGCCGGTCATCGAGATGATCCGGTCGTCGTTCCTGAAGATCAGCCGGTTCGGCGTCGTACAGGGCTCCAACGGCACCGGCAACTACGCCAAGCTGTTCGACGAGGCCGACTTCGGCGGGGTGATGATCCGCAGCGTGATCTGGGTGGTGGCCGTCGTCGCTCTCACGGTCCTGATCTCGCTCGGCCTCGCCCAGCTGTTCAACCAGCGCTTCCCCGGCCGCCGGGTCACGCGCTGGGCGCTGATCGCGCCGTGGGCCGCGTCGGTGGTCATGACGTCGATCATGTTCAAGTGGATGCTCGACCCCGAGGTCGGCCTGATCAACATGATCCGCCGGGACCTCGGGCTGATCGACGCGCTCGGCGGGGCCGACGCCGACCCGCTCGGCGCCGCGTCGACCGCGATGCCGTGGCTGATCGCGGTGGCCGTGTTCGTCTCGGTGCCGTTCACGACGTACGCGCTGCTCGCCGGGCTGGCGACGATCCCCGCCGAGGTGTACGAGGCGGCCAGGGTGGACGGTGCGAGCAGATGGCGCACCTACTGGTCGGTCACGCTGCCGCTGCTGCGGCCGGCGCTGACCGTGGCGGCCCTCATCAACGTGATGAACGTCTTCAACAACTTCCCGATCATCTGGGTGATGACGCACGGCCAGCCGGGCTATTCGACCGCCACGTCCACGATCTTCATGTTCATCCTCAAGGGCTCCGACATCGGTGAGTCCGCCGCGATGTCCGTGGTCAACTTCGGCATGGTGATCGTACTCGTGGCGATCTTCCTGAAGGTCACCAACTGGAAGACCGAGGTGCCCCGATGACCTCTCACAAGGCCCCTCGGCGTATGCCCAATCCGGCGCCGCTCAAGAAGGTGCTGATCGCGGCCGGCGCGTACGTGATCGCGATCATCTTCATCTTCCCCTACCTGCAGATGATCATCGCCGCGCTGCGGCCCAGGGAGGAGCAGCGCGAGGCCCTCTACCTGCCGAGCTCGTTCCACTGGAGCGCCTTCACCGAGTTCTGGTCCGGCGGCCTGGCCGGCAACCTGCTGGTCACCCTGGAGGTGGCGGCCGGCTCGACGATCCTGGTGCTGCTGGTCGCCCTGCCCGCCGCCTACTACTCGGCCCGGCACAACTTCCGCGGCCGCATGGTGTTCCTGTTCCTGGTGCTGATCACCCAGATGTTCCAGCCCACCGCGATGCTGGTCGGCATCTACCGGGAGTTCGCCCAGTTCGGGATGGTCGACTCGGTCTGGTCCCTGATCCTCGTCAACGGCGGTTTCAACCTGGCCTTCGCCGTGTGGATCCTGCACGCCTACTTCGCCTCGATCCCGCGCGAGCTGGAGGAGGCCGCCGCCATGGACGGCTCCGGCAGGTTCGGCGTCCTGTTCCGGGTCACCCTGCCGCTCGCGATGCCGGGTGTCGTCACGGCGCTGATCTTCACGTTCATCGCGGCGTGGAACGAGTTCGTGGTCGCCCTGACCCTGACCACCACGCCGGAGAACCAGCCGCTGACCGTGGCGCTCAACTCCTACATCGGCCAGTACCAGGTCGACTGGCAGAGCCTGTTCGCCGGCTCGGTGATCGCCACGATCCCGGTCATCATCCTCTTCGCGCTGATCGAGCGGAAGGTCGTCTCCGGACTCACCGCCGGATCCATCAAATAGCGGCGGTGCCCGTGCTCGTACGGCGCAGCGCCCTACCGGGCAGCGCGCCGGTGTGGCGGCCGTCCCCGATGACCGGGACGCCGCCCACGAGCACGTGGGAGATCCCCTCCGCCTGGCGGCGGGGATCGTCGAACGTGGCGGTGTCGCGCACCGACTCCGGGTCGAACAGCACCAGGTCGGCATGGTAGCCGACCCGGATCAGCCCCCGGTCCCGCAGGCCGAGCCGCCGGGCCGGCCGGCCGGTGAGGTGCGCGACGCACTCGGGGAGGCTGAGCACGCCCAGCTCCCTGACGTACCTGGCGAGATAGCGGGGGAAGGCGCCCCACGCCCGGGGATGCGGTCTGGCCCCCGCCAGCAGCCCGTCGCTGCCGCCGGTGTGCGCGGGATGCCGCATGATCGTCTGGACGTTCTCCTCGTCACCGACGAACTGCACGATCGTGATCCCGAGCTCGTCGTCGATCAGCAGGCGGCGGAAGTCCTCGAAGTCGGCCACGCCCGTGCCCACCCGGCCGGCCAGCGCCGCCGAGCGGGCGCCGGAGATCCGCAGCGTGTCCCACTCGACCGGCACCCCGTGGCAGCCGTCGGAGCCCTCGACCTCCATGACGTGCCGGATGCGTGCGCAGGCCGCGGGATCGCGCAGCCGCTCCAGCGTGGCGCCGGGCCCGCCCGCCGACGCCCAGCTCGGCAGCAGCGCGGCCAGCGTGGTCGAGCCGGGCAGGTACGGATAGCTGTCCAGCGTGATGTCGCAGCCGTCCGCGATGGCGTCGTCGAGCAGGCCGAGCAGCTCGCCCGCCCGTCCCCTGTTGACCTTGAAGTTCATCGTCGCGTGGGCCAGATGCAGCGGGCAGCCGGAGCGGCGCGACACCTCGATCATCTCCGCGTACGCCTCCAGCGCGCCCCTCCCGTACGACCGGTGGTGCGTCGCGTGGAACCCGCCGTAGGCGGCGACCACCCCGCACAGCTCGGCCAGCTCGCCGGTTTTCGCGTACATGCCGGGGGTGTAGGTGAGGCCGGTGGACATGCCGACGGCGCCGTCGGCCATGGCCTGCGCGATCACCCGCTTCTGCCCGGCCAGCTCGGCGTCCGTCGCCGGCCGGTCCTCCCAGCCCACGACCAGCGCCCGCACCGTGCCCTGGGGGACGAGATAGCAGGCGTTCACCGCGATGCCCTCGTCCAGCCGGTCGAGGTACTCCCCCACCGTCCGCCAGCTCCAGTCGAAGCCGCCGGGGTCGCCGTTCCACCCGGCGAGCTGGCGGCGCAGCCGCCCGAGCGTCGCCTCGTCCGCCGGGGCGTACGACAGCCCGTCCTGGCCGAGCACCTCACAGGTCACGCCCTGGCTCACCTTGGCCAGGTGGTCGGGCTCGGTCAGCAGCGCCAGGTCGGAGTGCGCGTGCATGTCGATGAAGCCCGGCGCGAGGACCAGCCCGGCCGCGTCGATCACCGCCCCGCCGCCCGTGGCGGCGCCGATCTCGCTGATGCGGCCGTCCCGTACGGCCACGTCGGCGACGTACGGCCCGGCCCCGGTCCCGTCGACGACGGTGGCGTTCTTGAAGATCATCCCAGGCTCATCGGATCAGGTGCGTATCATGCGGCACGGCATCCCGCACGACGTTACGAAGGAATGATGACATGTCGGAGAAGCAGGCGATTCTGACCGATGGTGCTCCCGCCCCGGCCTGGGTGTTCTCCCAGGGCGTGCGCAGGGGGCCGCTGCTGCAGGTGTCCGGCCAGGGACCGCAGGATCCGGCCACCGGGGAGTACGTGCACCCCGGCGACGTCAGGGCGCAGACCCGCAGGACGCTGGAGAACGTCAAGGCGATCCTCACCGCGGGCGGAGCGGGTGTCGAGGACGTCCTGATGTTCCGCGTCTACCTCACCAAACGGGAGGACTTCGCGCCCATGAACGAGGCGTACGGCGAGTTCGTCAGGGAGAACTGTCCCAGCGGCGTGCTGCCCTGCCGTACGACCGTGTTCGTGGGCCTGCCGCACGAGTCGATGCTCGTCGAGATCGACGCGCTCGCCGCCGTGGCCGGCTGACGCGTACGGCACCGCCCGCGCTGTTGACAAACCCTGGGCAAAGGTGATGACAGGTCTTTACTGTTAGGAAACTTTCCTTTATATTTGCTCCACCCCCCCAGCGGAAGGAGCAACACATGCGAAAGACGTTGACCTTCGTGTCGACGGCGACCCTCGCGATCGGAGCCGGCGTGTTCGTCGCCTCCCCGGCGATGGCGCACGGCTACGTGTCGTCACCGCTCAGCCGGCAGGCGCAGTGCGCCCAGGGCATCGTGCAGAACTGCGGCGCCATCGTCTGGGAGCCGCAGAGCGTCGAGGGCCCGAAGGGCCAGCTGAACTGCAACGCCGGCGACTCGCGGTGGGCCCCGCTCAACGACGACAGCAAGGCCTGGCGGCCCACGAGCGTGGGCAGCTCGGTGAGCTTCACCTGGACGTTCACCGCTCGCCACGCCACGAGCACGTGGGACTACTACATCGGCGGCAGCAAGATCGCGTCGTTCAGCGGCGGCGGCAAGCAGCCGGGCGCGACGGTCACGCACAACGTGAACCTCGGCGGCTACAGCGGCCGCCAGAAGGTCATCGCCGTCTGGAACGTCGCCGACACGCCCAACGCGTTCTACTCCTGCGTCGACCTGCAGATCGGCGGCGGCGGCACCCCCACGCCCACGCCGACCCCCACCCCGACCCCCACGCCGAGGCCCACCCCGACCCCGTCGCCGACCCAGACGGCGCCGGGCGGCAGCTGGGCCGCCGGCACCGCCTACACGCCGGGCGACCAGGTCACCTACGGCGGCGCCACCTACCGATGCCTGCAGGCGCACACCGCGCTCGCGGGCTGGGAGCCGCCGAACGTCCCGGCCCTGTGGCAGCGGGTCTGATCTGATGGACCGTCCTCGGCCATCCCGGCCGAGGACGACGACTCCGAGGACGACGACGGGGCGGGGCGCGCGGTCAGGCCGCCGCCTCGCCCTCCGTCCAGTCGTGCCGTTCCAGGCCGTCCTGCGCCCAGTCGAGCAGGGCGCGGGCGGTCTGGAAACGCCGGCCCGACTGCCTTTCCCCGAGGATGACGCCGATCAGCCGGTGGCCGTCGCGGTCGGCGGCGAAGGTCAGGCAGTAGCCCGCCGCCCGGGTGAACCCGGTCTTCAGGCCGATCACGCCCCGCCCGCCGGCCAGGCTGTTGGTGTTGGTCCAGGTGTAGGAGCGGTGATCGGCGGTCCTGGGGACGTGGTGGCGCCGGGTCGAGGTGATCTCCACCAGCCGCGGATCGCGCAGCGCGATCTCGGCGAGCCGCACCTGATCCCGTGCGGTGGACACGCCGCCCTGCCCGTGCGGCGTGGGCAGCCCGTCGGCGTTGAGATATCTCGTGTCCCGCAGCCCGAGCTCCCGGGCGGTGGCGTTCATCTTCGCCGTGAAGCCCTCGACGCCGGGGCCGTAGGTGCGGGCGAGCGCGTGGGCCGCGTCGGCGCCCGAGGGAAGCATCAGCGCGTACAGCAGATCTCCGACGGAAAGCCGGTCGCCGGGACGCAGGTACGCCACCGTGCCGTCGTTGGCCTCGGCATACCTGACATCCTTTCCGGTGATCTCGATCTCGTCGGCCGGATCCGCCTCGCGGAGCACGATGTAGGCGGTCATCACCTTGGTCAGGCTGGCCACCGGCATCCGCCGTCCGGCGTTGCCGTCGAGCAGGACGTCACCCGTCGTGGCGTCGACCAGATAGGCGGCACGCCCGTAGACGGCCGGTGGATCGTAGGCGGCCGGCGCGTTGTGGGCGACGGTCACGGTCCGGGTGTGTGCCGAGGGGTGCGCGACCACGGGCTGGGCGTGCGCGGGGGTCGCGACACCGGTGACTCCGGCGATTACCGCAAACACCCCGGCACATAGAGCAAGACCAACTTTTCCATCACGCATGACAGACAGATTGCCATGCGGTGAAAGCACTCTTAACGGAATGAACCGTCGCGAAGGGTAAAGAAATCTAAACGGTCCTTCCAACATGACGGAAGGAATTCCCCGGCGCCCCCATGGCCACTCCTCCTTCACCCGAGGCGCGATGGTCGGCCCGTCTCACGTCCATTCCGTACGGCACACCGGCCGGGGCGCCACCCGTGGCCGCCCGCCCACTCCCGCCGGTGCGCCCGCCGCGAAGGCGGACGTCGGCCGCGCCTTCGCATCCGCTGTCTCACGGCGGCGGGCGAGTGCGGGAGCGGGCCGCGGACGCACCGCGCGGTTCCTCAGATGCCATCACCCCCGGTGCCCTCGGCGGCAGCGGCCGCGCCCACTCCGGCGTCCGCGGCGCCCGCGGCACCCGCCTCCACTCCGACCCCGGCGTCCGCGGCGACATCCGCATCCGCGGCGGCACCTGCGCCGACAGCGGCACCGGCCGCGACGTCCGCGTCGGCGGCGACGCCGAGCCCCAGGCCGAGCGCGAGGTCCACGTCGAGACCGAGACCGAGGCCGAGACCGAGGTCGGCCGCGGCGCCGACGCCCGCCCCGACTCCGAGGCCGGCCGTCGCGTTCGCCGGTCCCGCGACCGCGGCATAGGCCGGCGCGGTGACGGCCAGTCCGGCGGCCGTCAGCAGGGCCAAGGACATCATCCGATAAGTGCGCATCGGCATTTCCCCCGTTTCGTCACTGTAGGTACTCCTTGGCTACTCTCCGTATCCGTACGGTGATGGGGTCAAACCCAACAGTCACAGAAGCCGTGAAATAGCGAAAACAGCCCCAGAGGGACGGGTAATTCGCACGGATGGTCCGATTTCTCATTCTTTTTCCGGCGGCCGTCCCACCGGACGCGGGGGGGTTCCTTGAATCTTCTTGACACACCCCACAACCCGACGCGACCGGGGTTTTCGCACGGCGACGGCACGGCATGTCGCGGCAGGCCTTGGTGTACGTTCGAAGTGCCCGCGGGACGATTTCCAGGCCGCCGGGCGGGGGCGTCACGGGGCGAGGTGGGTTGATTGAACGACGAGCTCGTGAACGGGGAACATCGGGTGGCCGGCGTCACCGCCGACCTCGACATGCTGTTCGGCGAGGTCGAGGCGCTGCGCGAGCTGGCCGGCGACCCGCAGGCGTCGGCGGACCAGGCGCGAGTCTACGACTTCAGCATCCGGTGGGGGACGTTGCTGGCGGGCCGGCTCCCGCGCCTGGAGCACTACTACCGGCACGGCGGTCTCACGCCGGAGGAGCGGGCACGCTATGACGCGCTGCGCGCCGCCCTGCGGGAGGCGCTGCCGGTGATGGAGCGGCTGGGCATCGCGCGTCCGACCATCCCGCTCGGCGGCACGGACGACCGGTGAGGCGGACGCGCGCTTTCACGGATCACGGGAACAGGAACTCGGGGCCGCGCAGCGTGATCCCGTTGTACGGGTCGGGGCACGCCGAATCGGCGCAGGTGAGCGCGACCATATAGGCGTCCAGCGGCTCGCTGCGGAACAGGAAGCCCAGATAGAGGGCGTCACCCACATGGAACCCCCCTGAGCCGCAGCCGGCGCAGGTCTTCCGGTCCCGGTGAATCCGCTCGCGGACCCGTTCTCGCTGCGCCTCGGTCAGCGTGATGAGCTCGGGACGGCGTACGACCTCGACGCCGCCCTCAATCAGATCTCCGCGTCCCATCAGATCTCCACGTCCTTGTCGAAGTAGGCGTTGTCCTCGCGCCATCCGCCCATCCCCATCCCGATCTTGGAGTAGTCGGCGACGAACTCGATCTGCTCGATCCACTTGGCCATCTTGAAGCCGACCTGGGTCTCCAGCCGCAGCCGCAGCGGGGCGCCGTGCTTGATCGGCAGCGGCTCGCCGTTCATCTCGTACGCGAGCAGGACCTGGGGGTAGTAGGCCAGTTCCAGGTCGATGACCTCGTAGAACTGCCCGCCCCCGACGCCCGGTGCGCTCGGTTCGTCCCGGCGGTTCTCCTGCATGGTCAGGAAGCAGATGTAGCGCGCCTCCGGCAGCGGCCTGACCAGCTCCACCAGGTCGCGCAGCGGCAGCCCGCCCCATTTGCCCACGCTCGACCAGCCCTGCACGCAGTTGTGCAGCACGCACTGGGTCTGCTTGCCGCGCAGCGCCCGGATGTCCGCCAGCGTGAGCGTGACCGGGTTCTCCACCAGCCCGCCGACCCGCAGCTCCCAGTTGGCGAAATCGTGCACCGCCATGATCTTGTACGCATCGCAGTCGGGCGGCTTGCCGTTCACCCGGTGCTGCGGGCTGATGGCGGAGACCGGGTAGTCCTGCCGGGACCGGCACGGACGCAGCAGCAGCCGCTTGACCACGCCGTTGAACGCGCCGAGCCTGCGCTGCACGGAACGCGGGCTCCGCAGGCTCCACACGGTGACGGCCACGTGCACCGCCACGATCGCCGCGATGATGGCCAGGGACAGCCAGAACGCGAGCGTCAGGTCCCGGGCCGATCCGAAGATCATGAGGGCGTTGAGACGCGGCCAGCCCCAGAACGTGATCATCATCAGATGCCCGGCCGTGAACACGACGAACGCGAGCAGACCGAGGTAGTGCAGACTGCGCGCGGCCTGCCGGCCACCCCACATCTGGACGAACCATGGGAAACGCGCCTCCAGTGCCGGCGCCTGCGCGAGCCCGGTCAGGATCTGGAACGGGGCGAGCACGAAGATCACCCCGGCGTACGTCAGTTTCTGCAGCGCGTCGAACGGCTGACCCGGCATCATCGGCGGCAGCTGGAACCTGTCGTAGGTGACCAAGTCGTGCCAGGCCGCCGGGAAGATGTCCCACGAGGTGGGCAGGTAGCGGCGCCACTGACCGGTGGCGAACAGCAGGATCACGTACGAGATGCCGAGCAGGAGCCAGCCGACCACGGTGAAGAAGTGCCAGTGCCGGCCTATCCCGATCTTCTTGTGGCCGGGCAGCGACACGATCGGCGAGTAGTCCTCCTCCTCGTCCAGTGTGTCGTACAGCTTGTCCTTCGGCATCGTCTTGCGGGTGAACCTCGCCCACTCGGTGCCCAGTCTGCTGTGATCGCGCCAGTAGAGCTTCGGGTGGGTGCCGAGGATCTCGATCCCGCTGCGGATGAGCAGGGTGACGAAGAGCACGTTCAGCCAGTGTTCGATCCGCAGCCATGCCGGAAAGTCGTTGTGCATCGCGGTGGTCCCCCGTCAGATCCATCTGATCGGCCGCACGCCGTCAGTCATGCCAGCACCGTGTCCGCGGATACGCGACGTTCATTCCCGTGACGACCGAGAAGTGCAGGGCCAGGAACAGCAGGCCCATCGCCAGGGTCAGGTTGCCGAGGGGATAGTGCCAGCGGCCGACCATCTGCGGCAGGCCGGGCAGCCCCACGGCGCGGCTGGCGAAGTACATGGTGATCGACGCCAGCGACACCGCGCTGCCCAGGGCCCACCCCGACCGGGTCAGCGACGGAACGGTCCCCACCGACATCGCGAACGCGGCCAGCAGCGATCCGATGATCATCAGCAGGAACCAGACGACGACGTAGGCCGGGACGTCGAAGTGCCGGATCAGCAGGAACATCTGGGCCACCGCGGTGGCCCCGAGCAGCGCCATTCCCCCGGCGGTCGTCGTCTTCGGCGCGTTGAACGCGAAGTATCGGTAGAACGAGACGAGCTTGCCCAGCCCCGTCCAGTGGAGCGGCCCCCTCCGGCGGATCGGTTCAGTGGTCACCGCGCACGCTCCTACGGCCGCCGCGCCGCACGCCGCGCGCGAACAGGCGTCCGGGTCCGCGCAGCAGCATGCGCTCCAGCCGGTGGCGGGCCCGCAGCATCCTCGACGACCGCAGCCGCGCCAGACGTTTCTGCAGCCTCCCCCCGAGCTCGACGAGCCGTTCCTCGTCCATCTGCCGCTCGACCTCGGGGAACATCTCCAGTTCCTCGTCCAGATGGGCGTGGGCCTCCAGCACGTCGTGCATCACCCGCAGCTCCTCCTCGAACCGGGCGCCGCCGGGGTCGGCGCGCAGCAGCGCGGCGAGCTGGTCGGTCATCTGGCGGTGCTCCGACCACGCGGCGTCCAGCTCGGTGTGGATGTCGCCGATCTCCGGATAGAAGATGTCCTCCTCGATCCGCTCGTGCATCTGCACCTCGCCGTACAGCTCTGCGGTCAGCGCCCGACGCTGCTCGACGTCGTCGCGCGAGGTATGCGAGAGCCGTTCCATGATCCCGCGCAGGACGCCATGATGCTCGTAGAGCACCCGCGTCGCCGTCTTCGGCGGGGTGGTCACCCGCTGATCACGCTTCTTGCGCTCGGTGAGTACCTGTGTGCCCTTTTTCATCGCTGCATCTCCCGTTGCCGCGGCACTCTCTCCTTGTGGCCGGGCTCCTGCCGGTCGGGGGAGATCTCCCGCTGCTCGGCCGTCCGCCACCCGTGCACCACGGCGCTTCCGGGCGGTGCCGTCGTCACCGGCGGCACGCGGCGCACCTCGATGCGCCCGTCGCGGACGCGGGTCTGGAAGCACGGCGCCGCTGCGACGGCGGGGCCGTTCCTGCTCTCCCCCGTCTCCAGATCGAACGCCGATCCGTGCCAGGGGCACACGATCGTGCCGTCCCGCAGCCAGCCCTGGGACAGCGGACCGCCCAGGTGCGGGCAGGTGTCGCCGAGGGCGTGGATCCGGCCGTTCGACCGGACCAGCACGATGCCGACGTCACCGGCCTGCACACGCCGCGGCGTGCCCTCCCGCAGCTCGTCCACGCCGAGCACCGGGGTGAACTCGCGCGGCTGCAGGAGCCTGTCCGCCTCCTGCTCCGACTGGTCGACGCCGATGCGGTGCCGGAAGGTGAGGCCGCCGCCGAGATAGCCGCTGAGCGCCATCACCGGATAGCCGAGCAGGGTGGCCAGGCGCCCCCGCCCGTGCCGTCCCCGGCTGCGTTCCCACCAGGACCAGCCGAACATGCCGAGTGCGACGGCGTTGAGCGCGCCGTGGACGAGCCCGAGCCGCCGTGCGTAGTCATGGGTGTACTGCCAGTCGGTGAGACCGGTCACCGCCGCGCCCAGTGCGCCCACGACCCCGAGCCCCACCGCCCTGCGGGCGGCACGCTGATAGCCCGCACGTTCCCGCCGGCCCTTCCCGGCCCCCATGGCGTCCAGGACCAGCGCCGTCGTCCATGACCCGATCGGCACGTCGGTGAGCGCGGGATGCAGCGGATGCCCGAACCACACGCCGTGCAGTAATCCGCGGACCGGCCCCTGAGAGATGCCGAGCACGTTCTGGACGAGCGCGTAGCCGTGCTCGAGCGTGTGGCCCGGTCTGTCGAGCCATTCCTGGCCCTCGATCTTCCGCATCAGCCGTTCGAGCGCGTGCTGAGCCATTCCTGACTCCCATCTCGTGCATCGGGTCGCCCTCCCGCGGATGCACCGGGAAGATCCGAGGAGGTGTCACCGGCCGGACCGGCCGCCGGTGAAGTGCGCCATGACCGTGCGCCGCCGTGCCGTACGCCCCTGCGCGGCGCTTATTGCTGGTGCCCGAACAGATCGCCCATAAACCCCAAATGGGACGAAAGGGGACAGCGGGGCCGTGACCGATGCGGGCCGGTCAGGCCCGTTTCATCGTGCGAACGGCCAGGGCGACGACCACGGCGCACAGGGCGATCGCGAGCAGTACGGCGACGCCGTACGTGTCCGGCCATCCGCCGCTCCAGCCCAGGAACGGCAGGTAGACGGCGGCGAACGTCAACGGCACCGCGACGAGGGCGCGCACACCCCGCAGCGGGCGGCTCGACACCGTGACGATCAGCACGGCCGCACCGCCGAGCAGCACCAGCGAGGCGCCGATGCCCATGGAGACCGCGTCCCCGATGTCTTTCCTGCTCATCACGATGAGCAGCGCGCCGAGCCACAGCGTCACGCCGGAGAACGCGAACCAGGCCGGTGAGCGGCGAGCCGCCCCGGCGAGCCAGAGGACGACGAGCAGCACGATGAGCGCCGCCAGAGCGGCCACCCCGGTCTCCCCGCTGATCGCCTCGCCGAAGCCGGCGAGCGGCACCGCCGCCTGCTCGGACAGGCCCCGCCCGTCCCCGGCGAAGCCGAGCCGGTGCCACCCCCCGGCGGCGTCGCGCAGCACCACCCCGTCCGTTCCGTTGGCGACCGCCACAAGGTGGCCGCCCGGCACGGGCAGGATCGTCACGGCCACCGAAGCGGCAGGATCGGACGGCCGGCCCTGCGGGTCCGGGTTCTCATAGTGCCGGTCCAGCAGCCGCTGCCGTCCCGGGGAGATCTCCCACGCGGTCGACCAGGAGGCTCCGCCGTCGGCCGACTCCTCGACCTTCAGCCGCCCCGGGACGACGCGATAGCAGCGCCGCGGCTCGTCGGGCACGCAGGCGGCGGTCCGCGGCCGCCCCGACGGCGCGCCCTGCCACGTGCGCCACGACCGACCCTGGTCGCTCGTCGCGAGGGCGGCGCCCCCTTCCCCGCTGACGCCGGAGAACACCACGATCGCCGAGTCGTGCACCTCCACGTGTCCGGCCGACGACGCGGGGAGCATGGGGGAGGTGGCGGTCACCGCGAACACCGCGGCGGGCAGGACGACCATGGTCCGGGCCCGCCGGGCCGCCCGCTCCGCCGCGGGGCCGCCGGCGACACGACGCCGGACCAGCCAGGCCACGGCCAGGAACGGCAGCGCGACCAGGTCGGTCGGGTCGGCGATCACCTGGGCGGGTGGCGTGAACAGGCCCCACACGGCGGTGGCCGTCTCGGCTCCGGCCGCCGTCGTCTTCACCAGTGTGAAGAGCGCCCCGGTCAGCAGGATCGCCGCCACCGCGGTCCACTCCCCCGAAGGCTTCTCGCGTGGGTCGGAAGGCCGGCGTACGGCACGGGCCGCCGCTTCCGCAATGCGGATCGCCGACGCGAACGGCAACGCCAGCAGCGCAGGCGCGACCAGCATCCCGGCGAAATCGCTGAGCTTTCCGGTGACCGCTCCCGGCCACAGCCGCTTGAACAGGTGATCGTTGACGATGAGCAGGCCGATGGCCGCCATCGTCACCGGGTGGCCGAGCCAGGCGGCCGCCCGCGCCGTCGCCTCGCCGTGCCGAACCGTCCGAGGGCTCGGAGTGGTCACGCTCGCCTCGCCTGATCTCGTCGCTCCCCCGCCGGTTCGACGATCACGCCGGTCGGGCTCTCGGTCCCGCACTTGTAGATCGTCGAACCCCGCGACAGGCGTTACGAGTTCAGGCCACGCTCCACCAGGGGACGCAGCACGCCGACGGCCGCCCGGCCGGGCGAAGGGCGCGCCGTCGATGTCGGCCGCGCTCGGTCACGCCTTCGATTCGGCGCGTCGCTCGTAGCGTGAGCGTGCGAGACGATGGGCCGTACGCAGCAGTTCACGGGTCGCCGATTCCGTACGTGGGCCCGGGTTCACCACCGCCAGCCAGCCGAGGCCTCCGTAGACGGGGTGCGCGATCACGGTGTCGGAGGCGCCGGGGTCGACCTCGGCGGGGGCCGGTTCGCGTGGCGCGTGACCGGTCCACCGGAGGAACGCCTCCCGCCCGGCGGAGATGTTCACGCGGAAGGCGTCCGTACGGTCCAGACGCGATGCCTCGTCACCGGGATAGTCCTTGGTCACGATCGTCGCGAACGGCTGCGTCGCCGTGGGCATGACCCCGTCGGGCGCGTAGTAGAAGAACGTGTCGCCCCAGCTGATCTCCGGCGAGCCGTCGCCGGGTGCCGGTCTGAAGGTCAGGACGCCGTCGAGGCCGTCCACGAAGCCGATGATCTCCTCTATGGTCATGTGCTCCAGCGTCACATTGAAGTGCTTGTGGAGACTTCGCCGCGGAAACCGAGGGGCTTCAGGATGTCAGGTCTCAAATCGAGGGGTTTGCGCACCGTCGACGTCGCGCGGCGGGCGGGGTGCTCCGTTCAACAGGTGCGCGATCTGGAGCGCGACGGTGTGCTTCCACCGGCGGCACGCACGGCCAGGGGCTACCGGATCTACGGGGAGATACATCTGCAGTCGGCGCTGGCCTACCGAGCACTCGCGGCGGGCGCGGGTCCGGTCGAGGCCAAGAAGATCGTGCGGGCCGCGCACCTGTTCCCCGCCTCGCAGGTGGTGCTCGCCCTCCTGGACGCGGCGCACGCCCGGCTCGACGCGGAGCGCACGGAACTGAGGCAGGCCGGGGAGGCCGCCCAGGCGATCTCCGGCGAGCCGATCGGAGCCGTACGCGCGTCGGACTCGATGAGCGTCTCCGAACTCGCGACCGCCCTCGGCGTCCGCCCCTCGACGTTGCGGCACTGGGACGCCGAAGGCCTCGTGGTCCCCGACCGCGACCGGGGAACGCGCCGATACACGCCGGCCCAGGTCCGGGATGCCCGCATCGCGCCCCTTCGCGCCCTCCTCCCGGAGCTGCGGCGCGCCCGCCGGTCTGACGACGTCGCCGCCGCGCTGGCCGCCAGAGACGCCGACATCGCGGCACGCTCCAGAGCACTGCTCGACGGAGCCGCCGCGCTCAGCGTCATCCTCTCCCTGCGAGACCAAGTCTCCAGAATCTAACCTATGTTCTCAGTTCACATCATGCTCTAATGCTCGGCGTCTACACGACTCGCTCCTTTCCGGCGGCGTCACCGTCACCCTGCGCTGATCTACATGACAGAAGGCGGGCGGAATGGGGCTCACCCACCTCGATTCGGCTCATATGAAACGCCGGACCGCTGTGACGTTTCCGCTACCGCACGCCTGATTAATGTATCCATCTCATCACAAGGCGTAGCCGTACGATGACGTAGGCCGTACCCGCTCGATCACGGGCGAGACCCGTGCAGCCGAAATCGAGAGGACCCCGTCCAGCAGCACGACCACGAAATCGGAGCCGAGATGACCCGTCCCAGTAATGAAGTGTTCCCACTCCGCCGTCTCGCCATCGACAGGCTCGTCGACGACGCCGCCGGCGCGCGACTTCCCGATGACGACGAGATCGACGAGCACCTGGCGGAGCTGCTCGACCAGGTGAGCCTGGCCATTCCCGGCATCACCTTCGAGAAGGACGCCAACGGAGAGGCCGGACGGGTGCATTTCTCCAGCCAGGGCCCCAAGATCACCTACGATCCGACGGCGACGCTGGGCAGCGGGCACGCCGACCCCCGCACCTTCCGTAGCGCCGCTCTGCTGCACGAGGTCATGCATGTGATCTGCGATCAGCACTACGAGAAGCCGCCGATCGACGGCCTGTACGGCCGTAACTTCCACATCGACCGAGCCGCTGCGGACGACGACGCGATCGGCGAGTCGATCCGGCAGCAGCAGGACATCGCCGACGCCAACTACGGAAGGGCGGTGGCCAAGCTGGAGGCGGACCGGAGCAAGGTCCTCTCGGAGAACATCCGGAAATATCTGGGAGAGCGATTCGGCTACGGCAAGGCGCAACCCGACGTCCATTACGACAGCGTTCTGTTCGAGCTGCTCGTCTACCTCACCATGCACGGCGCCCAGGAGACACCCACGTTCCGCTATCTGCGGTCCCTGTCGGTCGAGGCGACCGCTCGTCGAAACGCCAGGCCCGCACGCATGATCACGCACGTCCACGCGTAGTCCCCCGCCGCCCGGCCGGCCGATGGGCCACGGGCGGAGAACGTTCAAGACACCGGCCGGGGGATGCGCAGGATGAATCTCGCCCCTCCGGCCGGGCCGTCCTCGATCGTGAGGGTGCCACCGTGGACCTCGGCGATCTGCCTGGCGATCGGCAGGCCCAGACCGGTGCCGCCGACGTCCTTGGCACGGGCCGCGTCCAGGCGGGCGAAGCGCTGGAAGACGACCTCCCGCATGTCGGGCGGAACGCCCTCTCCGTCGTCGGCGACCTCGAGCACGGCGGCGCCCGGCCGGGGCTCGACCGTGACCGCCACGGTGGATCTGGCGTGGCGTTCCGCGTTGTCCAGGAGATTGATCAGCAACCGGGTCAGCCCGATCCGGTCGCCGTCGATCGTCGTACCGGGGGTGAGCCGCCGAAGCAGCTCGACATCGCGCGGCCGCCGGTCCAGCTCCTCCCGCACCAGCTCGGCCAGGTCGACGGGTTCGCGCCGCCCGCAGGCTCCCGCGTCCAGCCGGGAGATCTGCAGTAGATCGGAGACCAGGTCCTGCAGCCGCTCCACGCTGGCCAGCACCGCCCTTCCCATGCGCGGCCAGTCCGTGTCCGCTGGATGCGCGAGCGCCTCCTCGATCTCCACGTGCATGGCCGTCAACGGGCTGCGCAGGTCGTGCGAGGCGTCCGAGGCGAACCTGAGCTGCTGGTCGACCGCCGTCTGCGCCCGTTCCAGCGTCTCGTTGATCGTCTGGGAGAGGTCTTTGAGCTCGTCCTCGTACTTCGGCACCGGCACCCGCCTGTCCAGATCGCTCTCGGTGATCTCGGCGAGCTCTCCTCTGATGGTCTTCACCGGTCGGAGCGTCCTGCTCACGGTGTAGTAGGTGCCGAACGCGGTCGCCGTGACGGCCAGGAGCGAACCCGCGACGAGCCCGCCGAGCAGGGCCGTGCTGCCGTACGGCGGGGGCCGGGGAGCGGCCATGTACAGCCGCCAGGTCCCCTCGGGGAGGCGGACCGGACGGTCGAACAGCAGCGCGCACCGGCCGGGGAAGGCGGGCAGATCGCAGACCTCGTGCATGGTGTAATCGGCCGGCTCGGGGTCGAGACTCACCATCGGCGGCATGCCCGCCGCGTTGCGGGTCGCCGCCACCAGCTCCCGTGCGGGGCTGAAGAGCTGGACCGCCGAGTCGGGCGCCTCCGGCAGAGCGGGCGGAGGAGCCTGGCGGGAGACCCCGTCCACGATGCGGCCCACCTGGGCGGCCATGTCCTCCTGCTGGGAGCGTATCGCCTCCGCGCGGACACCCCCGATGACGAGGAGCGTGATGACGGTGCAGACCAGGGTCATGATCGTGCACGCCAGCACGGTCAGGCGAGTGCGGATGGAGCAGCGGTGCCATGTACGCAACGTGGTCCTCCCGAGCACACCGGTCCGACGCAGCAGAGGCGCCCGGCGGCAGAGTCGGCGAGCTTCCGTACACCAATGTGCAACAAGGGAGTAATGCAAAAATCACGTGATGTGACGTAAAGGTGGTTAAGTTCTTCCGTGCGTATGGTCGTCAGTCTTCCAGCCGTACGGCCGTACGGCCGGTCGTCCGGGCGTACGGAAGGGCGTACGGAAGGGCCGCCTCGCCGCCTCGCCGCCCCGTCCGACGACGAGGGGCGGGCGGCCCCCCGGATGGCCGCCCGCCCCTGTCAGATCACAGAGCCTCTGTCAGAGCCGCTGATAGAGGCGCTGTCAGAGTCGCTGCCAGAGGGCGGGAACGATCGGCGGCTCCCAACCGGGCAGCGATGTGTGCGACTGGAGGCACCGGTAGCGCACGCCGTCATAGGTGACGATGTCGCCCGCGTTGTACGCGGTCCAGGTCGACCAGGTGGTCTCCCCGCCGCCACCGCCGACGGTCAGCGAGAACGCCGCCGAATGGGCGGCCGAGGCGCCGGCCGCGTTGAGGTTGATCGTGTAGGTCCCCGTCGGGGTGGTCGAGGACGTGGCGATCGTCACCGTGGACGTCTGCCCCGAGTTGATCGTGGCCGGGCTGAACGTCACGGTCACCCCGGCGGGCGCGTTCGAGGCGGACAGCGTCACGGACTGTGCGCTACCGCTGGTCACCTGGGTGCTGAGCGTCGCGCCGGCCGTCTGGCCGGCCTCCACGGAAACCGACGACGGGTTCACCGAGACGGAGAAGTCGTTGTCCGGCTGCTCGCCGCTGACCGTGAGAGAGTACGTCGCCTCGCGGTCCACGTTGGCGCCGTCGGCGACGACCTTGACCTGGTAGGTGCCGCTCGGGGTGCCCGACGATGTGGACAGCGTCAGCGTGGACGACTGGCCCGCGGTGATCGTGGCCGGGTTGAACGACGCGGTCACACCGCTGGGCAGCGAGCTCGCGCTCAGGTTGATCGACTGGGCGCTGCCACCGGTGACCACGGTGTTGACGGTCGTGGTGGCCGACTGACCGGCCTGGACGTTACCCGAGGTCGGGCTCACCGACAGCGAGTAGTCGTTGCCGGGCTGGACCGTACAGGTCGGCTCACCGGATTGGGCGTTGACGCTGACCGCGTCCCAGGCCGCCTTGACCGCGTTGAACTCAGTGCAGCTGCCCGGGAAGAGCGACACTGCCGCGCGCAGGGTGGCCACGCGGGCCTTGGCGTGGGTCCAGGGGGCGGTCTTGGTGTTGAGACCGGCCATGAAGATCTGGCCGGCCTTCTGGATGCCGATGCCCGTCACGGTCGAGCCGTTGCAGGTCGGGCTGGCGGGCGAGGCGTTGCTGCCCTCGGCCAGCAGGTAGAACCAGTGGTTCTGCGGGCCGGCCGCCGCGTGCACCTCGGTCCTGGGGATCGCCGAGCTGTAGCAGTTGGGGTGGCCCAGTGCGCCGGGGTTGTACATGTTGCGGATCGGGCCGCTGCCGGCGAGGTTGATCGCCTCGCCGACCAGGTAGTCCGGCGGGTCGACGGGGTTGTTGGCGTAGTGCTCGGTCAGCGCGCCGAAGATGTCGCCGGTGGACTCGTTCAGGCCGCCTTCCTCGTTGCCGCTGCCGTTTCCGGAGCCGGAGTACTGGAAGATGGCGTGGCCGAGTTCGTGGCCGACGACGTCCATCGAGGTCAGCTGCTTGGTGCGGGCCTGGTTGTAGCCGAAGGCGGTGTAGGAGCCGTACCAGTAGGCGTTGACCGCGTTGAGGCCGACTCGCATGGGGAAGGAACGGCCCGTGCCGCTGTGGCCGTTGCGGCCCAGCCAGTCGCGCAGCATGTTCCATTCCTTCTGCGCGGCGTACATCGCGTCGACGCAGGCGGTCTCCAGGTCGGTGCCCGAGCCGTTGCCCCAGGTGTCGGTGCTCTTGGTGTAGGCGGCGCCGTTCTGCCCGCCGCACTGCAGGCCGGGCCGGTTGGGGTCGACCAGGGTGTAGGAGCTGCCGGAGCGGCCGGTGTCGATGGTCACCTGGCCGTTGAGGTGGCCGTTACCGGTGCCGGCGCGGACCTCGTCCCAGGAGTCGATCACCTTGCCGGTGCGGGCGTCGACGTAGACGTGCAGCACGCTGGGGGCGTTCTGCTTGCCGGTGCCCTTGACCACGGTCTCCCACGCCAGGCGGGGCGTCTTGGTCGTGGCGTGCACCAGCAGTTCGGGGGTGCTCGTTTCCTCGGCGGTGGCCAGCTCGGCGCGGGCCGTGCGCGCCGCCGCCTCGGCGGTGACCTTGGCCTTGATACCGACGTTCACCGTGGCCTGCTGGCCGGTGACGACGGTGTCGACGACCTGGCCGGTCTTGTCGGTGGACACGATCACGTCGCCGCCGTAGACCGGCAGGCCCTGGTAGGTGCGCTGGTAGGTCAGGTACTGCAGGCCACGCGTGCCGGAGATGCTCCGTACCAGCTGGAACTCGTCATCGGCCGACGCACGCAACGCCGGCGCGTCCGCGGCGAGGATCTTGTCGGCGTTCACCATGGCGTTCTTGCGCTGCTGCGCGTCCGGCGGCGCGAACGCCGGCGGTGTGGGTTCCTGGGCTGCCCGGGCGGCGGCCGCGTCCGGCGCCGCCGAGGCGGCGGGCACCGCCGTCAGCGAGGCGGTGGCCAGGGCGACCGCCGCCAGCACCGTGACGGCACCCGACCTCTTCGTGGGATTCACTCTCGGTGACTCCTCTGCATGGGGGGTGAAAAAGCCCGAAAAAACGGGCCGCTCCCCAAGCTGGCACCAAGAGCGCCTGCGGAATACCCTCCAAATTTCTATAACTCAGAAATATGGAACATTATCTAAAAAAGCCCCACAGGTGGCGATATCCGGCGATTTATATCGAGGTTCGGTATGGGATGACCGCTATGGCAGAGCCACAATGGTCATGACCGTTCAAACCTACGTGACGTCGACGCCGTCGAGGACGCCCAGCGCGTCGGGCACGAGAACGGCCGCCGAATAGTAGAGGGTGACGAGATAGGAGGCGATCGCCCTGTCGTCGACTCCGGTGAGCCGGACGGTCACTCCCGGCTGATACTCGTCCGGCAGCCCGGTGCGGTGCAGGCCGATGACCCCCTGGTCGTCCTCTCCCAGTCGCATGACGAGAATCGAGCTGAGGCCACGACCGGTGATCGGAATCTTGTCGCATGGCAGGATCGGCACGCCGCGCCAGGCGATGACCGTGGCCGTCCCCGCCCGCGCCGAGTCCGGATAGACGCCTCGCCTGTTGCATTCCCTGGCGAACGCGGCGACCGCCCGCGGATGGGCCAGGAAGCAGTGGGACTTCCTGCGCCGGCAGAGCAGTTCGTCGAGGTCGTCCGGGGTGGGCGGCCCCGCGCCGGTCCGGGTGCGGATGCGCTGACGGGAGTCGGCGTTGTGCAGCAGGCCGAACTCGCGGTTGTTGACCAGCTCGTGCTCCTGCCGCTCGCGCAGCGCCTCGATCGTCAGCCGCAGCTGCTGCTCGGTCTGGTTCATCGGCTCGTTGTACAGATCCGCCACCCGCGTGTGCACCCGCAGCACCGTCTGCGCCACACTCAGCTCGTACTCCCGCGGCGCGGGATCGTAGTCCACGAACGTCTTCGGCAGCGTCACCTCCCCCGTGTGCCCGGCCGCCAGCTCGATCGCCGCCTCGCCGTACCGGTTGACCCGATCGACCCGGTCTGCCTGATCGGTCTGCTCCGTCTGATCGGTCTGCTCGGTCCGGGGCGTCCGGCCGTCGCCGGGCCGCCGGTACGTCCGTCGCCGGTTCAGCCGGTAGGCGCCTCCGGCCGCCTCCACCCACGGGAGCACCCGGAGCAGGTGCCGGGAGGTGATCTCCTGGTTCTGCGGCGCCGACTTGGCCGTCGTGGCCAGCCTCCGCGCCGCGGTGGTGCCGAGGCTCGTCCGCTGGGCGTCTCCGGCTCCGAGTGCCGTCATCGCTCACACCACCGCCCTTCTCATCGCACCCGCGATCGAATGGACCGGGTGGGCCCGCCCCCATGAGCCGCCCGGCAGGCCGGGTCCGCCCAGGCCCCCGAGCGTCCACCCCGATCCCGGCGGATACGTCAGCTCCGACTCGTCGTAGCGCCGGGTCCGGTCGTGCCACAGATGGACGGCGGCCATCCAGGTCCGCATGCCCGTCACGTAGCCCTCCAGCGCCTCCCGGTCCGCCCTGCCGAGATCGTGGTCGTCGAACAGCACCGGCAGCTCGACGGCGGCCAGGTGCTCGAACTGCCGCAGCCGCGACTCCATCAGGTCGACGACGATCTCCGCGGCGCGGTGCACGTCGCAGTCGAAGAAGCTCCGCACGACGAGGACGCAGTTGTGCAGCTCCCCCTCGAACTGGATCTCCTTCTGGTACGACACGATGTCGTTCACCAGGAACGCCACGTCGGCCGCTGCGTTCTCCAGGCCGAGGAACGTGCGGCTCCGATAGACCTCCTCGGGCAGCCGCAGGCCGTGGGAGAGCCGCGTGAGCGCCCGGGTGAGGTCGCTCCCGAAGGTCCTGCGCCGCATCTCCATGTAGTCGACCGGATCGGGGATGCGGTTCTGCATGTGGTTGGCCAGCTCCCACAGCCAGCTTTCCGTCATGCTCTCCACCGCCGCCCGGAACGACCGCCTGTCGTCGATCGGCATGGTCGGCGCCGTACGGGCCCACAGGTCGCCGAGGGCGCGCTCCACCGGGTTGACCGGATCCGGCGGCGCTTCGGTCCCCGGCTCCAGCGGCATGAACGCCCCCAGCCGCTCGTGGCACACCCTCGCCCCGGCCAGGTCGCCGGGCCTGCCGCCGACCGGGCCGAAGACGGCGGGAAAGTAGTCGTCTCCGTACGTGCCCCAGGTGAGCCACTGCGCCGACAGCGTCAGCTCCACCGCGGAGACCTCCGGGTCGATCGCGGCAGAGCAGAGCGCGAAGTCGAACCCCGCGTTCTTGTCCGCCGTCCACAGACCGGGCCCGGGCACCTGTGGCACCGGGTCGTAGAACCCCATCAGCTCCGCCCATTCCAGGCTCTCCCGGCGCGCCCGGTCCAGGTGCGGGCTGAGCCGCATCTCGGACGGGAAGATCCGGGGATGCGGAAGCGGTTCCACCGGCTCGTACGGCACGTGGGTGAAGCTCCTGACCCCGCCAGGCCCGAGCAGACCGGCGGCGAGCCGCACCTGGGCGGAGGAGGTGCCGAGCCCGGTCGGGCCGCCGAGCACCCAGCCGGAGCCGGCCTCGGCGGAGTCGTTCATGTAGCGGCTGGAGCGCATGTGCCACTCGTGGCCGCCCGACTGCCAGTCCTGCAGTCCTTTGACGTACGCGAGCACGGCCAGGCGCTCTCCCGGGTCGAGGCCGTGCTCCTCGAAGAGCGGCGGCAGCTCGGTGACGACCGTGTTCTCGAACTGGTGCAGTCGCGAGGTGAGCAGGTCGTTGACCGCGTCGGCCGCCTCCTGGGTCGGCAGGCCGAGGAATCTCTCCAGCACCAGCACGCCGTTGCTGAGCTCGCCCTCCTCCTCGACCTCGCGCTGGTAGGAGAACAGATCGTTGCGCAGGTGGACCGCGTCGGAGAAGGCGTCCCTGAGCACCAGCAGCGGCCGTGCCCCGGCGACGCGTGCCGGGACCTCGGCCCCGACCGCGTGCTCCACGAGGTTCGCCGACCAGGGTGCGCCGCCGACCCGCCGCCGCATCTCGATGTACTCCATGGGATTGGCGACGCGCCCCGCGTCGATGTTCGCCAGTTCCCACAGGGACTCGTTCAGCAGGTTGGCGGTGCTCTCGGCGAACCTGACCCGCCAGTCCGCCGACATGCCCGGCACGGTGCGGGCCCACAGGTCGGCGAGGCCCCGCTCGACCGGATTGGCCGGTTCCGGCGGCACGGCCGTACCGTCGTCCCGCACGGGCATGAAGGACGGGAGCCGGCCCAGGTACTCCTTGGCGCCCGCCATGTCTCGGCTGCGTTTGAAAATCTCCAGGAAGTGGTCGTCGAAGAAGAACACCCAGACGTACCAGTCGGTGATGAGGTCAAGCTCGGGCGCGGTGGCGTCGGGGTGGGTGTAGGCGCACATCAGGCCGTAGTCCATGGCGTCGAGAAGCCGCTCGTCCCAGACGCCCAGGCCGGGGTCGAGCATGCCCATGTCCCGCGCCCAGGCCTTCGTGTGGGTGCGCGCGCCCTCCAGGTGGGGGTTGATCCTGGCCGGATGCGGCACGTAGAAGTCGGGTAGTTCGAAGGGTCGCATATTCCGTCTCTCGGCTCGTCCTCGCGTCCCGGTCTCCCTAGCCGATCTCGACGCTCTCCAGCAGGCCGAGGGCGTCCGGCACCAGCACGGCGGCCGAGTAGTAGATCGTCACCAGGTACGAGATGATCGCCTTGTCGTCGATCCCCATGAACCGGACGGACACCCCCGGCTGGTACTCGTCCGGCAGCCCGGTGCGGTGCAGGCCGATGACGCCCTGGTTCGCCTCGCCGGTCCGCATCGCCATGATCGAGCTCAGCCCGCGGTCGCTCACCGGGATCTTGTTGCAGGGCAGGATCGGAACGCCGCGCCAGGCCGGCACCCGGTTGCCGTGGTAGTCGATGGTCTGCGGGTACAGGCCCCGGCTGTTGCACTCACGGGCGAAGGCGGCGATCGCCTTCGGGTGCGCCAGGATGTGGCTCGGCTCCTTCCACACCTTGGCGAGCAGCGCGTCCATGTCGTCGGGCGTGGGCGGTCCCGAGCGGGTGTGGATGCGCTGGCCGGGGTCGGCGTTGTGCAGCAGGCCGAACTCGCGGTTGTTGACCAGCTCGTGCTCCTGCCGCTCGCGCAGCGCCTCGATCGTCAGCCGCAGCTGCTGCTCGGTCTGGTTCATCGGCTCGTTGTACAGGTCCGCCACCCGCGTGTGCACCCGCAGCACCGTCTGCGCCACGCTCAGCTCGTACTCCCGGGGGGCCGGCTCGTAGTCCACGAACGTCCCCGGAAGCGTCACCTCCCCCTCATGCCCGGCCGCCAGCTCGATCGCCGCCTCGCCGTGGGCGTTGACCGCCCGGTCCCCGCCCCGCTGCCGGTCCTCCAGGTACGCCCGCAGCTCGTCCGACTGCGCGAGGACGTCCTGGAAGTCCCCGTGGGAGAGGACCAGCACCGTGCAGGCGGTGGCGGCCCGCACCGTGAAGTCCCAGTCGGGTGTCTCCTCGGTCAGCATCCGGCCGCCGATGTGATCGCCGCCGGCCAGGACCTCGGTCACGACGTCCTGGCCGTACGGACCGGGCTCGATCTTGTCGACCTTGCCGTGCGCGATCAGGATCAGCCGGTCCGCCGGCATGCCCGCCGTGGCCAGCACGTCGCCCGGCTCGAACTCCCGCTGGGTGAACCTCGCGGCGAGGGCCTCCAGCGTGTCCATGTCGTCGAACTCCCGCAGCGCGGGCAACTCGCACAGCTCGGCGGGGATGACGCCGATGTCGGCTCCGGTGGAGACGAACGTGATCCGCCCGTCCCCGAGCGCGTAGCTGAGCCGCCGGTTGACCCGGTAGGTGCCGCCCAGCACCTGGATCCAGGGGAGCACGCGCAGCAGGTGCCGCGAGGTGATCTCCTGCATCTGCGGCACCGACTTGGTCGTCGTCGCCAGGTTCCGCGCGGCGGCGGTGCCGAGGCTCAGCTGCGGCTGCCCGTTCGAGGTTGTCGTCTCCGTCATGACCTGAACCACCTGTCCTCTGCGTTGACGTGCCGTACGAATACACGAGGGGGTACACGGGGGGAATGCGTGGGAATCCGGGTGGACACCCGGGGATCCGGTATGTGGGGAACGGTCACCGGACGCGGTTGACGAGGCTGCCGGCCAGGCCGGCCAGCCCCTCCTTGACGTACGGATCGACCGGTGCGTCGGCGAGCACGCGCAGCGCCTCACCGACCCGCTCGTCGATCATCGTCTCGACGCGGGCCAGTGCTCCGGTGCCGACCACGATCTGCCGTAGCTCGGCGGCGCGTTCCCCGGTCAGCTCCGGGTTGCCGTGCCAGGTCGCCAGATGGCGCGCCTCACCCTCGGAGGCGTGCCTGCGTGCGTAGGCGATGAGGATCGTGTGCTTGCCCTCTCTGAGGTCGTCGAGCACCGGTTTGCCGGTCTCGGCCGGGTCGCCGAACATGCCGAGCACGTCGTCGCGGAGCTGGAAGGCCTCACCCAGCGGCAGGCCGAACCTGGAGTAGAGGTCGAGCAGCGACGGCTGCGCCCCGGCCAGTGCGCCGCCGATCTGCAGGGGACGTTCCACGGTGTATTTCGCCGTCTTGTACCGGACCACGGTGAGCGCCTCCTCCACCGTGGCCGGCCCGCGGGTCTGGGCGAGGATGTCCAGGTACTGACCGGCGATCACCTCGGTGCGCAGCCGGTCGAACAGGGCGCGGGCGGCCCGCAGCCTGAAGGTCTCGGCCCCGCTGCCGGACAGCAGTTCGTCGGACCAGGCGAGCGTGAGCGTGCCCAGCAGAATGGCCGCCGCCAGTCCGAACGAGCGGGCCGCCGGCTCGCCGACCGGTTCGCGGGGCCGTGCGTCGGGATGCGTGTGCGGGCTCGGGTGCCGGTGCAGGCCGGTGAGGCTGCGGTGCATGGTGGGCCGGCCCCGGCGCAGCTCGCTGCCGTCCATGATGTCGTCGTGTATGAGCAGGCCCGAGTGGCACAGCTCGAGTGCGGCCCCCACGGAGATGATCTGATCGTCGTCGCCGTCGCCACCCGCGCCCCGCCAGCCCCAGTAACACAGCAGGGGGCGGACCCGCTTGCCGCCGCCGAGAATGAAGTCCCGCAGGAAGCCGTAGGCCGCCGACACGTCGGGGTCGGCGATCGGAGCCGCGTGCTCGTCGAGGAACCGGGCGAGCCGTCGGTCGATCAGGACCCTTATCCGCTCCGCCACCTCGGCCGGCGTCTCCTCCCCCGGCTCACCCGCCGTCGTCGCCGCGTCCGCCGCTCCCCCGGCCGGCGCCGTGGTCGATGCCCCGGTTAACGTCCCCGTCGATGCCTTGGTCGTTGCCCCGGTTGATGCCCCGGTTGATGCCGTGGTTCGTGCCGCCTCCCCTGCCCCTTCCTCGGCCACCTGCCCGATCGACGCCTGACCGGTTTCCACCGTCATCGTCAGTCCTTCCTCAAGGAAGCCCGATGCCAACGGAAAGCTATCATCCAGTCACGGGCTGTAAAAGAGCCGATCGGAAGGAACTCGGGAACGGTCCACATCGCGAGATCGCCCGATCGTGGATCGGCGGACGAAAGCGCACGTCAGCGGGGCCGGGCGAGGCAACGGAGGCGCGGATCGCCGCCCTGAGCGGCGCCATCGCCTATTATTTTTAGACAAGCTTCTAATCAGGGGGTTCGGTCATGACCGCCGCCACCGGCCGATGCTGCGCGCCGATCACGCGTGAGCCACTGTCACCGGACGACGCGGCCGAGCTGGCCGTGCTGCTCAAGGCCGCCGCCGATCCGGTACGGCTGCGCCTGCTGTCGATGATCGGCTCACACCCCGGCGGCGAGGCATGCGTGTGCGACCTGACCGACGCCTTCGACCTGACCGCGCCCACCATCTCCCATCACCTGAAGGTGCTGCGCACCGCCGGGCTGATCGAGAGCGAGCGGCGCGGCACATGGGTCTACTACCGGATCGTGCCCACCGCCATCACCCGCCTGGGCGCGCTGTTCACGCCGCTCACCCCTGCCACCGCCGCGAGCTGAGGCGGCGGCAGGGCGCCGAGCCCTCCGGAGCAGGTGTCCGCTCGGCGCCCGTCACCCACGGTCAGAGACCGGGTGTGAACTCCCCGAAGCGGCCGCGGTGGTAGAGCAGCGGGCGGGCCGCCGGGCGCACGTCCACGTCGGTGACCAGGCCGACGACGAGAACGTGATCGCCTATGCCGGCCGTGCCGTACGGCACGCAGAGCAGGTGCGCCGCCACGTCCGCGAGCAGCGGCGTGCCGAGCGGTCCGGGCCGCCAGCGGGTCGGCTCGGCGAAGCGGTCGACCCCCTTGCGCGCGAACCTCGCCGCGAGCTCGACCTGGTCACCGGTCAGGACGTGGACCGCGAACTGGTCGGCCCGCCGCAGCCCGGCCCAGGTGCCGGAGGCCCGGCCGGCGAAGAAGCAGACCAGCGGCGGTTCAAGGCTGACCGAGGAGAACGAGGTGGCGGTCAGCCCGAAGGGCACGCCGGCCACCTGGGCGGTGACGATCACCACGCCCGCCGCGTGTTCGGCGAGGGCGCCGCGGAAGCCCGCCGGGTCGACGGCGCGGTCGAGGACGCCCCGGTCCAGGACCGCGCCGTCCGGAATCCACCGATCCCGGTGGTACCGATCCGTGACGACACGATCCGGTACGCCCCGGGATGAAAGGGCGCGATCAGGAAGGATCTCGGTCATGCCGGCACCGCCCGTCCCAGCGCGGCGGTCACCTGGGGGGCGACCAGGGCGGCCCAGCGGGTGAGCACGCCCGTCGGCGGCTCGTCCGGCAGCCCGCTCGGCAGCTCGCTCTCCGGCAGCGCCAGCCCGGGGGTGGGTACGGCGGCGCCGAGTTCGACGAGCACGGGCCGCAGATGCACCTCGACCGCGAGGGCGTGCCGCGGATCCCCCATCACCATCAGCGGCAGCGCCACGGTGCCGGCCAGCGCGTTCGGGGGGAGCCGGTCCAGGAACGCCTTGAGCAGCCCGGGATAGCTCGCCTTGTACGTCGGGCAGGCGACGACCAGCACCGACGCGCCCGCCGCCAATTCCAGGGCCGCCTCCACGACGGCGGAGGGGACGGGCGAGAGCAGGTGCGGACCGAACGCCGCCAGGTCGATGATCTCTCCGGAGGTGTCGAGACCGGTGAGGCCGGCGACCTGCCGTGCCGTCTCGATCGCGGCCGCCCGCGTTCTGGAGCCCGCCCGGGGATTGCCGACCAGCGTCACGAATCCGCCCATCACGCCGCCCCCGCCAGGGGGAGCGACCCGCCGTCCCGCTCCCCCTGCGACGGTGAGCCGGAAGCGGCGTAGCGGGAGGCCGGGCGGGCCAGGCCGTAGTTGTCGCGCAGCGTGCGGCCCTCGTAGTCGATGCGGAACAGTCCCCTGATCTGCAGTTCCGGTACGACATGGTCCACGAAGTCCGCCAGGCCACTGGGCAGCAGCGGCGGCATGACGTTGAAGCCGTCGGCCGCGCCGCCCTCGAACCACTCCTGCAACTGGTCGGCGATCTGCTCGGGCGTGCCGGCCACCACGCGGTGGCCGCGGCCGCCGGCCAGCCGCGTGAGCAGCCGCCGTACGGTCAGGTGCTCCCGGCGGGCGAGCTCGATGACGAGCCTGCGGCGGCTCTGCGCCCCCTCGGTCTCCACCGGGATGTCGGGCAGCGGGTCGTCGAGTTGGTCCTCGGTGAGCCGGATCCCGGTCAGCTGGGAGAGCTGGGCGAGGCCGTAGGCGGGGACGATCAGGTCCTCCAACTCCTTTTCCAGCCGCAGCGCCTCGCGTTCGGTGGATCCGATGATCGGTGAGATGCCGGGCAGGACGAGCAGCTCCTCGGGAGACCTGCCGTACCGCGCGAGACGCCCCTTGATGTCGGCGTAGAACCGCCGGGCCTCCTCCAGGGTCTGCTGCGCGGTGAACACCGCCTCGGCGTGGCGAACGGCGAACTCCGTGCCGTCCTCGGAGGAGCCGGCCTGCACGAGCAGCGGGTGGCCCTGCGGGGGGCGTGAGGTGTTCAGCGGGCCGTGCACCGCGAAGTGGGCGCCCGCGTGCTCGATCGGGTGGATCTTGGCGGTGTCGGCGTAGACGCCGGCCCGGCGGTCGCCGATCACGGCGTCGTCCTCCCAGCTGTCCCAGAGCTTGGTGACCACCTCCAGGAACTCGCCGGCCCGCCGGTAGCGGTCGCGGTGCGCCGGGCGCTCGACGCCGAAGTTGTGCGCCTCGGCCTCGCCGGCGGAGGTGACGATGTTCCAGCCGGCCCGGCCGCCGCTGATGTGGTCCAGCGAGGCGAACTTCCTGGCCACGTGGAACGGCTCGTTGTACGTCGTGGAGACCGTGGCGATCAGGCCGATGCGCTCGGTGACCGCCGCCAGCGCGGCGAGCAGGGTGAGCGGTTCGAGCCCGCCGAGGGCGTTGTGCCGCACCTCCCCCTTCAGGGCGAGCCCGTCGGCCAGGAAGACCGAGTCGAGCCGGCCGCGCTCGGCGATCCGGGCGAGCTCCTGGTAGTGCCGGACGTCGGTCAGCCGGGACGGTTCCGTGAGCGGATGACGCCAGGCCGCCTCGTGGTGGCCGACGCCCATCAGGAAGGCGTTCAGGTGCAGTTTGCGTACGGACGGCATCAGGAGACCCTCCAGGTGGAGAAGCGGCGCTGGAGCGCCAGCAGCAGCAGGTTGAACAGCAGGCCGAGCAGCGAGATCGTGATGATCCCGGCGTACATGTCGGGGATGCGGAAGCCGGCCTGCGCGTCGTTGATCAGGTAGCCGAGACCGGCCCTGGCGCCGACCATCTCGGCGAACAGCAGGACCAGGATCGAGTGCGCCCCGGCCAGCCGCACACCCGTGAAGATCGTGGGCACGGCCGCGGGGAGGACGACCTTGCGGAACAGCCGGATCGGGCCCAGCCCGAGCGACCTGGCCGACTTGATCAGCAGCGGCTCGACGGTGCGCACCCCGCTGATCGTGTTGAGCAGGATCGGCCAGGAGCAGGCGTAGAACACGAAGACGACCTTCGAGGTCTCCCCCAGCCCGAAGATGAGGATGAAGACCGGCAGCAGGGCCACGGCCGAGGTGTTGCGGAACAGCTCGAGGACCGGGGTGAGGAAGTCGTTCAGCGGCCGGTACCACCCGATGAGCAGGCCGAGCGGTACGGCCAGCACGATGGCCAGGCCGAATCCGGCCAGCGACCGGAGCAGCGACGCCTGGAAGTGCTCGGTCAGCCGGCCGCTGACCAGCAGGTCCCACCAGGCGGCCAGATCGGTCGAGATCGGCGGCACGAACACCCGGTCGACGACGCCGAGCCGGGGCAGCGCCTCCCAGAGCCCCAGCAGCAGGACGATCGCCGCCGAGTTGCGCAGCGCCTTTCCCGCCGCCTTCTGAAGAGATCTGCCCGCCGACTTCCGGAAGGACGTTCCCGTCGTGGTCCCGGCCGTTCTTTCCGATGTGATCACGGCGAGGGTGCCGGTGCCCGTACGGCCCGCCGTACGCTGTCCGGCGCCGATCCGGAGATCAGCCATCGTGGGTCACCACCCTGAGCCTGCCCGAGCCGGTCGGGCCAGCGGTCTCGGGACGCAGCAGCGTCCACAGGTGATGGCGGTACTCGCCGAACGTCGGATCGGCCCGCAGGTCGCCCTCACGCGAGTCGAACGGGGTCTCGACGGTCGTCAGGATGCGGCCGGGCCGCGAGCTCATCACCGCGACCCGTTGGCCCAGGTAGAGCGCCTCGTCGATGCCGTGCGTGATGAAGACGACCGTTTTTCCGGTCTTCTCCCAGATGGTCAGCAGCTCTTCCTGGAGCGACTCCCGGGTCTGGGCGTCGAGCGCGGCGAACGGCTCGTCCATCAGCAGCACGTCGGGGTCGAAGGCGAGGCTGCGCGCGATCGCGACACGCTGGCGCATGCCGCCCGACAGCTCGTGCGGGTGGCGATGCTCGAATCCGCTCAGCCCGACCAGGTCGAGGTAGTGCCGGGCCAGCTCGGCGCGCTCCCGGCGTGGTACGGCCTTCGCCTCCAGGCCGAACTCGATGTTGCTCAGCGCCGTACGCCACGGGAACAGCGCGTACTGCTGGAAGACGATCCCCCGGTCGAGGCCGGGCCCGGTGACCGGCGTGCCGTCGATGACGATCTCCCCGGAGCTCGGCGAGGTGAGACCGGCGATCATCTCCAGGAGGGTGGACTTGCCGCAGCCGCTCGGGCCGACCAGGGTGAGGAACTCGCCCTCCCGCACGTCGAGGGTCACCCCGTCCATGGCGACGAACGGCGGCCCGCCGTCCGGCGAGTCGAACACCCGGCTCACCTCCCGGATGCCGATCTTCGTGCGCGTGGCGGCCCGGCTGTCGAGGGTGATGGTCACGATCCGCTCCCGTCGGCGTAGGGGTTGAACTCGTTGGTGTAGAGGTCGGCGGGCTTCACCTGGCCGGGCCGGAGGTCGCCCTCGCGCAGCAGCCAGTCGATCCAGGTCTGGAACTCGCCCGCCGCGATGACCCCGCCGCGGCCGGCGACGCCGGAGCTCTTCCAGTAGGTGACGGCCTCGCCGTCCTCGCCCCGGCCGCGCCCCGCGATGATCCGTTCGTAGCGCGCGACGACCTCCTCCCGGGTGTGGGTCTGGGTCCAGGCGACGGCCTTGGCGAAGCCGGTGACGAACTTCCTGACCGTGCCGGGGTTGCGGGCGATGAAGTCGTCGCGCATGACGACGGACCCGGCGGTGAACGGGCCGAACAGGTCGATGTCGGCGAACAGCGGCCGCAGGCCCCCGCGTTCCAGCGCCTTGTCCTTGAGGATGCCGCCCAGCGTGCCGACGTCGAGCCGCCCCTGGCGGAGCGCCTGCTCGGTGTTGACCGGCGGCACGACGACGAGCTGGACCTGGTCGATCTCCTCCGTGGTCAGCCCGCCCCGCTTGAGATACTCCTTGATCACCGCCTCGTGGTGTGCCCCGAGGGTGTTGACGCCGATCTTCTTGCCGATGAGGTCGCGGGCGGTCCTGATCGGGCTGTCGGCTGTGACGTAGTAGCCGGAGAAGCTCCTGGCGTCGGAACCGTAGTAGCCGACCAGCGCCTTGATCGGCGCTCCGGCCGCCCTGAGCTTCACGATCGCGCCGTTGAACGCGCCGCCGACGTCGGTCTGGCCGGTGGCGACCGACTGGATGTCCTGCGGGCCCGAGGTGGTGTTGCCGATCCACCTGAGCCTGACTCCGTCGAGATAACCGAGGTCTTCGGCCAGCTCGGCGAAGGTGACCGCGCCGACGCTGCCCTGGTAACGCAGCTCGGTCGTCTCGGCTCCGCCCGGCCCGGCCTCGGCCGTGCCGCACGCGGCCGAGGCGGCCAGTGCGGTCAGCGCCAGCAGGGGCGGCAGAGCATGTCTGATTTTGATCACGGAAATGAGTCCTCACTGGGAAAGGCGGACATGCCGTGTCCCGTGGCGTACGGCATGGCTCTGCGGAGCCCGGACGGCTCGCGCGGGCATGGCCGTACGGCACGAGGGACGGTGACAGGCGTGACCGGCCCGGCCGTAACGCCGCGGGGCACGGAGAGGCGGTCACGGGTGCGTGATCAACAGCAACACTGCGCGCTGACGACGTGGCCGAAGTCCACGTGCCAGCGCCGGGTCAGGTAGAGGCACTGGCTCATGGTCATCAAGTTACGGCCAGGGGAGGGCAAAGTCAATATTACCTACTTGGAAAGTAGGGTTTACCTTGACCGCATTCTCGCCGAGCCGACTCCGACACCACGCCCCGCCATTGCATGATTATGTACTCGCCTGTATATACTTTTACTCGTGTCCAAGGTGCTCACCTCCCTACCTGTCGGTGAACGTGTCGGCATCGCCTTCTCAGGCGGCCTCGACACCTCGGTCGCGGTCGCGTGGATGCGCGAGAAGGGTGCAGTCCCCTGCACCTACACCGCCGACGTCGGCCAATACGACGAACCCGACATCGCCTCCGTGCCCGGACGGGCCACCGCCTACGGCGCGGAGATCGCCCGTCTGGTCGACTGCCGGGCCGCCCTCGTGGAGGAGGGTCTCGCGGCCCTTGCCTGCGGGGCGTTCCATATCCGCTCCGGCGGCCGCGTCTACTTCAACACCACCCCCCTCGGGCGGGCCGTCACCGGCACCCTGCTGGTGCGCGCGATGCTCGAAGACGACGTGCAGGTCTGGGGGGACGGCTCCACCTTCAAGGGCAACGACATCGAGCGGTTCTACCGTTACGGTCTGCTCGCCAACCCTGCCCTGCGGATCTACAAGCCGTGGCTGGACGCGGAGTTCGTCGGCGAGCTCGGCGGTCGCGCGGAGATGTCCGAGTGGCTGCTCACCCGCGGTCTGCCATATCGGGACAGCGCGGAGAAGGCCTACTCCACCGACGCGAACATCTGGGGCGCGACCCACGAGGCCAAGGCGCTCGAACACCTGGACGCGGGCGTCGAGACCGTCGAGCCGATCATGGGTGTGCGGTTCTGGGACCCCTCCGTCGAGGTGGCAGCCGAGGACGTGACGATCGGCTTCGAGCGGGGACGCCCGGTGACGATCAACGGCAAGGAGTTCGCCTCCGCCGTCGACCTGGTGCTGGAGGCCAACGCCATCGGCGGCCGGCACGGCATGGGCATGTCCGACCAGATCGAGAACCGGGTCATCGAGGCCAAGAGCCGGGGCGTCTACGAGGCGCCGGGAATGGCACTGCTGTTCACGGCGTACGAGCGGCTGGTCAACGCGATCCACAACGAGGACACCCTCGCCATCTACCACAGCGAGGGACGCCGCCTGGGCCGGCTGCTGTACGAAGGCCGCTGGCTGGACCCGCAGGCGCTGATGCTGCGCGAGTCCCTGCAGCGCTGGGTCGGAATGGCGGTCACCGGCAAGGTGACCCTGCGGCTGCGGCGCGGCGAGGACTACTCGATCCTGGACACCTCCGGACCGGCGTTCAGCTACCACCCCGACAAGCTCTCGATGGAGCGGACCGAGGACTCCGCCTTCGGTCCGGTCGACCGCATCGGCCAGCTGACCATGCGCAACCTCGACATCGCCGACTCTCGCGCCAAGCTGGAGCAGTACGCGAGGCTCGGGATGGTCGGCAGCCAGCACCAGAGCCTGATCAGCGTCGCGGAGGCGGCCTCGACCAAGTTGATCGGCGCGATGCCCGAGGGCGGGGCCGAGACGATCGCCTCCCGCGGCGAGGTCCCGGGCGACGACGAGCTGCTCGACCACGCCGCGATGGAGTCCGGCACCGACTAAAGCGCGTTCGTTTGAAGCGCATTCCGGGTGAAGCGTTCCGTTCGTTCAGGGCAGGGACGCGGAGGCGTCACGGCTTCGGACCGTCCAGCACCTGGGCGACGATCTCGGCCGCGATCGCCTCCGCGTCCCTGCCCTGATTCGCCTCGATGACCTCCCGGATCCGCGCGGTCATGCGCAGATCGGCCTGCGAGGCGTCCCCGATGTGCCGCCCGGCCACCGCGACGGCGGCCGCGAGTTCGTAGGCCTCAGCAGGGCCGAGGCCCTGCGGGTCGACCTCCACGAGGACGCGGGCGCCGTTCTTCGGCGAGACCCGGACCCGCCACCGACCCGATGAGGACGAGACCGACAGGCTCTCCTTCCGCAGGGACGGCGGAAACAGCACGACGGCCATCCTGCCCGCCGCCGCGAGGACCCGCTCGGCGAGTCGTCGCGTGTCCTTCTTCGCGACGACGATCCTCCCGGTGTGGTTGATGATGCTCACGCAGTCACCGGTGTCGGCGACGGCGATGCGCTCACCGTCGGCTTGGTCGTAGATGGCGCTCATGCGGCGGGGGTCTCCTCGGATCTCGAAGGAAGCATGCCGCGCTCGGCACCGCTTGGCCAATCACCCACCGGCAGGATACGATCATGAGAACTGCCTGAACGGCGACCGCCTCAACATGCTCGGAGACCAGCACCGCGTGGGTCCCCGGCTCGACGGCCTGGCCGGGACGGTCATCCCCGACACCGGCACGCTCGGTCTGGACGCGATGTTCCCCGCCGTGATCCTGGCGCTGGTCCTGCCCGCGCTCCGCGACCGGAGGACCCGGCGGGCCGCCGCGACCGGGGCCGTTCTCGCGCTGCTCGCCACCCCGTTCCTGCCCGCCGGGCTTCCCGTACTGCTGGCCCTGGCCGGGCCGGTGCTCTTCGTCGCCAGGCCCGAGGAGGCGTCCCCGTGAACGTGCCGCTGGTCGGCTCGATGCTCGCGCTCGCCGTCGGAACGTACGCCTGCCGGCTCGCCGGCCCGGCGCTGCGCTCGCGGATCGATTTTCCGCCCCGGGTGGAGAAGCTGCTGGAGATGGGAGCCGTGGTTCTGCTCGCCGCGCTGGCGCTGACCATGGCACTGACCGAGGAGCAGGGCCTCGCGGGCGTCGCCCGGCCGGCCGGGGTGCTGGCCGGGGGTGTCCTCGCCTGGCGCCGGGCGCCGTTCCTGCCGGTCGTCCTCACGGCCGCGGGTGTCACCGCCCTGCTGCGCCTCCTCGGCGTCCCGTGACCGCGGATCAGGACGCTCGTCGCATCTCTCGCCGAGGAAGGGCCGGGTCCGGGTCACCCTGGCAAGGGTGTCGCTCCTGGTGCCTGCCACGGCGGGCACGGTCGCGCGGCCGTCCCGCCGCACGCGGCACGCCGGTCTCGTCTCATAATCGAAATTTGCCGAGCCGGAGGCCCAGCGACTTCGATGAACCCCGTGTCCCGTACGTTCTCCACGACCGCAGGCCGACGTCGGCCGGTCATCCGAAACATCGCGATCGCCCTGGCGGTCATCGTTCTCGGCCCGTTGGCGCTGTCCGGCTGCACCGGATCGGCCGAGCCGTTATCGCTGCCACCCGCCGGGGTGTACGACCACGAGGCGGTGGACGAGGACTCTCGGGCCGTGCCCGTTCCGGCCGGCGGCACCGCCGAAGCCGTCACCCGGCCGTTGACGGAGGCCGGCTGGTTCTGTGCGCAGGTCCGGGCCAATGCGGACGGCCGTGCCCTGTGGTGCAGGATCGGTCACCGCGACGAGGCGGACACGGTCCATCCCCAGGTGGCGTACTTCCTGCTCGATCGTGACGATCGGCTCGCCTGGGCGTGGTTCCCGCGTGCCGAGTATTTTTCCGGGGACCGGCGGATAGGTGATCAGGTCGCCGATGCCGCGGGACCGGCGCTGGCCGCGGTCTGGTCCGACGCCAGTGATCGCGTACGGCGGGAGATCGAGGATTTCCATCGTGACCTTCGTGGCCCGTTGGAGCAGGGAACCGGCGAGATCCCCCGCATCGCCTGGCGGGACCGGCATGCGGACTACCACTATTCCGCGCTCGACGGACTGTTCGTCACCGCCCGGGATGTCTCCGTACGCCGCTGGCCGTTCGGCGCCGAGCACTACGCGACCACGATGAGCTCCGCCGTCGACGACCTTCTGGCCGGTGGCTACGACTGCTTCTATCCGCCTCAGACATCCTGCAACCGGGTCCAGTCCAACGGCTACTTCCGGGTCGCCCTCCGCGGTGATCAGATCGTCTCGGCCTGGTTCGGCATCGGCAGCCTGATCGAGTCGGGACGGCAACGGCATCCGCTGAGCGAGGAGTTCCCGCACGGGCTCACCTTTCTGACCGAGGCGGTCCGCCGTCCGGTGACCGAGCGCATCGAACAGTCGCGGCGGTCCGGCACCGGCTTCGCCGGCATCGTGGCCGGCACGGTGGTGATCATCGACGCGCGTCGAGGCGCTGTCGGCAAGGGCGAGCTCGTGGCGTACTTCGACATCCAGATCGGCGCACCGCTGGCGGCGACGCTACCGGTTTGATCCTGCCGCTCGTCGGGCCCCTCGCATGCCGCGGGAACCCGCAAAGGCCACTCGTCGGCAGCCGGAATCCCGTTGATCACATCGTCGGCCGTGTCTAGCGTGGCCCGCATGGCGAAACTTCCCGAGCTCTACGTGGCCGTCGACGTGGAAGCGGACGGGCCCATCCCAGGGCCGTACAGCATGATCTCCCTCGGCATGGCCGTCGTCGGCCGCCCCGACCTCACCTTCTACACCGAGCTGCGGCCGATCTCCGACGAGTTCGTACCGGAGGCCCTGGCCGTCTCCGGGCTCGACCGTGAACGCCTGCTCCGGGAGGCTCCCACGGCCGAGCAGGCCATGACCTCCGCCGCGCGCTGGATCAACGACCTGCGCCGGATCGGCCGTCCCGTCTTCCTGGCCGGTCCCGCCGTCTTCGACGGGATGTTCGTGCACTGGTACTTCATGCGCTTCCTCGGCAAGAGCCCCTTCAACGCCTCGGGAGCGGGCCTCGACCTGCGCAGTTACTGGATGGGGATGACCGGCTGCGAGTGGGCCGGCTCACGCAAGGCCATGATCATAAAGCAGCTGGGGATCACCGACCTCACGCACACCCACCACGCCGGTGAGGACGCCGCCGAACTGGCCCAGGTCTTCGAAGCCATCCTGAAAAGCCGGCAGAGCCGGGAGACCGACTCAAGCTCCTGACGGAGGGAGAGATCCGCAACCGGCCCGACCTACACTCCTCCCGTGTCAGAGCACCCCCTCCTCGTGCTGGTCCCCATCGGCCTGATCCTCAGCCTGACAGGGGCCGGAATGATGATCTACGCATGGAACTTCCGCAGGCGGGCGCAGCGCGCCGAGGGCCAGGTCGTACGTCTGCGGCAGGGCAGGCGCGCACGCAGCGGCGGCGCCCTTTACTACCCGATCATCCGCTTCACCACGGCCTACGGTCGGCAGGTCGAGGCCGAAGCCCCCTTCGGCACCAACCCGCCACCCGCGCTGCGCGGCCAGCAGGTGCCGCTGCTGTACGACCCGGCCAGGCCCACCCGGGTCCGCATCGACAACACGGTGGGACGGGGAATGCTCCACGGCCTGATCTGCCTCGTGTCGGGCATCACGGCGGTCGCCATCGGAGTCGCGATCGCCTTCACGCAGGTGCTGTGATCACCGTTGGCCGCAGAGGCCGCTCAGGCGTCCGGGCCGGAAGTAACGCGGCGTAACCATGGCTGGTCTAACCTTCCGGGTAGAAGAGGAAAAGCGTGCAGCCCGTGGTCGTCTGCGGGACATGCGAAGAACCTGCGGGGGCGTGGATGAAGGAGCCGGCCGGGTAGTCCCGGTCACCGTCGTTGAAGACGCCGGAGACCACGAAGACCTCCTCGGGACCCGGTTCGTGGACATCGACCCCCTGCCAACAGGTGTTCGCGTCCATCTCCAGCACGCAGGCCTTCGCCCCGTTGTCCCCGGTCCACAGCAGTCGCACACGGATGCCGGGGAAGAGTTCACGGACCGGGGCGTCCTGGACGGCGGACCACACATAGGCGGGCATGTCCTGTTCTGTCGTCATGTGACCAGCCTGGCGATCAGCCGCTGCTCAGCCGAGTGTCGGGAAAGACATCGTGCGGTACTTTCCTGCCATGCATCACGTAGTGGCACTCATCCGCCCACCGCAATCGACCTTCGAACTCGCCTGCACGGCACAGGTGTTCGGGATCAAGCGGTCAGGACTTCCGACACGGTACGCCTTCGGCGTATGCACGGAACGCCCAGGCAGGGTCGCGACACACGCCGGCTACGACATGCTCGTGACCGACGGACTGGACGCACTCGACCGGGCGGACACCGTGGTCGTCCCGGGCTGGCTGCCCACCGGGGAGCCGCCCTCACCCGCGGTCATCGAGGCGCTGCGCCGCGCGCACTCCTGCGGAGCACGGGTGGTCAGCATCTGCTCCGGCGTGTTCGCGCTGGCGCACGCCGGTCTGCTGGACGGACGACGGGCGACCACCCATTGGGGGCTGGCGGACGAGCTCGCCGCGCGTTTCCCGCATATCCGCGTCGACCCGGATGTGCTGTATGTGGACCATGGTGACGTGGCCACCAGCGCCGGCGCCGGGGCCGGATTCGATCTGTGCATGCACCTGGTCCGCACCGACCAGGGCGCCCGGTACGCCGCGCACATCGCACGCACCATGGTCATGCCGCCCCATCGCGAGGGCGGGCAGTTGCAGTACTCGGCGCCGCCACACCCCGGGCAGATCGGCGGCACGCTCGCGCCGTTGCTGGAGTGGATCAGCGGGAGACTCGGCGAACCGCTGACCATCGAGAGCATGGCCGCGCACGCGGGCCTCTCAACGCGTACCCTCGCCCGCCGGTTCGCCGATCAGCTCGGCACCAGCCCGGGGCGGTGGCTGCTCGCCCAGCGGATCACCACGGCCCGGGACCTGCTGGAGTCCTCCGACCTCCCATTGGAGGCCATCGCCCGCCGCGCCGGCCTGTCCTCGGCCACCAACCTGCGCAGGCGCTTTCTCAACGCCCTGGGCACAACGCCGGGCGCCTACCGGCGGGCGTTCCGGACCGAGCACGATGACAACCGCTGATGCAACGACGCAGCCGCCCCCAAGCTGTCATTCGTCGACCTGGCCGGCGCGGCGAGCATCGGTCGCCGCCGCGACTCCATCGCCAGACGATTACGTCCGGGGGGCAGGTTCCGCATTCCGAGCGTGATGATCGTCGACCGGCTTCCTCTGACCTGAGCCAGGAAATACGTCAGGACGTACGTCGAGCTCGTCGAGAGGTGAACGGGCCGACTCTCCACCGAGTTCCCCTATCCCTGGGAGGCAGCGCAGGTCAGGGCTGAAGGACATACCTTCCGCGCACACCACCCTTTGCGACCGAGCGGTGGGCGGAGGCGACCTGGTCGAGCGGCACGATCGCGTGCACCCGCGCCGGTAGGCGGCCACTGGCCGTGTCCGCGAGGATCCACGCGAGCCGGGCGCCGTCGGGCCGCGCCACCAGCACCCGGACCGTGATGCCGCGCACTTCCGCCGGCTCCGCCCCCGGCTGCACGCCGACGAACAGGCCGCCGTCGCGAACGAGAGCAATGCCCTGTTCCTGGAGTGCGGCGGCGTCGGCTACCGCGTCCCAGCCGGGCGCTGCTTCTGTGGTGAAATCGGCGCCGAGGCCGCGCACGAACTCCTCGTCCTGGGTCCGGGCCAGTCCGGTGACCTGCCAGCCGCGTTCCCTGGCGAGCGCGACGACGTTGCCGCCGAGCGCGCCCGCGGCGCCGGTCACCAGCAGGCTCCGGCCTCTGCCGTCGCCGAGCAGGTCGACCAGTTGGGCGGCGGCCAGGCCGTTGAGCGGTACGACAGCCGCCGTGGTCAGGTCGAGACCGTCGGGCACGGGTGCGATGGCGTCCGCCGATACGACGAGTTGTTCGGCGTAGGTGCCGAAGTCGCGGTCGAACCCGTCGATCAGCCCCGCGACCCGGCGCCCGACCGGCACTTCGACGCCGGGGCCGACCGCGGTGACGGTGCCGGCGAAGTCCCAGCCCAGCCCGGTGTGGTGGGGCTGGTTGACCAGCCCGCGCCGGTGGAACAGCCCGGAAGCGACCGCCAGATCGACGGGATTGACCGCGGCCCCGGCGATCTCGACCCGGACCTGGCCCGGCCCCGGCTCGACGATGGGCACGTCAATGATCTCGATGGAGTCAGGACCGCCCGGGGTACGGACGACCGCGGTACGGAAGGTGCGGGACATGTTGCCTCCTGTGGAGAAACCAGTACTGCTGCATCACAATGGACCGGTAACTCTCCAACGGGAAGTACGCACTTCAAAGTGCGTATGCCACCGAGTGGTAAGGAGGAGCCATCGATGCCGACTGTGACGGCGGCCCAGCAAAGGGCGCAGGCGAAGCTGGAGTACGACGCATTCCTGGCGAGTTGTCCCAGCCGCCAGCTCCTCGATCGAATCTCCGACAAGTGGGTGTCCCTGATCCTGGCCGCGCTCGGCGGCGACGGCCCGCGCCCCGGCAAAGATCGTGCCGACCGGCCACGGTCAATGCGCTACTCCGAACTGTCCCGCCGGCTGGCCGGGGTCAGCCAGAAGATGCTCACCCAAACGCTGCGCACGCTCGAACGCGACGGCCTGCTCACCCGCACGGTGACCCCGACCGTGCCCGTCACAGTCACCTACGAGCTGACCGACCTCGGAGGCTCGCTCCACGACCTCATGCGCGGCGTCAAGGTATGGGCGGAGACACACATGGACGAGGTTCTCGCCAACCGGGAGAAGTACGACGCCCGCACGACTTAGCCACGGCATCGTTCGTCACCGGCCCCGGCAGGAAAGACCCGGACCAGCATCATCATGAAGCCGGGAACCGCAAGTCTCATCCACACCGGGATCCGGGCGCCACCGGCTCGTAGCCTGGGGGTATGGGCGCCGAGGCGGTGACGCTGTTCCTCTGCGGCGACGTCATGCTCGGCCGCGGGGTGGACCAGATCCTGCCGCACCCGGGAGACCCGGCGCTGCGTGAGTCGTACGTCCTGGACGCCAGGACGTACGTCGCACTCGCCGAGGAGGTGAACGGACCGGTCCCCCGCCGGGCCGACTTCTCCTATCCCTGGGGCGACGCGCTCGGAATCCTCGACGAGGTCGCGCCCGAGGTCCGGGTGGTGAACCTGGAGACGAGCGTCACCCGAAGTGATCACTTCGCCCCGGGAAAGGCGGTCAACTACCGGATGAACCCGGCCAACCTGCCCGCCCTCTCCGTGGCCAGGCCCGACGCGTGCGCGCTGGCCAACAACCACGTGCTGGACTTCGGCCGCGAGGGGCTCGCCGAGACCCTCGACTCACTGACGGCAGCCGGCATCGCGGGGGCCGGGGCGGGCCGCGATCTGGACGAGGCGCGCAGGCCGGTGATCGTGCCGCTGGCGGAAGGCGGCCGGGCGCTGGTGTTCTCGTTCGGCATGGAGTCGAGCGGGATCCCGACGACCTGGGCGGCGTCCGATCACGGTCCCGGCGTCCACCTCGTGCCGGGATCGTCGGAGCATACGGCCGGCGAGATCACCGATCGGGTACGGAAGGTCAGGCGGCCGGGAGACATCGTGGTCGCCTCCATCCACTGGGGTTCCAACTGGGGATATCGGATCTCCAGGGCGGATGTCCGCTTCGCGCACGCGCTGATCGACGGCGGTGTCGACATCGTGCACGGGCACTCCTCACACCACCCGCGGCCGGTCGAGCTCTATCAGGGGAAACTGGTGCTGTACGGCTGCGGCGACCTCATCGACGACTACGAGGGAATCAGCGGATATGAGGCGTTCCGCGACGACCTCCGGCTGCTGTACTTCGCCTCGCTCGACCCGATCTCGGGACGGCTGACCGGCCTGCGTATGACGCCTATGCAGTCCCGCCGAATGCGGCTGTGCCCCGCGCCCCCTCACGACGCCGAATGGCTACGCCAAACCCTGGACGAGTTCAGCCGCGATTTCGGCGCTCAGGTTCACCGCGACCCCGACGGCGCGCTGACCCTGCACGCGGCCTGATCACGACCCTCTCTGGAGCTCTCGCATGGCCCCGCCAACTGGGATGTCCACGGCGAGCGCCTTACAAGCTGGAGAAGCTTCTTGCATCCTCCCGATACACGTATCAGGAGTATGGCACACTTCTGCCATGTCTACCTCTCGGTCCAGTGCAGCTTCCGTCAAGCCAAGCAGCCTTCCCGTCGGCGAACTCCTCGAAAAGCGATCGCCTTTTCGAGTTCCGAGATATCAACGCCCTTACGCATGGGACACAGAAAGAGTAGACGAGTTTATTGATGATATTCAAACGCTACTCGACAAGGGCCAAAGCGACCACTTCTTCGGGTCAATGGTCGCCATCCAGACGAACGATCACACTCAAGCCAGCACCCAGCTACACGAAGTGGTCGACGGACAACAGCGCCTCACAACATTCTGTCTCCTCATAGCACAAATTGTGAGGCACGCACGTCAACTTGAAGAAGAAGCACGGGCAGTCCGAGACGAAAAACTCAAAATTCGCCTTGACATCTTTGCCGAGGAGACCGAAAATAGATATCTCTTTTACGAGTGCTACAACACCAAGGAAGGAACTAAGAGCTACGAGCCTCGACTTGAGCTTTCCAAGGAAGATGATGCAAAGTTTCGAGCACTTCTAAGTGGTCATACCTTCACAAGCAGCCGAGCTAGCCACAAGCTGCTACAGCAGGCCTACGAGACAATCGGAAAGAAGCTGATCGGTAGCCTTATCGGAAATCTCGATAGCACACGCAGTAAGTTCCAAGAACTACAGCGGCTCAGGGACTCAATCCTCGAGGACACCTTTATAATTCATATCGTTAGCGAAGACCACCAAAGCGGCTATCGCCTTTTTAGCGTACTAAACGACCGAGGAAAACGCTTGGCGGTCGCAGATTTGCTGCGCAGTCACACCCTGGAGCAACTGGATAGATTTCGGGTTCTCCAAGAACAGTCGGCGCGCCGCTGGGACGACATTTTAACCGAAGGCAGCCATTTGGCAGATGAGTTCCTTAAAGTCTATCTACCCTCCATGACCGGAAGTCGGCTGAGTCCCGAGCGACTTTTTGATGGGCTTAAGAAAACGCTCTTCAAAGGCTCTCCTGCATCTGAACATGAAGCCCTAGAAGTCGCAAACAAAATTAAGGACTTGACGGACGAATTCCAGAATTTTATTTCAATCAAGGAAGGTATCTGGCCGTATCCAGATACAGCCCGTCATCCTGCTGTAACTGACTGGCAGAGAGCTCGCCTTAAGCGTCTGATTACGGTATTGAAACACGATCTATCGATTCCACTCCTCCTGGCTGCATGCCGCTGTGTGGACGAGAAAAGATTTGCCGAACTCGTTCACATGCTCGAAAAATTCGCGTTTCGGTACAAGAATATATGCGACGGACATGCCAGCGCCGCCAGTAAGCACTATTACGCAACAGCAAAAAATCTCCGGGTCTTTGCCCGCACTGGAATGCAACCAACATGGGATAAGTTGACAACCGAGCTACGTAAGTTAGTAGACGAGCGAGCCCCAGCGCATAAGTTCAAGGCTCAGCTTGTAGAAAAACTTCGCTATGACCATCCCACTCAAAGGGGGAATATTCGGGAACTCCTGACGACACTGGACGATTACTGGTCTTGGCTACAACAAGGCGGGAAGGGTTCTCCGAAGCACTCTACAGGCCTCGTCGTTGACATCGATCAGGCCACGATAGAACACATATATCCGCAGAACTCTGCAAGCAAGAATAAGAATGAGGACCTGGAGAAAATCAAGCACCGACTCGGGAACCTTTCATATTGGGATCCCCGAGACAATGTTACCGCCGCAAACAGGCCATTCACGGAGAAGCGAGCCTTGTTCGCCAACAGTCAGAGTGCCCTAACGCGATCCCTCTCCGTGTTACCAGACTGGAACATAGGGCAATACAATATCCGCCTGCAGAATATTCTCGAAGATGCGTGCAAAATATTCACCATATAGCATCCAGCCAAAAGCGACGCTAGTATCGTTCCTTTTTCACTAAGTCAGCCGGGCACTTAAATCAGCGGGTCGGAACCGCAAGCGTTATCAAGTCACCGACGCTATTCAGGCCTTGGCGACCTGCGAGATAGCCGATTCCTCGATGCAGGTGAATGGTGAGCGCTTGGGAGAGAGCCTCCTCTGTGGGAGGCTCTCCGTCTATGAAGCATCGTTGCTTTAGCAGTGCGAGGTAGGTATCTCCGTAGAAGCCGGCGAACGTACGCCACGACATCTCGACGTTCGAGTCAGTGACTATCTCTCTGACCAGTGGTGGGGTGGGGTCAGCTAGTGAGATCGCGAGTGCCCAGCGGCAGAGGACGTTCCAATTCTTGATTCCAGTGACCCGCTTGAGCTTGATGAGCTGGTCTCGAGCGGGTTGGGATAGGCGGATATTGTCAAGCGACATACCTGGAGTTCCCCCATCCGTAGCCACGCTCGATCGTGGTCGTGAAGGTCTTGTCGTCGTGGACCAAGGTGTAGGTCTGCGCGATCGCTGGGATGAGTCTCTCGAGGAGATCATCGTTAATCTCTTCGTCGGTGGAGAGCAGTAGGACCTGCTCACTCGCGTACGGGAAATAGCGGTCGATCAGGTTCTTTCGATGACGGCTGTCAAGGCGGCCGAGCGGTGTGTCGATCACGCTGGGCAGACGGTTACCGGCGACGCGAGCCAGACCCCAGAGCAAAGAGACCGCGAGCAGTTGTCGTTCTCCAGCGCTGAGACGGGCTGGATCCAACTCTTCCCCGTCCGCACCCACCAGCTTGAGCGTGAACTTGTCGACGTCGATGCTGAGGTCCTGAACAAGCCTCTCCTTGCGCATCAGGCGGGTGAAACTGTCAAGGACAGCTACCTCAAGCCGGTTGATGTGACGTCGCAGGAGGGCAGCACCGAACTTTTCGAGTGTCTTCCGGGCACGGTCAGAGTAAGCGATAAGGCGGCTTTGATGTTCCGCCTGAGCCAGTCCGCGGGCCCGTTCGCCGTATGCGCGATCGCGAGCGGCCATGAGCCGCTCCCGGTCACGTCCGTGCGTCTCATGCACCTCTTCAGCGGAACGCAGCTGATTCTCCAGCTCGCTCACCGTCTTGCGGGCAGCTTCCTGCTCCTTTAATAGCGTCGCAATCGCCTCCTCAGCCGGGACCCCTGCTAGGTGGCGGTCGAGCACGCCGATCTGCTCACGAAGACTTGCGGCTCCCGCGAGAAGTTCACGTGCACGGACAAGCTCGTCTTGAAGCACTTGATCAAGGGAGTACAACTGTTGAAGCCCAGCCTGTGACATCTGTAGGAACCGCGGAGTCGCAGCATCCGCTGCGCGGGTGTCCCGGTCGAGTGCCAGGAACTGCGTGAGATCCGTCAGGCCTTCCTCGGCTCCAAGCTTTCGAAGCAGGTCAAGAATCTGCTGGTCGCGATCGCTAAGGACAGCCACTACCTGCTCAGCTCGGGCTGCCTCCTCCTCTCGGTCAGCTTGCTCTCGCAGGGCATCGAGCTGCGCCTGCAACAGAAGGAGAGGCAGAGGACCCGCTGCCACTGTATTGGCCAGAACCTCGTTCGCCGCCTCCAGTTGCTTTTCCGCCTGTTTCTTCTCCGCTTCCAGCTCTGCGCGCCGGCGGAAGAGATCGCCACCTTCCTTGACGAAGGCTGTCTCGATCTTCTTCAGCTCCATCCGTGCACGCATTAGCTGAGGCCGGAGAGACGCAACCAGCTGGAGTGCCTCCGCTCGGGCTACCTCATTCTGCTCTAGCTGCTGTTCGATCGACGTGATCTGCTCCAGGGCGGCTTTATCCTCGTCTGAGATCTTCTGCCGTCGTTGGAGCACTAGGAGATCAGTACGAAGTTGTTCAACGGTGTTGACGCCGAGGAGCGACTGGATAGCCGATTCGATGACCGGAGCGGCCCGCTCGGGGTCCGCCAGTGACTCGATCTTCTCTCCATCGAAGAAAAAGAGTGACGCGACTTCGAGCGGGAGCAGGTCTTCGATGTGGTCTGCCCAACCCTCACTGATGACCTTGTCAAACTCACCGTCGATGAAGACTGCGAGTGACTCGCGAACGCTCTTACCGGCCACCTGCCACGATCTCTCGATCCGATAGTGGCGTTCGTTGCCTTCAACGGTGGTCGAGAACCAAAGCTTGAGGCCGGCCCTCTTCGGGTTCGCCTGCCGGTTAACGCTGTCGCGCAGGTAAGCGTCGTACGAACGGGTACCGCGACCGCTACAGCGTGCCCGCGGCCCGTACAGGGCCAGTTGGATCGCGTCCAGGAGGGTCGTCTTCCCGCATCCGTTGAGGCCACCGATCAAGATGATCGGCTTTCTGGGCTTTGGAGCTAGGTGTAGAACCTGCCGGTCCTTGTAGGCACCGAAGTTCTCAAGGGTTATCTCATGCAGGAGCATCTGTGCTCTCTTCGTCCAGAAGCGAGAGGGCGGGGGCAATCTTGCTGTCGCGAAGCTTGCGAGCGTGCTCTAGCGCGTCATCTTTATCCGCGTAGTACCCACGCTTGATCGTGTTCTCCAGGGCTTCGAACAGCCCAGAGCGTCGTGTCATCGTGCGGTACTTACGCTCCACGGCCAGCAGCTCTCGCATAGTCGTGAAGTGAAGGTCATCGCCGTCGCAGACCTCACGGAGCAGATCCACTTCGTCGGCTGCCACAGCCAGATGCTCGTCCAGTGGGCCGCCGGGAAAGTCCTCCCCCGTCTCCTCTTTATAGATCCTGGGAAGCGAGTCCTCGACCTCGTGCTTCTCGAACACCCAGAGACGCCGGATCTCGTGAAGCTCGTCCATTGTGATGAGCTCGATACCGCGCACATGCTCGGGGGCGTTCTGCCTGATCCAGGTCTGCGCGTTCAGCAACTTCCGCAGCCACTCCTGGCGCGATTTTTGGGTGTACGGGCCGTGGACGACGCGGTCGTTGAAAAGCTGGATGTTGCCGTTCATCTTGCGGAAATCGCGAAGGTGGGTGTCGTCCGCGACATCAAGCTCATCGCGCAGCTCAAGGAGCGGAAGCATCCACTCCTTCTCTTCATCGTTCTGGATCATCGCTGACATCGACTTGTCCTTGTCAACGAGGGTGCACGTCCAGCAGCCGAATCGGCTGTCCCCGCACGAGGGCGTCGTGTTGTCGACAACCAGTGGGCACTCGCCATCGCTGGAAGCACCCTGGTACATCGTCAGCAAGTCCTTGTTCGGGTGGCCCCACGGGTTGGACCGCTGCATGAGGAAGGTCCAGACCTCGTCATTGCTCCAGTCTTCAATGGGGCTGTAGACGAGCGAGTTGGGGAGGTTCCCATTAGGAGAGAGACGATCTCGCACGCGGCGCTTCTCGTGTCTCTCCATGACGCGCGCCCGAGCCTGGCTCTCTGCCTTGCGGATGCCGAGGACCAGAATCGCCTCTCCGTGGTCCCGGACGACATCTCGAATGAAGGAGTTGGAAGGCTTGATCTTTAACCGTTCGGTACACCAGCGGAACTTCGGCCGTGGTGCCGGGTAGCCCTTGCCGATCAGCCCTACCCAAAAGGTATCTTCGGTCTTGGGAGTGAGCCGGTTGGGCTTGATTGGCAACTGCTGCTCTTCGGCAGCCTTGCGCATCGTTTCCAACGATTGCGTCACCCAGGCCGCGACGACCGGGTTCTCGACGAGAGTGTCGGTGCTGATGACGTAGACCGGCTTCGTACGCTGCTCTCCTGGCAGGTCCTGGAGCGCCAGCCAGACGAGCTGGAGGACAGCGGTCGAATCCTTGCCTCCGCTGTAACCGACAACCCAGGGAACCTCGTCGGCTAAGTAGAGTTCGCGGATCTCGGAGGTCAGCTCGTTGACGACGGCCGCAAGACCGCCGCGGCTGTCGAACGGGACAACCCGCCGCGTGGGCGTGTTCAACGCCACGGCTGGCCGCGCAGGGATGTTCATCGCTCTCCTCGGAGGTAGGCTTCCTCAGCCTGCTGCTCTTCGGCACTCAGTTCGAGACCGAGGTGCTGACGTAGATAGTTCACGGTGAGACCGACATTTTGGTGGCTCTTAGAGACGCGCCCGCCGATGATCGCCCGGCCTTCCCAGGCGCTGTTACTCCGTGCCCAATCGATTTGTCCTAAAGGGTCAAGTTTTGGGCGCCACGCTTCGGGATCAAGCGAGTCGTGGAGGAGCGTGTTCCCCAGGCGCCCGAGGGCGTGCAGGGCGACCCCGTGCGTATGCAGGTACTGCCGCCGGACCTCAGATGCCGAGAGTTTTCGTTTACGAACGAGCCCCCACTCAGGGATCAAGACGTCTATGGCCTCCCAGAAGCCTGACGCCAGCTCATAGCCCTGCCGCTCGTCATCGATGCCCAGCCCCTGTAGCAGGGCGCTGGTCGCGCTATACAGAGCGCTCAACGTGAAGAGCTTGCCTGACCTGGCGGAGAGGGTACTGGTCTCCATCTCCACAAAACCGCGCAACACGGGAGACTTCAGGGCCAGCAAGCGGGTCAGCTTGGAGAGCTCGTCACGATGATCGTAGAGCACGCCGATGGACTTGGCCGGCCGTACGGCATGCCGGTTGAGATCGGCGAACATCTGCTGGCTGCGTTCCAGGCCCGCATCGTGGAAGAAAACCACCGCGATCGTCTCATCGCCAAGCGCCGGGTTTTCGCGCAGCGCTGCTTCGATCGCCGCGCGGCGATGCTGGCCATCGTTGAGCAGCACCCGGGAGGCCATCGGGACATGCAACTGACCGACGCGCATACCAGGGCCCCGATCAGAGACTCCGACGAAGCGCATGGTGCCGTCCACCGAAGCCGTGAGGGCGCTGAAGACGTAATCGTCCGGGTTGTCGAGGATGTACCGGACCATGGCAGGGATGCGCCCCTTGTTCAAGATTCGTTGAGCCCGAACCTCTGGCGCCAGCTCCTCCTCGTCAAAGAGGAAGATCTTGGGAATCAGACTGAGCGGGCACATCGTGACGTAGTATTCACGTCCCGCCTGAACTCCCCTGATCGAAGGGAAGATGTACTCGAAGCCTGCAGCGGTCGAGTCACCAGCTAGTCGCGTTAGTCCACCTGTTCCCACGCGCACCTACGCTAGCATGCGGTACGTGAGTTGTTTAACGTACTCACGTGAAATCAGTAGGCAGAACGGTACTGCGGAGGGCTAGTGGTCGCCTATCTGGATGCTGCAGCAACCACCCGAGTGAGCCCACAGGTTGCCGAGGTGGTCCTACACTGGATGATCGAGGATTTCGGCAACTCAGGCAGCCGCACCCACGAGTACGGCGCCCGTGCCAAGAGGGCGGTCGCCCGCGCTCGCGAGAGCCTCGCCCACCACCTATCTGCGCGTCCCGACGAGCTGATCTTCACGAGCGGCGCCACCGAGAGCAACAACCTCGCGCTGCTCGGGCTTGCGCCGTACGGTGAGAAGCAGAATCGCCGGCACATCATCAGCTCTGCGATCGAACACAAAGCCGTCCTTGAACCACTTGAGCATCTTAGCTCACGCGGGTTTGAAGTTGATCTCATAGAGCCGGGCCCTTCCGGGCGCGTAAGCGTGGAAGCAGTGCTTGAGCGCCTGCGTCCAGACACCCTGATGGTGTCCTTGATGCATGTGAACAACGAGACCGGAGTCATCCAGCCGGTGGCCGAGCTGGCCGAGCAGCTCCGAACCACCTCCACCTACCTCCATGTGGACGCGGCCCAGGGATTCGGCAAGCTTCCCGATGACCTCCGGGCACCGATCGATCTGGTCAGCTTCAGCGGTCACAAAATCGGAGCTCCCAAGGGCGTCGGAGGGCTGCTAATCCGCCGCCGGGGCCGCGACACTGTTCCGTTGACCCCTCTGATGTACGGCGGGGGCCAGGAGCGGAAGCTTCGACCCGGCACTCTCCCGGTCCCGCTTATCGTCGGCTTGGCCAAGGCTGTCGAGGTGTTCGAGAGCGAGCGGACCAAGTGGCTCGCGGAGGCCGCAGAGTTCCGCAACCGGCTTCTGAAGGCGCTTGAGAAGACCCGCTTCAGGCTGAACGGCGATCAGGAGCATGTGGTCCCGCACATCCTGAACCTCTCCTTCGAAGGGGTCGACGCGGAGGCCCTGATTCTCCAGCTCAAGGACTATGCGGCGCTGGCGACCGGCTCGGCCTGCACCAGTGCGTCGTATACGCCTAGCCACGTCCTCTCAGCTATGGGAATCCCAGAGGCGGACGCGAGCAATGGCCTGCGCCTCTCATGGTTCCCAGATCAGGCGAACGAGCTGGATATCGAGGACTTCGGCAATGTGATCGCCAACTACCAGGCCGGCATTCGCACCTAGCCTCGCCTCACGAGGCGATGCCCACGTAGGTCACGACCGCATCGGCGGAGCTCAGCCTCCCACCCCTGCTCAGTGCCGATGAGGTGTGGGTTCTCGTAGAGCCCTGCACGGATCTCGCTCTCGGTCAGCCTGCGGTACTTGGGCACGTCGGGATCGTCCGGCGCGAGGAACTCGTGCTTGCGATGAAGCAGCGGCCGGTTGGTCGAGTCCTCGTACGACGTGAATGACGTTTTCAAGGTGCTGAGTTCGACCATGTACGAAGTCTTCAACCGGGGGTGTGGGTCGGAATCGAACTCCGGATAGTCGAGCCAGCTCACGCCCCTGCCCTGGTGGCGCAGTTTTACCACCGTCCAGTCCGCTGGGCGCCCGGCTGCGATGGAAGCGCAGTGCTCGTACAGTCTGAGCACCACAGGCATGAGATCCACCGCTCTCCTATGCACGTACAGAGCGGTCGGCGTCAGCTTTCCGACCTTGGAGCTACTCATCGCACCCCGGATGTACGAGTCGTCGCGCAACTTCAGTAGCAACCGGTCAGCGCGCGCACATGCTTCCTTATAGGAGCTGAAGAAAGCGCGAACATCGAGCTGCACGGATAAGGGCAGACAGCTGAAGGGTCCCCGGCCGTTGAACAACTCCACCCCCAGGAACAGCAGCGTCGCAAGAGTCGAGCGCTTGACCCCTTCAGCCACCTTCTCCGGATCGGCAGAAGTTCGGACCAGACGCTGGAGCTGCGATGCACTCAGATGCGCCAACAGCTCGGTCATCTGTCCTGGCATCTCCTCCAGACGGGGGATCCTGCCACGCTGCTCGGTCTGGTCGACAACGGCAGCGATCGCCGAACCCGCATCGTCGGACTCAAGCCAGGCGAAAGCTGGGTTGATTCGGCGGGCGAGAAAGCTCAGTCGGTGCTCATCCCGCTTGAAGGCGTAGACGATTCCCGGTGCCGCGGACACGCAACGCACCCCGGTTACGTCCTCCACATAGGCCCGCAGTTCGCTGGCTCCGAAGAGGTGCTGGAAAGTTCGCCGGCTGGTCAGCACGCCGTCACCGAACTCCGCGCCTTTGACCTTCGACCTCTCCCAGCTGAGGCGGGTAGAGGCGACCAGAACATTCTGCGCGAGGTTCCACGCCGCATCGAGTGCATGGCGACGCTCTTCAGGATCCTCGATGATGTTGAGGACATAGGTGAGCAGGACGACATCGGCCGGTTCGAGCGCTCCATCGGGGTGGAAGTGTGGATCCCAGCCGGAGGCTCTGACGTCCATCCCGGTGAGCGCGGTGACATCGCCTCCGCGCCCACACCCGTAGTCCAGGACCGAGGTCTCGAACGTGATCTGCTGATCTACGAGGGCCTGCCTGGCCGGGGCGGACAACCCGGCCCGAGCAATGGCCGTGAGGCGGCGCTCGCTCTGCCAAACGCCGCTCTGCTGCTCTTTGACGGTCACACCCCCATGATGGAGGCTCAGAACTCAGGCGGCGTGAAGAATGCGCCGAGCTCAGGGGGGAGATCGTCCGGTTTCTTCTGAGTCTCACTGGCTCGACGAACCATCTCCAGCAACACGTCCATGACGCGGGACTTGCTCGCGTTGATCTGCCCCTGAATGTAGCTGAGACCCCCGTTCGCGTATTCCTCAAAGACGGCGATCCGTTCTCCGAGCCGCTCTTCGCTCATGATGGAGGCGTCGCCGGGGTACTCAAGCACTCCCAGGGAGTCGATGAACGCTACTGCAGTAGGAGAGTGCCGAAGAAAGACCTCGTACCTGATCGGCTCCTCAGACTCGCTGAACTTTTCGCGTCGGCTTCTGACATAACCAACCGAAGCGGCAAAGAGAAGAGTCGAGGCCATATTCTTGAACGGCCCCTCTTCCTCCCTTCCCAGCTGTTGGATCAGCGTCTTGTGTGCCTTAGGACGCCGGACTCGCGGCTCGCTGAAACTGGTCATCACTCCGCCACCTCCGTGAATTCCGCGCCGTCAAAGGAAGAGCCCAACACCTGGTAGGGATAGTCGCGCCCGTTCACAGTGATCTTCTCCGTGGCGTCAGCCAGATCGCTCTTGGTCGTATGCGTTGTGATCACATACTGCCTGCCGACACGTGAGTGCAGCGAATCTTCGGCAACCCCATCAGCCTGGGCCTTGCTCGAAAGCACCACAACCTGGGAGGTCATCTCGGGAAGGAATTTGGCAACCTGACGGCGATAGTCGTCATCGAGATTTCCGAACACCGCATCCATGACGATTGGGTACTCGCCGTTGACCCCACCGAAAAAGGGGTTCGGGTTCTGCGCGGCGTCGCGGCACTCCTGGGCGACCGCTCCGACGAAGGAGAGCGAGAGCAGCATGTTCTCACCTGTCGACTTGGGCGCAGGCATGACCTCGTTGCCAACGCGCTCCCAATATTCCAGCTGGAAATCGGTGGTGAGCTCCGGCTCATAGTTCTTCAGGGACGCCTGCTTGAACAGGGTGCGGATGCGCATATCGAGACGACGGCGGATGCTATCGGACAGCAGATCAAGAATCTGACGTAGAGCGGTCTCAGTTTCTTTGATCACCGCGATTCGGCGCTGGATGCGCTGGTTGTTCTCGTCCTTGACCTGGAGCTTGTCGGCCTGTTCCTCTTTCTGCACCTTCTCGGCGTCGAGCATTTCCAGGTTCTCATCAAGCTTACCGAGGCGCTTTATGGTTTCCTCCAGCCTGGCAACCATCTTCGTCCGGCTGAGCTCGATCGAGCTTACGTCCTCCCGAGGTAGCTTCTGAATCTCCAGGGAGACTTCGTTGATCTGCTCGATCAGAGCGCGCTCTTTGTCCGACACCTCACCGATCATGCGATCCGCTTCAAGCAGGTGCTCAATCGAACCGGTCCGCCTCTCGGCGAGTCCGGAGACAGCACCGTGGAGGTGGTTCCACGACGCTTCGACCTCGGCGAGTCCGGCGCGGGCGCGCCAGTCTTCCAGAGCCGCGCGCTCGCTCGAACCTTCCGACAGGTGAGCCCCACAGATACACTCACCCTTTTCAAGCAAATCCTCAATGAAGGTCCGCTTCAGGGGTGCGGGTAGCTCGCCACGTTCCCTCAGTGCATCGCAGGCCGCTACCACCTTCCCCGGCAATTCGGGCAGAAAAGCGAGGTAGCCGGAATCCCCCAGCACTCGGGCCCGCTCCTCCTCAAGCTTGCGAAGCGATTCATGTGAGGCATCACGCTCAAGTTCCAGCCGCTCTCGTTCCATCTGGAGCTGCTTTGCTCCATCCAGCGACTTGAGACGCGCCGAAAGCAGCTCGATCTCGTCCTTGAGGTGCTGGACCTCACTGTTCAGCGAGTCCTTCTCCTGCTTCTTCTCTTCGATCTCCTTGTAGATAGCGTCGATCCGCAGAGTCAGTTGCTCGGCCAGTTCGATATTGGCGCCCTCGGACTTCAGCTGGTGACGAAGCTTGTTGGCCGCGGTGGGTAAATGTTTGAGGGCACGCTCAAGCTGTTCGAGACCGAGAAGGGTCTTGATCGCATGCTGGATCTCGGCGTAGGCCTCTTTGCGCACCAGCTGCTCGATGCGCTCGCCATTGACGAAGAAGAACTTGCTAAGCCTCTGGGGAAGAACCTTGTCAATGTATGCCTGGGCACGGTCGAGTTTCTTGCTGAAGCCCCTGTCGTCCCTCTCGTAGAGCACAAGTTGGGGCTTGGGCAGTCGCTGCTCCGCCCCCTGCTTCTCGGCCGTCAGATGCCGCCTGGCGGTGATGGTGCGTCCCTCATGCTCGAACTCGACGGACACCGACATCTCGATCACATCGCCAACGCGGGCCTCCTGCCAGACACGGTTGTTGATCAAGCGGTCCTGTTGCTCGACATCCGCGCTGAGGTGCCCATAGAGAGCCCAGGTGAAGGCATTGAGAAGGGTAGTCTTACCGCCACCGTTGGTGCCATACACGAGGGTGACGTTGTGTCCGGGCTCCTGGGCGAAGGAGATGCTGTGCCGCCCGCCGTATGGCCTGAAGTTCTCGAGCTCGATCGACAGCAGCTTCACTTGATGATGCCCTCAACCTTCCGGATGATCTGGTCGCTCGCGTTCCTGGTGAGGCCATTGGTGTCACCCAGATGTAGGTTCTCCTTCTCGAGCTTCAGCACCTCGACGACGAGCATTTTGGCTTCGTCGCTCAGGTCAGCCCAAATCCGAGAGACCGTCTCACGCTCGGTTTGGTCACTCATCTACTCTCCACCCTTCACACGTCGAGGAGCTGGTAGTAATCACGCAGGTCCCTAAGTTTGGCTAGCGCCTCGCCGTAATTCTCCGCATGTCCGGCGAATTCTACGCATCTTGCCAACTCTCTACGGAAGAGGCGACGCTCGATTTCGAACAGCGTCGGATCTTGCGGAGGCACCACCACGAAGTCGATCACTTCGGCTAGGCTCTTGCCAGGCGCACGACGCAGGATCCGGCCCCGTCGCTGGATGAACTGCCGTGGATTGGTACTGCTCGCAAGCATGTAGGCGACGCGGGCATCCGGGAGGTCAACGCCTTCATCAAGGCAGCGCATCGACACGAGAACCTGCAGGTCGCGCCCCGTTGCGAAGGCTTGGAGTAGGTCCTTGCGCTGCCTTTTGTCCTCACGTGAGGTGAAGGTATGGGCCCGGAATTCCAATTCCTTGCCTACCAACTCGAGGACCTCGTCCACCTGCCGGCGACCTGTTCCGCCTTCAGGCAACGGCACGCCTCCTTCGGCGCAGTAAACAAGCTGGAAGGCGCTGCCCTTGCGACGTTCCAGTTCTTCTCGAAGTGCCGGGATCTTCGCTCGTGCGTGGCCAAGGACCTTGGCTCGTTTGCCGAGGAGCATCCCCAGTGGCGATTTGTCGTCGTCTCCAGTGGACTCGGGCTCCGTGGACCTTATGAGCGCTCCGATCTTCACCGTTAGCTCGGTGTACTGCTCCGCCTCATCATCACTGAGGGGAACCAGGATCGGGTAATAGCGGTAACGAGTAAGCGTGCCAAGATCGATGGCTTCCTTCAGGCCAAGCTCAATGAGGACCTTACCGAAGTAGTCCTTGAGCGCGTCTGTCCCCTCAGGGTCAAACCACCGTTCTGGTGTCGCCGAGAGGGCAAGGCGGAACGCAGCCCGCTCTGGTAGTGAGGTACACAGATGCTCAGCCCCGAGATGGTGCGCCTCGTCAGCGATGATCAGCATGGGAAGATCCACCGCATCGAGAAGGCGCTGGAAGGTCGGCGCGCGGAAGGTCGCGTTGGTTACCACCAGGGTGACGCTGCCCTGGCCCCGTGCTCGAAGCCCTGCGATCGCGTTCCTCGCGGCGGGTTCCCAGCTCCTCGAAGCGTCGCGACACTTGATCGGCACGACTCCGAAATCGCGGAGCTCTCCCGTCCACTGCTCAACGAGATCCAACAAAGGCACGACCACGACGGTTACCAACGGCAGGTTCCGCGCATGAAGCTGCCTTCCGACTTGGTCAAGCGCGGCAAGCGCGGTGATGGTCTTGCCGGTTCCGGTGGCCATCTGAAACATTCCTCGGCCGCTGGCCGCCAGCCACTTCGCTACGGCGGTCTTCTGGTAGTCCCTCAGCTGGATGTCTCGAGGGGTCCGTGCCCACCCTAGGTCGGTGAGATCCGTGGACACCGAGAGTAGCTTCGGGTCCTTCGCGGTCGTCGGGAGCTCTGCTGCTCGTTTCCTCAGAGCTACGAAACGCTCCTTCGCGACCTCCGGGAAGTCCAGGATTTCAAGACGGGGGGTGCGCCCTGCCCAGAGCTCGTCAAAGTCGGCGCGGATGCTGTCAACGCGGTTCTTGTCGTGGTCCTGCCATGACTTGAAGACGTGTATGGACTCGAAGTTCTCCAGGAAGGCTGATGCAGTCTCGTTCATGGAGCCGGTGAACGCGACGGCATCTCCGTACTTGTCGGAAATCAGGCCGATCTTCTCATGGTAGAGAGCGAGCCCCTCTCGCCCGTGCACGATAGCGATCTTCACGTCGAGCATGTCTTGGGCGATGAGCCGACCCAGAAGCCCGAGGCCAATGAGCTCACGCGGCGAGCACTCGGCCTCCGGGTCGATCTCACGAAGTACCGCCTTCTCGATGACCTCGCGATATAGATATCCATCACGGATGTCCTCGATATCGCTCTCGGTCAGGTACGGACTCGCGATCAGTCGGATGCGCCCTCCGTTGCGCTCAAAGCTCTTCAGACCACGTGCAACCGCTAACAGGGACTTGCTGGTGAAGTAACCGACAGCACGGTCGTAGCGGTTTGCCACCGAGAGACACGGCACGTAGAACTCGCTGACCACATTGTTGCGGTCGCTGCGATAACTATCCTCAATCCCGAGGCTACGGAGCATCTGGGTCATTACGAACCACCCAGGGCAGCAAGGAAGTCACCGAGGTCCGGGACAGTTGCCACGGCCCGGGCGGCATCACTCAGTACGTAGCCCTCCACCGTCTCAGCCAAATCGAGATCGCCACGCGATCGGAATGCCACCACGAGGGAATTCCATGAAGTCTCCGCAGGCAGCTCCAGCGCACTCGCCAGAGCAACTCGCAGGTCGTTGCCGTGTATCCCGCGTCGGAGGCCGGCACGGAGTGCGATCTCGTCACCATCGCTCCGGCTCCACGCGCGTACTAGCCGCGCCCGGATGGACCCCTCTCCCATCGGGGAAAGCCACAGCACGTCCCCAGGCTTGGCCGCAAGTTGCGTGACGAGGTGACGGACGCTACCGAAATGCGGCTGAAGGCCTGTCCAAGAGATCCGGATGTCCTGGCCGGCTGCTCCGAAGGTACGCTCCGTACCCTCGGCAACCTGGAACAGACTCATCACGCCCAGCGGTACAGGAAAGCCTGATCCACGGAGGGTGTCCCTAGTGATGTCGACCCGCAACCACCATTGCTCTTTCAGAAAGAAGCAGCGGCGGGTCTCCCGAGGAGTAGGCAGTTTGCGAGAGGTATGTCCAGTGTTCGCATCCCCGTTCGCCAGAGTAATCCAGCCATCTCGGCGAGCGAACTCACGACGCGAAGCGTAGGCCCGGACGCTGGCGGGCGATACGGCGAACTGTTCGACGAGCTCTTCGACGACGTCGGACAGCCATGCCCGCCCGCCGCCACGCTCAATGCGCTGGACTATCTCCTCACGGATACCTTCGTATGTCTCAAGATTCCATTCCGGAAGCCCGTACGAGTTCGGCCCGACCCTCACGATACGGTCGTCGTCCTGAAGTCTGTTACGGAGGGAGCGAATCGCGTCAACCTGGATTTGCTCCGCGATCTCCTCCGCGCTCAAGGGGCGCCCGGCAGCTCCCAGAACGGCCACTGCCAGCTCGGGCTGGGATGCGCCCTTCGGGACGATCACGTCGTTCAAAGCGCGCAGTCCGCAATAACCCAGCCAATCGGCCCACTCGGACTCGGCCATCCCGAACCCGTCGCGGATCCGGTCGAGGCTTTCACCGCTCGCCCCCAGAGCGGCGCGGAAGGATCGATCACGCAGATCGGATAGCGAGGTCGTCGCCAGCCAAGGCTCATCGATGTCGAGGTCGGGCAGCAACACTCCCAGGACCGTGCGGAACTTAATCTGGAGCGAAGGGACCTTTTCGGACAGTTCCGAGAACTGCTCCGAGACGGCGTCCAAAGTGGTCAGAGGTGATCCACCGCTACGGATGAGGGCGTCAAGGTCCGCGATCCGATCGGCCGCCGGGGCAGACGTCCGCCAGCTATTGAAGTTCTCTATCAGCTTCTTCTCAAGCTGACGCACTCGCTCACGCGTGACGCTCAGCTCGTGGCCGAGATCCTCCAGGTTCCGGTCTCGGCGAACAATCCGGTGACGGAAAATGAGTCTCTGCCGGTCACTGAGCGTGTAAGCCCAGTCCTCAAAAAGATCCAGCAACGTGGCGTCAAGATCCACCCCGTCCTCTGCTTCGTCGGATGCATCGCCTTCCACCGCTGAGATCAGGAGGGCAACCAAGATATCGGCGAGGGACAGCTGACCGCAGTTTCGCAGGTCACGCAGGTCTGGAACCGTGACCTGTAGAAGCTCGTGTAGATCGCGGAGTCCGTTACTGATCAGGATGTTACGCGCCCGCACAGTGGCGCAGCGTCCGGACACGTCTACCGCTTCCGCCTGCCCTATCCGGAGGAGCTGCGCGAGCGATTCGCCTCCAGCATGCGTCGCCAGCTGACTTGCGTAGGTGGTCGCCAACGCAAAACGCGTCTCAGGGGAGGCAGCATTCAGTGCTTCCACCATGCCTCTGAAGGCCATAACCTACCTCCTCATACGGACGACCGGCATGACGGCAGGTCTAACAGAGCGCACCGACAGGTGGGGGCTGAGGCGTCCTCCGGAGCGGGGAGCGGCTCCGCACGAAGCCGCTCCTTACCTCACCATAAGCTTACGTTGACCCTCGCGCCTATTGATCTCTCAGACCATACTATTTTCATAGACCATTCGGGTGCTCGTCGCAGCCCACCTGCCCACCGTCCCTGTCCTCACGCCCAACCTGCCAATGTCCCTGCGCCGGGCTCATTGCTGGCAGCGACCGGGAAGCAGGTCGACATCCAGAAGCAGTATTGCTGGCCCTCACCCGGTTGATCCACCCCTCAATCGCTGAGATCCGCGTGTCCGAGTAAGCCTCGATCTTTCGCGCCCATCCGGTGGCTGGCTGAGCGGTTCGGCTGGAGTGTGAAATCGCGGCCGTGGTCAGCGTGGTGGCCCGGCTGTCGCACCGGGAGGGCGGGGTTCCACGGGCCCGAAGATTGTCCTTTCCTGGTCGTAGGGGCGGCTTGGTGCTGGTCAGGTCGGTGCCGGGAACGTCTGAAGCCGGGTGATGGCGGCCACCAGTTGGCCGGCCCAGGGCCAGGATGCGGCGATGCCTAGGCGGAGACGCCGTCCGCCGCGGACCAGGCGGGCGGCGACGGCGAACAGGCGAAGCCGTAGCCGTTTCGGCTCATAACGGCAGGCCGGTCCATCGAAGGCGAGCATCTGCATCCAGGTGATGAGCTCGCAGGCCAGCGCGACGATCTCCGTCCAGATCTGGTTCTGGGCGAAGTCGTGCAGCGGCAGGTTGCGCAGCCCGGTGTCCTTGGCGGCGCGGATGCGGTCTTCGCAGCGGGCGCGGCGGCGGTGGCGTAGTTCCAGGTCGGCGAGCTGGCCCCGCGTGGTGTTGGTGACAAAGCACGTGAAGCGGTGCCCATCGATATCGGTGAAGCGCAACTGGGCGCCCGGGTGCGGGCGCTCCTTGCGCACGATCAGGCGCATCCCCTTCGGCCAGCCCTCCAGCCTGGCCAGGCCGGTCAGCTCGGCCACCCAGGCACCGGGGCGTACCTTGCCCTCGGCGTCGTAGGCGGGCGTCCACGCCTGCGCGGGCAAGACCCCGATCGCGGCCTGGACCTCCTCGGTGAGGGTGAACCCGATCGAGTACGACAGCCGCCGCCCGGGCCGGGACAGCCAGGACAGGAACTCGTGGGTGCCGCCGCCGGAGTCGGTGCGGATCAGCACCTGGCGACGGTGGTGCTTGGGGAGCTGGGCCAGCGCCAGGCGGGTCGCGGTGATGTGGTCGGCGGCGGTGTTGGACCCGGCGTTGCCGGGCCGCAGCACGATCGCCAGCGGTTCCCCGCCACCTGCGAGGCCGTGGTCGGCGAAGACCGTCATCGGGTGGAACCCGAAGGTCTTCTTCCAGGTCGGCGCGGCCTGTTGCTTGTCGGCGTGGGCGATGACGATGGTCGCGTCGATGTCGAGGGGGATCAGCTCACCGTCCGAGCCGGGGGCGTGGTTGCCGGCCGGCGTCCAGGCCCGCTGCCGGGCGGCGGCCCGGGCCACGCGGATCGCCTTCAACGCGCGGACGGGGTCGGCGGCCAGGCGGTCGATCAGCCGGGACACGGTCGGGTCGGAGGCGATCGGGCCGAACACCTCGGGCTGGGCTCGGAGCATCGCGATGTCGGCCAGGCAGTCCCCGCCCAACGCCAAAGTGAGGGCCAAATCGGCGATGACCTTGCCGGGATCGTGCACGGCCCGGGACGGACGCCACCGCTCCAACTGCGCCGATAGTTCCCTGCCCAGGCCGGTGACTCGCAACGTCTCCAGCAACAGCAGCCCACCGGTCTGCGAGACGAGTCCCGGACCGTCTGCAGACACCACGATCTTGCGCTGCGACGCGATAGGCTTCACTCGGAAAGTGCCTTCTGAACTGGTGCGAACAGGACCTTAGACAAGCCCCATCCTCCCAGCTCAAAGGCACTTTTCTCATGTAAACGATCAAGCCCGCTCAAATTCGCCGCGAAAGCCCGAGGTAAGTGTTGCTTCCCGCCGCCAGCCTTCACCGGCCTGTCCCAGTTCCACAGGGACCTCCGGCCCTGGCGCTGTCAGGTACTTCCTGCGATGCGAGGCACCCACCGATCTACAGAGTGGGACCGAGAACCGGGATAAATGATCTTCAAGCCCCGGCGATTGGTTAAGAAACCATAAAAAAACCATAAGAGTCGGGTGAAGGCCTTCATGGTTGTTCCCTTGCCACTTGTATCCCTCAAGCCTCGCCTCCGCCGCCAGCACTTGGCCAGGCAGTGCGCTACGAGGCTGTGGACAAGCCACAGGTAGCACGTGGCGAGTTGTCTGATTCTCGTGTATGCCTCATGTATCACGTTGGAACATTGCGATTCAGGAGTGTCCGTGGCACATGGAGTGGAGATTCGACAGCGAGTGACGCGGCTGTACGACTATCTCAGCTCGTTGGCCCAGGAGGTCCACGCCAAGCCCGTCCGCCACGTGGCCGATCACGACATCGTCGCCGCTCCTCAGGACGTCCCCATCCATCCGGCAGTCCGCGTGGGCCTTGCCGCTGGCGACGCCTGGCTGCGCGTTCCAAAGATCTCCAAGCCGATCGCGCCGGCGCTCCCCCCATACATAAGCTGGGCTGAAGAGCTGGAAAACCGCGACAACCCTCTCCGGCGGCCCGTCCTCACCACAGAGCACCCGGGCAAGGCTGCCTTTGAGGATTGGGTCACCCGCGTCTGGGAGCCATGGGCCGAGAAGGCCACGCCCACCGCCCGGGCACGGAACCTTTACGAGACGCTGTTCCGCCTCAGGCAACGGCTGCGGTCCGACGAAGCCACACATGAGCTCATCTGGGGTCACGCCGTTCTGGGCTGGAAGCAGGATGTTCACCGTATCTGCCATCCATTGCTAATCACACGTGTGCGGATCAACTTCGATGAGGACAGCGGTGAACTCACTGTCGTCCCCGAAGGTCTACCCGCCCTGGAACTCGAGTGCCTGCAAGGCATAGGCACTCCTAACATGGCGGAGCTCATCAAGATCAGCGAAGAACTCCGTCAGGAGGGCCTTGAGATCTGGTCAGACGGAGCTCTCCACGCGGTCAGTAGGAAGCTGCTCGCGCCGTTGGGCCTGGATGCCCAGCTCGCCAGTGGTGGTGATCTCCCCGACACGAATCGTATACCGGTCATCACGCCCACGTGGCGGCTCTTCGTCCGCAAGCGCCGCGTGATGTTCATACAGTTCTTCGACCGACTTAAGCAGATGGCCGTAGCTGGCCAGCAGTTGCCTGCCCCGGTGGTCGCCCTGGCCGCCGGTGAAAGCGAAGCACAGCGAGTTCTTCAGGAGACCGCCCAGGATTGGTCGCGGGTCGCCGAGCGGCTGCTTCTCCCGCTAGCAGCCAACGAACAACAGGAACAGATCGCCAGGAAACTCGCCACCCACAGCGGCGTCACGGTTCAGGGGCCGCCCGGCACTGGTAAGAGCCACACCATCGCCAATCTGATCGCACATCTGGTCGCCCATGGCAAGCGCGTCCTGGTCACCGCGTATAAGGATCAGGCACTCGCTGTGCTGCGAGACAAGATCCCGGCCGAGCTCCGCGACCTGTCCCTGGCCGTCCTTGGCTCCTCGGCAGCGGACATGACGGCTCTCCAGCGCTCGGTGAACGCAATCACCGAGGCAGCCGACCTCGTCGACGAACGGCGGGAAGCAGCTCTCATCGCCTCGCTCCAAGGCAAGCTCCAGGCAACCGAGACCGACGTGCTTCAGCTCCGCAAGCGGCTGACAGACTCACTTGCGCAGGAACAAGCGGAGCTAACACTTACCGGTCAGCGTCGCCGTGCCGCTGAACTTGCCGAGTGGCTCGCCCTTCACCAGACCGCACTGGGTCTTATTCCCGATGCAATCGAGGTGGACACGCTCAGCCCACTCAGCCCTCAAGAAGCCGGGGAGCTGTTTGCGTTGGCCCGCCATATCAGGGCCGAAGACGCTATCGCCTCTACCCAGAGTCTGCCGACGCCGGAGAAGTTCCCTAGTGGGGAGGAACTTGCCCGTCGCGACCAGGCACTGGCGGATGTAGGCAAGGAGCTCTCTGATCACGAAAGGCACATCACCACGTGGTCGGCGGTTGACCGCCTGAGCGAGAGCCAGCTGTCGGCATTCATCGACGAGGCCAGCCAAGCTCGCGACCACCTGGCTTCCCTGGAGTCCGATTGGCTAACCCAGCTCCGGATCCAGGTCAGTCAGTCTCAGCAGTGGCGTGATCTGTGGGCTCGTCACGCCCAATCTCTTCAGGACGACGCTGCTAAGTGCGCGCAATTGCGGAGTACGGCGTCGGGCGCCCGGGTGGTCATGCCTGAAGGCTACTCCCCCAGGGAGACGTTCGAGTTGCTCGGCCAGGTCCGGCAGCGCTTCCAGGAGGGCAAGCGCATTTCTTCCCTATTGCAGCGACGGTTAGCGCAGTTCGTAAAGGGTCTCTCGATCGACGGCCGCGAACCGGAAACAGTTCAGGATATCGATCGCACCCTGGCCTGGATAGAGCTGCAGCGCGTCCGTGAGTCTGCGGCTCAGCTGTGGATGGGTGAAATCGTTCCTGCGATCGGGGCGCCAGCCGTACACTCAGGGCTCTCTGCGCTGGAAACATGGCTCGAGGCCCGTGCTCAGGAGATCTTGAACGCGATCGAATGGGAGTCGCAGGGCTGGCCGGGCTTGCGGGTCAAGCTCCGCGAGACTCTCGCGCCAAACTTGCTGCCGTTCCGACCCACCTCTGCCGACCTGAACAAGGTCGTCGACGTGCTGTCCGGACTGCGCACCCGCGCTCGCCAGAGGGCCCTGCTGGCTGAGACGGAGCAATTGACGGCCACCTTGACCGCGGGCAGGCAGGTGCCCAACGCCTCACCGCTATGGACAGAGCTCGCCACGGCACTGGCTGGCGGCGACTGGCAACGATGGGACGCAGCTCTGGCGAATGCCGTACGACTGCGCGCGCTCTGCCCTGAGGCGGTTCGGCTGAACGAGCTCAGCCAGCGTGTAGCTGCAGTTGCTCCTCAGTGGGCACAGCTGGTCAGGGAGACCGGCGGCGATACCGACAAGTGCGGCGATCCGTCTGAGATCGCCGAGATGTGGCAGTGGCGGCAGGCGGATACTTGGCTGTCGCAGCTACTCAAGGCCAACGACACCGAGGAGATACAGCGGCGACTCGCCCTCGCTCAGGAGGAACTCCGCAAGATCACTCTGGAACTGACTCGCCGATCGGCCTGGCTGGCGACCAAGCGCAACCTCGGCGACACCGAGCGACAGGCCCTGGTGGGCTGGCTGCAGACACTGCGCCGGATCGGCCGTGGCACCACCGCACGGGCTAACAAGTGGCGCGCTGAGGCGCAGCGGCTCATGCCTCAGGCCATGAGCGCCGTCCCGGTCTGGATCATGCCGTACTACCGGGTCGCGGAGTCTTTCGACCCGTCCGGCGCGCCGCCTTTCGACGTGGTCATCATCGATGAAAGCAGCCAGTGCGATGTGTTCGCGCTCGGTCTGCTCGGACTCGGCCATAAGGTGGTCGTGGTTGGCGACGACAAGCAGATCAGCCCCTCCGCCGTCGGTATCAACCGAGCCCGCGTGGATGAACTGGTCCATGCACATCTGAAGGACTTCCCCAACGCCCTTCTGCTGGACATGGAATCCAGCCTCTACGACGCCTCAACCCGTCTCTTCCCGGGCGTAGTTCGGCTTCGCGAGCACTTCCGTTGCCTCCCGAGCATTATCGAGTTCTCCTCTCAGTTGTACTACGGCGGGGAGATCCAGCCGCTGCGTGAGGAGTCCTCGCAGCCGCTTCCCGGTCCCGCCGTACGAGCGGTCTACATCCCTGATGGCGTACGGTGCAGCACCAACTTCGGTGAGATCAATCAGATCGAGGCCGACTCCATCGTCAATCAGATCGTGGGCTGCTGTGACGATCCCGCCTATGCCGACCGTACTTTCGGTGTCATTTCCCTGCTTGGCAGCAGCCGGCAGGCGCAGTACATCGACCAGCGACTGCTGCACAAGCTCGGTCCGGAAAAGTACGAAAAGCGGCAGTTGCGCTGCGGTGACTCCTATAGCTTTCAGGGTGATGAGCGTGACGTCATCTTCGTCAGTGTCGTCGCCGACGACAACAACAGGGCTGCATTCACGACGAAGACGTATGAGCAGCGACTCAATGTGGCCGCCAGCCGCGCCAAGGATCAGATGTGGGTCTTTCACAGTGTCCGGCCCGAACAGCTCCATCCCGATGACCAGCGTGCCGCGTTGATCCGGTACTGCTCTGATCAGCATCTGTCACGAAACATCGTCGAAAGCGTTGAGGAGCGCTGCGACTCCGACTTCGAGCGGCGCGTACTGCGTACGCTCGTGGCACGGGGTTATCGTGTTACACCGCAGTACCCCGTAGGGAGCCTGCGCATCGATCTCGTCGTCCACGGTGATGGCCGGAAGCTCGCCATCGAGTGTGATGGCGACAAGTACCACGGCCCTGATCAGTGGGAGAGCGACCTTCGCCGTCAGACCATCCTCGAACGGCTGGGATGGCGATTCTGGCGTGTCCGAGGTAGCGCCTTCTACCGCAACCCTGAGGCCGCGATGGCCTCTCTCTGGCCCCTTCTGGCTGAGCTTGGGATTGAGCCAGGCGATGATCAGAATTCAAGGATTGTGGAATCAGTCACTAGCAGGTCAGAGCACGTAGCTGCACCATCGCCAATGGCGGGTGACTTCGGCGAGGTCGATGAAGATCCTCAGCCGGATGTTGTCCTCAGCTCCGGCTCTGAATCGCTGCCGGTGCTTGAAGTAGTTGATTCTGAGGAAGAACGGCGGGCTGATGGTCAGCCCTCCAAAGTTCAGAGGCAGTTTGCCGATGAACTCGACCGGACGCCCGCTGCGCAAGCTGTCGAAGGTGTCATCGGCGCACGAACTGACATCAGCGTGCTCGAACCGAACGCCGGAGGAAGCAGCTGTCCGAAAGAACCCGACGACACTGCCGTCAAGGATGCCGTTCCTTCGGGCATCCCTTCTCCAAGCCAGACCCTCGCCCATGTCGATGAGGAGGAGACCCAGGCGCGGCCAGGCGAGTCCCTTCCACACCTGGAGACGTCTCGTAATCTCAGCCGAGCTCCCGAGGCCGGCAGAGACCAGTCCGGGCTCGCACCGTCGCTCGACGATCTCTTCAGAGCTCTATCACGCTCGAACGAGGTCGGTACGAATGACCTTCCGAGCGAAGACAGTGACCTTGATCCGTCCGAAATACGCCAGTGGGCTCGCGCCAACGGCTACGGCGTGGCGTCGCGTGGGCGTCTCCCGGAACACGTGGTGCATGCCTACCTGCGCGCTGTTTCTGGACAAGTCCGCCACACCCCTCTGACCAAGCCGAAAGACCACGCGGGCACTGATGCCACGCTCCTCGCTCAAGCTCACGATGGGTTTCCAGTTCCGCGGAAACACATGATCGCCGCTTTCAGCGACGAGCAACTGGAGCAGGTTGTGCGGTGGGTTATCCGCGAGGGTACTGAGCCGATCCCTCGAAAAATCGTTCAGCGAATCCTCGACGAACTTGCTCCTCCCCGCAAAACGCCGGTATCGGATCTCCAGCGGATCTATGCCGCCGTACGGACGGTACAAGCCCCCATGGAGGGCACTCGTAGTTCGGTAAGTAAGGATCAACGTCCCGTACGGCAGAGTACCGACATGTCGATGAAAGATTCACAGACCGGAACTGTTGCTCCCGATACGCGCGCGCGCCGATCACGAGGCGGGGAGGATCGTGACTGCCTCCATGAGCTCCGCGATGCCCTGTCCCTGCTTGGCGTCGAGAGCGAACTGTCCATACACGAGCCTGTGCTGATTATCCGATCGCCCAAACATGCCGTGCTACGAACGGGCGGACGGATCGAGATCTCATTGGCCAACCTCAGATTCGTGTGGGGTGAACCTCCGAATCAAACCACCCATCTGCTCAAGGACGCTGAAGGAGCCGCGCGCGAGATCGCACAGCGTGCTCCGCTGGCAGATGCAGCTGGCCGGGTCTCAACGTCACAAGTTCGGCGTCCACAGATCGGCAACCGGCCGATTACTGACTATTGCCAAGAGGAGTTGGTTGGGCTCATCCAGCGGCTGGTCGGCGAAGGTCGTGCGCAGACATACGACGCGCTCCTCGACGACGTCCTCACCGAACTTCACTTGCCCGGAAGGACACCAAGGCGGGTGGAGATTATCGAGAAGGCTGCCCTTCAAGCAGCCTGGAAGGCCTCGCATGCCGAAAAACAGCAACTCCATGATAACGACCCACACTATCTGGACGTGGTTCGTTGGGCGCGCGTACATCGGTACGAGTTCGAGACGGATAAGGAAATCCCTGCTCACATCGTCTACCATTACAACCGCGCACACCCTGGCCATCCCTACACCCCCCGTTCGAGCAGATAACCGATAGGAGCGCACCCCTCTCGGTTTCTATATACTGTGAAACGGGGCTCGCTTTGACCAGCGAGGCCGAAGTTGCCTATAAGGCTTGACAATATTTGATGTGTTTGCAGTTATCAATGCTCGAATGTTTGAGGACGATTGAATATTACGACTGGCAAGGAGCGCTGAGGGTATGCCGCAGATCCCCCTGTGGGAGGATCCTCCGACTCGGCAAGATCAAGCAACCGTCGTACCGAGCGTGGAGGAGTTCCTCAACCTGCTAATGGCTCCGAACGCCAGTACGAACCTCCAGCCGGACCTCGCAGCAGTCCGCCAGTGGGCACTTGCCCATGGAATCCAGTTAGCCCCCGATGAACCGGTTCCCGATTTTGTCATGGCCGCATACGAGCACACCTCTCCCCCCTGAGCCTCCGTTGACCGCTGACCCTCAGTTTCCGAGTCGGGCATGACCCGTTTCGCTGAACGTCGGGGTAGATTCCGTGACGTCGCTCATCTACACGATCACAGCACCGGCGGGCCTCAGCTCAGACTCGTCCCAATGCTGGGAAGCTCGACGGGTGGACAAGGCGTCAGGCGAGGTCGTCGAACTCGCCGTCTTTGACGCCGCCGATGAAGGCGTCCCATTCACCGGGAGTGAAGGCCAGGACCGCGCCGTTGGGGTCCTTGGAGTCGCGTAGCAGGTACAGCCGCTCTGCGTCCGCCTTGTGCTCGACTCCGGCCTGGCCGGCGTCGCTGATCGCTACCTCAACGCAATTCGATCCATCGGCGCTGCGACTGCTCTTGCACCAGACACCTACCTCCACACAATTCGGGCCATCACCGCTACGTCGGCTCTTCCGCCATGCAATGCGGGAGAAGTCCACTTCGGGGCCTCCTGTGCTTTCTGCCAGGCACGATTACTCAGAGGAACTGCTCGGTCAGCCGCATGATCAGCTTCTTTGACTCGTCAGGGCCCAGAGCCATCGCTCGCAGATGGTCAAAGGCAAGCGTATATCGATACAGCTCGGCATCGCTCTCCACATACAAGATACTTGTCATGGTCTCGACGTAAGCGACATCCGGCTCGTAAGACTCGCGAAACTCCAGGACAGCAAAGGTTCCGGCGGTGGCCGGGTGAGTGGCGTTCGCGGAGGGCAGCACCTGGATCGTCACGTTGTCCCGATCTGCGAACTCACGCAGCTTGGCGTACTGTCCGCGCATTACGGCAGCGGAGCCGACCCTGCGGGTGAGCGCCGCCTCGTCGATCACATTCCAGAACCGTAGCGGACTCTCCTCCCTCAGTAGGAGGTTCTGGCGGGTCATCCGGACTTCGACACGACGCTCAACCTCGCCTGGAGACGACAGGCCCATCAATGCCGAGCGGATGATCTCACCCGCATAGTCTTCCGTCTGGAGCAGACCATGCACGATCATCGCATCGTAGCTCCGGATGAAGGCCGCGTCCGCTTCGAGCTGGATGTACGTCGCGTAGTCGCTCGGCAGCGACTCGGCGTAGGCGTCCCACCAGCCCTTGGTCCGCGCCGTCCTGGCGAGCGCGTGCAGGCCAGGCCGCTTGCCCGGGTCCAACTCGTAGAGGTCGAGCATCTTCGTGAGGTCCGGCGACGTGATCCCGACGCGCGCCGTCTCGATCCGCGAAACCTTCGCCGCGGACCAGCCCAGCCGTTCGGCGACCTCTTCGAGCGTCATCTCCTTGCGCTCGCGCAGCCTGCGTAGCTCACCGGCCAGCCTTCTACGTCGAACAGTAGGGCCGCGCCCAGTCGCCACTCCAACCTCCCCGAAATCAACCCCCACAGTGTGCCGTGAGGAGCAGCTCCGCACTGCCGAAACCAGAGAAGAAAGCTGCTGAGCAAATTTGCAGAACCGCTTGCTACGTGCACCCGCATCGTCGAACATCAAGGTTCATCACGAAGGGTGACGACCAAGACACTCTTCGCGCTAAATCGGGCCACGAGCGACAAAAGGGCAGGTGGGGAGATGCGAGGGCGGGATGTTGGGGTGGAGGCGGGCCATCTGATCCGGCTGGCCGGGGAACTGCACGATCTCGGGGTGGACTCGGTCGTACGGCTCCCGCCGCACCACGAGCCGACCATGGAGATCCCTCTCCCCGATGCCAGGTCACGACTGCGGGTCACCGCCGTACGGCGGGGCCGTACCTGGATGTTCACCTGGGGCCCGGGCCGCCGCAGACGCGTCGCGACCGAGACGCCCGAGGCCGCCGGGCGGATCGCCACCGCCGCCCACGCCGCCCGAGCCGCGCAAGCCGCCTGCCTCGCCGCGACCACGAAGTCCGTGCAGGTGGCACGAGCAGCGGAGGCCCCGTCAAGAGACGACTCGCAGGCCGCACCGGGTGTTCGAGTCTTCTGGAGGGCGCGATGAAGGCCCTCCATCTGCTCGGGCAGGTCGAGTTGCCCGGCGAGCCCGCATCCGTGCCGAGGGCCCGCCGCTATCTGCGGGTCCTGCTGGCCGCCACCGGCCACCGCCGCGTCGACGACGCCCTGTTGCTCGCCTCCGAACTGGTCGCGAATGCCGTACGGCACTCCGACTCCGCCCGCCCCGGCGGCCAGGTCACCCTCGCCGCCGCCCTCCGTGATGGAACGCTCCACGTCGATGTCATCGACGCCGGCTCAGCCGCGAGCAAACCCCAGGTCCTCCCCGATGACCTCGTGGATCAACCGAGCGACGGAGGTCGCGGCCTCTGGTTGGTACGGCAACTGGCCACCGCCTGGGGCTGGCACGACACCGGGACCGGCCGCGTGGTCTGGTTCCAGCTCAGCGACGCGGACACCTGAAGTCAGGCGCTCGCACGAGCCGGTCCGAGTCGAACTTCTGCGCGATCTCCCTCGCGATGCGCATACGCAAGCCGCCAGGGGCCGGTGGAGGTTGGGTCTTGCGCGGGGCACCCCGCCCCTTTAGCCTGCGAAAGATCAGGAAACTTTGTTAACTGTTCCGGAGGCGTTCGTGCAGTGGCGCACCGCCGCAGGGCTCTTCGCAGCGTTGATCACGTTAGTGGCGCCGTCGGCGGGAGCGAACGCACGGCCACCGGCGTCGACGGTCGATGCCGCGGCCGTCACCACCGCCCTCACCTTGGCCGTTCAACACTCCCCGAGCGAAAGCGGCGTCGTCGACGTGTCGACGGCGACCGAACTGCGGAGCGCGCTGGCCGCCGCCCGGCCCGGGCAGACGATCAGGCTGGCCCCCGGGGAGTACCACGGCTCATTCGTCACCCAGCGCGCGGGGACGGCCTCGTTGCCCATCACGCTGGTCGGTCCGGCCGATGCCGTCCTGGTCAACGACGGCCCCTCGGGTTCCGGCCCCTCCTGCCCCGCTCCAACGAGCGGGTGGGACTCCGGATACGGGCTCTGGCTGTACGCCGCGCCGTACTGGAACCTGTTCGGGTTCACGGTCAAGGACTCCAAGAAGGGGATCATTCTGGACGACTCCCCGCATGTGACCATCGACCGGGTCCACGTGCATCACATCGATGAGGAGGCCGTCCACTTCCGGAGGTCCTCGGCGGACGGCGTGATCCGGAACTCGCGGATCTCGCACACCGGCCAGGTGCAGGCAGGATACGGGGAGGGCGTCTACATCGGTTCGGCGAACTCCAACTGGGCGTGCCACGGCAACAGCGGCGGCGTCGACCGCTCAGATCGCGTCGAGGTCCTGGACAACCGGTTCGGCCCGAACATCGCCGCCGAGCACATCGACGTCAAGGAGGGCACCTTCGACGGCGTCATCTCGGGTAACACCTTCGACGGCACCGGCATCTCCGGCCAGAACTCGGCCGACTCCTGGGTCGACGTCAAGGGCATCGGCTATGTGATCGAACGCAACACGGGGTCCTTCGCCTCCCCCGGCACCTTCGCCAACGGCTACGAGACGCACAACCCCGCGACCACCCCGTCGTACGCCAACGGCTGCGGCAACGTGTGGCGCGACAACGCCTCCGACCTCGGCGGTGTCGGCATGTACGCCATCCGCATCACCTCGACCTCCAAGTGCGCGGGCGATCCGAACGTCGTGCACTCCTCGAACACCGTCCGCAACGCGCTGTCCGGTCTGACCAACATCAAGGTCACACCATAGGTACGCCCCCTCCTGACCGGCAGAGACTGCCGGGTCGGGACACCGGCCCCTCAGTTCTCCGGCGCGGCCGCCCGTCGTTCCTCCGCCGCGTCGAGGGCGGGGGTGAGCGGGGCGAGCGCGGCGCGGAGCAGGTCGGGTAGCGAGCCGGACGGCACGACGAGCCCACCGGCGGCAGGGGACGCGGCGGCCGTCCACCGCGTCCACCGTTCGAGGGCGACCCGGACGGCGGCGGCCACGCTCGCCGCGAGCACGCGGGCGGTGTCCCGGCCGGAACCACCGAGGCGGTCGGCGATCGCATCGGTCAGGGGATGTTCGATCGCGGCGGCGGCATCGACGAACGCGTCGCGCAGCACGGGACGAGTAGTGATCAACAGCAGCGCGTCGCGATCGTGTTCACCGGGATCGGTGTACTGCTCCACGATCGCGTCGATGACGGCGTCGGCCAGCCGGACGCCGGCGGGGCGGGCGGCCACCGCCGCCGCCACCCGGGATTCGCGTTCGGCGGTGACAGCGGCGACGATGGCCTGTTCCCGGCTGGAGAAGTAGTTGTTGTAGGTCCTCGGCGAGACTCCGGCCGCCTCGGCTATGTCGTCGACGCGCACGTTGTCCGGCCCGCGTTCGAGAGCCAGCCGCAATGCCGCCTCGCGCAACGCCTGCCGGGTGGCCTGTTTCTTCTGCTCGCGTAGCCCCGTCCGTCTTGCCGTCACCACCCCACTGTCCCAAATTCCCTGCGTGCACGCAAACTTGCGTACACGCACTTTTTGTATAGTCTGAGGCCCTCGTACCCGGCAGGAAGGGCCAGATCGATGCGCGCCAAGGGCATCAGCTACGACACCGGCTTCGTCCGCAACGGAGCCATCTCCCGTGAGCGTTTCGACCCGGACGTGGTCAGGCGCGAGCTGACGATCATCCGTGACGACCTGCACTGCACCGCCGTCCGCGTCATCGGCGGTGATCCCGAACGGCTGGAGCTGGCCGCGACGTACGCCGCCGACCTCGGCCTGGAGGTCTGGTTCTCGCCCTACCCGCTCGAACTGACCCCCGAGGAGACGCTGTCGCTGTTCGCCGACTGCGCCGAGCGGGCCGAGCGAGTCCGGCTGCGCGGAGCCGAGGTCGTGTTCGTCGCCGGCGCCGAGCTGAGCCTGATGAACAAGGGGTTCCTGCCCGGCGACTCCGAGAACGACCGTCTCGGGCCGCTGCTGCACGAGCCGGACCCGGCCCGCCTGCGCGAGCTGATCGGTGACCTGTCCGCACGTGTCAACGACTTCCTCGGCGACGCTGTGGCGCTCCTGCGCGAACGGTTCGGCGGCCGGATCACCTACGCCTCCATCCAGCTCGAGCGCGTCGACTGGGCGCCCTTCGACATCATCGGCGTCGATCTCTACCGATCGGCCGAGATCGCGGGTCAGTTCGGTGCGGGCGTCCGCGCCCTCGTCGCGCAGGGAAAACCGGTCGCGATCACCGAGTTCGGCACCTCCGCCTACCATGGCGCGGCTGAACGGGGCGCCCGCTGTCTGGAGATCGTCGAGTACGACGAGGACGGCACGCCGGTCCGGCTGGACGGCGAGTACGCCCGCGACGAGGCCGGCCAGGCCGCCTATCTCCGTGAGCTGCTGGAGACCTTCGACGCCGCGGGCGTCGACAGCGCCTTCGTCTTCCTCTTCGCGCTCTACAACTTCCCGCACCGCCCCGGCGGTGATCCCGCCATCGACCTCGATCTGGCGAGCCCCGGGATCGTCAAGATCCTCGACAGTGGCCACGGGCTCGCCTACCCCGGCATGCCGTGGGAACCCAAGGCCGCCTTCGCCGCGCTGGCCGATCACTACCGCGGCTGACCACATCACCTGGACTTCGACCCGCACCCGCATACGTCCACGAACAGGAGCAGGAACATGGACACCACCACCACGGCCGCCGCCGCAGGACAGTTCCCTCTGGGCGGTGACCTGCCGGTCAACCGGCTCGGCTTCGGCGCGATGAGGCTCGCCCTCGGCGGCTCCGTCCGCACCTTCGAGGCCGGCATCGCCGTGCTGCGCCGGGCCGCGGAGCTCGGCGTGAACCACATCGACACCGCGGGCTTCTACGGGTTCGGTGACCTTTCCGCGCACGAGTTGATCCGCGAAGCGCTGTCGCCGTACCCGGAGGACCTGGTGGTCGCCACCAAGGTCGGTCCGCTCCTCGAGGGCGGCGTGGTGCCCACCGGCCAGGCCGCCGCCGGTCAACTACGCGGTCTGGTCGAGGAGGATCTGCGCCGCCTCGGGCGGGACCATCTCGATCTGGTCTACCTGCGAGTGGGCGGCATGGGCCCGGCAGGCGGCGAATCGATCGGTGAACGCTTCGCCGCGCTCGCGGAGCTTCGCGGCGAAGGGCTGATCCGGCACCTCGGCATCAGCAATGTCGACGCCGTCCAACTCGCCGAGGCACGGTCCATCGCCCCGGTCGCCGCGGTGCAGAACCATTTCCACATCCACTTCACCGGCGATTCCGGCGTACTCGCCCAGTGCGAGCAGGAGGGCATCGCCTATGTCCCGTATTTCCCGCTCGGAGGCGGCGGGGCACGGATCGACCACGCACGTCTCAGGGATGTCGCCGGCCGCCACGGGGCCACCACCGCGCAGGTCGCCCTGGCCTGGCTGCTGGCCAGGTCACCCGTGACACTGCCCATCCCCGGAACCGGTTCGCTCGACCACCTGACCGAGAACATCGCGGCGGCCGGACTTCGCCTCACCGGCCACGACCTGGCCGAGTTGGGCGGACGAGACGGTGAGGCCGACCCGGCGGACGCCGAGAAGCCGACGAGCTGACCCGCCAGCGGGCGGTCTGCCGTACCGTCGCCGTTTTCAGCTCTTTTCACGCGGCCGACCCGGCCGATCACGGCTGACCTGGCCGGGCGCACGCGGGAGAGGGACGCCGACGGCGACGGTCTTGACCGATGCCGTTCAGCGATCGGACTCTGTTCGTCAGATCCGTTCCCGACAGGGTGGAGAGGACACAGATGAGACGCCGCAGATCGCTCCTCCGTCTCGTCGCGGCGATCGCGGTCGCCGGTCCGGCGATGGCGGCCCTCACCCCGGCGAGCGCAGCGGCCTCCTGGGAGACGGTCATCGCCCCGTCCTCGTTCAACGACTACAACGCGCTCGCCGCCGAATGGGCGTACCTGTATCCCTGGGGCTCGGACCACAACGGCTCCGCCCGGATGTACGGCTCGGCCACCGACCACAACCACGTCTCGCTGTCCGGCGGGGTGCTGACGCTGCGGGCCGCCCGCATCAACTGGAATGAGGGCACCAGCGGTTCCAGCCCGCACCTGCCGATCCGCTACCACTCCGGCGCGGTGCACGCCCGCGATCAGGTCGTGGTCAACGACCAGTTCCCGAACTGGGAGGTCAAAGGCGATTTCCAGGCTCCCTCGGCCCGGGGCACCTGGCCGGCGTTCTGGCTGACCGGCGTGAACAGTTGGCCGCCGGAGAGCGACATCCTGGAGTTCAAGGGCGACAACCGCAACTGGTTCAACACGTTCCGTACGTCCTCGGACGTGGACAGCACGATCGTGGGCGTGTCGTCGCCGGGATCGTGGCACAACTACCGCGCCTGGATCACCAAGGTCAGCGCCACCGACGTGGACATCCACTACTACATCGACGGCCAGTGGAAGGCGGTGCACCATGCCCGCGGGTTCGTGGGCAAGCCGATGTGGCTGATCATCAACCTGCAGATGGAGGGATCTTCCGGCTCACCGGGCCCGAGCGCGGACACCTACTATCGGGCCCGCGACGTCTACGTCGGGCGCAGCCGGAACTACTGACCACCCTTTCCGGAGGCGTACGGCGGGGCGGGCCGGGCCGGCGCATGACAGGCCCGCCCCGCCGGCGCGGGGGTGAGGCTCAGAGTGTGGTGGAACCCGGCGGGTTCACCACTCCTCTTCCTCTTCCTCCTCGCCCTCGATGAGGTCGCCGATCTCGTCGATCGCCTCGGCCGCGACGAGACCGCCGACCACTCCGGCGGCTCCGGCCGCGGCGACCATGCCCCATCCGGGTCCGCCGCCGTGGTGGTCTCCCCCGTACGGCCGATGCACCTGGTGCCCGTACTGCTCGTACTGCTCGTGGTGTCCGTACGGCTCGTGGCCGTCGTGGACACCGGCCGTGCCGTACCGCGACAGCGCGGCCAGCCAGCCGCCGATCTCCGCGGCCCAGTCCCGATGCAGGGCCTCGTCGTGGCCGACGCTCCAGCGACCGAAGGAGTCCCCACCGTAGTCGTGGCGACCACCGCGCCTGTCGGCCTCCAGGATGACGTCCATCCCGCCGGGCGTGGTCGCGAAGGTCAGCTCGACCTCGCCGACCTGCCCCGCGTGGTCGGACGGCGGATAGAACTCGATCTCCTGGTAGAACGGCAGGTGCTGATCGACCCCGCGGAGGTGGCCCATCTCCAGGTCGGCGCTCTTGAAGTGGAACCCGAGTTGGGCGAAGGCCCGCAGCACGGCCTCCTGCGCGGGCAGCGGCGTGATCTCGAAGGCGTCCAGGTCGCCCTTGTCGACGGCCTTGGCGATGGCCAGCTCGGTGCGCACGCCCATCACCATGCCGTGCAGCGGCCGGCCCATCACCTCGGTGATCGGGCTCTCCCACGGGACGGGGAGCTCAAAGGCGATGGCGCGATGCTCGCCGGCGCGCAGCGTGAACGGCCCGGCGACCTCGGTGCGGAGGAACTCGACGAGACCGGTCTGCTCGTCCTCGCCGTGCTCGGCCTCGATCCGGGTGACCAGACCGAGGGCGACGTGCTCGATGTCGGCGTCGAAGTCGCCGCCCGCCAGGCGGACCTCGCCGCGCAGCGGGTCGCCCGGCCGTACCCGCGGGGTGGCCAGAACGGTGTCCACCGAGGGGGCGCCGACGCCGAAGGCTCCCAGCATCCGTTTGAAGACCACGGTTTCCTCTCTCCAGTCAGACCGATGTGATCTTCCCTCAAACGATCACCATCGGGCCGGGGTTCCCGACACGCCGAAGCGGATCGGGAACCCCGTCTGACCGGCCGGGCCCGGGTCAGCGGAGCAGGCCGACCCCCGCGTAGCCATCGACACCGGGGAGAGGGGGAAGCTGGGGCTCCCCCCCCTCGGGACGCCAGTTCTCCGTGGGCACAAGTCCCGGCTCGACCAGCTCGAACCCGTCGAAGAAGCGCAGGATCTCGGCGTGCGAGCGAGGCGTCACCGCGCCGGCCGAGGTCTTCTTGTAGAGCTCGCGGCCCTCGCGGATCTTCTCCGGGTCGAGGTCGCCGTACGACAGGTGGCTGATCGCCATGCCGCTTCCGACGGCCAGGCGGTCGCGCAGCGTCTTCACGATCCGCTCGGCGTCCTCGTCCTCGGGGACGAAGTGCAGCACGGCGAGCATGAGCAGGCCGACCGGCTTGTCGAAGTCGAGGTGCTCGGTGACCCTGGGGTTGTCCAGAATGGTCTCCGGATTCCGCATGTCGCCGTCCACGACGATGGTCTGCGGGTTGTCCTCAAGCAGGGCGCGCCCGTGGCTGAGCACGATGGGGTCGTTGTCGACGTACACGATCCGGGACTCGGGCGCCACCCGCAGCGCCACCTGGTGCACGTTCTCCTGGGTCGGCAGGCCGGTGCCGATGTCGAGGAACTGACGGATCCCGCTCTCACACATGAGCCGTACGGCTCGGCTCAGGAAGCGCCGGTTGGCCTGCACCCCCTCTCGGACGTTCGGCGTGAGCTCGATCAGCTTCTCCGCCGCAGCCCGGTCGGAGGCGAAGTTGTCCTTGCCGCCGAGCAGGTAGTCATAGATTCGGGCCACACTCGGAACAGTCGGATCGACTCCCGCCGGCACTCTTTCCATCAGCCATCACCGCCTGAGACGCGTCTTTTGTGGATCTTAACCGAGCAATCGAGCGGTGTGCGCCGTCAGCGGCGGTGTGTACACGTTTGAGACCTTGAACCCTGGATAGCTGGGCTTCCGATCGTCGCTTACGGAGGAGCCGAATGTCCGGGTCGAAGCCCTCATCCCCCATCATGCCGTCCGACATCGGTTCACGGCTTTCGCCGTTCGACCGCTTCGCCACCGCCGCCGCGGCGTTCGTGTCCCGGGCCTGGTTCTTCGTCATGTGCGTGCCGCTGGTGCTGGTGTGGGCGCCGTCGTTCTTCGTCCTGCGCGACATGGACACCTGGCAGCTGATCATCAACACCGTCACCACGATCGTGACCTTCCTGCTGGTCGCGTTGCTGCAGAACACCCAGACCCGGGCCAACGACGCCGTGCAGCACAAGCTCAACGCCATCGCCGAGGGCCTGGCCCAGGTGCTCACCCACCTCAACGCGGAGTACGACGACGAGGAGCAGCGGCGCGAGGTCGGCGAGCTGCGGTCGGCCGTCGGCCTGGAGGACAAGGAAAGCGCCTGACCTCCGCTGCACGGTTTCCGCCCGCGCCATCACCCGTCCGGCGGGACGCCGCCATGGGCATGAGGCGGCATCTCTGCTGCGCGCCGTTTTGGACGGCAGCCGGACGGCAGCCGGATTCACACCATGAAATAATCCCCCTTTCAGCCTAAAACAGACTGATATCACACTATAGGCTAATTATCCCACAGCAAGGGGGACAGACCACAACTCGAATTATGAACCGGGCATACTCAGTAACGAGGTCACCCGGACTGGATAGGACGACAGATGTGTGCGGTCTACTTGCCATGGCACCACCTACCCGGGATCTGCTGCCTATGCAAGAGAGACCAGCAGATCCTGCTACTCAAGCCGGACGCAACTATCTGGCCGATTCGAAAACTGCATACCCCAGAACCCACACCGCCTCCATTTACATCGACCCCGAGACCTCCGATGACAAACACCGTCCTCTGGAAACTGCATCGTCCCTGCAAACACGGTCTCACTGACCTCCAAACTGTAGTGAACGCGTTCGGCGGAGATATCAAGAAGCGAAAGATCGGCTAATGGCGAGGCCCTATGCGTCAGCTCCCGTCCCGAGGATTGCCGCTTCATGCCTGCTGTTCGTCAGCCAGATCGCGTTACTGGCAGGCTGCGGCAGGCAATCGTACTGGGATCAGGTTTTCAGGGTGACGGTCTCGGGTGACGAGCGGACCATCGTCGCGATAATGACCATAGGGCCTCCTAAAGCCGACGGCACCTCCTGTTACGAGGTGACGGACAAGGAGTCCGAGGAATCTGCCACCCAGGTCAGCATCGCGGTCCAGTTGCGTAACAACTGCGCACCGGTCTTCCCCTGGCCGGAGGAATTCACTTCGCTCGAAGGCTACCCGCTGAAGGTGGAATTCCGGCTGAAAGAACCGCTGGCAGCGCGAAAGATCATCGATAAGTTCAGCGGCGAGCCGATCATGGTCATCGACGGATGACCGCTCGTAGGTCGGATCGTTTCAGTGGTGTTTCTCTTTCCGTTAGTGGCTGGCGCCAGAAGCCTAGAGAGGAGGCCAGCTACGCATGCGGGCCGAATTTCAGAGTCCGGCGTTGCGCACTCGCCGGCCCGGGTCACGGGAAAGGCTCGTGACCCAGCCGAGAGGGAGGCCGGTTCTCCGAGGGATCTCGTCGATCAGTGTCTGGGTAAAATCGGTCCTGGTGCCGGCTCCATGACCGGCGACGATATTTTCACGGCTGTGGGAAGAGATGTCCGAACACGACTGGCCGAGATCTCTCCGGCCAGGCTGCACAATCACCCCTGCTGCTCGATCGGTCTCGCCGTCCTTCATGACGACACCGTCGAGCTGGGACGCATCGGCGACACCACTCTTGTCGCCTATCGCGAATCACAAGTCGTCCGAGAGGTCGGTACCGATTTCTTCGAGGAACGTGAGGCGCGTGCCGTCGAACAGGCCAAGTCAGGGCGGCAGACGAGACAAGAAATCATAGACGCGATGTTCGTCCGACGGCTGGAGTACATCACAGGCGGGTACGACGAATCAGTTTTCTCCCGGCCATCCTGACGCGGTGTTCAAAGTCCATGCGGAGACTTTTCCAGTGGAGAGCGTGGACACTCTCACGCCCCCGCCTCCAGCAGCGCCCACACGCGATCGGCCTGCGCGGCGAGCGCGTCCTGGACGAAGCGGTACGGATGACCGGCGAGCGCGGAGAACACCGTGTGCACGCGGGCGACCCCCGATGCCTCCCATTCCCGCAGTTCGGCGTGGTAGAGCCAGTCGTGCTCGGGATGGCGGCAGCCGCAGAACACCTACGCCGGACCGGCGGCCCCCGTCAGCGCCCGCTCCTCGAGGAAGGCACGCAGCGGGGCGAATCCGGTGCCCGGCCCCACCAGGATCACCGGGGTCGCCGGATCGTCGGGAAGGCGGAACGGCGGCGCCGCGACCCTGATGTAGCCGTAGAAGACGTCGCCGGGCTCGAGCCCGGCGAGGTAGGCCGAGCACATGCCGCGGTAGCGACCGGCGCCCGACCAGGCCGGCCCCTCCACCAGGCCGACCGTGATGCGGACCCGGCGCGGATCGGCCAGCGGCGAGGAGGAGATCGAGTAGTAGCGTGGCCGGATCGGCCCGGCCATCTCCAGGAACAGCGGCAGCGTGATCGCGGGGAAGCGCTCCAGCAGCGTGAGCACGGTGACCCGCTTGGCGAGGATCTCGTCGGCGTAGTCGTTCTCCAGCTCGGCGAGCTGCCGCCGGGTCCACGGACACTCGGTCGCCCCGGCCGGCATCGCCAGGTCGGAACACGTGGCCGCCTCCTGCAACTCGGCGAACTCCGACAGCAGCAGCCCGGCCGTCACCGGCGTGTCCACCGGCAGGCGGGTCGCGCCGCGGGCGCGCAGCCGTACGACCTGGTCGCGCGGCACGCGTAGGCAGCGCAGCGCCCACTCGACCAGCTCCGGATCGTTCTTGGCGAACGACGGTGAGACCGACACCGGTGGTGAGCACCTCCGTCGGCGCTTCTTCGACGGTCTCGGCCGGCGCCGCCGTGCCCCGTTCGTACGGACTGCGCTCTCTGACGTCCATCGTGAAGCCGTCGGGCTTGAGAGTGAGCATCTGCTTGATCCGCATCCGGTAGGCCTCGGGGTCGGAGATCGCGAACCGCTGCAGGACGACGGCCAGGGCGAGCCGTGCCCCGGTCGACGCGAACTGACGCCCGATGCAGGTCCGTTCACCGTTGCCGACGGCTTGTACGCGGCCGGGTGATGCCCCGCCCTGTTCTCGGGGAGCCAGTGTCGATGTCGAACTCCTCCGGCCGGTCCCACGCCTTGGGGTGCCGGTGCAGCGCTGGCAGCAGGACGACGGTGTTCTGCCCCACCCGGATCGGGAAGCCGCCGATCACGGTGTCCCGGAACGTCGGAGCCCGGCCGTCCGAGACCCGTCCACGTTGACGATTTGAAGAAATCTTCAATTCGTCACATAATGGATTCGTGAGTTTCGGACATGTCATGCCGTTTCGGTACACGCTGCCAGAAGCACCGTCCGGCGCGCCGCCGCTGATCGGCCGCGTCGCGCTCCGCCGGTCGTTAAGGGGCTGACCGTGTCCGTACCCCTCCATCAGGTCAAGGCGGAGTTCTTCCGTACGCTCGGTCACCCGGTGCGTGTGCGGGTGCTCGAACTGCTCCAGGACGGCCCGCTGCCGGTGCGTGATCTGCTCGCGGACATCGAGGTCGAGCCGTCGAACCTGTCGCAGCAGCTCGCCGTGCTGCGCCGGGCCGGCCTCGTGACGGCCACCCGTGAGGGATCCACCGTGGTGTATGCACTGAGCTGCGGCGACGTGGCCGACCTGCTGCGCGCGGCCCGGCGGATCCTCACCGACGTGCTCGCCGGTCAGGGGAGGGTGCTGGCCGAGCTGCGGCAGGAGGAGCAGCCGCCGTCCCGATGAGCCGACCGCCGTGCGTGTCACCGCAGAGTTTCACCACAGGATTTCACCGCAGAGTTTCACCGCAGAGTTTCATCGCAGAGTGTCATCACGGAGTGTCGCCTCGGAGTGTCACCGCGCGAGAAAGCAGGAGTCGCCGCGTGAGTCTATGGCGCAAGATCAGGAAGACCGGCCGGGTCGCCGAGCCCGCGCCGGAACGTCCCACAGGTGAGGCCCCGCCGGAGGCGGCCGAACTGGGCGGATCCGTACAGTTCCGGCACGTCGACGCCGGCTCGTGCAACGGCTGCGAGGTGGAGATCGGCTCGGTGTTCGGCCCCGTGTACGACGCCGAGCGGTACGGGGCCCGGCTCGTGGCCTCTCCCCGGCACGCCGACGCGCTGCTCGTGACCGGCCCGGTCACCCGCAACATGGAGGTGCCGCTGCGCCGCACCTACGAGGCGGTGCCCGAGCCCCGCTTCGTGGTCGCCGTCGGCGACTGCGCCCGCGACTGCGGCGTGTTCGCCGGTGCGTACGGTGTGGCCGGCGCGGTCGGCGACGTGGTCCCGGTCGACGCCGAGGTGCCCGGCTGCCCGCCCGAGCCCGAGGCGATCATCGCGGCGCTGCGGCGGCTGACCGGCCGATGAACCTCCCCGGGGCTCTCCTCACGGTCGCGCTCGGCCTGTGCCTGGCGACGGCCCTGCTCGCGCTGGCCGTACCCGCCCGGATCCGGCCGGCCCTTTCGGGCGTCGGCACGGCCGCCGCGGGCGCGGCCGGGGCGGCGGCGGGCGGGGCCGCCATGGCCGGGCAGACCTGGTCGGCCTGGCTGCCCGACCTGCTGCCGCTGGCCGGGGTGCGGCTGACGCTCGACCCGCTGGGCGGGCTGTTCATCGCGGTCACCGGAGGCGTGGCCGTCTGCGCCGGCGTCTACGGGATCGGCTATGCACGGCACGGCCTGTCCGGCCGGATCGTCCAGGCGACGCTCCCGCTGTTCGTCGCTTCGATGCTGCTGGTGCCGGCGGCGGCCGCCGTGAGCACGCTGCTGGTGGCCTGGGAGCTGATGGCGATCACCTCGCTGCTGCTGGTGCTGGCCGAGCACGGCCGCCGCCCGGCCGTCGGCGGCGCCGGCCTCTGGTACGCCGTGATGACCCACCTCGGGCTGATCGCGATCCTCGGCGGGCTCGCCGGATTCGCGGCCGGGGCCCATGGCGAGGCCTTCGAGCAGCTCCGCGCGGCGCGGCTTTCTCCGCTCGCCCGCGACGCGGTGTTCCTGGCGACGTTCGCCGGGTTCGCCTCCAAGGCGGGCATCGTTCCGCTGCACGCGTGGCTGCCGCGGGCGCACCCGGAGGCGCCGAGCCACGTGTCCGCGCTGATGAGCGCCGCCATGGTCAACATGGGCGTGTACGGCATCGCCCGGGTCGGCCTCGACCTGCTGCCCGGCTCGACCGGCGGCGCCTCGGGGGGCGGAACGCCGGCCTGGTGGTGGCTGCTGGTGCTGGCCGCCGGCGGGGCCTCCGCGATGTACGGCATCCTGCAGGCCGCGGTCTCCTCCGACCTGAAGCGGCTGCTCGGCTACTCCACCACGGAGAACATGGGGCTGGTGCTGATGGGCCTCGGCGCGGCGGGGTTCTTCGCCACCCGCGGCGCGCCGCAGCTGGCCGCCCTCGCGCTGGTGGCCGCGCTGCTGCACGTGGTCAACCACGCGGCGTTCAAGACGCTGCTGTTCCAGGCCGCCGGGTCGGTGCTGCACGCCACCGGCACGAGGAATCTGGACGTGCTGGGCGGGCTGCGCGCCCGCATGCCGTACACGACCGCGCTGTTCGCGGTCGGGGCGCTGGCGGCCTCCGCGCTGCCGCCGGGCAACGGGTTCGTCAGCGAGTGGCTGCTGCTGCAGAGTCTCGTCCACGCGATCCCCGCCTCCGGCGTGGCCGGTGCCGTGGCGATGCCGCTGGCCGTCGGCGTGGTGGCGATGTCGGCCGGGCTGGCGGTCGCCACGTTCGTCAAGGCCTTCGGCGTCGGGTTCCTCGCCCGGCCGCGCGGTCCGGAGGCGGAGCGTGCGGTGGAGAGCCCGCCGTCGATGCTGGGCGGGATGGGCCTGGCCGCGCTCTGCTGTGCCGTCCTGGCCGTCGGCCCCACCGTGATCGTGCCCGGTCTGGCCCGCGCCGTCGGCACGCTGCTCCCGGGTCCCGCACCGGTGACCGGCCCGGCCATGCGGACCGTGACGCTGCACCTGTCCGGGATCGCGGGCACGATGTCCCCGCTGCTGATCGCCGTGGCGCTGGCGGCGGCGATCGCCCTGGCCGCCGGTGCCGTACGGATGTTCTCGGCGCGCAGGCGGCGGGCCGCGCGGCTGTGGGACTGCGGCGCCGGACCCATGTCGCCGCGCATGCAGTACACGGCGACCTCGTTCGCCGAGCCGCTGCAGCGCGTCTTCGACGACGTGCTGCGACCGGAGATGGACATCGATGTGACCCCCAAGAAGGAGTCTGCCTATCTGGTGGAGCGGATCCGCTTCCACGCGATGGTCCCCGACCGGATCGAGCGGCGGTTGTACGGCCCGCTGCTGGCCGCAGCCGAGGCGCTCGGCCGCAGGGCGCGGGCGCTGGCCAACGGCAGCGTGCACCGCTACCTGGCCTACGGCTTCTGGACGCTCACCGGGCTGCTCATCCTGCTGGCGGTGATCCCATGACCGGATTGAGCAGTGCCGGATTGAGCAGTGCCGGATTGAGCACTGCCGGATTGAGCACTGCCGGATTGAACGCTGCCGGACCGGATGCGGTGGGCCTGATCGCGACCGTGCTGCAGGTGGTGCTGGTGGTCGTCGGCGCACCGCTGCTGACCGGGCTGATGCGCCAGGTGCGCGCCCGGATGGAGGGCCGGGCCGGGGCCGGTGTGCTGCAGCCGTGGCGTGACCTGCGCAAGCTGCTGCGCAAGGAGCCGATCGATCCGCGCGGCACCGGATGGCCGTTCCGCCTGGCCCCGCTGGTGCTCGCCGGCACGGCGCTGGTCGTGGCGGCCGTCGTCCCGCTCGTCACCACGGCGTCGCCGCTGGACTCGGCCGCCGACCTGTTCGCGGTGACCGCGCTGCTCGCGCTGGGATCGGTGGCGCTGGCGCTGGGCGGCCTGGACACCGGGACCGCGTTCGGCGGCATGGGGGCCAGCCGGGAGGTCACCGTGCTGGCGCTGGTGGAGCCGACGATCCTGGTGTCGGTGTTCGCCCTGTCGGTGCGGGCCGGCTCGACCAACCTGGGGACGATCGTCGGCCTGACCGAGGCGGACCCGATGCGGGTGCTGTCCCCGGCCAGCCTGCTGGCCGCCGTCGCCCTGGCGCTGGTGACGATCGCCGAGACCGGCCGGATCCCGGTGGACAACCCGTCCACCCACCTGGAACTGACGATGATCCATGAGGCGATGGTGCTGGAGTACTCCGGACCCGATCTCGCGCTGATCGAGTGGGCCTCCGCGGCCCGGCTGACCGTACTGCTCGGCCTGCTGGGCAGCCTGTTCCTGCCGTGGGGCGTCGCCACGGGCGGGGCGGCGGACATGGGCGCGCTGGTCGCCGTACTGGTCGGGGTGGCCGCGTTCGCGGCGAAGACGGCCGTCCTCGGGATGCTGCTGGCGGCGGGTGAGGTCTTCATGGCCAAGCTGCGGCTGTTCCGCATCCCCGAGCTGCTCGCCGGGTCCTTCCTGCTGGCCCTGCTCGCGGTGGCCGCCTCCTACTTCCTGGCGGGCGGTGCCTGATGAGCGACTCGCTGTACGCCCAGTGGCTCGCCCTGGCCTGCGGGGCGTTCCTGCTCGCCGGGGTGCTGGTGCTGTGGCGGCGCGACCTGGCGGCCATCGTCAGGTTGTTCGCCCTGCAGGGTGTCGCGCTCGGCGCGATGGTCGTGGTGCTCGGCCTGCGGCAGGGGTCGGTCCACCTGGTCGCCGTCGCGGTGGGAGTCGGGGCGCTGCGCGCGGGGCTGCTGCCGTACCTGATGCGCCGCGCGCTGGACACCCCCCGGCCCGGCGGCGAGACGGCGGCCGACGAGGCCCGTGAGACGCGGCCGCTGGTCAACGTGGCGACCTCGCTGCTGGCCGCTGCGGTGCTCGCGCTGGTGGCCTACGCCGTGTCCCAGCCGATCGTACGGCTGTCGCCCGACCCCGCCACCCGGGCGGTGCCGGTGGCGCTGACCGTGCTGCTGGTCGGCTTCTTCGTGCTGGTCACCCGGCGACGGGCGCTGTCGCAGGTGGTCGGCTTCCTGCTGATCGACAACGCGATCACCGCGACCGCGTTCCTCACCACCAGCGGGGTGCCGCTGGTGGTCGAGCTCGGCGTGTCGCTGGACGTGCTGCTCGCCGTACTGGTGCTGCAGGTCCTGACCACGCGGATGCGCGCAGCCTTCGGCGGCACCGACCTCGACGAGCTGCGCGAGCTGCACGACTGATGGACGAGCGAGTGAAGAAGCCGCGAAACGACCTGCGCACGGCCCGGGGCGTACGGCCCGGCACGTGTGCGGCGGAGGAGGACCTGTCGTGACCCTGCTGGTGGGCGCACCCGTGCTGCTGCCGCTGCTGGCCGGCTGCCTGTACGCGGTCCTCGGCTGGCGGCCCGCCACGGCCTGGCTGGGCGCGGTGGCCGCCGCCGGATCGCTGGCCGCGTCGATCGCGCTGGCCGCCGTCACCGCCGAGGGGCCGCGGCAGGCCCTCGGCGGGCTGCTGCGCGCCGACTCGCTGAGCGCGTTCATGCTGATCGTGATCGGGGCCGTCTCGCTGCTCGCGATGCTGGCCAGCCCGGCCCACCTGGCCACCGAGTCGGCCATCGGGCACGCCGGGCCGCGGGCGGCCCGCCGCTACGGCGTGTTCACGCAGGGGTTCATCGCCGCGATGGCGCTCGCCGTGCTGGCGGCCAGCCTGGGCGTGCTGTGGGTGGCGGTCGAGGCCACCACGATCCTGACCGCGTTCCTCGTCGGGCACCGCCGCACCCGCGAGGCGACCGAGGCCGCGTGGAAGTACGTGGTGATCTGCTCGGTCGGCATCGCGCTCGCGCTGCTGGGCGTGGTGCTGCTGCACTATGCGGGTCTGAACACGAGGGCCGGACTACACGCGGAGGCGGGGGTGGCCGCCGGCGCCGGCCTCGATTGGGCGGTGCTGGCCGGGAACGCCGCCGCGCTCGACCCCGGTGTGACGCGGATGGCGGTCGCCCTGCTCGTGCTCGGCTTCGGCGCCAAGGCCGGGCTCGCCCCGATGAACGCCTGGCTGCCCGACGCCCACGGCCAGGCGCCCGCGCCGGTGTCCGCGCTGATGTCCGGCGTGCTGCTGTCGGTGGCGTTCTACGCGATCCTGCGGGTGAAGGTGATCTCCGATGCGGCGCTCGGCGTGGGTTTCGCTCGGACGCTGCTGCTGGTCGCCGCGCTCGGCTCGCTCGCGGTGGCGGCCGCGCTGCTGATCGCCCAGCGGGACTACAAGCGCATGCTGGCCTACTCCAGCATCGAGCACATGGGCCTGCTGGCACTCGGAGCCGCCATCGGCGGCCGGTTGGCGCTCATGGCCGTCCTGCTGCACATCCTCGGGCACGGCCTGGCCAAGTCGGTGCTGTTCCTGTCGGCCGGCCACATCAACCTGGCGGCGGGCAGCAGCCGGATCGCCGCGGTCCGCGGTCTGGCCCGGCGGGCGCCGCTGCTGGCCGGCGCCTTCGGCCTCGGGCTGGCCGCCGTGCTCGGGCTGCCGCCGTTCAGCCTGTTCGCCAGCATGATCGGCATCGTGCGTGCCGGGTTCGGATCGGGGGCCGGCGCCGCGGTCGGCTGGGCGACCGCCATCGCCCTGGTGCCGCTGCTGGTGGTGTTCGCCGCCGTCGCCCGGCACGCCGGACGCATGCTGCTCGGCTCGCCACAGGCCGCCGAGGCGGCCGAGGTCTCAGAGGTTCCCGAGGTTCTCGGGGTGCCCGGGGTGCCCGGGGTGCCCGGGGTGCCCGAGGTTCCCGGGGTGCCGGAGCCGGGTGACCGGGCCGGTGCCGTACGGCTGCCGCGCACGGCCGCCGTCCCGCTGGTCGCCGGGCTGGCCGCGGCCGCCGTGCTCGGCGTCTGGACCGGACCGCTGCGGCCGCTGCTCGAAACCGCCGCGACCATCGCCGGAGTCACCCCATGACCGAACGCCTCGTCCTCGACATCGGCCCCGGCGAGCTGCGCGGCCAGGCGGCGAGACTCCTCGACGGCGGCCACCGGCTGGCACTGGTGTCCGCCTGCGAGGAGGCCGGCGGATTCCGCGTCGTCTACCTGTTCACCGCGGCGGGCTTCGATCTGGGCCCGGAACGACGTACCGAGCTGCGGGTTCGGCTGCCGGGCGACGACCCGGTCCTGCCCAGCCTCACCGCGCTGTCGTTCCCCGCCGGGCGGTTCGAACGCGAGATGCGCGACCTGTACGGCATCGTGCCGGCCGATCACCCACTGCCGCGCCGTCTGGTGCGCCACCACCATTGGCCGCGCGGGTGGTATCCGATGCGCTCCGACGCCGGGCCACCGCCGTCGTTCGGCGACCCGGAGGGACCCTATCCGTTCGTGACCGTGGCCGGGCCCGGCATCTACGAGATCCCCGTGGGGCCGGTGCACGCCGGGCTCATCGAGCCGGGACACTTCCGCTTCTCGGTCGTGGGCGAGACGATCCTGAAGCTGAAGGCCCGGCTGTGGTTCGTGCACAAGGGCATCGAGAAGCTCTTCGAGGGCCGCACCCCCGCCGACGGCATCGAGCTCGCCGAGCGGATCAGCGGCGACACCTCGGTGGGACACGCCCTGGCGTACTGCCTGGCCGTCGAGGAGGCCACGGGGTGCGCCGTCCCGCCGCCCGCCCAGCTCATGCGGGCCGTTCTGCTGGAGCTCGAGCGGTTGTACAACCACGTCACCGACCTCGGGGCGCTGTGCAACGACGTGGCCCACGGCATCTTGAACGCCCACGCCCAGCGGGTGCGCGAACGCCTGCTGCGGCTCAACGCCGAGGTGACCGGCCACCGGCTGCTGCGCGGCGGGGTCACCCTGGGCGGCGTCGAGTTGCGCGCCCTGCCCGACCCCGGCGTCATCTCGGCCGTCGCCGCCGACGTCGCGGAGATCGTCGATCTCGCGCTCGGGCACACCGTCGTCCTCGACCGGTTCGCCGGCACGGCCGAGCTGTCGGCCGAGGCGGCGCGTGACCTCGGCGTCCTCGGCTACGTCGCGCGGGCCAGCGGACTCGACGCCGACGCCCGCCGCGACCACCCGTTCGCCGACCTCGGGCCGTTCAGCGTGGTCACCCGTACCGGCGGGGACGTGCTCGCCCGGTTCCAGGTGCGCGCGGCGGAGATCGCGGTCTCGGCCGAGCTGATCGGCCGCCTGGTGCACGGCCTGGCCGCCGGCGTCCGGTGCGCGGAACTCGTGACGGCGGCGGGACCGGCGTCGGGAGTCGGGATCACGGAGGGCTGGCGGGGGACGATCGTCCATCGCGTCGAGCTCGCCGAGGACGGGACGCTGTCCCGGGTGAAGATCGTGGACCCGTCGTTCTTCAACTGGCCGGCCCTGCCCGTCGCCCTCAGCGGGACGATCGTCCCCGACTTCCCGCTCGTCAACAAGAGCTTCAACCTGTCCTACGCCGGCAACGACCTCTGACCGTCTCCGATCGGTCGGCGACGCCCGGGTGTGGAGCGCAGTACGGCGCGGCGGCCGAGGGCCGCCGCGCCATGGGTGCGGTGTCAGAGGCGTTCGAGGATCAGTTCGCCCGGCAGGAGACCGTCGGCCAGGTCCAGTTGCCGTTGTGCTGGATGGTCACGCCGAAGTTGTTGCCGTTGCCGTTCGGCCTGGCGGTCATCACCTGGCCGCTCGAGTCCCAGCTGGCGCTGATGTTCCACGTTGCGATGATCTTGGCCGGGGACGGGACGTTCATCGTCACCGTCCAGTTGTTGGAGCCGGACACCGCGACGTTGAGGTTGTACCGGTCGTTCCACTGGCTGCCCGCGGACAGCGAGGCGGTGCAGCTGCCGCCGCCGTTGGTCGGAGGCGGCGTGGAACCGCCGCCGCCACCGCCGGAGGATCCGCCTACGGTGATGTTGGAGTTTCCGCTGCTCTGGTAGCCCTCGGTCGCGAGGATCATGTAGTCGTGGCTGCCCAGGTTCATGCCGTACCGGGCCCACGCGTCGAAGTGGTTGCCCGTGGTGATGGTCCCGCCCGTCTTCTTCTGCTGCCGGACGCTCCAGTACTGGTTGAAGGTCTTGTTGCCCTCGATGGAGGGGGCGTTGTAGCGGGTGGTCTGGTAGATGTCATAGGTGCCACCGTCGCTGGTGACGGTGCCCTTGTAGGTGCCCGTGGGCCGGTAGGTGCCCCAGTTGTCGACGATGTAGTACTCCACGAGCGGGTTCCGCGTCCACCCGTAGAGGGCCAGATAGGCGTTGCCGGACGGGTTGAAGCTGCCCGAGTAGTTCACGGACCTGCGGCCGCCGGTGCTCCAGCCCTTGCCGGCGACGAAGTTCCCGGTGTTACGCCATGAGGTGCTGTAGTTGCCGCCGGACCCCAGTTCCATGGAGACCGTGCCCTGGCTGTCGGTCCAGAACGAATAGAAATAGCCGTTGTTGCTGCCGGTCTGGTTGGTGGTGACGGCCGCGTTGGCGACGCCGGGCACCATCGCGATGGCCAGGGCCAGCGCCGCGGCGCCGGCCCGGCCGATGGCCGGCCTGCCGCGGCCACGTCTGCGGCTCCTCGGGTAAGCGGGGGCGTCGGTCATGTGCATGCTTCCTCCTCGTGAGGGCTGGCGGGGCCAGGCAGCGTGATACGACCCGGAGGTTGCCGGCGGCCCAGGTGTCGGCCACCGCTGCCTCGGCGTCGTACGACGCGGGGGGTTGGCCGGCCGTCGTAGGGTCGACGACGGGAGGGCCAGGTCGCGGGGGTGACAGGGAATGACAGGGACTGACAGTGGTCGGTGTCGGCGGTTGGGTGTCCGCTGTTTTTGAAACTTTCGGTGCAGTGACGAAAGTATCGGACCATCCCTGTCGAATTGTCAACGCCCTCCGTCAAACTGCACAGATCTCCTTGAGCGCGAGCACACCGAGAGCGCGCCGAGACTTGCCCAGCGGCCATTTCCGCCCAACCAAGGTCAAGGTCGGGTTGGTGAAATTTTCAAACACCTTCCGAAAACATGGCGTGTGCCGATCCCCTGTCCGGGCCGCCCCCGTCAGCTCGGCGGGCCCCTTCCCCGCCCGGTAGAGCCGTCAGCGCCGGCGACGGTCACGTCATGGATCGGAGGCAGCCCCATCGAACTCGCACTCCCCAACCGGAGTGCGCCTGTCGTCCCGGGCCACATCGCGCTCGAGGCGGGTCGAGCCAGGACGCCCTGATACCGGGCCCTGATATCGGACCCTGGCACCGGGCTTGATATCGGCCTTGCCACCGGGCCCTGATATCGGCCGTTGGTAGCGGGCGCTGGCACGGATGTCGGCACAGGCGCGCAGCCCGTCCCGGTCACCGGGCGAGGGCGCCGCCCTGAAAGTTACATGGCCGAGCCCTTGCTCCAGCGCGATCAGACGAAAATTTCAGGAGGCCGGCGGGCGTTCGAGCACGTACGCGGCAGGTAGGCGAATGGAGCGACCGAAACTTTTCTGATCGTCCTTGACACATTTCGGATGGGTTTCCACACTGAATCCCCAGAGCGGTCCCCCTGCCGATTTGGAGGTGCATGGCAGGGGCCGGCTCCGGCGCCCTCGTGGTGTGCGTCCCCGGCCATGGGACGTGGCGTCTATCCGCGGGGAGTCCCCGCCGAATTTCTGTTTTCGTGACTCAGTGGAGGCCCAAGCATGGTCACAAGTTCCACCCCCTCAGATCGACCCCGGCGACCATTCAGCGGTCTGCACCGGACCCTCGCCGCGGCCGCGGTGGGCCTGCTCGGCGCTGCCACGGCTCTGGTGGCGGTGACGGCTCCCGCCGACGCCGCGGCGAGCACGCTGGGCGCTGCGGCCGCGCAGAGCGGGCGGTATTTCGGCACCGCGATCAGCGCGAACAAGCTGAGCGACTCGACCTACACCACGATCGCGAACCGTGAGTTCAACATGGTGACGGCCGAGAACGAGATGAAGATCGACGCCACCGAGCCCCAGCAGGGCCAGTTCAACTTCACCCAGGCCGACCGCGTCTACAACTGGGCCGTGCAGAACGGCAAGCAGGTCCGCGGCCACACCCTGGCCTGGCACTCCCAGCAGCCCGGCTGGATGCAGTCCCTGTCCGGCAGCGCGCTGCGCCAGGCCATGATCAACCACATCAACGGCGTCATGGCCCACTACAAGGGCAAGATCTACCAGTGGGACGTCGTCAACGAGGCCTTCGACGACGGCACCGGCGGCCGCCGCGACTCCAACCTCCAGCGCACCGGCAACGACTGGATCGAGGTCGCCTTCCGCACCGCGCGGGCCGCCGACCCGGCCGCCAAGCTCTGCTACAACGACTACAACATCGACAACTGGACCTGGGCCAAGACCCAGGGCGTCTACAACATGGTCAAGGACTTCAAGCAGCGCGGCGTGCCGATCGACTGCGTGGGTCTGCAGGGCCACTTCAACAGCGGCAGCGCCTACAACCCCAACTTCCGCACCACGCTGCAGAGCTTCGCCGCCCTCGGCGTCGACGTGGCCATCACCGAGCTGGACGTGGAGGGCGCCTCGCCCACCACCTACGCCAACATCGTCAACGACTGCCTGGCCGTCTCCCGCTGTGTCGGCATCACCGTGTGGGGCGTCCGCGACAGCGACTCCTGGCGCTCCAGCCAGACCCCGCTGCTGTTCGACGGCAACGGCAACAAGAAACCCGCCTACACCTCGGTCCTGAACGCACTCAACGGCGGCACGACGAACCCCTCGCCCACACCGACTCCGACCCCGACACCCACCCCGACCCCGACGCCCACCCCGACTCCGACACCGGGTGGCGGAGGATGTTCGGCGACGCTCCAGACGGTCAACAGCTGGCCGGGCGGCTTCCAGACGGAGGTGACGGTCCGCGCGGGCGGCTCCGCGGTCAACGGGTGGACCGTGAAGTGGACCTGGCCGAGCGGGCAGAGCATCAGCAGCCTGTGGAACGGCACACAGAGCGTGTCCGGTTCCAGCGTGACCGTGCGTAACGCCCCCTACAACGGCTCCATCGCGGCAGGATCCTCCACCACCTTCGGCTTCACCGGCAACGGCAGCGCGGCCACCCCGACCGCTACCTGCACCAGCCCCTGATTCGAAGATCTTGCATCCGAAGATCCCTTGATTGAAGCGGGCCGGGCGGCGGATTTCGCCGCCCGGCCCCTTCGCGTGGGCCCGGCCCGGTCGGCGTCGGAGGCCGATGCCGGGCGGCTCGCACTTGCCACCGTTACGCGAGGGTCGCCTTCATCACCGCGTTCGCCCGCGCAGAGGTCGGAGCCTCCGCTCGCGACATCGAGCGGGCGTCTCGGGAAACGACGGGAATCTCGGCGTGACCGGCCGTCACGGCGGGATCACCTCGATCACCCGCCGCAGGCGGCGCAGGACGGGCCCGAGCTCGTCCAGTGACGGCGTGCCCAGCGCCAGCCGCAGCGCGGGCGGACGGCAGACGCCGGTGGCGAACGCATCGCCGGTGGACACGAGGATCCCCTCCTGCGCGAGCGCGGCCGCGACCTGGTCGGGACGCTGGTGCGGTTCCAGGCCGAGCCACACGATGTACGACGTCGGGTGCCCGGTGACGTTCATTCCGGCCAGCGCGTCACGGGCGATGTCCTGTCGCGCGGCGGCGTCCCGGCGGCGGGCCTTCTCCAACCTGGCGACGGTGCCGTCGGCGATCCAGGAGGTGGCGAGCGCGGTGATGAGACCCGGCGCACCCCAGCTCGCCGCGCGCAGGCTCCTGGTGACGGCCTCGACGCACCGGCCGGGCACGACGGCGAAGCCGAACCGAAGCCCGGTCGCCACGTTCTTGGACAGACCTGCGACGTAGCAGGTGCGCTCGGGAGCCAGGGCCCGCAGTGGCGGGGGCGGTACGTCCTCCAGAAAGGCGTACGTGCCGTCCTCGATCAGCATGCAGTCGGCGGCGCGGGCGATGGCGACCAGGCGGGCGCGCCGGTCACGGCCGAGCACCCAGCCGAGCGGATTGTGCACGGTGGGCATCGAGTAGATCGCGCGCACCGGCCGGGTACGGCACAGCCGGTCGAGCGCGAGAAGGTCCGGGCCCGTCGCGGTCACGGGGATCGGAGCGAGGTCCAGGCCGTGCGCGGAGGCGAGCAGCTTGATTCCGGGGTAGCTGAGCGCGTCGACGGCCAGGACGTCGCCGGGCCGGGTGAGCGCGCGCAGCACGATGTCGAGTGCCTGCTGGGTCCCGCCGGTCAGCAGGACGTTCGCCGGCGCGGTGTCGATCCCGCGGTCGAGCAGGTAGGTGGCCACGATCGCGCGGTCGCGGTGCCGTCCGCCCGGAGGGTGCTGGCGCAGCAGCGACTCGATGTCCCCCGAGGTGGACAGCGTCCGCAACGCCTGGCGGAGCCGGTCTGCCTGGCCGTCGGCCAGTGGCTGGTTGAACGACAGGTCGGCCACGCGCGGCACCGGCAGGACGCGTGCGGGTTCCGGCCCGTCGTAGCCGGCCTGGTGCCGTACGAACGTCCCGCGTCCCGGCTCGCCCACGACCAGTCCCATGGCGGCCAGCTCGGCGTAGACCCGGCTGGCCGTGGCCAGTGCGATGCGCCGCTCACGCGCGAGGGTACGGTGCGTGGGCAGCCGCGTGCCCGCCGCCGGCGTGCCGGAGCGGATCGCCGCGGCGAACTCGTCGACGATCCGTTTGTAGGACGGTGGGCGCATGCCGGACCTGTATCTAGGACAATTATTGGATCGTCCCAGATTATGGCTCTTAGGCTCGGTGCGTCCACGCCCCCAGTGAAGGGAAGCCGGGCATGACCGTCCGCATCGACCGAGAAGAACAACTCGCCACGATCACCGTCGACCGGGAACACAAGCTCAACGCGCTCGACTACCCGACCATCGACGCGCTGCTCGCCGCGCTCGACCGCATCGACGCCGACGACTCGGTACGCGCCGTGATCGTCACCGGCGCCGGCCGCAGGGCGTTCAGCGCGGGCGCGGACATCCCCTGTCTCGCCGACAGCATCGCGGGCGGGACGGAACGCGCCCTGCGCGAGATCGTCCGGCGTGGTCACGGCCTGACCCGGCGGATCGAGGAGTTCCCCAAACCGGTGATCGTCGCGGTCAACGGCCTGGCCTACGGCGCCGGATGCGAGATCACCGAGGCCGCGCCACTCGCGATCGCCGCCGAGCACGCGACGTTCGCCAAACCCGAGATCACCCTCGGCTTCCCGCCACCGTTCGGCGGCTCCCAGCGGCTGCCCCGCCAGGTCGGACGCAAGCGCGCCCTGGAGTTGATCCTGACCGGCGACGCGATCACGGCCACACGTGCCGTCGAGATCGGCCTGGTCAACGCCGTCGTCCCGGCCGACGAGCTGCTCGACGCCGCTCGTGACCTGGCCGCCAGGATCGTACGGCACGCGCCGACGGCCGTGGCGGCCTGCCTCCGCTCGGTCACCCGCGGGATCAACCTGCCCATCGACGAGGGACTGGCCGTCGAAGCGGCCTGCTTCGCCACCACCGTGCCCACCGACGGTGTACGGAACGGACTGCGCCGGTTCCTCGACCGCTCCGCCGCATCCGCCCGATCCGCCTGATCCGCCTGATCCGCCAGACCTCTCGAACCTGTCTGGTAGATCTCACCGAAGGTGCCGGCGGGCATGCGGGACCTAGGGCCGAGCGACTCCGTCATAGAGGTGGGGGCGACGGTCGGCGAGCACGTCGTTGCGCGGGGAGATCCGCTTGTCGGCCGCCTCGGCGAGGGCGCAGTCGGCCAGCAGGATCTGCTCGCCGCCGTCCGGCTCGGCCTCGCTCAGCGGGAAGCCGGCGGGGCCGATGATCGCCGACCCCGCCACCCACTCCACCCCGCGCTCGGCGCCGGTGCGGTCGGCGACCGCCAGGAAGATCCGGTTCACCGACGCGCTCGCCTGGGCGCGCACCACCTCGATCGGCCGCTCCCCCGGCGGTCGCGGCTCGGCCGGCCAGTTGGTCGGCGCGCACACGATCTGGGCGCCCCGCAGGGCGGCCAGCCGCAGCCATTCCGGGAACTCCAGGTCGTAGCAGATGACCAGGCCGACCCGCCCGAACTCGGTGTCGACCACCGGAGGCGGGTCGTCCCCCGGGATGAAGATCTCCTTCTCCCGGTCCCACAGGTGGGCCTTGCGATAGACCGCGCGCAGGCCGTCGGCGTCGACCAGCGCGGCGCTGTTGCGCAGCAGCCCTCCGGCGTCCAGCTCGGCGAAGCCGAAGCACACCACCAGACCGCGGTCGCGGGCGGCCCGCGTGAGAGCGGTCACCGCCGGCCCGTCCTGCGCCTGCGCGGCCCGGCGCGCCTCCGCCTCGTCGGCGAACACATAACCGCTGGTCACCAGCTCGGGCAGCACGACCAGCCGGGCTCCCCTGTCGGCCGCGGCCGTCACCGCGCGCAGCGCCAGGTCGAGATTGCGCGTGGAATCGCCCACCGTGGGAGCCAGCTGGCAGACGGCGACCCGTACGGTCATGACTCCACCACCGTTCTGGGCTCGGTCTCGTCCTCCGGATCGAGCTCGCTCAGGCGCAGCTCGGGCGGGCGCCGGGTGAACATCCGGGTCAGCCCGATCAGGTAGACGAACCCGGCGCCGACCCAGGACAGCCCGACGATGAACGTCAGCCCGGACAGGCTGGTCCACAGCCACAGGCTGAGCAGCACACCGATCGCGGGCAGCACGCCGTACCTGACCAGGTCGGCGGTGGTCCGCCGGCCCTCGTCCAGGACGTAGTGTTTGATCACCGAGAGGTTCACGAACGAGAACGCCACCAGCGCCCCGAAGCTGATCATCGCCGAGGCCAGCTCCAGACTGATGATCAGCGCCACCAGCGACATCGCGGCGACCGCGAGGGTGGCCCGCACCGGGTTGCGGAACCGGGGGTGCAGGTAGCCGAAGAACCGCCGCGGCAGCACGCCGTCGCGGCCCATGGCGTACAGGATGCGCGACACGCTCGCCTGCGATGCCATCGCCGAGGCGAAACACCCGGAAATGTAGGCGGCGGTGAAGAACGCGGCCAGCAGCGCGCCGCCGATGTGCTTCATGACGTCCAGGGCCGCCGAGTCCACGTCGGTGAACGACCGCCAGTCCGGGAACGCGAGATGGCCGACGTAGGAGATGACGATGAACATGACCCCGCCGGTCAGCGTCGTCAGCATGATCGCCCGGGGCACCCGCCGCCGCGGGTCGTGGGTCTCCTCCGACAGTGTGGAGACCGCGTCGAACCCGAGGAAGGACAGGCACAGGATCGCGGCGCCGCCGAAGATCTTCGAGGTGTCCGCGCCGTCGCCGAAGAACGGTGCGGTCAGCGACGGCAGCGGATCTCCGGCGACGGCGCGCAGGGCCGCCACCAGGAACACCGCGATGAACACGACCTGGATCGCGATCAGGATGAAGTTCATCCGGCTCACCATGCGGATGCCCAGCACGTTGAGCCCGGTTACCAGGGCGATCGCGGCGAGGATCCACACCCAGATCGGGATCACGTCGAAGGCCGCGTTCAGGTAGATGCCGATGACCAGATAGTTGATCATCGGGAGGAACACGTAGTCCAGCATCAGGGCCCAGCCGGTCATGAACCCCAGGTGCGGGCCGAACGATTTCTGGGTGTAGGTGTAGGCCGAGCCCGCGTACGGATGCGCCCGGACCATCCGCCCGTAGCTGTAGGCGGTGAACAGCATCGCGGTGAGCGTGACGACGTACGCACCGGGCAGGTGTCCCTCGGTCAGGTCGGTGACGATTCCGTACGTCGTGAACACGGTCAGCGGCACCATGTAGGCCAGGCCGAACAGCACCAGCGAGGGCATGCCGAGCACCCGCTGCAGATGGGTCGTACCGGAGTGGGGGGTGGGCGGGTTGGACATCGAACCCTCCTCGGGGCTCTTCGCGAACTTACGCGCGCTCGTACACGACGGAGCCCGCGGCGATGGTGTAGTCGACGTGCGCGTCGCCGACGGGACCGGCGGCGCGGCTGAACAGGTTGCGGTCGAGCACGGCGAGGTCGGCGCGGTTGCCGACGGCGATGGTGCCGGCGTCGTCGTCGTGGTTGACATGGGCGGAGCCGGCGGTGAACGCGGCCAGCGCGACCGGCAGCGGCAGCGCCTGCTCGGGCAGGAACGGCGCGTTGTCGCGGTTCTCCGGGTCGATCCGGGTGACCGCGACCTCGATCTCCTCCAGCGGGTCGGCGGTGGTCACCGACCAGTCGCTGCCCATCGCCAGGGTCGCGCCGCTGCGGAGCAGGTCCCCGAACGGATACTGCAGGTCGGCGCGGTCCCGGCCGAGGAACGGCAGCGTCAGCTCCTCCATCTGCGGTTCCATCTGCGCCCAGTACGCCTGGCAGTTGGCCGTGACGCCCAGCTCACGGAAGCGGGGCACGTCGTCGGGGTGCACCAGCTGCAGGTGCGCGATGTGGTGCCGCCGGTCGCCCCCGCCTCCGTTGGCCGCCCTGGCGGCCTGTACGGCGTCGAGCGCGTTGCGTACCGCCCGGTCGCCGATGGCGTGCATGTGCACCTGGAAGCCGAGCCGGTCCAGCTCGGTCACCGCCGCGGCCAGCAGATCGCGTTCGACGTACGACAGGCCGTGGTTGTCGGTGTGTCCGCCACAGCCGTCGCAGTACGGCTCCAGCAGCGCGCCGGTGTAGTTCTCCATCACCCCGTCGGTCATGATCTTCACGGTGGTGGGGCGGAACCGGCCCGGCGTGTCTCCACGCCCCAGTGGAGCGGCGCCGGCCTCCCGCTGGCCGAGGAGCTCCGGGATCTGGTCCAGCTCACGGTGCCGGTCCCACCACAGCGCGCCCACCACGCGTGCGGTGAGCCTGCCGGAGGCGTCGAGCGAGCGGTAGGCGTCCAGTGTGGCCGGGGTGACCCAGGCGTCCTGCCAGCCGGTGATGCCGAGGGAGTGCAGGTGCTCCTGCGCGTTGAGGATCGCCGCCTCCCAGTCCGCCCGGCCGGGGAGCGGGACGTGACGGTCGTTGAAGGTGTAGGCGGCGCCCTCGTGCAGGGTGCCGGTGGGCTCACCGGTCACCGGATCGCGTTCGATGCGGCCGTCGGCCGGGTCCGGGGTGTCCCTGTCGATTCCGGCCACCGCGAGCGCGGCGGAGTTCACCCAGGCGCCGTGCACGTCCCGGTTGAACAGGAACACCGGGCGGTCCGGCACGATCGCGTCGAGGTCCTCCTTCCGTGGCGTGCCGCCGGGGAAGTACTCCATCGCCCAGCCGCCGCCGACGATCCAGGGCGCGCCGGGATGGGCCGCCGCGTAGGCGGCGATCCGGTCGAGGTAGGCCTGCCGGCCCACCAGGCCGCTCAGGTCCACGTGCAGCCGGTTCCGCCCGGCGAACGGCGCGTGGACGTGCGCGTCCTGGAAACCCGGCAGCACCATCTTGCCGCGGGCCTCGATCACCCGGGTGCGCGGGCCGATGAGCTCGGCGACGGCCGGCGCGCCCAGCGCGACGATCCGGTCTCCGCGCACGGCCACCGCGTCGGACCAGCTCCGGGCCGCGTCCACGGTGTAGACGTCGGCGCCGGTGATGACGAGATCAGCGTACGGAGTCACTCGGTGCGCACCTCCTGGTCGGGGTTCCGGCGGGAATCTCAAGGGGTTTCAAGGGGTTTCAAGGAGTTCTCGGGGGGTTCTCGGGGGGTTCTCGGGGGATCCCGGGGGTCTCAGGGGATCTCGAGGGGTCTCATAGGAAATACAGGCGGGACAGGGACACCCGCTCGGCCGGCCCGGACGTGAGCGGCTCCCCGTCCAGGTCGACCAGACCGGTGCCGGAATCGACGTGGACCCGTCCGGTGCGGGTGTTGCGCACCATGTCGGGCAGGCCGATGCCGCGCGTGCCGCGTACGGCCACCCGGCGGCGGCGGGTGGGCAGGCGGTCCGCACCGGCGTCGCGGGCGGACCGGCTGACGAAGGCGACGGCGAGTTCGGCCGGGGCCGCGCCGTACCCGCCGAACTGCGGGCCGAGGACGAGCGGCTGCGCCTGGTCCACCGCCGCGTTGGGGTCGCCGGTCACGCCCCAGGCGGGGAACCCCGCCTTGAGCACGAGGTGGGGGGTGGCCGCGAACCGTGCCGGCTCCCACAGCACGATGTCGGCGAGCCTGCCCACCTCGATCGAGCCGATCTCGTGGGCGAGGCCGTGCGCCAGCGCCGGGTTGACCGTGAGCTTGGCCAGGTAACGCAGCACCCGGGCGTTGTCGTGCCGGTCGTGTTCCGCCCCCCGCTCGGCCTTCATCTTCGCGGCCAGGGCGAAGGTCCGCCGGACCGTCTCCCCGGCCCGGCCCATCCCCTGGGCGTCGGAGGAGGTGATCGGGATGACCCCGAGATCGTGCAGCACGTCCTCGGCGCCCATGGTCTGCGCGCGGATCCGGTCGCGGGCCATCGCCTCGTCGCTCGGCAGGTCAGGGGACAGCCCATGACAGGAGACGATCATGTCGTAGTGCTCGGCGACGGCGTCCCGGCCAAAGGGCAGCGTCGGGTTGGTGGAGGAGCCGATGACGTGCGCCTGCCCGGCCAGGCTGAGCACGTCGGGCACGTGTCCGCCGCCGCAGCCCTCGATATGGAAGGCGTGGATCGTGCGCCCGTCCAGCACGGCGAGGGTGTCACGCACTGACAGACTCTCGTTCAGGCCGTCGGTGTGCAGCGCGACCTGCACGTCGTGGTCCTCGGCGACCCGCAGCGCGGTGTCGAGGGCCCGGGCGTGCGCGCCCATGTCCTCGTGCACCTTGAAGCCGCAGGCTCCCCCCTCGACCAGCGCCTCGACCAGCGGCTCGGGCCGGGAGGAGGAGCCTCGCGCAAGGAAGCCGATGTTGACCGGCCAGGCGTCGAACGCGGCGAACGAGGTGCGCAGCGCCCACGGCGAGTTCACCCCGACCCCCCACACCGGGCCGAACTCCTGGCCGAGGATCGTGGTCACGCCGGAGGCCAGCGACGCCTCCATCACCCGGGGAGACATCAGATGGACGTGGGTGTCGATCGCCCCGGCCGTGGCGATCAGACCCTCCCCGCTGACGATCGCCGTCCCGGTGCCGACCACCACGTCGACTCCGGCGAGGGTGTCGGGGTTGCCGGCCCGCCCGATCGCGGCGATCCGGCCGGCGCGGATCCCGATCGAGGCCTTGCGCACCCCCAGCACCGGGTCGAGGATCAGCACGTTGGACACGACCAGGTCGCAGGTGTCGCGCACCGAGGTCGCCCTCAGGTGCAGGCCGTCGCGGGCGGTCTTGCCGAACCCGGCCAGGAACTCCTCCCCGGGCCGCTGCGCGTCGGCCTCGACCTCCACCACCAGCCCGGTGTCGCCTAGCACCATCCGGTCCCCGGTCGTCGGCCCGTACACCGCCGCGTAGTCGCCGCCGTTCACCCGGTCTCCCCCGTCTCCCTCTGCTCCCCCGGCCTGCCTGGCCCGCCCGTTCTCCTCGGCTCCCCCGGCTCCTCCGGCTCCCCCGGTTCCTCCGGTTCCTCCGGTTCCGCCGTTTCCTGGGTCTCGTCCGCTCCCAGGTAACCGCAGGCGCGGGCCCGGTCCAGCGCCGCCTCGAGAGCGCCGGGCGCATCCAGCGGGCCGTCGACCAGGCCGGCGAAGCCGACCACCACCCGCGCGCCGCCGATCGGCACCAGGCGCACCTCGCTGGTCGCGCCGGGGTCGAACCGTACGGCCGTTCCGGCCGGCACGGCCAGACGCCGCCCGTAGGCGGCGGCCCGGTCGAAACGCAGCCGCGGGTTCACCTCGAAGAAGTGGAAGTGCGAGGTGACGCTGATCGGCACGGTCGCGGTGTTGGTGACCCTCACCGTCACCACGTCGTCGCCGTACGGCTCGGGCCGTACGGTCAGCGCGGGCAGTACGGCACCCGGCCCCGTCGGGTCGAACCCCGCCGGACCGAACGGCTCGGTGACCACCGCCAGCCGGGTGCCGTCGTCGAAGACCGCCTCGACCTGCACCTCGGTGACCACGTTGGCCACCCCGGGCAGCACGTCGTCGAGGGTCAGCACCGAGCGTCCCGCCGCGATCGCCTCGCTCAGCCGCCGGCCGTCCCGCGCCGCCTCACAGACCGTGTCGGCGATCAGTGCGGTGGCCTCGGGCACGTTCAGCCGCAGACCGCGCGCCAGCCGGACCCTGGCCAGCTCGGCCGCGGTGAAGAGCAGCAGCCGGTCGCGTTCCGCAGGGGTGAGTTGCACGACGATCACCTCCGTGCCCCGGATGGGCGCAGGGAATCGGAGAAGGTGAGCGAGATTAGACCACGTACAGGAACGTTCCTGCAATGGTCTGAAGGAACGTTCCGGCAAACGTGATCGGGATCGTTACCTCAGGCGATGTCTCCGGCGACGCCTCACGCGACACCTCAGGCCGTGGCGGCCGATCTCTGCGAGTACGGTTGACCTCGATGAACGAATCTCGACCGATCACCCTGCAGGACGTGGCCCGCGCCGCGGGGGTGTCGAAGACGACCGTCTCGGACGCGCTGAGCGGCCGCGGCCGGCTGCCCGCCACCACCCGCGAGCGGGTGACCGCGGTCGCACGCGAGCTGGGCTACGTCGCCAACCGGAGTGCCCGGAACCTGCGCGGCGGTCGCACCGGAGCCATCGGCCTGTACTTCCCGGCGCGCACGATCGGTCTCGAGTACTACATGGATCTCGCCATCGGCGCGGCCGAGGAGGCCCTCGCACACGACCTGGCGCTCACCCTCGTCCCGACCACGCGGGATCCCGGACGCACGCCGCCGCTGCACATCGACGGCGCGGTGGTCTCCGACCCCGTGCTCGGCGATCCGATGCTGGAGACCCTGGCCGCACTCCGCATCCCGGTCGTCACCTGCGAGCGTGACCTGACGCCGGGTGCCCGGCACGCGGGCCGGGTCGAGTCCGACCATCGATCGGGGATCCGCGTTCTGCTCGATCACCTGTCCGGTCGCGGCGACCACATCGCGCTGCTCTGCCCGGGCGAGGAGACCTCCTTCGGCCTGGACATCCGCACCGCCTACCGGGACTGGTGCACCGCGACCGGCCGAGAGGCGCTGGTCTTCGACGTGCCCTTCGTCTGCGATCCGGAGCATGTGAGCCACGCCGTGGCCGAGGCCCTGCGCGCGCCCGGCGGGATCGACGCCATCGTCTCCGTGCCCGACGGCGGCGCGACCAGCGCCGTGCACGCCGCCCTCCAGCAGGGCCGGCACGTGCCCGCCGACCTGCTCGTGGCCTCCTATGTGGACAGCCCCTCCCTGCGGGGCCTGGCCACCCCCATCACCGCGGTCGACATCGCCCCGCGCGAGATGGGCCGCCGGGCGGCGCGACTGCTCGCCGGGATCCTCTCCGGCGGCATCGCGCCCGGCACGGTGGAGGTCCTCCCCACCGAGCTGATGGTCCGGGCCAGCACCTCGCCGACCGGCTGAGTCCTGCCGGGACCACGCATCGGCTCCCGGTCTGCGGTGGAAGGGCGACAGGAAAGTCCCCCGTCGGCGTACGCGCCGGGCCGCTCCGGCTCTCCGGCGGGCCACTCCGGCTCCGTACCAGGCTGGCGGACCCGACCAGCTGACCCGACCAGCTGACCTGACTCGCCACCCTGGCTCAGCGGCTCACTGGGCGGCGACGTGCGACCGTCCGGCGAAAGCACCGCGCCTGATACCGC
>NZ_BCBX01000030.1:598555-921894 GCF_001417795.1 Sphaerimonospora mesophila | reverse complement strand
CTTGCCGATGTCGTCGCCGCGTCGACAGCGCTGAGTGACATCGACGGCAAGGCGGGTCGGCTCTTCTATCGTGGCTACGACATCCACGACCTGGCCGGCCGAACCACCTTCGAAGAGATCGCCCACCTACTCCAGCGCGGAACGCTGCCGACCCGCGACCAGCTTGCCGACTACGGCGCCGAGCTGGCCCGGGGACGCGGCCTCGGCGGACTGGCAGAGAACAACATCGCCGAGATCGCCGAGAAGCAGGAGCCGATGGCGGCGCTGCGCACGCTGGTCTCGCTGTCGGGGGCCGAGGACCCGGACAAGAACTCCAACGCCGCAGACGCCAACCGCAGAAAGGCGGCGCGGCTGACGGCCCAGCAGCCGATCCTGGTCGCCCGCTATCACGCAGCCAGGACGGGTGCCGCGACTCCGGAGCCGGATCCCGAGCTCGGCGTCGCAGCCAACTTCCTGCTGCAGATCACCGGCCGGCGGCCGTCGCCGCGCGAGACGGAGATCTTCGACACCTGTCTGGTCCTGCACGCCGACCACACGATGAACGCCTCGACGTTCGCCGCCCGGGTCTGCGCGGCCACGCTGTCCGACATGCACTCGGCGATCGTGGCGGCCATCGGCACGCTCAAGGGCCCACTGCACGGCGGCGCCAACGAGCAGGTCATGCGTACGCTGGAGGCGTTGGACCCGAGCGGCGTGGCGCAGGCCGTACGGGACAGGCTCGCGGCGGGCGAGAAGATCATGGGCTTCGGGCATCGCGTCTACAAGACGGAGGATCCCCGGGCGACGCATCTGCGGCGGATGTCGCGGGAACTCGGTGAGGCGTCCGGCGACGACACCTACTATCGGATGTCCAAGGAGATGGAGGAGGTCGTCTTCGCGGAGAAGGGCCTGTACCCGAACGTGGACTTCTACGCGGCGACCGTCTACCACTACCTGGGCATCCCGACGGACCTGTTCACTCCGGTCTTCTCCATCAGCCGGATGGCGGGATGGACCGCGCACGTGATCGAGCAGCACGCGGACAACCGGCTGATCCGGCCGGACAGCGAGTACATCGGGGAGCGTGACCAGAAGTGGACGCCGATCGACGAACGGTGACCCGACAGGTGTGAGGGCGAACGGCAAGGGCCAGGTCTGGAGACCGTACCTGCTGGTGACGGCGGGTGCGGGTGCCGGGCTCTGCGCGGTCGGCCTCGGTGCGGCCCCCTGGGTGGGCGGCGTGGTGATCGGGGCGTCGCTCCTCGTCGGGGCCGCGCTGCGCTACTTCGGCTCCGGCCGCAGGGCCGGGATGCTGGCCGTACGGAGCCGCAAAACCGACAGCGTTGTGCTGGCCGTGCTGGGGGCGGCCCTCGTGGCGGGCTCGCTGAGCCTGCTGCTGCCGTCCCTGCACCACCCGTAGCCCGCGACCTGGATCGAGGCGCTACCACAGCCATCCGATAGCCTCAACGGCCAGTGAGCCTCAAAAAGGACTGTCTGGCCAGTTAGTTCAGAAGGGGAACCCCACGCATGCCCAAGATCAAGGTAGCGGGTCCGGTCGTCGAACTCGACGGCGACGAGATGACGAGGATCATCTGGCAGTTCATCAAGGACCAGCTGATCCTTCCCTACCTCGACGTCGACCTGAAGTACTACGACCTCGGCATCGAGCACCGTGACGCCACCGACGACCAGGTCACGATCGACGCCGCCAACGCCATCAAGAAGTACGGCGTCGGCGTCAAGTGCGCCACGATCACCCCGGACGAGGCCCGCGTCGAGGAGTTCGGCCTCAAGAAGATGTGGAAGTCCCCGAACGGGACGATCCGCAACATCCTCGGCGGTGTCATCTTCCGCGAGCCGATCATCATGTCCAACATCCCCCGGCTGGTGCCCGGCTGGACCAAGCCGATCGTCGTCGGCCGTCACGCGTTCGGCGACCAGTACCGCGCCACCGACATCAAGATCCCCGGCGAGGGCACGCTGACGCTGACGTTCACGCCGAAGGACGGCAGCGAGCCGATCGAGCTCAACGTCTTCGACTTCCCGGGCTCGGGCGTCGCGATGGCGATGTACAACCTCGACGAGTCGATCCGCGACTTCGCCCGTGCCTCGATGCGGTACGGCCTCAACCGCGGCTACCCCGTCTACCTGTCGACCAAGAACACGATCCTCAAGGCGTACGACGGCCGGTTCAAGGACATTTTCGCCGAGGTCTACGAGAGCGAGTTCAAGGCCGACTTCGAGGCCGCCGGCATCTCCTACGAGCACCGCCTGATCGACGACATGGTGGCTGCCTCGCTCAAGTGGGAGGGCGGCTACGTCTGGGCGTGCAAGAACTACGACGGCGACGTCCAGTCCGACACGGTGGCGCAGGGCTTCGGCTCGCTCGGCCTGATGACCAGCGTGCTCATGACGCCCGACGGCCGTACGGTCGAGGCCGAGGCGGCCCACGGCACCGTGACCCGCCACTACCGTCAGCACCAGCAGGGCAAGCCCACCTCGACGAACCCGATCGCCTCGATCTTCGCGTGGACCCGGGGCCTGCAGCACCGCGGCAAGCTCGACAACACCCCCGAGGTGATCGACTTCGCCGAGAAGCTGGAGCAGGTCTGCGTCGAGACCGTCGAGGGCGGCCAGATGACCAAGGACCTCGCCCTCCTCGTCGGCGGCGACGCCGAGTGGTTGACCACCCAGGACTTCCTCGCCGCCCTGGACGAGAACCTGAAGAAGAAGATGTCGGCCTGACCCGTCCCCTCGGACAGGCGAGACAGGCAGGGCCGTACAACAGGCAGGGCCGTACAGAAGACAGGGCCGCCCTCTCCCGGGTGGCCCTGTCACGTCCTGTGCGGCGATCGGTTCGTACGGACAGACCGTAAAGTTGGGCTGACCGACTCTTTGCCCGATGCTGGGGAACGTGATGTCACAGATCATGCCGCTCGGGCCCGGGGATCCGACCAGGATCGGCCAGTTCACGCTGACGGGCAGGCTGGGTGAGGGCGGGCAGGGCATCGTCTACCTCGGCCGCAACGAGATGGACGAGTGGGCGGCGGTCAAGTTGCTGCACGTCAAGTTCAGCGGTGACGCGATCGCGCGGTCGCGGTTCGCCCGGGAACTGCGCGCGGCGCAACGGGTGGCGGGCTTCTGCACCGCCCAGGTCCTCATGGCCGATCTCGAGGGCGACACGCCGTACATCGCGAGCGAGTACATCGAGGGGAGATCGCTGCGCGAGACGGTCGAGGCCGACGGTCCGCTGCGCGGCGAGGCACTGGGCCGGCTGGCCGTCGGTACGGCGACCGCGCTGACCGCGATCCACCGTGCGGGGATCGTGCATCGAGACTTCAAACCGGACAACGTGCTCCTCGCCGCCGACGGCCCACGCGTGGTCGACTTCGGCATCGCCCGCATCGTCGACTCGACCGGCACGATCACCAGCCGGGCCATCGGCACGCCCGCCTATCTCGCCCCGGAACAGGTCGCGGGCGGCGGGGTGGGCCCGCCGGCCGACATGTTCTCCTGGGGGGCGACCATGATGTACGCCGCGACGGGGAAGTCCGCGTTCGGCGGGGGTTCGATCGCCGCCACCCTGAACCGGATACTCAACGGCGACGTCGACGTGAGCGTCCTGGCCGCACCGCTGAACCGGGTCGTACGCGCGTGCCTCAGCAAACGGGCGGCCGACCGGCCGACGGCGGATCGCGCCCTGCTGGGCCTGCTCGGCCTGCCGGAGTCGGACGACGCCTCGGCGGTCGTGCTTTCGCGGGGTGCCCGCATCGCCGGGGCGGGCAGGCGGTTCCCCGGCTGAGGCCCGGACGTCCGAACCGGCCGGGCGGTGCGGGCGGCGGCGTGTCGGCGGGATGGCGGCGGCTCCGACGCGATTGAATTGATCTCGAGCGTTCGGGGGAGCCGCATGGGTCGTAGGGTCGTCACGGGTTTGATCTGCGTTTTCGTCGCCGGGGTGCCGCGCCCGGCGGTGGCGATGGATCAGGTGGAGCAGTGGGGGGCCGCGGATCTCGCGGTGCGGATCTCCGCCTCGCCGAAGGTCGCCCAGCCGGGCCAGCCACTGGTCTACCGCGTCAAGGTGGACAACAGGGGGCCGGGTGACGCCGTGCTGCCGGTGCTGCGGGTAGACGTGCCCCGCGACTTCCAGATCATCAACGTCAACGTGGCCGAGTGCCGGCCGGTCCGCGGCCACCGCCAGGTCGTCTGCGAGTCCGACAGGGACGTCGTCGCCGGCGAATCCGGCAGCTTGACGATCACCGGGGTGGTCCGGCCGGGGGCGTCCGGCCCGCTCCGCGCCAGGGCCAGCGTCGACTCCGAGGTCGTGGACGGCCACGAGGCCGACAACAGGGCGAAGACGGTCACCAAGGTCGACGGCGGGGCCGATCTCGCCGTCCGCTTCAGATCGTCTGCGAGGTTCGCCCGGCCGGGTCATAGATTTTCCGTACGGGCCGAGGTGCGCAACCGGGGGCCGCGCATCGTGCGGGACGCCTACGTCTTCCTGCGGCCACGGCAGGCCCGGTTCCGATCGGCGACCGGAGGACGCTGCCGGAGTCGGCGGGCGTTCGTCGCGTGTGCGCTGCCGCCCATCAGGACAGGGTCGACCGGTTTGCTGAGGCTGGTGTTCAGCGTGCCGTCCCACGCCTCGCGCGCCGTGTCCACGATGGCCACCGTCTACTCACGCCATTTCGGCGACCGGCGGCCGGCCAACAACCGGGCGCGTATGCGGGTCGCCCTACGCCGAGACTGAGCCCTTCCCGATGGCGGCAGCCCAGGCGTCGGCGACGATGTCGCGCAGCGCGGGGTGGACCGGCTTCCAGCCGAGCTCGCGCTGGATCTTCTCCGACGACGCGACCAGCACGGCCGGGTCGCCGGGGCGGCGCGGGCCGACCGTCACCGGGATCTCGTGCCCGGTCACCTCACGGCAGACGTCGATGACCTCCTTGACCGAGAAACCGGTGCCGTTGCCGAGGTTGAAGATCTGATGTGCGCCGGCCGCGGTCGCGTCGAGGGCCAGCAGGTGCGCGCGGGCGAGGTCGGCCACGTGGATGTAGTCGCGGACGCAGGTGCCGTCCGGTGTCGGGTAGTCGGTGCCGAAGAGGCTGACCGATTCCCGCTCGCCGAGCGCGACCTTCAGCACGTTCGGGATCAGGTGGGTCTCGACCGTGTGCCGCTCGCGGAGGTCGCCGTACGCCCCGGCCACGTTGAAGTAGCGCAGGCTGACGGCGGCCAGGCCGTACAGGCCGGCGAACGCGCTCAGCGCGGTGTCGACGGCGAGCTTGGACGCGCCGTAGGGGTTGGTGGGCCGGGTCGGGTCGGTCTCCGAAATCGGCGTGCGCTCGGGCTCGCCGTACGTCGCGGCGGTCGAGGAGAACACGATGCGGCCGACGCCGGCCCGCCGCATCGCGTCGAGCAGCGCCAGCGTGCCGCCCAGGTTGTTCGACCAGTAGAGGCCGGGCCGCTCGACCGACTCGCCGACCAGCGACTTGGCCGCGAAGTGCAGCACGGCGTCGAAGCCCGTGAAGCTCTCGCCGAGCAGGGTGCCGGTCTCGCCGATCGTGCCCCGGACGAACCGCGCGCCGGCGGGCACGGCGTCGGCGTGCCCCGTCGACAGATCGTCCAGCACCGTGACCTCGTGCCCCTCCTCGACGAGTTGGGCGGTCACGACGCTGCCGATGTACCCCGCTCCACCGGTGACCAAGAGTCGCACTGGCACTCCTCTGTTCGGGTCTGTTGAAGTATGTTGATTTATGTACGGCTGTCGCCTAGCTTACGCGGTCCCTCCGCGGAACGGGTTGAATGCCTGCAGAAGAGCGACCACATGGGGAACGGACGATGACGTGAGCAACGTCGCGGTGATTATCACCCTGGTCCTGATATTCATTCTTATCGGCGGGTTCTTCACCGCCACCGAGATGGCCATGGTGTCCCTGCGGGACAGCCAGGTCAGGCGGCTCAGCGGGCAGGGCCGCCGCGGCGCCCGGGTGCAGAAGCTCGCCCGCGATCCGAATCGGTTCCTTTCGGCGATCCAGGTCGGTGTGACCGTCGCGACCGTGCTGTCGGCCGCGCTCGGCGCCGACCAGCTCGCCGATCGGCTGACCCCGGTCTTCGCGGGCTGGGGGCTGGAGCGGGGAGCCGCCGCGCCGCTGGCGTTCGTGGCCGTCACGCTCGCCATCTCCTATGTGTCGCTGGTGCTGGGCGAGCTCGTCCCCAAGCGGCTGGGGCGGCAGCGGGCCGAGGGACTGTCGCTGCTGGCCGCGCCGCTTCTCGACTTCATCGCCGCCCTGTCGCGGCCGGTCATCTGGCTGCTGTCGATGTCGACCAACGGCGTGGTGCGGCTGCTCGGCGGCAACCCGGCGGCCGACCGGGCCGCGATGACGACGGAGGAGCTCCGCGAGATGGTGGCGGGTCATCAGGAGCTCGCCCAGGACGAGCGCGACCTGATCGGCGAGGTGTTCGCCGCGGGCAAGCGCCAGCTCAGGGAGGTGCTGCTGCCGCGTACGGAGGTCGAGTTCATGGCGGCGGACACGCCGCTGGCCGAGGCGGCGGTGCTGGCCGCGGCCATGCCGCACTCCCGGTTCCCGGTCTACCGCGACTCATATGACGACATCATCGGATTCGTCCATGTCCGTGATCTCCTCGATCCGGTCCTGACCGGAAGCGTCGAACCGATCAGCGAGCTGGTGCCGATCCGGCCGGTCAAGCTCGTGCCGGCGAGCAAACGGGTGCTCACGACGCTGGCGGAGATGCGTGACGAGGGCCATCACCTGGCGATCGTGGTCGACGAGTACGGCGGCACCCGCGGCATCGTGACGCTGGAGGACCTGGTCGAGGAGCTCATCGGCGACATACGCGACGAGTACGACCAGGACGGAGAGTCCGTACGGCTCATCGCCGGCGACATGGAGATCGAGGGGCTGGTCCACCTGGGGGATTTCGCGGATCAGACGGGTGCCCGGCTGCCCGAGGGTCCGTACGAGACGCTGGGCGGATATGTGATGGCCGCGCTCGGTCACATCCCCGAGCGGGGCGACTCCGTCGAGGTGGTGGGGCTCAAGCTGACCGTGACCGAGATGGACGGCCGGCGGGTGGCCCGCGTCCGGGTCACCCGTACGGCCGCGGCCCCCGATCAGGTCACAGCGCAAGCCGAAGCTCAAACCGCAGATCAAGCGGCGAATCAAGCCACCGGGCAGGGTCCGGTTCAGCCGCCGGATCGGAAACCGGGAGGGACGCCGATCGACACGAAGCACGACGCGCAGAGCGGGTAGGACGATCGCCTGTCGCGGGCACCCGCCGACTCCTGACAGAATTACATGTCATGGCACGTCCTCGCGTTCTGTCCGGAATCCAGCCCACCGCCGACTCGTTCCACCTCGGCAACTATCTCGGCGCGGTGCGGCAGTACGTCGCGCTTCAGGACACCCACGAGGCGTTCTACTTCATCGCCGACCTGCACGCGCTGACCGTCGCGCCCAAGCCGGAGGAGCTGCGCCGCCGCACCAGGGTCGCCGCCGCGCAGCTGTTCGCGGCGGGGCTCGACCCGGAGCGCGCCTCGGTCTTCGTGCAGAGCCAGGTGCGGGAGCACAGCGAGCTGGCCTGGTATCTGATCTGCCAGACCGGCATGGGCGAGGCCGGCCGGATGACGCAGTTCAAGGACAAGGCCGCGAAGTACGGCGAGGGCGCGGCGAGCGTCGGCCTGTTCACCTACCCGATCCTCCAGGCGGCCGACATCCTGATCTACCAGACCGACCAGGTGCCGGTCGGGGGTGACCAGAAGCAGCACCTGGAGCTCAGCCGCGACCTCGCGCAGCGGTTCAACAGCAGGTACGGACCCACCTTCAAGCTGCCGAACCCGTACATCCTGAAGGAGGTCGAGAAGATCACCGATCTCCAGGACCCGTCGGCCAAGATGTCGAAGTCGTCGTCGAGCCCGCAGGGCATCATCGACGTGCTCGAGGAGCCGGGCCGGCTGCGCAAGAAGATCATGCGGGCCGTCACCGACACCGGCTCCGAGGTCGTCGCCGACGAGGCGAACAAGCCGGGCGTCACCAACCTGCTGCGGATCCACTCGGCGCTGTCGGGCGTGTCGATCGCCGACCTGGAGGCGAGGTTCGCGGGCCAGGGCTACGGCGCCTTCAAGAAGGAGGTCGCCGAGGTCGTGGTGGACACGTTCGCCCCGATCCGCGAGCGGACCGAGAAGCTGCTGGCCGACGAGGCCGAGCTCGACCGCATGCTCGCCGCCGGCGCCGACCGCGCGCGTGCGGTGGCCCGCGAGACCATGGCCCAGGTCCGCGACCGCCTCGGCCTGCTGCTGTAGGCATCCTGCGCCGGCCGGGGGGCAGCCGCTCTACCTGCCGACTCAGGTACGGTTCGCGCGGCGTCGGCGGCGGATGCCGTACACGGCGGCGCCGCCTCCGATGAGGAGCACGCCGCCCGCCAGCACGGCCGCGACGACCGGCAGCGGGCCGCCGCCGTCCCCGCCGGCTCCGCCCGCGGCGGCCACGGGACTCGCCGGGGTCCGGCCGGGCGGTCGTACGGGCAGGGTGTTGGGGGCGGGGGTCGGCGAGGGCACCACCGGACCGACGAGCCTGCCGATCGGTGCGGCCTTGCCCCGGTTGGCGAAGCCCCAGTCGAGCAGCTTGGCCACCTCGTCCCAGAATCCGCCCGGATGATGCATGACCACGACGATGATCGTGTGTCCGTTTCTGGTGGCGGCGCCCACGAAGCTGCCGAGGGCCTTGGACGTCCAGCCGTTCTTGACGCCGATCATGCCGGGGTACTTCCACAGCAGCCGGTTGTGGTTGCCCATCTCGTAGTAGGTCGGCCGGGGCGATCTGCTCGCGTCGGGATCGGCGGTGTGCCGCCGCTCGCGACCCCGTCCGTCACGCTTGTTCTTCTTCTTGTCGTAGTCCTTGGGCGCGGGGAACTTGGCGACCTTCGTGCTGATGTACTCGCGGAACCGGGGCATCTTCAACCCGGCGCGGGCGATCAGGGCGAGGTCGTAGGCCGAGCTCCGCTGGCCCGGCTTGTCCAGGCCGTGCGGCGTCTTGGCCACCGTGTCGTACGCCTGGAGTATGCGCGCCTCCTTGTTCATGTCCGCGAGGGTCTTGGCCATGCCGCCGTTCGCCTCGGCGAGCGCTTCAGCGGCGTCGTTGGCCGAGACCATGAGCAGTGCCCGCAGCAGGTCGTCGATCTTGTAGATCGGTTCGGGGACGATGCCGACGGCGCTGCCCTCCACGTTGGAGGCCCGGTCGCTGGGTTTGATCTTGCGGTTCTTGTCGAGCTTCGGGATGAGGGTGAGGGCGGTCAGCGTCTTGAGCGTGCTCGCCGGGCGATAACGCCCGTGCGGGTCCTTGGCCGCGAGCACGGCGCCGGTGTCGGCGTCGGCGATGAGGAAGGCCGAGGCCTCGGTCTTCGGCGGTGGTTTGAGCCCGGCGGGGACGATCAGCCCACGGCCGGCGAGCAGTTTGCCGCCCACGGTGCTGCGCGGGGCGCCCGCGGCCTTGGCGTCCTCGGCGTCGCCCGGCGGTGCCGTACCGTCCGGGGCGCCGGAGTCGGCGACGTCGGGGGTGGGGGAGGGTACGGCCGTCGCGCCGACCGGTGGCGTCCCGACGCCGAGCAGCGCCACGGCGGCCACCATCGTCCCCAGTGCCGTCACCCGCGTCTTCACCGACGTGGTGCCGCGGTTCGTCCTCGTAGGCAGCATAGGCAGATCAGCCTAGCCGTGAGTCCATGCACATGCCGGACAGATCCCCTAAAGATCGCGAATATACGCATATGGGGCAGACGTTGATACTAGAAGCATGTCGAGACGTGTATCGGTCTTTCTGTCGGCCCTCGCCGCTTTCATGATCTTTGAATGGATCAACCTCGGGTTCAACCTGCAGGACGGGCATGAAACGAGCTTCTACGTCGTCCACGGCGTGCTGATCGCCGTCAACGTCATCCTGGCGGTGGTGCTCGGCACCCTGGGGGTGCGCGGACTGCTGGCGACACGGGGAACGCCGGGGCGCGCAGGGGCGGAGCGCGAGGCGGTGAGCAGCGGGGGCGGTAAGTAAAGGCATGACGGGAACTAAGGAAAGGAGGGATATCTCGATGTGATGGAGGAACGCGTGGCGATCCAGTTCAACCCTTCCCGTGGCGCGACCCTTGGGGTGGAGTGGGAGCTCCAACTCGTCGACCGGCACACCCGCCATCTCCGCCAGGACGCCAAGGAAGTGCTCGCCGCGGTCCCGGACCTGAGCGACGGCCAGCGGCCCAAGGCGATGCACGAGCTCATGCAGTCGCAGATCGAAATCGTCACCGATGTCTGCCACACGGTGGCCGAGGCCGTACAGGACCTGAAGAAGAGCATCGGCAGGATCACCGAGGTGGTGGAGCCGAGGGGAACCGCGCTGGCCTGCACGGGCACCCACGCGATCAGTGACTGGCGCGACGCGGTCTACGCGCCGAGCCAGCGGTACGCGGAGCTGGTCGAGGACCTGCAGTGGCTCGCCTGGCGGATCCAGACGTTCGGCGTGCACGTGCACGTCGGCGTCCAGGACCGCGACAAGGTGATCCCGATCGTCAACGCGCTCGCCGCCCACCTGCCGCACTTCCTCGCGCTGACCTCGTCGAGCCCCTTCTGGGGCGGCAAGGACACCGGGCTGGCGTCCAGCCGTGCGATCGTCTTCGGCTCGCTGCCCACGGCGGGGCCGCCGCATCTGCTCGCGGACTGGACGGAGTTCGAGGAGTACATGGACACGCTGCTGCGGGCGGGGACGATCCGCAGCATCAAGGAGGTGTGGTGGGACATCCGGCCGCATCCCGACTTCGGGACCATCGAGATCCGGATGTTCGACGGCATCCCGACGCCCAGGGAGGTGGGGATGGTCACCGCGCTGTGCCAGAGCCTGGTGGCGCGATTCGACCAGCAGCTCGACCGCGGCTACACGCTGCCGCATCCGGCGGCCTGGGTGGTGCACGACAACAAGTGGCGGGCCACGCGGTACGGCCTCGACGCGAGCGTGATCACCGACGATCGCGGCTCGACCGCTCCGATGCGGGATCTGCTGTACGAGCTCCAGCGCGAGCTCGAACCGGTCGCCGAGCGGCTCGGCTGCGCGGAGGAACTGGCCGTGATGACCGAGGTGCTGGAGAAGGGCAACTCGAGCGAACGCCAGCGGGCGATCCTGGCCGACGGGGGAAGTCTCCAGGACATCGTCGACGCGACGGTCATCGAACTCGCCGAAGACAGGTTCGTCACGTCCCGTGTCGAGATACCCGGATGGACGGATCGGTAATGGTTGGGCCACGCTTCGCATAAACTCGCAGGAAAACCGGCAGATCGGTGCGCGGATCGCTAGACTGTCCCCCATTCTCGCTTGCGATCACAAGGAAAATGAACTAGCTGGACGGAGTCTGCTCTCGTGTTGACAGGGGATTTGGATCTAGAAACACTCATCCGGTTCCGCCGGGACATCCACTCCCACCCAGAGCTGGCCCGTCAGGAGATCCGTACGACCGCCGCCGTGGCGGACATGCTCAGATCCGCCGGACTGGAGCCACGGGTCTTCCCGACCGGGACCGGGCTCGTGTGCGACATCGAAGGGGGCGAGGGCCCCACCGTGGGTCTGCGCGCCGACATGGACGCGCTGCCGATCCAGGACGCCAAGGACGTGCCGTACCGCTCGCAGAACACCGGCGTGTGCCACGCCTGCGGGCACGACGTGCACACGACGATCCTGGTGGGTGCGGCCCTCGAACTCGCCAAGCGCCGCCAGCACCTTGCGGGACGGATCCGGCTGGTCTTCCAGCCCGCGGAGGAGTCCTCTTCGAGCGGCTCGCTCGACATGATCGCGGGCGGCGCGATCGACGGCGTCGATGTGATCTACGCACTGCACTGCGACCCGAGCCGCAAGCTGGGCGACGTGGGCATCCGCAGCGGTGCGATCACCTCGGCCCAGGACCACATCGTGCTGCGGCTGCACGGCAAGGGCGGCCACTCGGCCCGGCCCCACCTGGCGGTCAACCCGATCAACGCGCTGGCCTCCGTGATCGCCCGGCTTCCCGAGTCAGTGAACGAGTCCCTCCACCCCGAAGAGCGGATGCTCCTCGGCTTCGGCATGATTCAGGCCGGCGAGGCGCCCAACGCGATCCCGTCCCTGGCACAGGCCGCCGGGACCGTACGGATCCCGAACGCGGACATCTGGGAGCAGGTCCCCAGCATCGTGCAGAAGTCGCTCAGCGAACTCATCGAGCCCTTCGGGGTCGAGTGGGAGCTGGACTACAACCGGGTGTGCCCGGCGGTGGTCAACGATGCGGTGGCCACGAAGATTCTCTACAACTCGGCGCTCGCGGTCGTCGGCGAGGACCACGTCCAGGAGGCCCCGCAGAGCCTCGGTGGCGAGGACTTCGCCTGGTATCTGCGCCAGATCCCGGGCGCGCTCTTCCGCCTGGGGGTCACGCCTCCCGACGCGGAGGGCCACGTGGACCTGCACTCCGAGCGGTTCGACATCGACGAGCGGGCCATCGGGGTCGGCGTCCGGATGTTCGTGGAAACGACCTTGAACGCCCTCCAGTCCTACTGAGCCGAGCAATCCCCCGCTGTTCGGTCACGGCCTCAGGCGAATGCCCATGGGCGGCGAACACATGACGATGCTCTGGCGACGCCGGGTCGCCGAGCCGATGGCCGTGCTCGAATCACGGTGCCAGGCCGGCGTCCGGGCTCGCGGACTCGGCCTGGTCCAGTGCGAGAAGCCGATCGTGCGTCGAGCCATCGCGGGTACGGCCCCGTGTCAGCCGAGCGGGATGATGACGTCGGCCAGCTCGCCGGGCATGGAGAGGAAAGGCGAGTGGGAGGCTTCGAGCGCGACGACAGAGGTCGGGTCGTCCGGAAACGCCGCGTCGGCCTCTGAAATGAACTTCGCCTGCACATCGGGCCGGAGGGCCCTGTCCCGCGTGCACATGATGTACGTGCGCCGTACCGATCCCCAGCCGTCCTGAGTCAGGGTGGTGGTACCCACCATGATGCCGATCGGGCTGTCGGGCGCCAGCAGGCCGGTGGCGGCGTCGGCGATGGCCGGATCGACGTCACCGTAGAACGCCTCGTAAAGCCGCTGCCGGTAGGCGGCGTCGTCCGTGGCCAGGTCGAACCGCAGCGCGCCTGTCTGGGCCGGGTCGCCCCGCAGCAACGGCGTGACCAGGCTGTCGGCGGCCTCCGGAATCCGTGTGTAGGCCGCCGCGGACACATCCGATGCCGGCATGTACGCGGTGAGATATACCGCGTGCGCGATCAGTTCGGGCGTCTGCTCGGCCGCTCGCATCAGTACCGGGCCGGCCGCGCTGTGGGCGACCACCGTTACCGGCTCGCCACCGCCGATCCGCTTGATCTGCGAGGTCAGCAACTCGGCGGCATCGTCGAGACTCACGTCCGCCACGGGCGAGACCTCGGTGGCGACCGCCTCGCTGTCGTACGGCTGCTCGGTGAACCATCGAGGACGGCGGGCGTACAGCCCGTGCCCCGCCATGTCCACCGCGACGGCCGGCCGCCCGGCGGCCACCACGTGGGGGATGACTTCGCTCCAGCACCAGGAGCCGTGCCAGAAACCGTGGACCAACACCAGCGTGGACATGATCGCTCCTTCGGGGGGTGCCTGTGTCAAGGCTCGGGGGGTCGAGGGATCGGGGGGCAGGGGGAACGGTGGCGTCGCCGGAGGCGCTCAACGTGCTACCGGAGCCTTCAGGCTTGAGGAGACGTCATCGGTGTGGTGCCGGTTGCGGCCTCCACGACGTCCGTCCGCTCGGCCGAATCGATTGCCGCCGGTTCCGGTCCGTCACGGAACCGGTAACCGGTCGCCCGAAGGTGCCGGTATTCGAATATGGCCAGCACCAGCACCGTGGCCACGCCGCAGAGGTTCAGCGTCAGCCACAGCCATTCGGGCACACCGTTCGTGTCACGTTCAATGATCTCCTGGGCACTGATCAGCAGCGTGAGACCCGTTGTGCCGATCGGTGCGAGCAGCGGATGGACATCGCCGATCCAGAATCCGGTACGCGCTGTCCAGTAGATCGTGCAATACCAGAAGCACACGTACCAGGGAAAGAGGACGATCACCAAGGCCATGGCGGCGAGCAGCCAGAATGCCGCTTCCCCCGAGGCGTTGAGATCGATGTCCTGCTGAAATTCGACCTGACCGTTGGCGAGGGTGTCGATGTTGAGCTCACCGGCCGCGGCGAGGATCAACACGAACGGGAGGTAGAAGAAAATCAGTGCGAGCACCGCACGCCGTGTCATGAGCAGCACGCCGGAAAGAATCCGGGTGCGACGGCCGGAGCGGGTCACGATCAGTATCACGAGGATCGGTATCGGCAGCAGAATCAGGGCGAGCCGCCCGGTTTCAAGCGCCTTTTCTATGAGGTTCGCCGAGACGTCCTGGTATTGAGAGGTCGCCACCAGGATCACACCGAGGCCGACCGTCGATCGCCAGAACGCGAGCCGGTCCAGCGTCCGGTCTTTACGTGAGGGGCCGACCCGGGGCCTGAACAGGAATCTGGCGGTCAGCCATGGAAAGAGCAGGGTGGCGATGACACGCCTGGTCTTTCTGTGATCATCGGCGTTGTTTCTGCGGCGGTGTTTCGGTCGGGCTGAGGCCATCCGGCTCCCTTGCGATATCGACTCGGTAGGACGGACGCCCTGGTGGTTCGGGCGGAGGAATCAGATGTTCCAGGAACGCGGGCCTGCCGGGGTCAGAGGACATCGAGGGCGGACAGCACGCCGAGGGCCACGAGTAGAAGGCCGAGGCCGATCACGATCCACCCCATGGCGGAACCGGTCTGACCGCTGGTGTCGATGCGGGCCTTTCGCGGCTTTCGCGGGTTGTAGAGGATCGTGACGCGATCCCCTGGTTGGGGAGGATGGGCTTCGCCGAAACCCGAGGTGACCTCGACCTCATGCCCTTCGAGGGTCGTGAAGCGGAAGACGGGCCTGCACGTAGGGCTATCAGGGTCACTGCTCCTCACCAAGCCAGTGATCACACCGGGTACCCGAACCGCGCGGGCGCGGAACCGCCGTGCATTGATCACGATCCAGGCGCCGCACACCAGGAGCGCCAACCCTGGTTCCAATGATGATCACCTTTCGCTCGGGCGAGAATGCGCCGCGGAAATCATTGATCTCCGTGTGCGCGAGCCTCGCTGAAGAGGCCTGTCCCGGCTATGACTTCTGCTTCATGCATGTGGCTCGTGATGTTCGGATGTGGAATGACTTCTTTAGTGATTGACTACGCCATCGGCGGATCGGTTCGCTCCGCAATCGGAGTGTGACCTAGGTCACACTGGCCTTTGCCCAAATCGATAGATTTGGACGGTGTGGTGTCAAGAACTGAGGTCAATGTGGCTAAAGAGGGATTTGTGCCTGTAATGTCCCGCCGATTCGTGGAGTGGATCAAAAATCGGCGGTTCGGTCCGGCCGACGGACCTGATCGGGCTCGGGGTCGTTGACGCCGCCGGTGCCACCGGCAGGTCCTGGACAAGGCGATCAAGCTGTACGGACGCCGCGAGGAGGGTCGCGTCCACTGGCCGGATCTCGCCTCCCGACTGTCCGTACGGCAGGTCTGGGTCGCTCGGGGGAAATAGCGCATGACGTCCCCAGGGTCCTGGCCCACGTGCTGGAGGATCCGGTCGTCGGGTGACGCGGAAAGCGTCACCGCGGAGTTGCGCCGGATGCCCGGCCCGCGCCGCTGGAAGGTCGTTTCGTGTGTGCCCGAGAGATGGGCGACGGCGACGTCCGGAGGATCGAACGCCATCGACGCCGTCGTGAACGTCCTGTGCCTGGTGGTGCGCCTGGCGGCGGCCGGATTCGTCGCGGTCGGATGAGGCGGGCACCCTGGGGAACGGGTGGCGGGTGGGTCGGAGATTCCGTGGACCGGTCAACCTGGTCACAGGGCGGCCTGAGGTACATAACGGACACGTTGCGGACTGTGGTGTGGGTTTGGTCTGAGCAGGTCAAACAACTATCTTCCGTGCAGGGTTGCCGTGCGTTCCTACATGCCGGCGACGGGAGTTGGACCGGCGGGGACACGGAAGGGGACTACACACCTTGCTCCGCAATCGAGTTAGCAAACTGGCCGCCGCCACCGCGGCGGGTGCCATGCTCATGGCCGCCGCCGCGTGTGGAAGTGGTGACGACACATCGACGGCCACGTCTGAGGCGTCCTCGTCGGCGGCACCGGGAGGTGCGGCACTCAAGGTCGGCCTCGCCTACGACATCGGCGGTCGCGGTGACGGTTCCTTCAACGATGCCGCCGCCCGGGGCCTCGACCAGGCCGTCTCGGAGCTGAAGGCCGAGAAGAAGGAGCTGGAGGCCGCCGCGGGTGAGACGGACGCCCAGAAGGAGGAGCGGATCCGCCTGCTCGCCTCCAACGGGTACAACCCGGTCATCGCGGTGGGCTTCGCCTACTCCGAGCCGCTGAAGAAGGTCGCGCCGGAGTTCCCCGACGTGAAGTTCGCCATCGTCGACGACGACGCCGCCACGGGTGAGAACATCAGCAACCTGGTGTTCTCCGAGGAGCAGGGCTCGTTCCTGGTCGGCGTGGCCGCCGCGATCAAGTCGAAGAAGGACAGCATCGGCTTCGTCGGCGGCGTGGACGTCCCGTTGATCCACAAGTTCCAGGCGGGCTTCGAGGCCGGCGCCAAGGCGGTCAAGCCGGACATCAAGGTCCAGTCGAAGTACCTGACCCAGCCGCCGGACTTCGCCGGCTTCAACGACCCGGCCAAGGGCAAGACCGCCGCGCAGGGCATGTTCGACAGCGGTGCCGACGTCGTCTACCAGGCGGCGGGCGGCTCCGGCAGCGGTGTGTTCGAGGCGGCCAAGGCGGCCGGTGCGATGGCCATCGGGGTGGACTCCGACCAGGCGGCCCTCCCCGCGTACGCCGACGTCAAGGACGTCATCATCACGTCCATGATCAAGAAGATCGACGTCGCGGTCTTCGACTTCCTCAAGCGCGCATCCGAAGGCACGGTCCAGGCCGGTAAGACGGTCTACGACCTCAAGGCCGACGGGGTGGGCTACTCGACGACCGGCGGCAAGATCGACGACATCACCTCCCAGATCGACGAGTACAAGCAGAAGATCATCAACGGAGAGATCACGGTGCCGAGCTCCTGAGCCCGGCCTTCGTGGGGCCCGGCGAGGTTATCCACAGCCGGGCGGCAGCGGCCGCGCGGCCCGGGCCCCACGCCTAATCTCTCTTCCGTCACCGCATGCTCAGGTACTCCTCGAGGAGGGGGCCGCCATTTCCACCGCGACCGCCACGGCACCCGCAGTAGAGCTCACCGGGATCACCAAGAGGTTCCCCGGTGTCGTCGCCAATCGCGACATCCGGTTACGGGTGACCAAGGGACAGATCCACGCCATCGTCGGTGAGAACGGCGCCGGCAAGTCCACCCTCATGAAGATCCTGTACGGCATGCAGCGGCCGGACGAGGGTGAGATCCGCGTCGACGGAAAACCCGTCGTCTTCCACACCCCGGCCGACGCCATCGCGGCGGGCATCGGCATGGTCCACCAGCATTTCATGCTGGCCGACAACCTCACGGTGCTGGAGAACGTCATCCTCGGCAGTGAGCCGCGCCGGGGCGGGGTGGCCATCGACTTCCGCGCCGCCCGCAAAAAGATCAAGGAGATCTCCGACGCGTACGGCCTGGCCATCCGGCCGGACGTACCCGTGGAGGAGCTGGGGGTCGGCGACCGCCAGCGAGTGGAGATCCTGAAAGTCCTCTACCGCGGCGCGCGGATCCTCATCCTCGACGAGCCGACGGCGGTGCTCGTGCCGCACGAGGTGGACGAGCTGTTCGAGAACCTGCGTGGTCTGGTCCGCGAGGGGCTCACGATCCTGTTCATCTCCCACAAACTCGACGAGGTCCTGCGGGTGGCCGACGCGATCACCGTGATCCGCCGCGGCACGACCGTGGCGAGCGTCGATCCCAGGGACATGACCGCCCGCCACCTCGCAGAACTGATGGTGGGCAGCGAGCTGCCCAGCCCGGAGACCCGCGAGTCCACCGTCACCGACTCCGTGGTGCTGTCGGTGGGCGACCTGACCGTACGGGACATCGACGGGCGGGCGATCGTCGACCGGGTCGGCTTCGATATCCACAGGGGCGAGGTGCTCGGCATCGCCGGTGTCGAGGGCAACGGCCAGGCCGAGCTGGTCGAGGCGCTCATGGGCATCCGCCCCTGCACGGTGGGCTCGCTGACACTCGACGGCAAGGACATCACCGGGTGGTCGACGCTGAAGCGGCGTGAGGGCGGCATCGGCTACATCCCCGAGGACCGGCACCGGCACGGCCTGCTGCTCGAGGCGCCGCTCTGGGAGAACCGGATCCTCGGTCACCAGACCCGTCGGCCGAACGTCAAGGGCATCTGGATCGACCGCACCGCGGCGCGGGACGACACGCAGCGGATCGTCGAGGCCTACGACGTCCGTACCCCGGGGATCGACACGGCGGCGGCCGCCCTTTCCGGTGGCAACCAGCAGAAGTTGATCGTCGGCAGGGAGATGAGCGGCGATCCGGTACTACTGATCGCCAGCCACCCGACCCGCGGCGTCGACGTCGGTGCGCAGGCCGCCATCTGGGATCATCTGCGCGCCGCGCGCGCCGCCGGCCTCGCCGTGCTGCTGATCTCGGCGGACCTCGACGAGCTCATCGGCCTGTCCGACTCGCTCAAGGTGATCCTGCGCGGCCGGATCGTCGCGGACGTGGATCCCGCGAACGTGACCCCAGAACAGCTCGGCTCGGCCATGACCGGTGCCGGTGAGGCGGCAGCACAATGAGTGAGCGAGACGAAGCGGCCGAGCGCGGCGGCGGCAGGCCCGGAGCCGGCGGAGCGGGTGGATTCCGCGACAGGCTGCTGGGGCGGGTGCGGCTCAGCGGCTGGCTGGCCCTGGCCGCTCCGCTGCTGGCGGTCCTCTTCGCGGCACTGATCACCTCGGTGGTCCTGTTGATCGCGGGCAGCTCGCCGCTGGCGGCCTTCGACACGCTCGTGGAGTACGGCAGCCAGCCGCGCACGATGGCCGTCATCCTCAACAACGCGACGATGTACTACATCTCGGCGCTGGCCGTCGCCGTCGGGTTCCGGATGAACCTGTTCAACATCGGCGTGGACGGGCAGTATCGCCTGGCCGCCGTGGTGGCGGCGGGCGTGGGCGGAGCGGCGTTGCTGCCCGGAGTGCTGAACATCGTGCTCGTGCTCGTGGTCGCGGTGCTCGTCGGCGCGCTGTGGGCGGGGATCGCCGGGCTGTTGAAGGTGAAGCGCGGCGTCAGCGAGGTCATCGCGACCATCATGCTGAACGCGATCGCCACCGGTCTCGCGTCCTGGCTCATGAGCAACCATCTGGGTGTGCTGACGGGGAACGATCTGGCGACCCGGCCGATCCCGGAGGGCTCCAGAATGCCCGGCATGGAGCTCATCGCCGGCACGCCGAAGCTGGTCAACGGCTTCCTCGTGGTGGCGATCATCCTCGGCATCGCCTACTACGTGCTGCTGAACCGCACCCGGTTCGGTTTCGAGCTGCGGGCGACCGGCATGTCCGAACCCGCGGCGCTGGCGAGCGGCATCGGGGTCAAGCGGATGGTCGTCACCACGATGGTCGTGTCCGGGGCGGTGGCCGGTCTCGCCGGAATGCCCGAGCTGCTCGGCGAGACGTACAAGTACAGCAACAACTTCCCCGCCGGTCTCGGCTTCGACGGCATCGCGATCGCGCTGCTCGGCCGGAACAACCCGGTGGGCATGGCCCTCGGCGCGCTGCTGTGGAGCTTCCTGGGCAACTCGTCCGACTCCCTCCAGATGATCAACATCTCCAAGGAGACCGTGGACATCATGAAGGGCGTGACGGTGCTCTCGGTGATCATCGCGTACGAGTTGGTCCACCGATATCGGATCATCGCCGAGCAGCGGCGGGCCGGCCAGGAGACGGCCGCCTCCCCGGCCGCGGAAGGGGCCGCGGCGTGAGCGGGGGAGCAGAGGTGACGAGCACCGCGCAGGCGCCGGCGGGTGGACCGCAGGCCGCGCCGCCGGCGCGCCGATTCCGGGTCACGACGCCGATCCTGCTGCTCGCCGGGGCCGGGCTGGTCGTGCTGCTGTCGGCCGTGCGCATCGTCACCGGTGCCGACGACATCACCTCGGGGGGCACGATCGCCGCCGCCCTCGGCCTTGCCGTGCCGATCGGCCTGGCGGCCCTGGGCGGCCTGTGGTCGGAGCGGGCCGGCGTGGTCAACATCGGCCTCGAGGGCATGATGGTGCTGGGCACCTGGTTCGGCGCCTGGGGGACGCTCCAGTTCGGCAGCCCATGGGCCGGGGTCGTCGCCGGCGCGATCGGCGGAGCCCTGGGCGGCGCGATCCACGCGGTCGCCACCGTGACCTTCGGCGTCGACCACATCATCTCCGGCGTCGCGATCAACATCGTCGGCATGGGGTTCACCCAGTATCTGTCGAAGCTGGTCTTCGAGGAGATGCCGGGCGGCGGGACCAAGAACTCTCCCCAGCTCCCCGAGATGTCGAGGTTGAGCATCACGGTCATCGACGGGCCGCTGCGGTCCCTGGAGGGCAGGCACTGGTTCCTGGTGTCGGACCTGGCGGGCATCCTGCGCGGGCTCACCCAGGGCGTGTCGTGGTTCACGATCCTGGCGATCCTGCTCATCCCGCTGTCGTACTACATCCTGTGGCGCACCGCGTTCGGCCTGCGCCTGCGCTCCTGCGGCGAGCGCCCGGTCGCCGCCGAGTCGCTGGGCGTCAACGTCTACCTGTACAAGTGGGCCGCCGTGGTCGTATCCGGCCTGCTGGCCGGGCTGGGCGGCGCGTTCCTGTCCATCGTGGCGGCCGGGATCTACCGTGACGGGCAGACGGGAGGCCGAGGATACATCGGCCTCGCCGCCATGATCTTCGGTAACTGGCGTCCCGGGGGGCTCGCCGGCGGCGCCGCGCTGTTCGGTTACACGGACGCGCTGCAGCTTCGGCAGGGTGGGACGTCCGTGCACGCGCTGCTGCTCGTGGTGGCGCTGATACTCGCCGCCGTGGCGGTCTACCAGCTCGTACGGCAGAGCCGTACCATGGCCGCTTCGGTCACAGCGGGGTGCGCCGCCCTGGTCTTCGTGGTGTTCATGGCGACCGACACGGTGCCCGAGCAGTTCACCACGTTCACCCCGCACCTGACCACGCTGCTGGTGCTGTCGCTGGCCTCCCAGCGATTGCGGATGCCGGCCGCCGACGGAATCCCCTACCGCAGGGGGCAGACCACATGACAGGTCGCGGATGCGAAAGGGGAGCGACATGACGACGATCGACTGGGCGGCGCTGCACGCCGCGGCGAACGAGGCGATGACGCACGCGTACGCGCCGTACTCCAAGTTTCCGGTGGGCGCGGCGGCGTTGGTGGACGATGGCCGGGTGGTGACCGGCTGCAACGTGGAGAACGCGTCGTATGGCGTCGGACTGTGCGCGGAATGCGGTCTGGTCTCCGCGCTGCACGCGAGCGGAGGCGGCCGGCTGGTCGCCTTCACCTGCGTGGACGGGCACGGCGAGCTGCTCATGCCGTGCGGCCGCTGCCGTCAGCTGCTTCTCGAGCACGGGGGTCCCGACCTGCTGGTCGAGACGCCGGAGGGTCCGATGCGCATGGCGGACTTCCTGCCGTACGCCTTCGGACCGGACGACTTGTCGCGATAAGGGATAGAGGGCATGGGTTTCGACGCGATAGAGGTCATCACCGTCAAGCGGGATCGCGGTGAGCTGTCCACGCCGCAGATCGATTGGGCGGTGGACGCCTACACGCGCGGCGAGGTGGCCGACGAGCAGATGTCCGCGCTGCTGATGGCCATCCTGCTCAACGGGATGAACCGCCGGGAGATCGCGGACTGGACCCAGGCCATGATCAGGTCGGGGGAGCGGATGGACTGGTCCGTCCTCGACCGGCCCACCGCGGACAAGCACTCCACCGGCGGCGTCGGCGACAAGATCACCCTGCCGCTCGCTCCGCTGGTGGCCGCCTGCGGCGCGTACGTGCCGCAGCTGTCCGGCCGGGGACTCGGGCACACCGGCGGCACGCTGGACAAGCTCGAGTCCATCCCCGGATGGCGGGCGTCCCTGTCGAACGACGAGATGCTGGGGGTCATCCGTACGGCCGGAGCCGTGGTCTGCGCGGCGGGCAGCGGGCTGGCCCCGGCCGACAAGAAGCTGTATGCACTGCGGGACGTCACGGGCACGGTCGAGTCGATCCCGCTGATCGCCTCGTCGATCATGTCGAAGAAGATCGCCGAGGGCACGGGCTCGCTCGTGCTCGACGTCAAGGTCGGCTCCGGCGCGTTCATGAAGGACGTGGACAGCGCCCGTGAGCTGGCCAGGACCATGGTGGCCCTCGGCACCGACGCCGGGGTGCGCACGGTCGCCCTGCTCACCGCGATGGACCGGCCGCTCGGCAACGCCGTGGGCAACGCGCTGGAGGTCGCGGAGGCCGTCGAGGTGCTCGCCGGCGGCGGCCCGGACGACGTGGTCGAACTGACCGTACGGCTGGCCCGGGAGATGCTGGAGGCGGCCGGGATCGCGGACGCCAGGGACCCGGAGGAGGCACTGAAGGACGGCTCGGCCATGGACGTCTGGCGGCGCATGATCACCGCCCAGGGCGGCGATCCGGACGCGCCGTTGCCGAAGGCCGCCGAGTTCCTGGAGATCACCGCACCGGCGTCGGGTGTGCTGACCCGGCTCGACGCCCTGTCGGTCGGCCTGGCGGCCTGGCGGCTCGGGGCGGGGCGGGCGCGCAAGGAGGACCCGGTGTCCGCCGGGGCCGGGGTCACCCTGCACGCCAAGCCGGGCGACCTGGTCGGCGAGGGCCGGCCGCTGATGACGCTGCACGCGGACGAGATCACGAGATTCGAGCGGGCCCTCGACGCCCTCGAGGGAGCCTACGAGATCGGCGCCTCGGCCGACCCCGGTCTGCTGCCGCTCGTCGTCGAACGCGTCACCGCATAGCCGGGACGGCGTCCGTCCCCTCGGGTCGCCCGCTCGTCTGACAACCGGGAGCGTCGCCGTGAAGCTCGGCCTCTTCTTCGATCTCCGCAACCCGCCCGCCTGGCGACGTCCCTGGCCGGATCACTACCGGTGGAGCCTCGACCTGATCAGCGTGGCGGAGGGCATGGGCGCCGCGTCGGTGTGGTTCACCGAGCACCATGGGCTGGAGGACGGATATCTGCCGCAGCCGCTCACCTTCGCCGCGGCGGTGGCCGCCCGCACCTCCCGGGTCCGGATCGGCACCGCGGTCCTGCTCGCGGCGCTGCGTCATCCCCGGCACATCGCGGAGGAGGCCGCCATGGTCGACCTCCTGTCGGCCGGACGGCTCGAGCTGGGGGTGGGAGCCGGGTTCGCCCAGCGGGATTACGACGCGTTCGGCGCGGACATCCGGCGGCGTTACCCGCTGACCGATGCGGCGGTCGCCGAGATCAGGCGTCTGCTGGCCGCCGGCGAGGTCACCCCGCCGCCGGTCCAGCGGCCGCTGCCGATCTGGATGGGCTACCAGGGGCCGCAGGGGGCCCGCCGGGCGGGCCGGCTCGGCACGGGCCTGCTCTCCCTGGACCCGCGGCTGCTGGAGCCGTACGAGCAGGGGCTGGCGGAGGGCGGACACGAGCCGTCGTCGGCCCGCATGAGCGGGATGCTCGACATCATCGTGGCCGACGATCCCGAGGAGGCACGGCGGCGCATCCTGCCGCACTTCGTCTACCAGCTGAACTCCTATCGGAGGATGAACGCGGGCGGGCCGTACCGCGATCTGACCGTGGACGAGGTGGCCGGCGACACCGGCCGGAAGGGAAAGATCCCGGGCCTGACCGTGCTGACGGCGCACGACGCGATCCAGGCGATCAGGGAGCGTACGGCAGGCGTGCCGGTGGAGCACGTCTACCTGTGGGCGAGCGTCGCCGGGATGCCGGACGACCTGGTCGAGCGCCATGTCGAGCTGCTGTTCCGCGAGGTGGCGCCCGCGCTCTGATCGCCACAGAAACGACGGCGACCAGGATGACGGGGCCCGGGGTGATCGGCGGGGCGTTGAACGCTCGCCGTCGGAGTTGCGAGACTGGCGGCATGGTGAAGAGGATCGACGGCCCCACCCGCATCCCGGTGCCGGGCGGCAAGGTCATAGACGAGTACGTCGGCCGGGTGAACAGCGGCGACGAGGGAGTCTCCATCGCGCACATGGTCGCCCCGCCCGGCTGGGAGGAACCGGCCCAGACCCCCGAGTTCGCGGAGTACACGCTGGTGCTCAAGGGGTCGGTCGTGGTCGAGCACGCCGGGGGCACCACGGTCGTGGCCGCGGGTCAGGCGTTCGTCAGCGAGCCCGGGGAGAAGATCCGGTACGGCTCCGGGCCTTCGGGAGCCGAATACGTCGCCGTCTGCCTGCCCGCGTTCTCCCCAGACACGGCGCACCGGGAGGAATGACCGCGTCGAGGATAGGATTGCCTGATGAGTGACCGGAGCGGGGTGGGGAACGTGAGCCGCTTGCCCAGCCTTCAGGAGATTCGCAAAGCGCCCAAGGTGCTTCTTCACGACCATCTGGACGGCGGGCTGCGCACCGCGACGATCATCGATCTGGCCCGTGAACGCGGTCATGTCCTGCCCTCCGGCGATCCGGACAATCTAGCCGACTGGTTCAGGGACGCGTCCGACTCGGGCTCACTTGATCGTTACCTGGAGACGTTCGCTCACACGGTCGGCGTGATGCAGTCCCGCGAGGCCCTCATCAGGGTCGCGGCCGAGTGCGCGCAGGACCTGGCCGACGACGGCGTGGTGTACGCCGAGGTCCGGTTCGCCCCGGAGCAGCACAGCGAGGGCGGTCTCACTCTGGACGAGGTCGTGGAGGCCGTGCTGGAGGGCTTCCGTCAGGGCTCCGCCGGACCGGACGGCCGACCGCGGATCAGGGTCGGTACGCTGCTCACCGCCATGCGTCACCAGGCCCGCTCCAGGGAGATCGCCGAGCTGGCCGTGCGCTACCGCGACGTCGGCGTGGTCGGCTTCGACATCGCCGGGGCCGAGGCGGGATATCCGCCCACGCGCCACCTGGACGCCTTCGAATACCTGCAGCGGGAGAACGCCCACTTCACCATCCACGCCGGCGAGGCGTTCGGGCTGCCGTCCATCTGGCAGGCCATCCAGTGGTGTGGCGCCGACCGCCTGGGGCACGGCGTGCGGATCATCGACGACATCACCGTGTCGGACATCGGGCCCGACGGCTCCGGCGACGGAGAGGCCAAACTCGGGCGGTTGGCGGCCTATGTCCGGGACAAGCGGATTCCGCTGGAGATGTGCCCCACGTCGAACGTGCAGACGGGCGCGGCCCCGTCGATCGCCGAGCACCCGATCGGCCTGCTGCGCAGGCTCTACTTCCGGGTGACGGTCAACACCGACAACCGGCTGATGAGCGGGACGAGTCTGTCGCTGGAGTTCGCCAAGCTCGTGGAGGCCTTCGGCTACGACTGGGACGACCTGCAGTGGTTCACGGTCAACGCGATGAAGTCCGCGTTCATCCCGTTCGACGAGCGGCTGGCGCTGATCAACGGTGTGATCAAGCCCGGTTTCGCCCACCTGAAGTGGCAGGCCTGAGATGGACGGGGCGAAGGGCGAGGTCTTCCGGTCGAAGGTCGCCTGGGTCTTCGGCTGGATCTGGCTGGTGTTCGCCGCGTGGAACACCTATGACCTGATCGCCCGTGGCTCGATGCCCTCGGCGCTGATCGCCGGCGCGGTGCTGGGCGTCATCACGGCGTTGATCTTCCTCATGGCGATGCGCCCGGCGATCGTGCTGGAGGACGGCGGCGTGCGCATCCGCAATCCGCTGCGAAACGCCTACATCCCGTGGAACGCGGTCGACGACGTGATCGTGACCAACGCGATCGTCATCGAGGCCGGGCGCACCACGGTCCGGTGCTGGACGCCGCAGACCACCGCGAGAGAACGGGCCAGGGCCTCGGCGCGTGCGGCCAAGGCCGCGTCCTCGGCCGACACGTCCCGCGCCGATCGGGCGGTGGCCGAGGCGGTCGGCACGCGTACGCACGCCGACTGGGTGGCCCACCGGATCACCGAGACGAGCGCGATGCGGCGGGACGCCGCATCGGGTGAGACCTCCGTCACCTGGTCGCCCGTCGCGCTCGCCGTCACCGCCGCCGCGGTCGCCCTGGTGGTGGTGACGATCGTCCTCTCCTGAGGCGGCTCCTGATCAGTGGAGGCCGAGGGCGGCGGCGAGGTCCTTCTTGAGCGCCTCCAGGTCCTCGGCGGCGCGTGCCCTGGCCCCGGCCACGGAGTCCTCGACCGGGATGACGATCTCGAGGTAGCACTTGAGCTTGGGCTCGGTGCCGCTGGGCCGTACGACCACGCGGGCGCCGCCGCTCAGGCGGTAGCGCAGGCCGTCGGTGGGCGGCAGCCCGGCCACGCCCTCCGCCAGGTCCTCGGCCGATTCCACCACGCGACCGGCGAGCTCGGCCGGCGGCTCGGCGCGCAGCCGGGTCATGGCGCGGCCGATCTCCGCCAGGTCCGACACCCGGAACGAGAGCTGCGCGGTGGCGTGCAGGCCGTACCGCCTGGCCTGGTCGTCCAGCAGGTCGAGCAGCGTCCGCCCGGACCGCTTGGCCTCGGCGGCCAGACCGGCGACGGCGAGGGCGGCGCCGATGCCGTCCTTGTCGTGCACCGGCAGACCTTCGCGATCAGATCCGACGCTGTATCCGAGCGCCTCCTCGTACCCGAAGACCAGGCCGGGACCGGCCTTCATGATCCACTTGAAGCCGGTGAGGGTCTCGGCCTGGCGCACGCCGTACGCAGCCGCGATCTTGGCGAGCAGCGACGACGACACGATCGTCGTGGCGACCAGGCGGTCGTCGCCGGAGGTGTGCCGCAGCACGTGCTCGGCCAGCAGGCCGCCCACCTCGTCGCCCGTGAGCATGCGGTGACCGCCCTCCGGCAGCGGCGTGCCGACAGCGCACCTGTCCGCGTCCGGGTCGTTGGCCAGCACCAGGTCGGCGCCGATCGAGGCGGCCAGGCCGAGCGCGAGGTCCATCGCGCCCGGCTCCTCCGGATTGGGGAACGCCACGGTCGGGAAGTCGGGATCCGGCTCGGCCTGACGGTCGACCACGCGCGGCGCGGCGAACCCCGCGCGTTCGAACGCCTCGGCGAGGACGCCGTACCCGACCCCGTGCAGCGGCGTGTACGAGATCACCAGCTCCCCGGCCGCGCCGACCGGGAGGGCGGCCAGGGCCTCCAGGTACGGAACGACGATCGCGTCGTGATCGAGCGTCTCCCAGCCGTCCCCGAGGGGAAGCTCGTCCACCCGGCCCACGGCGTCGATCGCCTGGGAGATCTCGCGGTCGATCGGCGGGACGATCTGCGCGCCGTCCCCCCAGTAGACCTTGTAGCCGTTGTCCCTGGGCGGGTTGTGCGAGGCGGTCACCATGACGCCCGCGTCGGCTCCCAGGTGGCGTACGGCGAACGCCAGCACCGGGGTCGGCCATCTGCCGTCCATCACGGAGACGCGCAGGCCGGCCCCCGTGAGCACGGCGGCCGTGTCAGCGGCGAACACGTCCGACATATGACGCGCGTCGAAGCCGACGACCACATGCCCGCCCGGCCCGAGCACGCGGGCCAGCCCGGCGGCCGCCCGCATCACCGTGACGCGGTTCATCCGGTTCCGGCCCGCGCCCAGCTCGCCGCGCAGGCCGGCCGTACCGAACTCGAGCTTGCCGCAGAACCGGTCGGCCAGCGCGGCCGTGTCCCGGCGGTCGAGGATGTCCGCCAACTCCGCCCGGGTCAGCGGGTCGGGATCCTGGGCGAGCCACTCACGGGCGATCAGGACCAGGTCGTCGGTGGTCAAAGCGTGTTCCCCCTGAGTCATCCTCCGGTCGTGTCCCGACAAATCATGCCCTGATCGGCGCGTACGGCACCTGGCGGATATCCCCAGAACCACGACCTAAAGCTTGTCGACCACCTTGGCGAGGAGGGCGCCCATCCGGGTGGCGGTGGCCCGGCCCACCGCGAGGACCTCCTCGTGGTCGAGCGGCTCGCCGGTCAGGCCGGCGCCGGGGTTGGTGACCAGGGAGATGCCGAGGATCTCGGCGCCGGCCTCCCGCGCGGCGATCGCCTCGAGCACGGTGGACATGCCGATCAGGTCTCCGCCGAGCGTGCGGAGCATGCGGATCTCGGCCGGCGTCTCGTACGTCGGGCCGCGGAACGCCACGTAGACGCCCTCGGCCAGCGATGGGTCCACCTCGCGGGCGAGGGCGCGCAGGCGCCGGCTGTAGACCTCGGTCAGGTCGACGAACGTCGCGCCGGTGATCGGGTTGCTCCCGGTCAGGTTGATGTGGTCGCTGATCAGGATGGGCTCGCCGACCCGCTGCGTCTCCGGGCGCAGGCCGCCGGCGGCGTTGGTCAGCACGACGGCGCGCACACCGGCGGCCGTCGCCGTACGGACCCCGTGGACCACGGTCTCCACGCCGCGGCCCTCGTAGAGGTGCGTGCGGCCGAGGAAGATCAGCGTGTTCAGTCCCGCGCCGGTCCGCACCGCGCGGAGGGTGCCCGCGTGTCCGGCGACGGCGGGCGCGGTGAAACCGGGAAGCTTCGTCACGGGGAACTCGGCGATGGTCTCGCCGATGGCGTCGGCGGCAGGCACCCATCCCGAGCCCATGACGAGGGCCACATCGAAGGAGCCGACGCCGGTGAGGTTGCGCAGGGTGCTCGCGGCCTCGGCCGCCAGGGCGTATGGGTCGTTGGTCACACCAGTGAGCGTACAGAAGCCGCCCCGACCCCCACCCCATGGTGATCTTGCAGTTGCTCGCAGGGGTCCGCCCCGAGCTGCGAGAACACTAGTCGTGATCTTGCAGAAACTCACACAGAACGCCGCTGACCTGGGCGGTTACCGTCCGTGATCTTGCAGTCGTACGGCACGCGGGACGACGCGGAAGAGGCGGACCAGGACGAGAAACCGGGCGGTGTGGCGGTCAGTCGCCCAGTGATTTGCACGGGCGGTTGCGCAGGCCGGTGACGTAGTCGTCGGGGGCCCCGGCCTTCTCTGCGGCCTCGGCCAGAATGCCCAGATAACGCGCGGACGGCAGCCCGCCCTCATAGGAGTCGAGGACGTAGGTCCAGGCCAGCACGTCGCCCTCCAGGGTCGCGACGCGGAGCCGTACCTTGCGGTAGAGGCCGAGATCGGCGCCCATCCACTCGTCGAGGGAGGCCTCGTCCCACTCCGGCACGTCGTAGAGCACGACGAACACCTGGTCATCGGGATCTTCGACGATGGTCGCGAGCGCGCCCTCCCAGCTGACGTCCTCCCCGCCGAAGGTCAGCCGCCAGCCCGCGAACCAGCCGGTTCCTCGCATGGGCGAGTGGGGGGCCCACTCGGCCATCTGCTTCGGGTCCATGTTGCTGCCGTAGGCGGCGTAAACAGGCACGGCACACAAGCGTAATCCAAGATGCCCGGTCTTCGCCGACGGGATCGCGTACGCCGTGCCGCCGGAGACGGATTCGGTATGGCCATGCCGGGCGAACCGGGAATGAGCGCGTAAGAATGCGGGACAATAGGTTACGTGACGAGGATTGTGATCATTGGTGGCGGTCCCGGCGGGTACGAGGCGGCGCTGGTGGCCGCGCAACTGGGTGCACAGGTCACCGTGGTCGAGCGGGACGGCCCCGGCGGCGCCTGTGTGCTCACCGACTGCGTGCCGTCCAAGACCCTGATCGCCACCTCCGTCCGCAAGCAGGCGCTGCTCGACGCCTCATCGGTCGGTGTCCACTTCGACGGCGGCCCGGACGGCGACACCGGAGGTGTCATCGCCGACATGAGCCTGGTGAACAAGCGTGTGAAAGAGCTGGCGCACGCGCAGTCCGCCGACATCACGGCACGGCTCGCCGCCGAGGGCGTGGAGGTGATCCACGCCGAGGGGCGGCTCGTCGACCCCCAGGTGGTGCGCGCGGGCGACCGGACGATCCGGGCCGACGTCGTCATCGTCGCCACCGGCGCCCACCCCCGCGTGCTGCCCGGCGCGGAGCCGGACGGGGAGCGCATCCTGTCCTGGCGGCAGCTGTACGACCTGCGGGAGCTGCCCGAGCACCTGATCGTCGTCGGGTCGGGGGTGACCGGCGCCGAGTTCGCCGGCGCGTACCAGTCGCTCGGCTCCCAGGTGACGCTCGTCTCCTCCCGCGACCGGATGATGCCGAACGAGGACGCCGACGGGGCCGAGGTGCTGGAGGAGGTCTACCGGCGGCGCGGCATGAACGTCATGGGCCGATCGCGGGCCGCCTCGGTCAAGCGCACGGCCGACGGGGTCGTGGTCACGCTGGAGGACGGCAGGACGGCCGAGGGCAGTCACTGCCTGATGACCGTCGGCATGGTGCCCAACACGGCCGGAATCGGTCTGGAGGACAACGGCGTACGGCTCGACCGGGGCGGGTTCATCGAGGTCGACAAGGTGTCCAGGACCTCGGCTCCCGGGATCTACGCGGCCGGCGACTGCACGGGTGTGCTGATGCTGGCGTCCGTCGCGGCCATGCAGGGCAGGATCGCCGTCTGGCACGCGCTCGGCGAGGCCGTCCAGCCCATCCGGCTGGCCACGGTCGCCGCCAACATCTTCACCGACCCGGAGATCGCCAACGTCGGGGTGTCGCAGCAGCAGATCGAGTCCGGCGAGATCGACGCCAACGTCGTCAAACTGCCCCTGGCGACCAACGCGCGGGCCAAGATGCAGGGGTTCAACGACGGGTTCGTGAAGCTCTTCTGCCGGCCCAACACGGGCATCGTGCTCGGCGGGGTCGTGGTGGCCCCCCGGGCGTCGGAGCTGATCCTCGCGGTGTCGGTCGCCGTGCAGCAGCGGCTCACCGTCGACCAGCTCGCGCACACTTTCGCGGTCTACCCGTCGCTGTCGGGCTCCATCACCGAGGCGGCCCGGCGCCTCATGTCGCCGCTCACCACCGCCATCTGACCACTCGCAGTCGGCGAGGGTTCGCCGCCGGTGCCCGGACACGGCGACGCCGTGATCTCACACCCGGTCGAATGCAAGATCACGGCGGGTGAAGCGGCAGGTGGCAGGTCCTTCCTGTGACTTTCTGCAAGATCGCGAACGGTATCCGCGCTGATGAGCGGGGGTCGTTGCGAGTATTCGCAAGATCACGGGGGGAAGGGGGTGGGGCCGGGTGTCGCCTTCGGCGGTCACCCGGCCTCTTCGGTGCTACCGGCCCCTTCTAAAGGGTTACCAGCCGTAACGGGTCACCAGTCGCCGCCGCCGAAATCGCCACCGCCGAAGTCGCTGCCGCCACCCCAGTCGCCGCCGCCGAAGCCGCCGCCACCGAAGTCACCGCCACCCCAGTCGCCGCCGCCACCACCGGCCTCGACGCCCGCCGCGTAGCCCGCGCCGTAGCCGCCCCAGCCGCCGCCGAAGGCGTGGCCGAGCATGGTGCCGACCATCATGCCGGTCAGCAGGTCGCCGCCGAAGCCGCCGTAGTACCCGTAGGCGTACGGCTGGTAGGCCGGGCCCGCGTCCCAGTACGGCCTGCGCTCACCGTTGACCATGACCTCGCGCATCTGCGGGTCGAAGCCACGCTCCACCGCCTCGGCGTCGGCCGCGCAGGCGGGCACGTCGCGGAGCGCGCCGCCGGGCGGGGCCCACCGCACGTTGCGGGCCGAGGGGCCGTGTTGCGGGTTGAAGAAGCACGGGGGCAGACGCTCGGGCAGCGGCTGGTTGTTCACCCGGGCCTTGACGCAGGCCAGCGCGTAGCGGCCGTCCTCCAGCGTCGAGGTCACCGTGCGCAGCTCGTCGGCGCGCTGCACCGCGGCCAGCTCGTTCTTGGCCCGCTCGTAGGAGTCGAGCGCGCGCTGCCAGTCGGCCGCCGTCTCCGCCTGCGGCAGCATCTTCACATCCATGTCGAGGGCGGTGATCTCCTCACCGAACTTGGTGACGTCCTCCTCGACGGTCTGCTTCACCGCGGCGAGCTCGGCCGCCTCGCGCTCCTCACGCCTGCGCTTGTTGCGGCGACCGATCATCCACAGACCGGCTCCGCCCACGACCGCGACGCCCAGGATGCCGACGAGCACGCCGGTGCCGCCGCCTCCGCCGACCGTGCTTCCCGTCTTACGCGCAGCCTTGACATCGCCATCCTTGACCAGGTTGACCCGGTTGACGAAGTCCTGCATGCCGGTGAGGAGGTCGGTGTTGGCGTTGGTGGAGAGCTTTGCCAACGTGCCGGCCGCGTTCTTGGGCAGGTCGTTCGATCCGGCGAACAGGCTCTTCCCGTCGAGCACCGCCACGGTCGCCTTCGACTTGCCCGCATTGTCGAGCTCGGTCAGCAGCTGTGGGATATAGGTGCTGATCTGGGCGGTGGTCACGGTGCCGTCGGGCAGCGCGGCCACGTAGATCGGGGCCTTCGACTCCTTCAGCGCCTCGCGGAGCCCGTCCTGCTCACTGGACGACAGCGGCGATCCGCTCATCGCGTAGAAGTGGTCCTGGCTGTTCTTCCAGGACGCGACTACAGTGGCCGGGTCCGGCGGAGCGGCGGCGTGCGCCGCGGGGACCGTGGCGATCAGCGCGAACATGCTGATGAACAGCGCCGCCACGGCGCTGCCCGCACGGCCCAGCGGGTTCTTCTTGGTCACGGCTTTAAGCCTCCTTCGCCCTTCTGGACGAACGGCGGTGTTCGATGGTTCCTCTTTCCGGCAACGCTATCCGCTGAAGCATGCCCCGCGTCGGGCCGCTTTCCCGTTCCGAACGAACGCGCCCCGGGAAATTTCCCGGGGCGCGCCTCCTCGGCCCGCTCAGGTGTCCTTGATCTCGCAGATGACGGCGCCGGCCGTCACGGTCTGGCCGACGGAAGCGGCGAGACCGGTGATCGTGCCGGGCTTGTGGGCCGTGAGCGGCTGCTCCATCTTCATCGCTTCGAGCACCACGATCGTCTCCCCGGCCTCGACGGTCTCCCCGTCGGCGACGACGACCTTGACGATCGTGCCCTGCATGGGGCTGATGAGGGCGTCCCCGCCGGCCGCGGCCTTCTTCGCCGCGCCGCCCGCACCGTTGCGCCGTGGCGTCTTCCTGGTCTCCGTACGGCCGGCCGCGCCGAGCCCGGCGGGCAGGACGACCTCCAGACGCCTGCCGCCGACCTCGACGGTGATGCGCTGCCGCTCGGTCGGCTCGTCCGTCTCCGCGATGCCCTCGAACGGCGGGATCTTGTTGACGAACTCGGTCTCGATCCAGCGGGTGTGCACGGAGAACGGCTCGTCGGCGAAGGCCGGGTCGTCCACCACGGCCCGGTGGAACGGCAGCACGGTCGGCATGCCGTCGATCTCGAACTCGGCCAGCGCCCGGCGCGACCGCTCCAGGGCCTGCCTGCGTGAGGAACCGGTGACGATCAGCTTGGCCACGAGGGAGTCGAACGACTGCGGCACGCTCATCCCGGCCTCGTAGCCGGCGTCGAGCCGTACTCCCGGGCCGGAGGGCACGCGCATCGAGGCGATCTTCCCGGGCGCGGGCAGGAAGTTGCGGCCGGCGTCCTCGGCGTTGATGCGGAACTCGAAGGAGTGCCCGCGCAGCACCGGGTCGTCGTACCCGAGCGCCTCGCCGTCGGCGATCCGGAACATCTCGCGGACCAGGTCGATCCCGGCGACCTCCTCCGTGACCGGGTGCTCGACCTGCAGCCGGGTGTTGACCTCGAGGAAGGAGATCGTGCCGTCCTGGCCGACGAGGAACTCGCAGGTGCCGGCGCCGACGTAGCCCGCCTCGCGCAGGATCGCCTTCGACGACGAGTAGAGCAGCTCGAGCTGCTCCTCGGTGAGGAAGGGCGCGGGGGCCTCCTCGACCAGCTTCTGGTGGCGGCGCTGCAGCGAGCAGTCGCGGGTGCTGACCACGACCACGTTGCCGTGCCGGTCGGCGAGGCACTGCGTCTCGACGTGGCGGGGGCGGTCGAGGTAGCGCTCGACGAAGCACTCCCCGCGGCCGAACGCGGTCACGGCCTCGCGTACGGCCGACTCGTAGAGGTCGGGGATCTCCTCTGTGGTGCGGGCGACCTTCAGCCCCCGGCCGCCCCCGCCGAACGCGGCCTTGATGGCGATCGGCAGGCCGTGCTCCTCGGCGAAGGAGATCACCTCCTCTACGCCGGACACCGGGTCGGCCGTGCCCGCCACGAGCGGTGCGCCGACGCGCTGGGCGATGTGCCTGGCCTGCACCTTGTCGCCGAGCGCCATGATCGCGGCGGGCGGCGGACCGATCCAGATCAGCCCCGCGTCCTGTACGGCCCGGGCGAAGTCGGCGTTCTCCGCGAGGAAGCCGTAGCCGGGGTGCACGGCGTCGGCCCCCGTCGCGGCGGCGACGGAGAGCAGTTTGTCGATGTCGAGGTAGGTCTCCGCCGGGCTCTGCCCGCCCAGAGCGTGCGCCTCGTCGGCCACCCGCACGTGGAGAGCGTCCAGATCCTGGTCGGCGTACACCGCGACGCTCTTCAGGCCCGCGTCCGTGCAGGCGCGCGCGATCCGAACGGCGATCTCGCCCCGATTGGCGATCAGGACCTTCTGCACCGGTCTCCCCTTCCCTCAAGCACCGGCCTCCCCTTCCCTCAAGCCTTCCTGGAGTGTAAGGGGGCCTCCTGCCTCGGAGACGCCCGCCCCCGGAGCGCCGGCGTGACCCCACGAAACCGTACGTTCGGGAAGTAACCGGATGGGCCATCCGAGGTGTCGAACGGAGCCGGTATAGCGGCTGGGCATAGGAGCCTTTACAAGATTGACCAGCGGTTTACGGTGAGAGCGGACCTCTGTCGATTTAGGGAGTGAACTGAATGAGTAACAGCTTGCTCGGCGGCGACCCCGCGGAGATGCAGAGCATGGCCGCGCAGTTCAACCAGCAGGCGGACCAGGTTCGCACCACGATGGCCAGCCTCGACCGTGAGGCGGCCAAGGTCGGCACCGCCTGGACCGGTCCCGGCGCGCAGCGCTTCCACGACGCCTGGCAGAGCTACCGGTCGGCCTTCCAGCGCATGTCCGAGGAGCTCAACGAGGCGTCCCGCGTCATCAACACCTACCGCGGCAACATCGAGTCCGCCACCCGCTGACTCGCTCACGGCACGTTCACCGGACCGGGACCGCGGCCTGGATCGGGGTCGCGGCCCCGGAGATCACCAGCAGGCCGCGCCCGGTCGGGCCGCCCACGGCTCCGCGCGGCAGCCGTACGTTGAAGAGATCCCCGTCGGCCGGGCCCTGCACCGACAGCAGGAGCCCGGTCCGCGCCTTTCTGGCCTCCGCCACGAAACCCCGGTAGGCCGTCGCCAGATCCCCGGTGGGCCCCGCGATGAGCAGCCCGTGCTCGCCGTCCCGCCCGGTGCGGAGCACCTCCTCCAGGGCGAGGCCGAGCTGCGAGTCCGGCGAGATCAACTCCGCGTCGTCGACGAGCACCACGTAACGCTCCTGCTCCCTGACCAGGGCGAGAAGGTCCTGCGGCGCACCCCCGGTCACGCTTGCGGCGTTCCCGTCGAGCACGGCGAGCACGCCCGCTGAATCGGCCACTTCCCGCAGCGGGCTGCGGCGGGGGGTGACGGCGAGCACGGGGGTGCCCTGCCGCAGCAGCGATCGAGCCGCGGTGACCAGGCAGGACGACCTGCCCGATCGGGGCGGACCGGCGATCACGGCGGCCGGCCCCTGGGCCAGCAGATCGACGCCCAGCGGGGCGAGGGAGTCCCCGCCCGCGCCGAGCAGCGCCCACAGCGGCGACGGCGGCTCGAACGACGGCACGAGATCCAGGGCCTGCTCGGCCGTGATCCGCATCGGCAGGGCGTCCACGCGCAGCGGCGGCTCGCCGGCCCAGCCCCAGCGGCCCCGCGAGTCGCCGTCAGCGTGGAAGCCGCCACCAGGCACCTCGCCGAACCGGGCGGCAGCCGTACGGCCCAGCTCCTGCAGCACCGCCACCTGGGCGGGACCGGACGGATCGGGGGACAGCAGCGCGATCTGGCTCTCCACCAGGCCGTGTTCCCCGACCGACAGCGCGCGGCCGGGGGGCATCGAGGCGGGCAGATCACGCACCGGCAGCCCGGCCAGCCCGTAGTCGGCCGGATCGGCCAGCCGGAGGACCAGCCGGTCATCGAAGATCGTGGAGATCTGCCCGATCAGGCCCGACCGGTCGGAGGTGACCACCGCGCGCAGGCCGACGGCCGGCCCCTCACGCAGCAGTTGCATCAGCGCGTCGAGCAGGCGGCCGTAGTCGTAGTTCTCGAACGCCGCGACGTATCCCTCCCATCGGTCCAGCAGCAGCACCAGCCAGGGCAGGTGCCCGACCGCTTCGCCGGACGGCGCCGGCGCGGCCCGTCCCCGTGCGGCCGTCCTGGCCTCCGTCAGCGACGCGTACCCTGCCTCGGCCAGCAGTTGCTGGCGGCGGCCCACCTCGGCGCGCAGCCGGGTCAGCAGGCGCTCCACCCGGTCGAGCTGGTCGCGGGTGACCACGGCGCCGCAGTGCGGGAGGCCGACGAGCGGCAGCAGCGCCCCCGACCCGCAGTCGATCGCGTGGACGTGCACGTCCTCGGGGGAGGCCCCGGCCGCGATCGAGCCCGCGATCGTGCGCAGGGCGGTGGACCGGCCGCTGCGCGCCGAGCCCGCGATCAGCAGGTGCCCGCCGTGCCGCGGATCGAAGACGAGCGGCCGCCTGCCCTGCTGCCACGGCAGGTCCACGAGCCCGAACGGCAGCGGCGGCACCTCCTGGGCGTCCCGCCGGTACGGCCCGGCCGGGGCGAGCCGATGACCGGAGGAGCCGGCCGTCGCCGACGCGTCCGCCGACAGCGTGACCAGTTCCGGCAGGGGCGGCAGCCAGGGGCTGGGCTGTTCGGGGACGCCCCGCCCGGCCTCACGGATCGCGTCGACCAGCAGGGCGAGGTCGGAGTCGTCGCCGGACTCCACCGTCGGCACGGAGAGCGGACGGCCGAGCGCCGGCCAGGCCAGTTCCATCACCCGCAGGGCCTCACCACCCCGTCCGGCCGTCCGAGGGCTGCGCCCGCCGATCCTGGCCGTCTGCACCGCCACCGCCGGGCCCGCCCCTGACCTGACGTAGCAGCGGCCCGGCGTGGACCGCGAGATGTGCGCGGCGTCGGGCGCGTCGATCACGTCGGCCGACTCGCGCGCGTCGGTCACCCGCAGCGCGATCCGCAGCGAGGTGTTGGCCTGGATGTCGGCGGTCACCACGCCGCCGGGCCGCTGGGTGGCGAGGATGAGGTGAATGCCGAGCGAGCGGCCGCGCCGCGCGATGTCCACCAGGCCCTCGACGAAGTCGGGCAGCTCGGTCACCAGTGCGGCGAACTCGTCGATGATCAGCACGAGCCGGGGCATCGGCGGCCGTTCCGCCTGCCGGGCGGAGCCCCCGCCCGGCCGGCCCCCGGTCGTCTGTGCCGCGCCGGTCGGACCGAAGAGGCCGCCGGCCGGAGCCTGCCGTACGCCTGCGGAGCCCAGCACCCAGGTCGCGCCACGGGACCGCAGCCGCTGATACTCCTCGATGTCCTTCGCCCCCGCCTCCAGGAGCAGGCGCTCCCTCCTGCGGATCTCGGCCGCCAGCGACGCCAGCGCCCGCTGCGTCAGGTGGCCGTCGAGGTCGCTCACCATGCCGACCGTGTGCGGAAGCCGTACGCACTCTTTGAAGGCCGCCCCGCCCTTGTAGTCGATGAGCACGAACGTCATCTCGTCCGGCCGGTTGACCACGGCGAGCGAGGAGATCAGCGTCTGGAGCAGCTCCGACTTGCCGGCGCCGGTGGTTCCCGCGATGAGCGCGTGCGGGCCGTCGCGGCTCAGATCCACCTCGAACGGCCCCTCGGGGCCGACGCCGATGACGGCCCGGGTCGACCGGCCCCATCGCTTGGCGATGCGGTCGGGCTCACAGGCGTCCGCGCCGAGCAGGTCGAGCAGGCGGGCCGAGCCGGGTACGGCCGAGGCCGGGTCCTCTCGGCTCACGTCGCGCAGCGGGGCGAGCGCCCGGCCCAGGCGGTCGGCCCACGACACCGAGACCTGGTCGGCCCGGATCCGTCCGATGGCCTCCAGGCCACCGCCGTGCAGTCGCACCTCGCCGTCCGCCGAGCACGACACGACCGTCGCGCACTCCTCCGGCAGCAGCCGCCGGTCGCCGTCGATGGCGATCGTGTAGACCCCAGCGCGTGGGCCCTGCCTGAGCACCTGCGGCATTCCCGGCAGACCGCGCAGCACCTGGGCGCCGTCGAGCACGACGAGCACGTCGAACGGCTGCTCGTCGTAGCCGGCGAAGGCGGGCTCCGCCGCGGTCTCGGCCGCCGCGCCCCGGCCGAGGTCGTCCCAGCCCGCCGGGCCGCCGGTCAGCCGTCCGCCGCCCAGCGCCGATTTACCCAGTGCCGATGACTTGCCCTCGTCGTCGAGCCGTTCGTCGATCAGCGCGGTGAGCTCGGCGACCCGGCGGGCCGCTGCCTCGGGGTCGGCGCCGACGAGCGCGACGGAGTCCGCGCCGAGCGGCCCGCCGCCGCGCGCGCCGTGGCCGCAATGGGGGAGCCACCGGACCCAGCCCCACTGCCGGTCGCTGTCGGACCCGGCCGACAGCACGACGATCGCCAGGTCGCGCGGGCTGTGCAGGGCGGCGGCCTGGCCGACCAGCCAGCGTGCGCAGGCCAGCGCGGTCTTCCTCGGTCCGGTGACACCGGCCACGCCGAGCCGCCGCATGACCAGCGCGACCGGCACGTCGTGGCAGATCGGCTGCTCCGGACGGGGCGCGTCCTGCGGAGTGCCGCTCTCGAGTTCGAACTCCAGGCCGGCGGGCAGATCCGCCAGGCCCACCCGCAGCCGCAGCGCGTCCCGGTCGTGGCTGCGCCGCTCCCACAGCCTGCGCCGGGGGCCGGTGGCGGTGAGCAGCACCTCGGCCGGGTCGGGCGCGCCGTCGCGGCGGGCGGCCTCGTCCTCCTTGACGGCCTGGGCGACCTCCGCCTCGAATGCCGCCAGGCGCTCGCGATACGCCTTGACCGCCTGGCGGTGCTTCTTCTTGCCGTGCCTGCGGTCGCTCGCCCACTGGCCGATCATGATGAGCGGCGTCATGAACGCGAACAGCAGATAGTACCAGGTCCGGAGGGCCACGGCCATGACGATCCCGAGCACCGCCGGGAGCAGCGCGGCGAGCAGTTGCAGCCGCATCCCCTCGGCCCGTCGCGGCTCCGCCGGGACCGTGATCCGCCGGCCGCGCACCGGTCGCGGCAGCCTGGGCGGGCGGTTGTAGGCGAGCCCGCCGTCCGGCAGCGCGTCCAGGTGCGTGTCCGGCGGTTCGACCGGGCCGAGCGAGAAGGCGGAGCCGCCGCACGAAAGCGTGCCCCACTCGGGCCAGGGCGTGGCCTCGGTGAGCGGCTCGCCCGCCAACCGCACGACGCCCGCGCCGATGTCGTCCGGCCGTGCCGTGTCGTCCTGCCGCCGTCCCCGCCGTCTGCGCCGCTTCTTCTTTCCGGCCTTCACCGGTGGGACGGTGCCGCCGGGTGTGGCCGGTTCGACGGTGACGCCGTTCGGGGTCAGGCGGACCACGGCGGCGACCGGGGGCAGTCCCGCGTCGCGTACGGCTATCGCGCACGCCGGATCGGACCCGATCGTGTGCGCGCCCACGCCGAGCCGGTGGACCGAGCCCGCGCCCGGGCCGCCCACGACGCGCAGTTCCGCCAGCCCGTCGGGCTCCTCGGCCATGGTGGCCCAGGCGGCCCGGCCGTCCAGGGCGACCACGTCGCCGTCGCGCAGCAGGCCGAAGACGGCCGCGTCGGGATCGAGCGGCCGCCCGTCCAGCCAGAGCCCGGCCGCCCGTCGCGTGTCCCCGTCGGTCTCGGACCCGGTGACGCGCCCCGGTTTCCCGCCGACCGTTCTCCTGCCGCCGAGGTCGTACGGCGCGCGGGCGTGCGGGAGCCGTACGACATTGGACGGGCGCGGGTCGTCGAGCGCGGTGACGAGAGCGGCGGTGAGCCCGGCCACGGTGGCCGTCTCGTCGCCTTCGATCAACACGTCACGCCGTTCGTGCTCGGTGACCACGGTGAGCGTTAACCGCATGCGCAGACTCCCGGCGGGGTCGGGGTAGGGGGGACGTTCTCCGACAGAGCGTTTCACCCGCCGGACCCCTCCGTGAAGAACCCGTGCGGTTCTCCCGTACGGATTCCACCCATGAAGGGCCGGGTCGGCGGACGTCCGGCGAAGGCCACGTTAGCGAGGCGCTCCCGGCATCGCGCACTCTAATCGGTAAACCGCCATGTCATCAGCGCCTCCCCACCGTGGTGGCGTCGTACGGCTGTGCCGCGATTCGGCGGCGGCCGTACGGTCAAGTCCGTTGTGAACGACATGCGCATCAGGAATAGATCGTTACCCTCTATCACAAAATTTCGAGATCTGGTAGTCACCTACCGATATGGTAATAGATCCATTCCCGTTGACAGGTTTATTGCTAACGGATAAGCATGGGACGCCGTATAACCACACGCGGGCGGCCGAAATTTGGTCATAATCCGATGAACGCGCGGTGAACGGTAAGGACCGTAAATAAATTGGAGCGGCCCGAAAATCGGGCGTGATCATCACCGGGAGCCTCTGTATCGATGAGGATCAGCGAGAAGGCATCGCAGGACGGTCGCGGTGCGGTGAGTGAACGGCCGGGGCTGTCCGGGCCCGCGTCTCGCAAGCTTCCCGTGCCGCCCCGGGAGCGCAGGCCGGCGCTCGCCGCGCTCGCCGTGCTCCTCATCCTGGGCGGTGCGCTGGCGACCACGCTGCTGGTCATGCGCAGCGGCGAGCGGGTGTCCGCGGTGATGATCACCCAGCAGGTGGGGGCGGGGCAGCGGATCCCGCGGTCGGCACTGGGCGAGGTGGAGATCGCCGACACCGGCATCCCGCGCGTGCTGTGGCGCGACAGCGAGAGCGTCAGCCAGTGGTACGCCGCGGTGACCCTGCTGCCCGGCACGCTGCTGACCGAGTCGATGGTGGCGAAGTCCGGCGACGACGTGGGGCCGGGCAAGGCGCTGGTCGGCCTCGCGCTCAAGCCGGGACAGGCGCCGGCCCGTCTGAACGTGGGCGATGTCGTCCAGGTGATCCACGTCGCGGCCGCGGACAAGGGGGCGGACCAGCGGGCGGACGGCGGGCAGCAGCGGGTGCTCGCCACCGCCGCACGCGTCCACAGCATCGGCGCCGCGGGCCGGACCGGGGGAAGCGGACTGGTCACGGTGCGCGTGGACACCTCCGCCGCGCCGGCCATCGCCCAGTACGCCTCGGGCGGGGAAATCGCCCTGATCAAGCTTCCCGGAGTGAGGTGACGTGGCACTCATCGTCCTGGCGGCGGACAAGGGAGCGCCCGGCGTCACCACCGCGGCGACCGCCCTCGGCGCGGTGTGGCCCCGGCCGGTGCTGCTGGCCGAGTGCGACCCGTCGGGAGGCGATCTGGCCTACCGGCTGCCGGGGGAGGACGGCGGGGTGCTCAACCCGGGACGCGGCCTGCTCAGCCTGGGCGCGGTGGCACGACGGGGGCTGCGCGCCGATCTGATCTTCGAGCACACGCAGCGGCTCGTCGGCGGTCTCGACGTGCTCACCGGGCTCACCAACGCCGAGCAGGCGGCCGGGCTCACCTGGCTGTGGGGGCCGCTCGGGCGCTCGCTGGCCGCACTGCCGGGCGCCGACGTCCTGGCCGACTGCGGCAGGCTCGGGCCGCACCCGCAGATGAACGACCTCATCGCCGAGGCCGACGAGGTGGTCCTGTTCACCCGGGCCAGCCTCGACCACGTCGCCCATCTCCGGGAACGGCTGACGCTGCTCGGCCGGCCTGCCTGCGTGGTCGTGATCGCCGACCCCAGGGCCTACCGCGCCTCGATCGAGGAGGTCAGGCGGATCGTCTCCGGCTGGGACGTCAAGCTGGTCGGCGGCCTGGCGCACGACCCGAAGGGCGCGGAGCTGCTGCGCGGTCAGTGGGGCGGCCGGCTCGACCGCAGCCTGCTCATCCGGACCGCGCGCGACCTGGCCGGGCGGCTCGTGGCCCAGCTGGCGGCCGAGGCCGCCGCCAATGCGGCCCCCGGCGGCCAGGGGCGTACGGCAGGCGCTCCGGTCCCGGCACCACGACGTGGCCCGGGGCCGGGCCCCGGGCCGGTCAGGGGGGCGAGATCATGAATGCCGAGCAGCGACCCATCGACCACGGCCTGGTGAAGCGGTTCCGGCAGGAGGTCGGCGACCGTCTGGCGCACCAGCGGCGGCTGGATCAGGCCAGCGGGCTGCCGCCGATGACCGGCGAGGACGAGCGGCAGTTCGCCCGCGCGCTGATCGCGCAGGTCCTGGAGGAGTACGCGCGCGGCGAGATCGGGGTGGGCCGCACCCCGCCGACCGCCGAGGAGGAGGAGGCGCTCGCCGGGGGGATACACGCCGCGCTGTTCGGCGTGGGCCGGCTGCAGCCGCTGCTGGACGACACCGAGATCGAGAACATCGACATCAACGGGTGCGACCGGGTCTTCGTCGGCTACGCCGACGGCCGCGAGGTGCTGGCCGATCCGGTCGCCGACAGCGACGAGGAGCTGATCGAGCTCATCCAGGTCCTGGCGGCGTACTCGGGGCTGTCGTCCCGGCCGTTCGACACCGCCAATCCCCAGCTCGACCTGCGCCTGCCGGACGGGTCGCGACTGTCCGCCGTGATGGACGTGACCGTGCGTCCCGCGCTGTCGATCCGCCGCGCCCGCCTGGGCAAGGTCTTTCTCAGCGATCTGGTCGGCAACGGCACGCTCACGCCGGAGCTGGGCCGCTTCCTGTCGGCGGCGGTGGCGGCACGTAAGAACATCATGATCGCGGGCTCGACGAACGCGGGCAAGACCACCCTGCTGCGTGCGCTGGCCAACGAGATCCCGCCGCACGAGCGGCTGATCACCGTGGAGCGGGCGCTGGAGCTGGGGCTCGACCAGTTCCCCGAGCTTCATCCGAACGTCGTGGCCTTCGAGCACCGGCTGCCGAACTCGGAGGGCCAGGGCGAGATCACCATGGCCGAGCTGGTGCGGCGGTCGCTGCGGATGAACCCGTCCCGGGTGATCGTGGGCGAGGTGCTCGGCGACGAGATCGTCACGATGCTCAACGCGATGACCCAGGGCAACGACGGGTCGCTGTCGACCATCCACGCCAACTCCAGCATGGAGGTGTTCAACCGCGTCGCCACCTATGCCCTGCAGGCGGAGGAGCGGCTGCCGATCGAGGCCACGCACATGCTGATCGCCGGTGCGATCGACTTCGTCGTGTTCATCGAGAAGCACAACGACTATCACCGGGGCGGCGGGCTGCGGCGATACGTGTCCAGCGTCCGGGAGGTGACCGGGGTCGACGGCCGGGTCCTCTCCTCGGAGGTGTTCACTGTTTCGGACGGCCGGCTGGTGCCGCACGCCCCGATCTCCTGCGCCGCCGAGCTGGCCTATCACGGCTACGACCCGGCACATGGAGCGTGGCGATGAACACCGCGTTCTTCGGAGCCTTCGACCTCCTGGGGCTGTCGGCCGTGCTGCTGGCCGGGGCGGTGACCGGCGGCGGGCTGTTCCTGCTGGGCCTGTCTCTGTACGGCACGCGCCGCAGACCGGCCCGGCCGGACGGCAAGGCACGGGTGCGGCTGCTGCGCACGCTGACCACGAGGACGGCGGTGGCCCTGATCACCGGGGTGGTCGTCCTGGCGGTGACCCGGTGGCCGGTCGTCGCCGCCGGATCGGTGCTCCTGGTCCTCGCCTGGCGCGGCCTCACCGGAGGGGCCGCCGAGGAGCGGGCGGCGATGCGGCGGCTGGAGGCGCTCGCCGCCTGGACCGAGTCGCTGCGCGACACGATCGCCGGGGCCGCCGGCCTGGAGCAGGCCATCCCGTCGTCGGTGCGGGCGGCCGCCCCCACGCTGCAGCCGCAGCTGCGCACGCTCGTCGACCGGCTGCACACCCGCATGCCGCTCCCCGACGCGCTGCGGATGTTCGCCGACGAGCTCGACGACACGTCGGCCGACCTGGTGGTCGCCGCCCTCATCCTCAACTCGCGGTTGCGCGGGCCCGGGCTGCGCGACGTGCTGTCCGCCCTGGCGGTGTCGGCCAGGGAGGAGCTCGACATGCGGCGGAGGGTCGAGGCCGAGCGGAGGTCGACCCGCAAGAGCGTGCAGATCGTGGTCGGTACGGCTCTCGCCTTCGCCGGCGCGCTGGTCGTCTTCAACCGGTCGTACGTGGCGGAGTACGGCACGCCGCTCGGCCAGGCCGTACTCGTGGTGGTCGCGGGCCTGTTCGGCGCAGGCTTCGCCTGGATGAGGCGGCTGGCCCGGTTCGACAAGCCCGCCCGCATCCTCGCTCCCTATCACCGTCCATCGGTCGGCCGGAAGGAGGCCGGATGATCGAGACCGTGCTCGCGGGAGGCGTGCTCGGCATCGGGCTCTTCCTCCTGGTCAGGGCGTTGTTCCCGCCGAGGCCCGGACTCATCGCCAGGCTCGCCGCGCTCGACGTCGCGCGCGACGGCGCCGCGATCCCGAAGGCGCCGCTCATCGCCCCCGAGGAGAGGGTCAGCCCGTTCCGGCGGGGGCTGGGCGAGCGGCTCGCGCGCTTCTACGCGGCGCGCGGCTGGGAGGCGCGCTCGACCAGGGCCGACCTCGCCCTGCTCGGGAAGTCCTTCGAGGGGTTCCTGGCCACCAAAGCCCTGCTCGGCGTCTCGGGTCTGCTGGCCTTCCCCATCCTCGTCGCCTGGCTGGCGCTCATGGGCTGGGGAGTGTCGGTGCAGGTGCCGTTCTGGTCCGCGCTCATGGTGAGCGTGGTCTTCTTCCTGCTTCCCGACGTGCAGATCAAGCGCGACGCGGCCGTACGGCGACGCGACTTCCGGCACGCGGTCGGCGCGTTCCTCGACCTCGTCTCCATGAACCTCGCCGGTGGACGCGGCGTGCCGGAGGCGCTGATGATGGCGGTGTCCGTGGGGAACCCCGTCTCCGCCGCGAACCCCCTGTCCACCGTCAAGCAGCCGTTCAGGGCGGCGGCGCGCGGCGGGGGCGCGGGGACCGAGGGTACGGGCCCGGCCGCCGACGGCACCGGTCCCACGACCGCCGGCTCCACGACCGCCGGCCCGGCGGCGGCCGGCTCCAACTGGGCGATGGAGCGGATCCGCGAGGCGCTGGCCAACGCCCGGATCGTCGGCATCACCCCGTGGCAGGCGCTCGGCCAGCTCGGCGACGAGATCAACGTGGACGAGCTGCGGGATCTGTCGGCTGCCCTCGGGCTCGTGGCCGACGACGGCGCGAAGGTGCGCTCCTCGCTCACCGCCCGCGCCGCCACCCTGCGCCGCCGCGAGCTCGCCGAGGTCGAGGGCAAGGCGGGTGAACGGTCCCAGTCGATGCTGGTGGCGCAGCTGCTGCTGTGCGCCGGCTTCGTGCTCTTTCTCAGTTTTCCGGCCGCGATGAAGATGATGGGGGCCTGATGCTCTGGCTGCACTACCTGATCGCCGTCCTGCGCGTACGGATCGACCGTGCCAGGAACGCTCCCAGCAGGGGAGCCTCGGCAGTCGAATGGGTGATCATCACGGCGATCATCGCCGGGGTCGCCCTGGGTCTCGCCACGCTCATCAAGAACCTCGTGGCCGGGAAGGAAGGTGAGATCACCTCCAACTTCGGCGGCGGTGGTGGCGGTGGGGGCGCCGACATCCGCGCCCCGGGTGAACAGTGAGCCCAGCGGGTCGGCGCGCCACCCGAAGCGAGCGCGGCGCGACGGTGATCGAGCTTGCCATGCTCATGCCGGTCATCCTGGCCGTGGTGCTGCTGGTCGTTCAGTTCGCGCTGTGGTTCCACGGCCGTCAGGTCGCCGACGCCGCCGCGCGGGAGGGCGCCCGCATCGCCCGCGCCGCAGGCGCCTCGGACGGCTGGCAGAGCGGCGCGGAGGCCAAGGCCAGGCAGATCATCCAGGCGGTCGGGCCCAAGCTGCTGCACAACGCCCAGGTGCAGGCGTGGGAGCAGGGCGACCGGCGGGGCATCGACGTGACCGCGACCGCCGTACAGGTGGTGCCGCTGCTGCCCGAGGCGACCTTCGAGATCACCGCGCACTTCGGCGGTCCGATCGAATGCTTCCGTCCGGACGACGGCTCGGAGGGCTGTGAATGAGCGGGCCCGGCGCCTGTCGAGACGGCCGGTCCGATGCAGGTTCGATGACGGCCGAGACGGTCATGCTCGCCCCGGTCCTGCTGCTGTTCCTGCTGTTCGTGGTCGGGGCCGGGCGGATCGTGGAGGCGCAGGGGGAGGTCAACGGCGCGGCCAGGGACGCGGCCAGGGCCGCCTCGGTCCAGCGGAGCCTCGCCGAGGCCGAGTCGGCCGCGACGGAGGTCGCGCAGTCCTCGCTGTCGGGCGACTGCTCCCCGCAGGTCAGCCTCTCCGGGACCGAGTGGAAGGCGGGCGGTGTCGTCAAGGCGACCGTGACGTGCCAACTCGATCTCGGCTTCCTCGGTTTCTCCGGGACCAGGCAGATGACGGGCGACTCCGTCGTGCCGCTGGAACAGTTCCGGAGGTACGAGGAGAAATGATCCGTCGGCGCGGTTTCCCGAACGCTCCCTCCCCCGGAGCCGCCTCCGAGGCGGACCGGGGATCGATGTCGGTGTTCGTGGTCATCTTCTCGGCCGCGGTGTTCCTCCTGGCCGGGCTGCTGGTCGACGGCGGAGCGGCGATCAACGCGCGGCTGAAGGCCGCCGACATCGCCGAGCAGGCGGCACGCGCCGCCGCCGACCAGATCGACCAGGAGACCCTGCGGGCGACCGGCCAGATCCGGCTGCTCTCCGCCGACGGCGACGTGTGCGGCCGGGCCGAGGAGATCGTGGGCGCGCACCAGGCCGACGGCGTACGGATGACCAGCTGTGAGACGGGTGGCGGACAGACGGAGGTGACCGTCGGGGTGGCGGTCCACTGGGACGCCTACTTCCTCGCGGTGCTGGGCTTCGGCGGCTCCGACATGGCGGCGACCGCCACGGCCGCCCCCAGCACGGGCGCCGCCGCCCTGGCGGGGGCATCGGGCGGCCCGAATGTCGGGGAGGGATGAGGGGAAATGTCACAGAAGTCCACGCCCCCCGGTTCCCGCGAGACCCTGCGCCGCTGGCCGGACTCCGCCGGGCGGCGACCACGTGGCCGAGGAGCCGCGAGCTCCGGGTCCGCTATGAACACCGGGCCTTCAACGAGCGCGGGGCCAGAGGCCGGGGATCCGGTCGGGGTCTCCATCCCATCGCGGCCCGCCGACTATCGGCCCTTCGGACAGACGCAGCACGCGGCCGAGGCGCGGCGGGACCGCCGGCCGGTCCGCATCCGGCCCAGGCGGAGGTCCCGCGACGTCGTCGCGGGACTCGGGGCGCTGCTGGCCCTCATCGGGCTGGTCGCCGGGGTGCCGTACGCGCTGATCAGGCTGGCCGGTCCGCCCCTGTCACCGGAACTGCTGAACCTCGACCTGCTCACCAGCCGGGTCGGGCCGGAGACGATCGTCTCGATCCTGGTCCTGCTGGTGTGGCTCGCCTGGCTCCAGCTCTTCCTGTGCGTGATCGTCGAGGTGTACGGCGGGCTGCGCAGTGTCGGCATGCCCGCCCGGGTTCCCCTCTCCGGCGGCACCCAGGCACTCGCCAACCGGCTGGTCTCCGCGGCGCTGCTGCTGTTCACGGCGACGGCGGTGGCCGTGCCGATCGCCCGGGCGGCCGCGCCGGCGGTGCCGGTCCAGCCCCAGGTGACGACGCTCGCCGCACCGGTCGCCGCCGAAGCGGAGCAGCCGCTGCTGCACGCCCGCGAGGTCAAGAAGGTCTATGTCGTGCAGCCGCCGCACGGGCGCCATCACGAGAGCCTGTGGGAGATCGCCGAGAAGTGCCTGGGGGAGGGGCGTCGTTATCCGGAGATCTACCGGCTGAACAAGCACAAGGAGCAGCCCGACGGCAGCCGCCTGCACATCGCCGATCTCATCCGGCCGGGCTGGGTGCTCGACATGCCGGACGACGCCAGGAATGTCCATATTGTTCCTGTCGACGAGGATCGGCCGGAGATCCTCAAGGAGCACCGGGACGCGCCGGCGGAACTCGACGGGCGCACCGAGTATGTGAAGCCCGGCGCCACGCACCCGGAGCCCCACACCACGAAGGCCGACACCCCCAGGCCGGACACCGCCAGGCCGGATACCGCCAGGCCGGACACCGTCACCAGGCCGGAACCTCACCGGGAGTCGTCCGCCACCGCCGAGCCCACGGCCACGGCCACGGCTCGGCCCACCGCGGAACCGGTCGGAGAACCGCCGGTGACCCGGCCGGGCGACGGGACTCTCACGGGCCGGGACGAAGCCGCCGGGCTGGAACTGCTCGACTATCTGGCCGCTGCGACGCTGGCCGGTGCGGGGCTGCTCGCCGTGCTCGGCCGCAGACGCAGGGAGCAGCTGTGGCGGCGGGCGTTCGGGTGGCGGATCGCGCGGCCGCAGGGGGACGCCGCCGACGCCGAGGTGGCGATCCGGCTCGGCGCGGACGCACCGGGCGGCAGAGCCCTCGACCTGGGCCTGCGGCTGCTCGGCCGGCTCCTGGCCGAGCGCGGCGCGCATCCGCCCACGATCTACGCGGCCCACCTCAGCGACCGGGGCCTCGACCTGTGGATTCATCCCGCCGACGAGAACGCCCCGCAGCCGTGGGAGTCGTGCGACGGCGGGCAGGTATGGCGGCTGCCGGCGCACGAGGGGCGGCGGCTCGACGAGCACGCACTGACAGGCGTCCCCGCCCCCTATCCGGGCCTGGTCTCCCTGGGCGTCGGCCAGGACGGCGGCAGGGTGCTCATCGACCTGGAGGCCGCAAACGGAGTGATCAGCATGACCGGCGCGAACACGGTCGCGGCCCTGTCCGCGCTGGCCGTCGAGCTGGCGACCAATCGATGGTCCGACGACATGCGCATCACGCTCGTCGGCTTCGGCGAGGAGCTCACCGCGCTCGCGCCGGAGCGGATCAGGACGGCAGGCAGCCTGGCCGAGGTCCTGCCCGAGCTGGAGCGCCATGCCGCCGAGACCGGCTCGCCCGACGAGCCGTCGGGCGGCGAAGTCCTGACCGGCCGGATCCACGGCCGGGTCGCCGATCCGGCGTGGACCCCGCACTATCTGCTGTCGGCCATCGAACCCGACGAGGACGAGGCGCGCCGCCTCGCCCTGCTCGGCAAGGGCACCCGGACGGCGTACGGCTTCGTGCTCGCGGGTGAGGTGCCGCACGCGACCTGGACCTGGGAGATCACCGAGACCGGCCGGGCCCGGCTGGACGCGCTCGGCTTCGAGGTCGGCGCCCACCTGCTGCCGCGCAGGCACTACGACGCGGTGGTCGACCTGTTCCGTACGGCACAACACGCCGAGGGCGAGCCGCTCACGATCACCGGTGGCGCGGCGACCGCCGGACGGCCGCCCGACGAACCGCCCGAGATCGAGGTACGGATCCTCGGCACGATCGAGATCACCTCCGTCGATCCGCTGGAGGAGGGCCGGGCCGCCCTCGCCCACGAGATGGTCGTCTATCTGGCCACCCATCCCGAGGGGGTCCACCCGGTCGTGCTCGGGGGTGTCCTGTGGCCGCGTGGTGTGCAGGAGGCCGTACGCGACGCGACCATCGCCCGCGTGGCGGAGTGGCTGGGCAGCGACTCGCGCGGCCGGCCGCATCTCTTCCTCGACGACTCCGGCCGGCTGCGGCTCGGCCCCGGGGTCGGCACCGACTGGCGGCTGTTCCAGGACCTGGTCCGCCGGGCGGTGGCCGATCTCGACGCCGCGCCACAGGGCGCGCCCGAGGCCGTACGGCTCCGCGAGGCCGAGGCCGAGCTGCTGGACCGGGCGCTGCGGCTGGTGCGCGGTCCGCTGCTGAGCGGCAGGCCGGGCAAGCGGTACGCCTGGCTCGCGGCCGATCTGCTCGAATACGACGTCACGGCGTGGGTGGCCGACGCGGCGCACGCGCTGTGCGAGATCCGGTTGGGACAGGGCGATCCGGACGCGGCGATGGCGGCGGCCCGCGCGGGCCTGCTGCTGGCCACCGACGACGAGGGGCTCTGGCGTGACCTGCTGCGGGCGGCGCACGCCACGGGTGATCTCACCAGGCTGCGCGCCGTCGTCGACGGCCTGAGCCGGCGGGCCGCGTCCCATCCGTACGGCGGCGGGATGGCCCCGGAGACCGAGGCACTGATCGACGAGCTGCTGCCCAGCTGGCGCCGCGCCCCCGCCCAGGACCTCACGACCTCTCGCCTCGCCTGAGGAGTCCGTATGTTGACGAAGAATGCCAGGTGCGTTCTCGCCGTCCTGACGGGATGCACGCTGCTGGCGTCGGCGGCCGCCTGTGGCAAGGCCGAGGCGGAGCGCGGGTTCGTCCCACGCGGGGCCGTCCAGTCGTCCCCGGAGGCGGGGGAGCAGGCCCCCGAGGCGGCGACGCCGTCCCCGCCGGCGACCGGGACAGCCGAGGGTGCGGACGCCGGACCCGAGATCGAGATCGACTGGCCGGAGGGGCTCGACTCGAACCGCGAAGCCCTGTTCAAGGCGTTCACCGACGACTACATCGCCCAGTGGCGGGCCATCGCCTCCCACGGCGAGGACCTCTCCTACACCGAGGGCGTCGTGGACGAGGCGAAGCGGAGCGCGGTCAAGTGGGTGCACTCGTACGTCGATCAGAAGATGTCGGCAAAGGGTGTGATCAAGCTGTACGCGCTGCGCGTGCTGGCCGAGGTCGGGAAGGGGGTCCATGTCGCCGCGTGTCTGGACCAGTCCGGTCTGCGGATGACCGACTGGCGAGGCAGGCCGCTGGCCGACCAGCCCGACTGGCTCAAACCGCCGAAGTCGACCTTCCTCTACTCCGCCGCGTTACGGCATGAGGACGACGGCCGCTGGATCGTCGTCCTGTACCGCTTCGCCGAATACCCCCACGAGTACGCGAAGGAGTGCGCCCGATGAACGCTCGGCTGACGGCGCTGCTGACCGCCGTGCTGATCGGCCCACTGGCCGGGGGCGCGCTCACCACCCCGGCGTCCGCCGATCCCACTCCGCGGACGGCCAATCGACAGCAGACGCAGGCGGAGGGCTTCCAGCAGGGCCGTACGGCCGGGGTGACGCTGAAGAACTCCTCCATCACGCTGTCGGGGAACGGGCTCGGCGGCAAGAGCGACGGTTATCGGATGCCCCGCCCCTGCTGGCGGGAGCCGATGATGACGGCCGAGGAGATGCACCGCTTCAAGGTCACCGAGCGGAGACAGGACAGCTCCCTGCCGCCCAGTGAGCGGGGCACCTCGGGCGAGGACGTGCGGGATGCCGCGGCCAAGCTCAACGAGAAGGGCATGTGGTGGGGCCCCGCCGCCAACTGGGGCGACCCTGCGGCCGAGGCGTGCTACGCGGGGCTGGCCGAGCCGGTCTGGGTGCCGGAGGGGACCACGCCGCCCGGGGGGATCACGTTCGAGCAGCTCCTGCAGCTCGCCCGGGCCGCGCTCACCGTGCCGGAACCCAAGATCAAGCTCAGTCCCGATGCCGACAGCTACGTCAACCTGGAGACCTGGGTCTGGCTGGAGGGGGCGCAGGCGACGCCCCGGTCGGTCACGGCCACGCTCCCGGGCGTCATGTCCGCGACGGTGACGGCGACCCCGCAGGGTCTGGAGATCAAGTCGGGTACGACAGACGACCGGGCGACGGTCGCCAAGGACTGCGGCCCGACGGGTCACCCGTACAAGAAGGGCGGCGAGTTCAGGTGCGGCGTGCGGTATCTGCGGGCGTCGATCGACCAGCCGCGCAAGGTCTACACGCTCACGGTCACGGCGGTCTGGAACGTCACGGGAGGCGGCACGGGCGGCAACGCGACCGCGCTCACGTATGCCCCGATCCGGGTGTCGGCCTCCCGTGACGTCCCGGTGAACGAGATCCAGACCATAGTCAACGGAGGAGACGGATGAGCCGGATGCCCCGTTATGGGGAATACGTCAGGTTTTGGGGGGTGCCGGGGATTCGTGGGCGAGCAGCCATTCTTTGACGTGGGTGCCGTAGTAGTAGCCGCCGTAGCCGCCTGACGAGGGCAGCACCCGGTGGCAGGGCACGAACGGGGCGATGAGGTTCTGCGCGCAGGCCGACCCGGCGGCCCGCGCCGCCGTCCTCGGCAGCCCCGCCCTCTCCGCGAGCAGGCCGTACGACACGGTCGTGCCGGCGGGCACGGCGCGCAGCGCCTCGTACAGCCGCTGCCGGGTGGGTGTGCCGGACTGTTCGACCGGGATCCGGTCGAGCGCGTCGAGCTTCCCGTCGAGATAGTCCCGTACGGCCTGGGCCGCGTCGGCGAGGTCGCCCTCCGCCATGGCGAGATCCCGCAGCGCCGGCGGGAGCCGTACGAACATCTCGCGGGGGTCGGCGGTGAAGCCGGCGGCGACGAGGACCCCGTCGCGGGCGAGCAGCGAGAGCGGACCCACCGGGGTGGGCACGATCTGAGTGATGATCACCGGCATGATGGCGGTTTCCTCCTTGTTCGAAACCAGTGCCCCTACCACCAGGGTCGAGGCACCGGCCGGTGCTGGCGACACCGACGAAGTGCAAGATCACCAATTGAGTTTTCGCGGGTCAGCGAGGGCTGCTGCGAGTTTCTGCAAGATCACGACAGGGAAAGTGCGCAGGTCAGGGCAGAACCCTGCGAGATTTCGCAAGATCACGGCGGTGGGGTGGGGGTGGACCAGAGGTGGAGGGCGGCATAGGCCCGCCAGGGGCGCCAGCGCTCGGCCTCTTCCGCCGGGATGCCGAGCGCGGCCATGGTCTTGCGCAGCACGAGGTCTCCCTCCGGCCAGGCGTCCGGGTCGCGCAGCGAGCGAAGGGCGATGTAGCCCGCCGTCCACGGTCCGATGCCGGGGATCCGCAGCAGCCGGGCCACGGCCTCCGCGGGATCCTGGGCGCCGTCGAGGTCGATCTCCCCGGCTGCGACGGCCTCGGCCAGTGTGCGCAACGTCGCGATGCGACGGGTGGTGAGGCCCAGCCCGGTGAGGTCGGTCTCGGCCAGCCGCCCGGCCGAGGGGAAGAGCACCGAACCGGCCGGGCCGCCCGGGGTCCCCGCCCGTACGGCGACGCGGCCCAGGATCGTGCGGGCACCGGCCACCGAGATCTGCTGGCCGACGACGGCCCGCACCGCCAGCTCGAACCCGTCGAACGCGCCCGGCACCCGCAGCCCCGGGCGCTGTGCGATCAGCGGGCCCAGCGCCGTCGGACCGAGGACGGCGGCGACCGCCTCCGGGTCGGCGTCCAGGTCGAGCAGCCTGCGGCAGCGTGACACGATCTTGGCGAGGTGCCGTGTGTCGTCGGCGTGCACGATCAGCTTGATGTGATCCGCCGCGGGCACGAGCGTGAGTGATCCGCCGGGGATCGCCCGGGAGTAGCTCGCCACCTCGGCCGGTGCCGTCCCGTTCGCCGCGGTCTCCGGGCCGGACCAGGTGACGCTCTCCAGGCCGGGGATCGCACGGGCGGCGAGGAAGCGCAGCATGGACCGCGCGTCGTACGGCATGCGGTGGCCGAGCCGGAGCGTCAGCCCGGTGGCGGCAGAGGAGTGCCCCGACTCCGCCGAGTGCGGCTGCTCGTCCGGCTCCGGCACGGCGTGCCCGCGCCGGGCGACGGCGACGGCGGCGTCGGTCCCGATCTGGCCGTTTCTGAGCTCGCCGGGGGCGAAGCCGTACGACTCCTTCATCGCGGCGTTGAACTGCCGGACGCTGCCGAACCCGGCGGCGAACGCCACATCGGTGATGGGCAGGGACGTTTCGGTGAGGAGTTGCTTGGCGAGCAGCAGCCGCCTGGTCCGGGCGACGGCGAGCGGCCCGGTCCCGATCTCGGTGACGAACAGCCGGTGCAGGTGCCGCTCGGTCACGTGCAGCCGCCGGGCCAGACCGGCGACGCCCTGGTCGTCGGCCACGCCGTCGTCGATCAGGCGGAGCGCCCGCCCCACCAGGTCGGCGCGTACGTTCCACCCGGGGTCGCCCGGGCTCAACTCCGGGCGGCAGCGCCGGCACGGCCGGAAGCCGGCCGCCTCCGCCGCGGCGGCGTGCCGGAAGAACCGCACGTTCTTGCGTGCTGGAGTGCGGGCCGGGCAGATCGGACGGCAGTAGATGCCCGTCGAGGTGACAGCCGTGTAGAAGCGCCCGTCGAACCGGGGGTCGCGTGCGGACACCGCCAGGTAGCACGTGTCGAAGTCGAGCTGTCGTGTGGTCACGCGTTCGACGTTATGCGCAGACCACGGGCTCGGACTGGCGGAAATCGGACCACACCGTGCTCATGAATCGGACCACATCGTGCTCATATCGTGCTCACCACCGTGCCGCCGCCCCGGCGTCGGATCATGCCCCCGCCCCCTGCCGGCGTCACTTGCTCGATATGCCCACCCCGAGATCGAACTCCCGATAGACCCTGGCCCAGAAGCCGTCGCGCAGCCAGACCCGCGCCTCCGGATAGGGCCGCAGTGAATGGCCCAGCTCCTTCTCCGCCTCGATCAGCAACTCGGTGTCGATGACCGTGGGCAGGATGGGGCCGGGCAGTAGATCTCGGATGTTGTCGCGCCCCCGGGTGAGGATCCACTTCTGTGCGACGTGCTCGCCCACCTCCTCCACCCGTGGACGCCCCGGACCGAGCTTGGCGACCTGGCCGACCGGTGCCTTCGGCACGGGTTTGACCGTACGGCCCGCGAACACCTGGGCGGGCGACGGAGTGGGCGGCACCGGAACAGGAACGGGCGCACGAGTGAAATACGGACGCAGAAACTCGGCACTCAGGATCTCAACGGTGTCGGACTCCCACACGAGCCGCTCGGCCTGGTTCGTGCCGAACGGCGGCTCGACCCCCCAAAGATGGATGCGCACGCCGTACGCCTGGGCGGCCTCCACGGCCGGGACCATGTCCTCATCCCCGGCGATCAATACGGCGTCGCTGACCGCGTGGTGCCGGGCCAGTGCCTCCAAATCGCTGCGGATCTGCGCGTCCACACCCTTCTGCTGGCCCCTGGCGTTCAGGTTGCCGAGCCGCACCTTCACCCAGGGAAGCTGTGCGATCACACGCTGGTCCACGGTGGGCACACGATCACGAGCGGCGTCGTACCAGTAGACCCGGAGCAACTCGCCACCGGGGATGCGCTCAAGTGCGTGCTTCTGGAGCGCCTGGATCAACTCGTCCGCCGCGATGCGGTACTCCTTGCGCTCCTTCGCGCCTAACAGAACTTCGCCGGCAGCCGCGTATAGGTAACCAACATCAACAAGAACGGCATACTTTGCGGCAATGCCATGTGTGCTGAAGTCCGGGATGGCCATGGTGTCCTCCAGGACTCGTCACTAGATGATCGGGCTGACTATCATTCCCCCACTTTCTAGATAGTCCCAACTCTTGGGCCAGTTGACACCCCGTTCCGCCGATGTAATCGCACCGTGCTTGCGGCGGAGCCGTCTAGACGCCGGGGAAGAAGGCCCGCCGCCAGGCGCCGGGCCCATGTGGCAGCGGGCCTCTCGTCCGGTATGCCGATTTCCGCCAGTTTCCGGATTCCGGTACGGCTCTCGCCGCGGGGCGGGATTCCGGCAGCGCGGTGAGCACGGCAACGAGCGCGGCGATCTCCTCGGGGGTCGCCGCGCCGCGCACGATCTTCACGACCGGCTCTTCCGCCGCCTTCGAAGAAACCGCCGTCGTTTCTGGAGCCATGGCCACCTCCGGTGTCGTGGTCGTGTCCGTACCGCCGGTCACAGCGGGATGTTCCCGTGCTTCTTCGGGGGCAGCGCGGCCCGCTTGTGGCGGAGGGCGCGCAGCGCGCGGATGATCTGGACCCGGGTCTCCGAGGGCCGGATGACCGCGTCCACGTAGCCGCGCTCGGCGGCGAGGTAGGGGTTGGCCAGCCTCTCCTCGTACTCCGTGATGAACCGGCCGCGTGCCGCCTCGGCGTCGTCGGCCTCGGCGAGTTCCCGCCGGTAGAGGATGTTGACCGCGCCCTGGGCGCCCATCACGGCGATCTGGGCCGTCGGCCAGGCCAGGTTGATGTCGGCGCCGAGGTGCTTGGAGCCCATGACGTCATAGGCCCCGCCGTACGCCTTCCTGGTGATGACGGTCACCAGGGGCACGGTGGCCTCGGCGTAGGCGAACAGGAGCTTGGCCCCCCGGCGGATGATGCCATTCCACTCCTGGTCGGTGCCCGGGAGGAAGCCCGGCACGTCGACGAACGTCAGCACCGGAATGTTGAAGGCATCACACGTGCGGACGAATCGGGCGGCCTTCTCCGAGGCGGCGATGTCGAGCGTGCCGGCGAAGCTCATCGGCTGGTTGGCCACCACGCCCACGGATCGGCCCTCGACGCGGCCGAAGCCGACCACGATGTTCGGCGCGAAGCCCGCGTGGACCTCCAGGAACTCCTCGTCGTCCAGCACGTGCTCGATGACCTGGTGCATGTCGTACGGCTGGTTGGCCGAGTCGGGGATGAGCGTGTCGAGTTCGAGGTCGGTGTCGGTGGTCTCCAGCGGCGCGTCCACCTCGAAGACCGGCGCCTCGTCCATGTTGTTGGACGGCAGGTAGGACAGCAGCGCCCGGGCGAACTCCAGGCAGTCCTTCTCGTCGGTCGCCTCGTAGTGCGCCACGCCGGACTTCGAGCCGTGGGTGCGCGCGCCGCCCAGTTCCTCGAACGTCACCTCCTCACCGGTGACGGTCTTGATGACGTCCGGCCCGGTGATGAACATGTGCGACTTCTCCTGAACCATCAGGACGAAGTCGGTCAGCGCGGGGGAGTACACGGCGCCGCCCGCGCACGGACCCATGATCATCGAGATCTGCGGGATCACCCCGGAGGCGTGCACGTTGCGCTTGAAGATCTCCGCGTAGAGGCCCAGGGAGACCACGCCCTCCTGGATCCGCGCGCCGCCGGAGTCGTTGATGCCGACGACCGGGCAGCCGGTCTTCAGTGCGTGGTCCATGACCTTGACGATCTTCTCGCCGAAGACCTCGCCCAGGGAGCCGCCGAAGACCGTGAAGTCCTGCGCGAACACCGCGACCGGGCGGCCGTCCACCGTGCCGTGCCCGGTCACGACGCCGTCGCCGTACGGGCGCTCGCGATCGAGTCCGAAGCTCGTCGAACGGTGTCTGGCGAGCTCGTCGAACTCGACGAACGAACCCTCGTCGAGGAAGGCCAGCAGCCGCTCCCTGGCCGTCATCTTGCCCTTGGCGTGCTGCTTCTCCACCGCCCGCCGGGAGCCGGCGTGGGCCGCCTCGTGCTTGCGTCGCTCCAGGTCGGCGATCTTGCCGGCGGTCGTGTGGATGTCGATCTCGTGGGGGTTCTCGGCGCTCATCGGCCGATCACCGTTCCGCGTGGTCCGCTTCGTACGACGGGCCGGGTTCGCTCCGCACTCATGTCGGACAGGTTAACCAGGCGCTCACCGTGGTCCACGCCGGGGTCGCCCCGGGGCGACATCGGGAACGGCAGGGCGGAAACCGTACGGAACCCCGGCTCGGCCGCCGTTCGTTGCCCGGACGGCAGGACGGCAGGAACGGTACAACGAGGGGATCTGGCAGGGTGGGCGCATGACGGAAGCGGTGCGGACACAGGGATTGTTCAAGCGGTTCGGGCAGCAGGTCGCGGTGGCCGGGATCGACCTGGTCGTGCCGAGGGGCAGCTTCGCCGGCCTCGTCGGTCCGAACGGCGCAGGCAAGACCACGACGCTCAGTATGATCACCGGTCTGCTGCGCCCCGACGGCGGCCTCATCGAGATCGACGGCCACAACGTCTGGGCCGATCCCGTCAACGTCAAGGCGCGCATCGGCGTGCTGCCCGAGGGGCTCCGGCTGTTCGAGCGGCTCTCCGGCCGGGAACTGCTGCTCTACAGCGGTCAGCTGCGGGGCATCCCGGTCGACGAGGTCGGCCGGCGTGCCGACGAGCTCTTACGGATCATGGATCTCGTCGAATCACAGGACAAGCTGGTGGTCGACTACTCGACCGGCATGCGGAAGAAGATCGGCCTGGCCGCGGCGCTGCTGCACAATCCGGGTGTGCTGTTCCTCGACGAGCCGTTCGAGGGCGTGGACCCGGTGTCGGCGAACACCTTGACCGAGGTGCTGCGCAGGTTCACCGCCTCGGGATCGACCGTGGTCTTCTCCAGTCATGTGATGGACCTGGTCGAGCGGCTCTGCGACTGGGTCTCCGTGATGGACCGCGGCCGGATCGTGGCCCAGGGCCCGCTCGACGACGTACGCGGCGAGCGCACGCTCAACGAGGCGTTCCTCGATCTCGTCGGCGCCCGCGGCAGCGGCGAGGGCGGCCTGTCCTGGCTCGGCTCGGCCACCGCGGCGACCGGGGACACGACGTGACGCCGGATCTGACTCCCGTGACGCCCGCGACGGGCACGGCCGCGATGGGGACGCGCGCGACGGCGGCGCTGTTCGTACGGCTCAAGCTGCGCCTGATCCGCGGCAACCTGAGGGGAGACGTCGCCAAGCAACTCGGCTTCGTCTTCTCCTGCCTCGCCGCCGGCGTCGTCGCCGTCCTGGGATTCGTGCTGTTCGCGCTGCTCCGGCTGGCGCCGGCCGACGTCGCCCAGGACGTCGGCATCGTGATGTTCACGCTGGTCGCGATCTCCTGGATCTTCGTGCCGCTGATGGCCTTCGGCCTGGACGAGACCCTCGACCCGGCCCGGCTGACGCTCTTCCCGCTGACGACCCGGCAGTTCGCCGTCGGCATGTTCGCGGCCTCGGCGACCGGTCCCTGGCCGGTCGCGTCGCTGGTCATGCTGGGCGGCGGCGTCGTGGCGATGGCCTCGGGCCCCGGCGGGGTGCTGATCGGCCTGCCCGCCGTGCTGCTGCAGTTCGCCTTCTGCCTGGTGGTCTCCCGTGCCGTCACGACCGCGCTGTCCGGCGCGCTGCGCAGCCGCCGGGGCCGTGATGTGCTCGCGGTCGGTGTCGTCTTCATTCTCGTCCTCACCCAGATCCCCAGCCTGATCCTCAACCGGGGGCTCCCGGGAGACCCGCTGGAGCTGCTCGCGGTCACGGCGGGGGTGCTGCGCTGGTCGCCGCCCGGTCTGGCCGCGCACGCGATCGCCGACGGCGGGCTCGCCGGCGTCGCGGAGATCGCCGTGCTCGCACTGGTCGTCGTGGCGCTCGCCTGGCTGTGGATCGTGGCCCTGCGCCGAGCCCTCGTCATGCCCGACTCCTCCAACCGGGGCGGCGGAGCCGTACGGCGCTCGCGAGTGGCCGCCTTCCTGCCGGGCGGCATGCTCGGCGCGGTCGTCGCCAAGGAGCTCAAGTACGCCAGGAGGGAGCCGCGCGGGCGGATCAACTGGTTCACGGCCGTGGTGGTGAGCGGCATCCTGATGTTCTCCATGCGCGGCCAGGGCGACTACGACGGCCCGGCGCTCGTGATCGGGCCCGTCTGCCTGGCCGCGATCATGATGGGCTTCCAGGCGGCCAACGCGTTCGGCATCGACGGGCGGTCGCTGTGGATGAACGCCGTGGCCTTCGCCACGGAACGCGACGTGCGTACGGACCTCGCCGGCCGGCATCTCGCCCACGCGATCATCGCGGTGCCGCTGCTGACGGCGCTGTCCGTCCTCGCGGCCGTGACGACGGACGACCCCGGGCTCGTGGTCGCCACCACGGCCACGGCATGGGGCCTGCTGGGCGTCACGCTCGGTGTGGGCGCGGTGGTCAGCGTGCTGATCCCGTACACCTATCCCGAGCGCCTCAACGCCTTCACCGGGGCGGCGCCGGGGCAGGGCGGGCAGGCGTTCGCCGCCACCTTCGCCGCGATGACCGGCACCTGCGTCGTGGGGCTGCCCATCATCGTGCCGCCCCTGTTCGGGTTCACCGCATGGGCCGCCGTGGCCGTGCCGTACGGCCTGGCGGTGGCCTGGGGAGGGCGTCGCCTGGCCGCCTCGATCGGCTACCGGCGCATCCCCGACATCCTCGCGGCGGTCTCCCGACCCGCCTGAGCGGAAGCGCATAACCGCAGATCAGAGGGGCCTCCGGGGGTGGTCTAGTCCAATTATTGAGACCGGTATCCGGGCATCCGGGCGGGTTCGCTAGCCTTCCGAACATGGCCGCCAACGCTTCCTCAGATCGAGACGGTGTTCCAGCCGAACGGCACATTCCGGCGGAACGAAACAGCGCCGCGGCGGAGCTGCCCGAGGAGATGCGCGCCGATGTGCGCCTCCTGGGCGGCCTGCTGGGCCAAGTGATCGCCGAGCACGGCGGTCCTGATCTGCTGGCCGACGTGGAACGGCTGCGCAAAGCCGTGATCGCCGCCCGGCGCGGTGAGGCGACGGCCGACGAGGTCGCCGCCATGGTCGCCGAATGGCCGGTCGAGCGGGCGGTGCAGATCGCGCGGGCGTTCACCTGCTACTTCCACCTCGCCAACCTGGCCGAGGAGCACTTCCGCATCCGCATCCTGCGGCAGCGCGACCGCGACGACGTGCCGGTGCGCGAGTCGCTGGCCGAGGCCGTGCAGCGACTGCGCGACGACGAGCGGCTCCCCGAGCTGATCGAGGGGCTGGAGTACCGCCCCGTGCTGACCGCGCACCCGACCGAGGCGCGGCGACGGGCGATCGTCACCGCGATCCAGCGGATCAGCGCCCAGCTCGACGCGTACAACACCCCGGGCCGGGGCGCGGCGGAGCGCGACGAGACCCGCCGCCGGCTCCTCGAGGAGATCGACCTGCTGTGGCGCACCGCCCAGCTCAGGTCGACCAAGCTCGACCCGCTCGACGAGGTGCGTACGGCGATGGCCGCCTTCGACGAGACGCTCTTCCGCACCGTGCCATTGATCTACCGGTCGTTCGACGCGGCGCTCGACACCGGGACCGGCACGCGCGCACCGCTGTCGCGGCCGTTCATCCGCTTCGGCAGCTGGATCGGCGGCGACCGCGACGGCAACCCCAACGTCACCGCCAGGGTGACCCGTGAGGCCATGCAGATCCAGGCCGAGCACATCCTGATCGCGCTGGAGAACGCCACCACCAGGATCGGCCGCACGCTCACGGTCGCGGCTGGCTACACGCCGCCGTCGGCCGCGCTGCGCGACGCGCTGGCCCGGGCGGAGGGGCATCACCCCGACCTCGTGTCGGAAATGGCGACGCGCTCCCCGCAGGAGCCGCACCGGCAGTGGCTGCTGTTCGTCGCGGCCCGGGTGGTCGCGACCCGGCGCCGCGATCTCGATCTCGCCTACCGCTCGCCCGACGAGCTGCTCGCCGACCTGCGGCTCGTGCAGGATTCCCTGCGCGAGGCGGGCGCCGTACGGCAGGCCTACGGTGAGCTGCAGCACCTGATCTGGCAGGTGGAGACGTTCGGGTTCCACCTCGCCGAGCTGGAGGTGCGCCAGCACTCCAAGGTCCACGCCGAGACGCTGAAGGAGATCGCCTCCGGCGCGACGTCGGAGCGCACCGAGGAGGTCCTGGCCACGATCCGGGTGATCGGCTGGATCCAGGAGCGGTTCGGGGTGCGTGCCTGCTCCCGGTACGTCGTCTCGTTCACCCGTTCCGCCGACGACATCGCGGCCGTCTACGAGCTGGCCGCGCATGCGATGGGCGACCGGTCACCGGTGCTCGACGTGGTGCCGCTGTTCGAGTCCGGCGAGGACCTGGACAACGCCACGGAGGTGCTCGACGGCATGCTCAGGCTGGAGCCGGTCCGGCGGCGGCTCGCCGACAACGGTCGGCGTCTCGAGGTCATGCTCGGCTACTCCGACTCGGCCAAGGAGCTCGGGCCGGCCGCCGCCACCCTGCGCCTGTACGACGCGCAGGCGGCGCTGGCCGCCTGGGCCGCGGCCAACGACATCCGGCTGACGCTCTTCCACGGCCGGGGCGGCGCGCTCGGCCGGGGCGGCGGCCCCGCCAACCGGGCCGTGCTGGCCCAGGCGCCGGGGTCGGTCGCGGGCCGGTTCAAGGTCACCGAGCAGGGTGAGGTCATCTTCGCCCGCTACGGCCACTCGGCGATCGCCCGCCGCCACATCGAGCAGGTGAGCAACGCGGTGCTGCTGGCCTCCACCACGGCCGTCGAGTCGAACACGGCCGCGGCCGCGGCCAGGTTCCGCGATCTGGCCGAGCAGGTCGCCGGCGCCTCGGAGCGCGCCTACCGGTCGCTGACCGAGGCGCCGGGCTTCCCCGAGTGGTTCGCCCTGGTCAGCCCGCTGGAGGAGATCGGCTCGCTGCGGATCGGGTCCCGGCCCGCACGGCGTGGTCTGGGCGCCCCCCGCTCGCTCGACGACCTGCGGGCGATCCCGTGGGTGTTCTCCTGGGCCCAGACCCGGGTCAACCTGCCCGGATGGTACGGCCTGGGCAGCGGTCTCGCGGCCGTGGAGTCCCGGGGCGGCCTGGACGAGCCGCGGGCGGCCTACCGGGAGTGGCCGCTGTTCGCCGCGATGCTCGACAACGCCGAGATGTCGCTGGCCAAGACCGACCGGGCCATCGCCTCGCGATATCTCGCCCTCGGCGGCCGGGACGACTTCGCCGAGCAGGTCCTCGCCGAATACGACCTCACACGGCGGCTGGTGCTGGAGGTGACCGGGCACAGCAGGCTGCTGGAGAACCGGCGGGTCCTGTCGCGGGCGGTGCAGTTGCGCGACCCCTACGTGGACGCGCTCAGCCACCTGCAGTTGCGTGCGCTCTCGGCCCTGCGCGCCGACCGTGACGGGGGCGGGTTGTCGGAAGCGGAGCGCGAGCGCCTGTCCACACTCCTCCTGCTGAGCGTGAACGGCGTCGCCGCCGGCCTCCAGAACACCGGCTGACCCCAAGGAAGAAAAGAGAACAAGAGAGGTCCCTCGTGATCTCGCAACCCCACGACCTCACAACCCCCCCGCGTGATCTTGCGAATTCTTGCAAGGGCCCGGACCGACCTGCGCCGACACCTTCCGTGATCTTGCAGAGACTCGCACGCATGCCCGCTGGCCTGCCCGTATGCCGTTCATGATCTTGCACTATCGCAACTGCAAGATCATGAAACGTATCGGTGCAGGTCAGATGGCCTGGTTGCGAGAATCTGCAAGATCACCGACTTGGTGTGCCCAGGTCAAGGGGGTGTCCTGCGAGTATTCGCAAGATCACGGGGGTGCGGTGGGGTGGGGTGGGGGGATGCTCCTATGGATGTCAGGCGTCGTCCCCGGTCGTGATCCGCTCGGCACCCGAGTAGATGTTGAAGCGCTCCTCGCGCAGGAACCCGACGAGGGTCACGCCGAACTCGCGGGCCACGTCCACGGCCAGGGACGACGGGGCCGACACGGCGCAGACGATCTGGACGCCTGCGGTCACCGCCTTCTGCATGATCTCGTAGCTCGCCCGCCCGCTGACCAGCAGAATGTGCCGGTCGAACGGCAGCCGTCCGGCCAGCAGCGCCGAGCCGACCAGCTTGTCGACCGCGTTGTGCCGTCCCACGTCCTCACGAGTCCCGGCGAGTGTCCCGTCGGGGGTGAACAGCCCGGCCGCGTGCAGCCCGCCGGTCCGGCCGAACCCGCTCTGGGCCTTGCACAGCAGGTGCGGCAGCCCGTACAGAACCCGTGGCGCGACGGTGAAAGCAGGCGCGGCCGAGGCGGCGGGTGACGGGCAGCGGTCACGTAACGCCTCCAGCGTCGAGGTGCCGCAGACCCCACACGCGCTCGATGTCAGGAAATGTCGTTCAAGGGTGGCGATGTCGGGCAGGGTGGGCAGGTTGAGCCGTACGGTCACCGTGTTGTAGCGCTCTTCCGGCGCCAGATCCTCATCCGTGCAGTAGCCGATGGCGGCGATGTCCCCCGGCCCGATCATGCCCTCGCCGTAGAGGAAACCAGCCGCCAGTTCGAAGTCGGCGCCCGGAGTGCGCATGGTGATCGCGACCGTACGGCTCTCGCCACCGGCCAGCAGCCGGATCTCCAGCGGCTCCTCGGTCGCCAGATCGTCACGCCGATCTCGTACGGCCGAGCCGGACACCTGGCGGACCCTGATCCGGGTGACCGCCCCCGGGCGGTGCACCGGCCGTTCTCCACCATCGTCGTACATGCGTCCCTCCGGAGGCAGCTGCTGCCCAGCAGCCTGCCATGTGCGCGGAACACACGCGGGAGCGCCCTTCTGGTACGGCGTCGCCCGCGACGTGACCGTGATCGGAAACGGGCGTTCCGGCCACGGGAGCCGGGGCCCAGGGGCTCGCCTTCTCCGCCGCTGCACGGTCAGCGGCGGCCGGTGGTCAGCCGGGTCACGGCGTCGGCCACGGACCGCGCGGGAATGTCCGCCATGCAGGCGGGCCGGCCGCCGGGAGCGAGCGGACATCGGGCGGTCCACCAGCATGGCTGCTCGGTGATGGCGGTCGGCAGCCGATGCGGGCAGTCCGGCAGCCCCTGCAGGTCGACGCCGCCGCCGATGCCGTACCGGAGGGCGGACGTCGGGCCGAACAGTCCCACCGTGGCGGCGCCCGACGCGGCGGCCAGCCGTACCGGACCGGTGTCACCGCCCACGACGACGCCGCCCCGGTCGGCGACGGCGGCGAAGCAGGCGGCGAGGCCACGCAGCCCCACGACCGGCAGCCGTACGACCGGCAGCCGTACGACCGGCAGCCGTACGACCGGCAGTCGCACGACCGGCAGCCGCACAATGGGCGACTCCACATCGGGCGATCCCGCGCCGGGTGGCTCGCCGACGACGAGGACGGGATGTCCGCGATCGGAGAGCATCGCCGCCAGCTCGCTCCAGTACGGCCAGCGCTTGACGGCCATCCCGCCGCCGGTGACGAGCACCGCCGGAGGCCGGTGAGCGGCGGCGGGCAGGCACCCGCCGAGCACCCGGCGGCCCCGGGCCAGCTCCGCCGCGTTCAGGCGCACCCGCGGCCGGGCCAGGTCACAGGGGTCGTCGGGGCCGAGCAGGCCCTCGGCGTGCAGGATGCGCAGATAGCGCAGCCCGACCGGCTCGTCGGGCGGCGGTCGCCGCCACAGATCGGTGACGCAGCGGGCGCCGGAGGCGGCGAGCAGGTCGGGAATGCCGTCGTAACGGGTGGTCGTGACGGCGAGGCCGGGACGGCGCTCGGCCAGCACCCGCGCCACCGCCTCCCGCTCGGCACCGGGCCGTCCGTGTGCCGGGGTGTGAACCTCGGTCACGGATGGATCACCGCGGATGAGATCCGCACCGGGCTCATGAGTGAGCACACGCAGCGACGCGCCGGGGTTATGGCGGGCCAGTGCGTGCACCACCGGGAGGATCATGATCAGATCGCCGATGCCGCCGAGGAGGTCGACCACGAGGATGTCGGCGTACCGGTCAGGCATTCCGGCGTCCGTACGCCGAGCCGACCACGCTGTCGTACAGCTCCCGATGCGCGGCGGCCACCCCGGACCACGAGTGCCGGGCGGACACCCGCCGCCCGGCCTCGGCGAGCCGCCGCCGCAGCGCCGCGTCGTCCAGCAGCCGCTCCAGCGTGCCGGCGATCGCCGCAGCGTCGCGCCTGGCCGGGATCACGGCGACGGCTCCATCGAGAGTGGACACACCGGGTTCGTCCGGGACGGTGATCGCGGTCGGCAGCCCGTGCGCCAGCATCGTGAGCAGCGCCCCGCTCTTGGCGGTGACGCCGCCGGTGAAGGGCAGCACGCCCACGTCGGCCGCGTGCAACGCCTCCGACACCGCCGCGGCGGGCAGATGGCCGGTGAAGGTCACCGCGTCCGCCACGCCCAGTCCCTCGGCGAGCTCCTCCAACTCGGCACGGAAGGCGCGGGCCTCCGCCTCCGGCAGCGCCTGCGAGGTGAACCCGCCGATGACCAGCAGGCGCAGGCCGGGGCGCCGGGCCCGCAGGCGTGCCACGGCCTCCAGCAGATAGCGGACGCCCTTCACCGGATGGACGAAGCCGAAGAAGGCCAGCACCTCGCCGGTCCGCTCCGGGCCGGGGCCGTCGAGCGCGGGGCCGCCGTGATCGGCCACGTTGGGGGCCAGCGGCACCTCGACCGGGCGGCCGCGGGTCCGCAGCCCGACCTGCCGGGCGTGCCCCCCGTTGGTGACCACGACCACCCTGCTGGCCGGGACCAGCCGCCCGGTCTCCCGGTCCCACAGCCGGGCGCGTTCGAGCGGCCGCCACACCGCGTCCGGCACCCACGCCGGCGCCGCCCACCAGCCGTACTCGTGCAGCGTGGTGACGAGCGGCGCGTACGGCGGCAGCAGCGGCGGCAGCAGCCCGGGCAGCCCGGAGAACCGGTACGCCGACGGCGCGAACTGCACGTGGACCACGTCGGGCCGCAGCCGCCACACCTCACGCGCCGCCCGCAGCGTGGCGGTGAGCCAGCCTGCGGTCGAGCCGTCGCCGCGCACCGGGACCGATGCCGCCGCCACCCCGACATCGCCCAGCGCGTGCATCAGACGTTCGACGTAGTCGCTGACCCCGTCCAGGCTCGCCGGCGCCGGGCCGTGGATCATCGCCACCCTGATCCGGTCTCCACCCACCGCGCACAACCCCCGATCCCGCCATGCCGCCCCGGCGACCCGTACGGCCCGCGCCTACCCGCCGGGCGGAATGCGACACGCACCGGGTTCCTACCCGCGGGACCTCCGCTGTTTTCCCTGATCAGCGGCCGGGTAGCGCCATGAGATGGAGCACCCCGCCGCGCTCGCCGGGCCGCCGATCGGCTGGCGAGATCTGGAGCGCGTGCTCGTGGTGCGCCCGGACAACCTCGGCGACGTGCTGATGGCCGGTCCGGCGCTGCGCGCGCTGCGCCGGGCGGCACCCGATGCCCGGCTGGACCTGCTCGCCGCACCCGCCGGAGCGGCCGCCGCCCGGCTGCTGCCCGAGGTGGACGGCGTGCTGACCTGCTCGGTGTCCTGGCAGGAGGCCGGGCCGGGCGAGGTGCCGGTCGCCGCCGACCTGGACCTGATCGACCGCGTCCGGCACGGCGGCTACGGGGCGGCCGTGGTCCTCACGTCGTTCTCCCAGACGCCCTGGCCGGCCGGATATCTGTGCCGATTGGCCGGCGTGCCCGTCAGGGTGGGCATGTCGAAGGAGTTCGGCGGTGCGGGCCTCACCCACTGGGTCCCCTCGCCGCCCGACGGGCTGCACCAGGTCGACCGCGCACTGCATCTGCTGGAACGGGTGGGCGTGCCCCCGGTCGACGGGCGCCTGCGCGTCCGCGTCCCGGCCGAGGCGGTCGGCGCCGCCCGCGACCTGCTCGGCGATCGCGGGCCGACCGGGTCGTACGCCCTGATCCTGCCGGGCGCCTCCTGTCCGGCGCGGCGCTATCCCGCCGGCCGGTTCGCCCGGGTGGCCGGGCTCCTCGCCACATCCGGACTGCGGATCGTCGTGGCCGGGACGGCGAAGGAGGCCGCGCTGGTGGCGGAGGTGGCCGGTGACACGCCCGGCGTGACGGCCCTGGCGGGCGAGCTCGATGTGCCCGCCCTCGCCGCCGTGGTGGCCGGCGCCCGGGTGGTGGTGTGCAACAACAGCGGCGGTGCGCATCTGGCCGCCGCGCTCGGCACGCCCGTGGTCGTGCTGTTCTCCGGCACCGAGCAGGTCGGGCAGTATCTCCCGCGCTTCGCCCCGGCGTCGGTTCTGACCGTGCCGACCGGCTGCGCGCCGTGCCGGCAGTTCCGCTGCCCGTACGCCCTGGAGTGCCTGGATCTGCCGCCGGAGCGCGTCGTCGCCGAGGCCGTACGGCTGGCCGCGCCCGGCCGGAGTCAAGATCCGTACGACGGCTCACGCGAGGGGCGCGGAATCGATAGCCTGAGCGGATGAGGGAATCGCCCTACGCCGATCTCGAGCGTCCGCCGCTGTCGGAGACGGCGCTGCGAAGAGCGCTCGTCCGGCCCGGCTCGCTCTGGTCGGCCATCGACGTGGTCGAGCGGACCGGCTCCACCAACGCCGATCTGGCCCGGGCCGCGCGCGAAGGGGCCCGCGAGGGCACGGTCCTGATCGCGGAGTCCCAGTTCGCCGGGCGCGGCCGGCTCGGCCGGACGTGGGTCGCGCCGCCGCGGTCGGGCCTGTCGTTCTCGGTCCTGCTCCGGCCGGAGGGCGTGCCGCCCACGCTCCAGGGGTGGCTCTCGCTGCTGATCGGGCTCGCCGCCGCCGTCGCCGTACGGCGGATCGCCGAGCTCGACGTCCGGCTGAAGTGGCCCAACGACCTGCTGGCCGGTGAGCGCAAGTTCGCCGGCATCCTCGCCGAGCGGGTGGACGGCTCGATCGTCATCGGCATGGGCCTCAACGTCTCCATGCGGCGGGAGGAACTGCCGGTGGACCGGGCGACCTCCCTCGCCGTCGAGGACGCCGTGTGCATCGACCGCGATCCGCTGATGCGGGCGATCCTCCGGGAGATCGAGTCGCACTACCGGCCGTGGGTCGAGGCGGGCGGCGACGCGGACGCCTCCGGGCTGCGTGCGGCCTACCTCGCCCGGTCGGCGACGGTGGGGCAGGAGGTCAGGGTCGAGTTGCCCGGCGAGCGCGTGCTGGTCGGCCGGGCCGTCGGCGTCGACCGGTTCGGTCACCTGCTCGTACGGGCTCAGGGCGAGGAGCACGCCCTGAGCGTCGGCGACGTCGTCCATGTCCGCCCGGTCACCGGCTAGCGGGCGATCGCCGGTCGAGGGTCACTTGGTGGTGATGTCGCGCCGGCGGAATCCGTACAACCCGACGGCGACGAGTCCGGCCGCGATCGCGGTCAGGATCAGCAGTGGAGTCCAGCTGAAGCCCTCGATCGGGAGCCGCGGGATGTGGCCGAACGGCGACAGGTTGTCCATCCAGTCGGGAAACTGCAGGATCGTCCCGAAATATCCGACCACGCCCGCGTACACCACGACCAGCCAGGCCAGGGCGCTCGCCCGGGGGAACCACCCCACCAGGGCGACCGCGAGGCCGGTCGTCACCCAGAGCGCCGGGATGTAGGCCGCGGCGGCCGCCACGATCTCGCCGAAGAGACCGCTCTCGTTCACGGTGGGCGCCCCGGTCGCGGCGAGCGCCACGCCGGCGAGCAGGAGCATCAGCGGTCCGCCGACCAGCGCCACCGTCAGATGACTGCCAAGCCACCGGGTCCGGGAGAGCCCGGTCGCCAGCACCGGCTCGGCCCGTCCGGAATTCTCCTCCGATCGTGACCGCAGCGTCGCGATCACCGCGTAGATCGCCGCGACGACCGCGAGCAGCACCATGATCATGGCGACGAACGAGTCCACGAACGTGGCCCCGCCCAACTGGACCAACGCTTCCTTGAATATCTCGATGTCCTGGAGCTGTGTCTCGATGTCACCGAGGAACGGTCCGTACGACATCCCGAGCACCAGCATGCCGATGGCGAACCCGACCAGCATGCCCCGGTGCAGCCGAAAGGCGAACCCGAGCGGCGTGGTGAGCGCGCGCGAGGCCGCCGACCTGCCCCGCCGGGTCGCCCGCAGCCCGGCCCCGAGGTCGCGGCGGACGCTGAGCGCGAACCCGATCGCGGCCGCCACCGCGGCCGCCGCCAGGTTCAGCAGCAGCGGCCACCAGCGGTCGTCGAGGTAGGCGAAGGTCTGCTGGGCCCAGCCGATGGGCGAGGCCCACGACAGCCCGCTGCCCACCGAGTCGCCGGCCGCGCGGACGAGGTAGGCCGCCCCGACGACGGCGAGCCCCATGCCGGAGGCTCCTCGGGAGTGCTCGGTGATCTGGACGGTGACCGCGGCGATGCCGGCGAACGTGATGCCGACCGCCGCGTTCGCCGCCCCGTAGAGCAGCGACCCGCCCCAGGTCACTCCGTCGACGCCGAGCGAACCCAGGCTCAGCGTGAGCAGGAGCGCGAGGGCGATGTTCACCGCGATGGTCAGGATCAGCGCCGCGGCGAGCTGAGCGTGCCGCCCCACCACGGCCGCCCGGACGAGCTCGGCCCGTCCGCTCTCCTCTTCGGTCCGGGTGTGCCGGGCCACCATGAGGACACTCATGATCCCGACCATGATCACCATGAAGCCGAGCATCTGGTGACTCACCATCGAGCCGTAGTGATAGTCACTCAGGTAGTGCTCGGGCCCGGTGAACGCGAGCCCGGCGGGGCTGCGCATCGTGGCGGCCGCGGCCTGCCGATCGGCGGCGGTCGCGTAGAGCTGTGGGAAGGCGGCGGCCGGCCACAGCGTCCCGAGCGTCAGGGCGGCGAGCCACACCGGGATGCGGACGCGGTCGCGCCGTAGGCCGAACCGCAGCAGGACGCCCGTTCCCGCCAGGGTGCCTCCGCCCGTCCTTTCCGCCGTACGGCCGAGGGCCGGCGTGGCGGTCGCGGTCATTTCCTCACCCCCTGGCGGCTCCCGTTGTTCTCGGCGGCGAGCTCGTCGCCGTAGTGCCGGAGCATGAGCTCCTCGAGTGTCGGCGGGTGGCTGGTGAGCGTGCGGATGCCGAACTCCCCGAGGTGTTTGATCGCGGCGTCGAGATGTGCGCCGTCCACCGAGAACCGCACGTGGCCGTCGCCGACCTCGGCGTCGTGCACGCCGGGCAGCCGCTCCAGGCCGGTCACCGGACCGGCGGTGTCGGCTTCGATGGTCGTGCGGGTGAGGTGCCGCATCTCGACCAGCGTCCCGGACTGCACGATCTTGCCCAGCCGGATGATGCTGATCCGGTCGGCGAGTTTCTCGACCTGGGCGAGGATGTGGCTGGACAGCAGGACCGTACGGCCCGCCGCCTTCACCTCGCCGATCACGTCCTGGAACACGACCTCCATCAGGGGGTCGAGCCCGGCCGTCGGCTCGTCGAGCAGCAGCAGTTCGGCGTCGGACGCGAGCGCGGCCACGATCGCGACCTTCTGCCGGTTGCCCTTGGAGTATGTGCGGCCCTTCTTCGACGGGTCGAGGTCGAACCGCTCGATCAGTTCGTCGCGGCGTCGGCTGTCCAGTCCGCCGCGCAGCCTGCCGAGCAGGTCGATGGCCTCGCCTCCGGTGAGGTTCGGCCACAGCTCGACATCGCCGGGCACGTACGCCAGGCGCGGATGCAGCGCCACCGCGTCGGCCCACGGATCAGCGCCCAGCATGGTGACCGAGCCGGAGTCCGCCCGCAGGATGCCCAGCAGGACCCGGATGGTCGTGGACTTTCCCGCGCCGTTCGGGCCCAGGAAGCCGTGCACCTCTCCCGTGTTCACGGTGAGGTCGAGCCCGTCGAGGGCCCGCGTCGACCCGAAGGTCTTGACGAGCCCGGAGATGGCGATAGCAGTGGTCATGTCGTTTCCCGGTCTGTGCCTTTGCTTCTTCCGGTTGTCATTCGGTGCGCGGCTCGGATCGCTGTTCTGCGGCCTTCATCGCGTCCCGCCACTTGTCGTAGAACTCATCGTTGATGACGCCCTTGGCGAGGATGTCCGCGTTGATCCGCGCCCACTTGAGCACGGAGCCCGCGGTGTTCTCGATCAGGTCGACACCCAGCAGCCGGTTGACCTGCTCGTGCATGACGAGCGCGCCCAATTGCCACAGGCACAGGAGGACGGCCCGCTCCCGGGGGTTCTCGGCCGGCTTGAGGATTCCGCTCTTGACCCCTTCGGCCATATAGACCAGCGAGTCCTCGACCATTTTGTCGATCAGTTCGTCCACGTGGGGAGAACCGTCCACGATCGTCCTCGCGAAGTACCTGATGATCGGGCGGCCTTCGTACGCATCCCGGACCGCCTGAAACGGATCGAGTCCCTGGCCGGCCGCCATCGCCCTGGTCTTCTGCTCCTTGATCACTGAAGCGACGTACTCGTCACAGGCGACCCGGAGCCCGTCCTTCGAGCCGAAGTGGTGGATGACGAGCGGTGTCGACACCCCCGCGTCGGCGGCGATGTCCTTCAGATTGGTGGCCGCCACGCCGTCCGCGGCGAAGCGTTCGATCGCGGCGTCTCGGATCCGTGCCCTCGCGGTGCGGTCGCGATCGTCGAGCGTCCGCCTCCGTCTGGGCTGGGCCTGCGCAGTCATATCAGTACTTCCTGAACGTCACTCAGCATGCTGAACTCGATTCAGGCTAAATCGCGTTCAGTAACCTGTCAACGATTCAGTGTTGGCCTGCGCGGCCGGCTGTGGATCGGACTTCCGTAGAGATCGCGAGTGGATCGAGGGGTGCAAGGGGGGTGATCGGGTGACGATCAGGTGCCGAGGACGGTGCGAAGCGGGCGGGAACGTGTCACGATTTGCGCCATGGGTCTCCCGGATCATCACCTGACCGAGGGCGAGCGGATCATCCACGAGTTTCATCCGCACTGGAAGCGGCTGATCTTGCCGCTTCTCGCCTTCATCGTCGTCGTGGCCGCCGCGGCTGCGGCGATCTACTTCATCCCGAGTGACTATGGCTACGCGGGGTACGCCCGGATCGCGGTGGGCGTGGTGGCCTTCGTCGCGTTGATGCTGTGGTCGTTCATCCCGTTCCTGCGCTGGAAGACGACCTCGTACACGCTGACCTCGCACCGGCTCGCGATCAGCACCGGCATCCTGAACAAGTCCGACGAGGACATTCCGATGGCGAAGGTCAACAGCGTGAGCTCCGACCAGCGGTTCGTCGAGCGACTCCTCGGCTGCGGCACGCTCCGCGTGGAGTCGGCCTCGGAGAAGGGCGAGATAAATCTCCGGGACATCCCGAAGATCCAGCTCGTCCGGCAGGAGCTGTTCCGGCTGGTTGAGGACGCCTCCGACGGGGAGATCGACGGAAAGTAGACGAGCGGGGGAGAGCCCGACGGGGGCGGGGGGATGAGCGTGGCGTGGGCCGCGGCGAACCGGGACCCGCGCAAGGCCGCACGCCCCTGTGGCATCGCCGATGACGAGCCGACCGGCGGTGTCGTACCGACAGCGTCCCGGCGGCGTGGTATCACCGTGGTTCTGGTGGCGTACGACCGCCCGGATCAGAGGGGAACCTCCGTCCGGCGATTGGCCGAGGGCTGAGGTTAACTGACTCCGTGAACCGACGTGGAGAGCAACGGGCGTCCCGGCGTCCGGGCACCGATGACGTGCGACGGCTGCTTGTCGGGTCGCCTCCGATCTACACCCGCCGTCAGGTGGCCGAGGCGGCCGGCATCTCCCGGGATCTGGCGGCGCGGATCTGGCGGGCGCTCGGCTTCGCCACGCTGCCGGACGACGCGGTGGCGTTCACCGAGGCCGATCTGTCCGCGCTGCGGCGGATCCGTCATCTGATCGACGCCGGCCTGCTCGACGAGCGGACCGTCATCCGCATGACGCGGGCCCTGGGCCGTACGACCGGCAGGCTGGCCCAGTGGCAGGCCGAGATCATGATCGAGGCCGTTCTCGACCAGGGCAGGTCGGGTGGGGGCGACTTCACCCGGGTGATGGACACCGTCCGCCGGCTGCTGCCCGACTTCGAGGAGATGCTGATCCACGTCTGGCGGTCGCAGCTGACCGCGGCGGCGGGCCGGCTCATGTCGCTCACCGAGCTCGGTCAGGACGTCAGCCCGACCCGGCTGATGCTCGCGGTGGGCTTCGCCGATCTGGTCGCGTTCACCAGGGTCACCCGGGAGCTCGACGAACCGGCCCTGGCCGACCTGGTCGAGGGTTTCGAGGCCCTGGCCTCCGACGTCGTGGCCGCGCACGGCGGCCGGCTGGTCAAGACCCTCGGCGACGAGGTGCTGTTCACGGCCGGCGAGCCGCGGGCCGCCGCGCTGATCGCGCTCGATCTGGTGGACGAGCTCAAGGCGGGCGAGGAGGGGCCCGACGTGCGGATCGGGCTCGCGTACGGCCCGGTGATCCCCGCGATGGGCGATGTCTTCGGCACCACCGTGAACCTGGCGGCCCGTCTCACCGCCATCGCCCGGCCGGGCACGATCGTGGCCGACGGCGAGATGGCCGAGGTGCTCGGCGGCGTGAGCGACTTCGACCTGGTCAAGCTGCGCCGTCGTCCCGCACGCGGGCTCGGCGTCGTCCAGCCGTACGTCCTGCGGAGACCCGGCAGGGAGCGCTGAGCGGTATCCGTACGGCTTACTCCCGGGGGGCCATAGGCAAGCCTTACCTACATGGGTTACCTTAGGTGTGCCTAACCTTGCTTCCCCGCGAAAGGCCCACCGCCACCATGTACGTCTGCGTCTGCCGAGCCGTCACCGAGAACGAGGTCCACGACTGCATCGAGGCGGGCGCGAAGAGCGCTCGTCAGGTGCGCGACGCGACCGGCGCCGGGGGGGACTGCGCGACGTGTGTCCGTAAGATCTGTGCGATGCTGAAACGGTCAGAGGATCTGGTGACCAGCGCATAGACCGAGGGGCGGCCATGCAGGGGGACAGGGAGATCATCGCGCTGCTCAACGAGCAGCTCACCTCCGAACTCACCGCGATCAATCAGTACTTCCTCCACGCGAAGATGCAGGAGCACTGGGGTTACACGAAGCTCGCGAGCTACACGCGGCAAGAGTCGTTCGACGAGATGAGGCATGCCGAGCGGCTCACCGATCGCATCCTCTTCCTGGAAGGTCTGCCCAACTACCAGAAGCTGGGCACGCTGCACATCGGGCAGACCGTGAAGGAGCAGCTTCAGGCCGACCTCGACCTCGAGCTGGGGGTGGTCGCGCGGCTGCGGCCCGGGATCGCGCTGATGCGGGAGCGCGGCGACACCACCTCGGCTCGGATCTTCGAGGACATCCTCGCCGACGAGGAGCATCACATCGACTACCTGGAGACCGAGCTGAGCCTCATCGAGAGCCTGGGCGAGGCGCTCTACCTCCAGCGCTACGTCGGAGAGCCTTCGTCGTCGCCGTCCTGAGGCCGCCGTTCGTCACACCGACGCCGCCGTAAGCCGCCGTGAATCGTCGTGAGCCGTCGATTCGCGGCCGTCCGCCCGGGCGCGTCGTCGTTCCGGAATCTCTTCCCCATCGACGTTCCGGGCGGTGTCGATAGGCGGTACGTCTCCGCGCGCCCGACGGTACAGTGGCGGAGTCGTTGCATGTTTTTTATCGTGCTAAATGGGATTTGAAGCGCCTTCTGAGATGGGCGAGAAATGCCCGGATCGGGGTGCCCCGTTGCGTGCTGACTATCCCGGATTTATCAGTGTTTGCCCAGGTCAATTGATGAGTCAACGACAAGTCAAACTGCGCGCTGTAGCCGGGAAACGATCGCTTAAGGTCCTACGATCGCTTGCATGACCTGCGTACTTCTCGCCGAGGATGACACCTCGATCTCGGAGCCTCTGGCGCGCGCTCTGCGCCGGGAGGGTTATCAGGTAGAGGTGAGCCCGGATGGCCCGCAGGCCCTTGAGAGGGCCCTGTCGGGGGGCGTCGATCTGATAGTTCTCGACCTCGGCCTGCCAGAGATGGACGGGCTGGAGGTCGCTCGCCGCATCAGGGCGGAAGGACACGGGACTCCCGTGCTGATCCTTACCGCCCGGGTCGATGAAGTGGACACCGTCGTCGGGCTCGACGCCGGTGCCGACGACTACGTGACAAAGCCGTTCCGCCTCGCCGAGCTGCTCGCCCGCGTGCGAGCACTCCTGCGACGCGGTACGTCCGAGACGCCGGTGGTGCAGGGCGTCCGTATAGACGCCGACTCGCGCCGCGCGTGGATGGGGGACAAGGAGCTGCACCTGACCACCAAGGAGTTCGACCTGCTGCGCGTGCTCGTACGGGACGCCGGCAAGGTCGTCACCCGCGAGCAGATCATGCGCGAGGTGTGGGACACGAACTGGTGGGGGTCGACGAAGACATTGGACATGCACATCTCGTGGTTGCGCCGCAAGCTGGGGGACGACGCGGCCAAGCCGCGATACATCACGACGGTCCGAGGGGTCGGTTTCCGTTTCGAGCGCGAGTAGACCACCGTGGAGTGGTCGCTGGGGAGGAGCTAGCCCGTGCGCCGGCGCCTGCTGTCCTCGATGTTGCTCGTGGCGGTCATCGCCGTTGTGCTGTTAGGCGTGCCCCTGGGCATGCTCGTCGTCCGATCGATCAACGACGAGGCCGTGCAGCTGCTGAGGGCCGAGGCGACTCGGCTGCTGGCCGGGGTGGAATACTCCGTCGGCCAGGGCCAGAAGGTCGACCCGCACCAGCTCGCGAAGAACTACCCGGATCGGTACATCCAGGTGTACGTCCGGGGGAACCAGCCGATCGCCGTGGGCTCGCCGCCCCCACCGGGCCGCGAGCTCACGCAGGAGGCACGCTCCGAGGCCGGCTACGTCCGGGTGGCCCAGGACTCGGCCCAGGTCGAGCAGGACATCCGGGCCCGGCTCGTGCTGACGGTCGCGCTCGCGGTCATCGCGCTCGGGGTGGCCGTGAGCCTCGCGACCGTCACCTCACGCCGTCTGAGCCTTCCGCTCCAAGATCTGACGAAGATCGCGGAGCGGTTGGGCTCGGGAGACGCCCGGCCCAGCCGGCACAGCTACGGCATTCCCGAGGTCGACCTGGTCGCCGAGGTGCTGGACCGAAGCGCGCTGCGGATCTCCGATCTGCTCGCGCGGGAGAGGGAGTTCGCCACCGACGCCTCCCACCAGCTCCGTACGCCCCTCACCGGGCTGACGATGCGCCTGGAGGAGATCGTCGCCGCGGCCGACCAGCCCAAGACGGTCCGGGAGGAGGGCGAGGCCGCCATCGTCCAGGTGGAACGACTGACCGCGGTCATAGACGAGCTCTTGGCCGCGGCCAGGCGGCAGCGTCATGCCCAGACCGGTCCGATCAACGTGGACGACGTCGTGGACCAGCAAATCACCGAGTGGGAGCCCGCCTTCCGGCGCGCGCAGCGCGGGCTCATCCGGCGGGGAGACCGGGGGCTGTGCGCCCTCGGTACGGCCGGCGGGTTGAGCCAGGTCCTGTCCACGCTGATGGAGAACTCGCTGGAGCACGGCGCCGGCGTGCTGACCGTCTACACGACGAGCACCGACAGATCGGTCGTCATCGAGGTGGCCGACGAAGGCCCGGGCATCCCGGAGAGCCTCGGGCACAAGGTCTTCGAACGCAACGTGAGCGGCGGGGGCAGCACCGGGCTCGGCCTGACGCTCGCCAGGGCCCTGGTCGCGGCCGACGGCGGAAGACTGGAGCTGGTCAAACGCCGTCCGGCGACCTTCGCGATCTTCCTGCGGCACGTCCGCGAGCATGGCCGCCACCGGGTGGTGAGCGGTCCGGCCTGACCGAATGAGGATCGTCAGAGGGCGGTGAGGGGCCCCGCGTGCGCCTGTGTCTTCTCCGACGGCTGGGGATTGTCCTGCGCCGGCTCCTCGGCCACGGCCTGCGCCTGCGCGTCACCCGTGTCCCCCGCGGGGGACAGACCCGTCGGCAGGTCGGCCGGACCGTCCGGCGGCATCGCCAGGAACACCCACTTCTTGTAGGACCAGAAGCGGAACAGTGTGCCCAGCACCACGCCCAGGCCCTGGGCGATGTTGTAGCTCACCAGGTCGTCCAGCCCCAGCACGTACGTGACGAACGCGATCAGGATCAGCGGAGGCAGCAGCCCGATGCCGTTGAGCACGAAGAACAGGACGTACTCACGGGCGAGGCCGCTCCGCTGTCGATGGCGGTAGGTCCAGTAGCGGTTGCCCAGGTACGCGAACGTCGCCGCGAGGATCGTGGACAAGATCTTGGACTTGAGCGGCCCGATGTCGAGGCCGAACCGCAGCAGGTTGGCGCCGCCGAAGTCGATGACGAAGGCGATGGCCCCCACCGTCCCGAACTTCAGCAGCTCGTGAACGAGTGAGGCGAACCGCTCGTAAGCGTGTCGGAGGAACTGCACGACCCGGCGGTCCTTCCTGTCGGCGGAAAGTTGCTCCCAGGCTACCGGTATGACCTGTCCCCACGGTGCTGCTGCCCGGAGATACCGCTTCTCCCCAGGTCACCGAAGAACATTTCATGAAATGACCATCCAGCGGTTGTAGGCCGATCCACAGCTCGCAGCACGCCATACGCCGGCAACGCCTGTCCTCGACTGTTCAAATGCGGCAGCGGCCGGGCGGTTGTTCAGGCGCGGCAGCGGCCGGACGGTGCCGATAACACGGTGCCGAGAACAGGGCGGCTTCACACTATGCCGGGGGGCGGTGCACTTTCCCGCAATCGGTAGGCTGGCCTGTCGTGAACAGCCCGAACGTTCCTCCTTCCGTTGGACGCCCGGAGGTCGACCCGCCGGCAGGCCCCGTGGTCGGCATGGTCGGCGCGGGTCAGCTCGCCCGGATGACCCAGCAGGCCGCGATCGCGCTCGGCGTCGAGCTGCGCGTGCTGGCCAACGCGCGCGACGAGAGCGCCGCCCGGGTGATCGTCGACACCCGGCTGGGCGACTACCGCGACCTCGGTGATCTCCGCGAGTTCGCCAAGGGATGCGATGCCGTCACATTCGACCACGAGCACGTGCCGACCGAGCACATCCGCGCGCTGGCCGCGGAAGGCGTCGCCGTACGGCCCGGGGCCGACGCGCTGATCCACGCCCAGGACAAGGCGGTCATGCGGGAGCGGCTCACCGCGATCGGCGCCCCCTGCCCCGCCTGGTCTCGGGTCTCCTCCCTGGCCGACGTCGAGGCGTTCGCCGAGGAGCACGGCTGGCCGGTCGTGCTGAAGGCCGTACGCGGCGGTTACGACGGGCGCGGCGTGTGGGTGTGCGCCTCGACCGACGAGGCCCGCGAGGTGCTCGCCACCGGCATCGAGCTCCTGGCGGAGGTCTTCGTGCCGTTCGAGCGGGAGATCGCCGTGCTGGTCGCCCGGTCCCCGCACGGACAGGGGGTGAGCTACCCGGTCGTGGAGACCGTGCAGCAGGACGGCATCTGCGTTGAGGTGCTCGCTCCCGCGCCGGGGCTCGCCGAGGAGGACGCGGCGGTCGCCCAGCGCGTCGCGCTCGGCATCGCGCGTGACCTGGGTGTGGTCGGACTGCTCGCGGTCGAGATGTTCGCCACCAAGTCGGGTCTGGTGGTCAACGAGTTGGCCATGCGCCCGCACAACAGCGGTCACTGGACCATCGAGGGGGCCAGGACCTCCCAGTTCGAGCAGCACCTGCGCGCCGTCCTCGATTTGCCGCTCGGCTCGCCGTCGCTCACCGCGCCCGTCGTCGTCATGGCCAACCTGCTGGGCGGGGCCGACCCGGACGTCTTCTCGCGCTACGAGCACGTGCTCGCCAACGACCCGGGCATCAAGGTCCACTTCTACGGCAAGGCCGTACGGCCCGGCCGTAAGATCGGGCATGTCACCGCGCTCGGCACGGATCTCGACGAGGTGAGGGCTCGGGCCCACCACGCCGCCGTCTGTTTGAGAGGACCCCTGAATGGCTGACGTCGGGATCGTGATGGGAAGCGACTCGGACTGGCCGGTCATGCGGCAGGCCGCCGAGGCCCTCAGCGAGTTCGGCGTGCCGTTCGAGGCCGACGTCGTGTCGGCGCACCGCATGCCGGCCGAGATGATCGAGTACGGCACGCACGCCGCCGACCGCGGCCTCAAGGTGATCATCGCCGGGGCCGGGGGAGCGGCCCACCTCCCCGGCATGCTGGCCTCGGTCACCCCGCTGCCGGTGATCGGCGTGCCGGTGCCGCTGAAGTACCTGGACGGGATGGACTCGCTGCTGTCGATCGTCCAGATGCCGGCCGGGGTTCCCGTGGCGACCGTGGCCGTCGGCGGGGCGAGGAACGCCGGGCTGCTGGCCGTACGCATCCTGGCCGCCTCCGACGAGGGCCTGCGGCAGCGGATGGAGGAGTTCCAGGCGACCCTCAAGGCGCAGGCCTACGCCAAGGGCGAGCGCCTGCGCGCCGAGGCCGCCGACCTGCACGCTCAGCACCACCACGCCACCACCTCATAATCCCCGCGTGATCTTGCAAATGCTTGCAGGCTAGGCGGCTGACCTGCACAACCTCTTGTCGTGATCTTGCAGAAACTCGCAGACGTGCCCGTTGACGTGGGGAAACACCTTCCGTGATCTTGCACTGCAAGATCACGGAAAGTAAAGCGCCAAGTGAGCCATGATGTGTGCGAGTTTCCGCAAGATCGCGATCGGCGTTTGGCCAGGTCACCAGACCTCGCTGCGAGAATCTGCAAGATCACGGCGGGAGCGTTGGGGGGAGATTCAGGGGCGGCCGAGTGCGCGGTAGTGCCAGCCGGCCTCGCGCCAGGCGTCGGCGTCGAGCGCGTTGCGGCCGTCGACGATGTTGCGGGCCGCCACGACCCGCCCCAGAGCCTCGGGGTCGATCTCGACGAACTCCTGCCACTCCGTGAGGAGCAGGACGACGTCCGCCTCCTGGGCGGCCCCGCTCGCGCTGTCCGCGTAGTGGAGGTCGGGGTGGGCCGCCCGCGCGTTGTCCAGTGCGACCGGGTCGTAGACCGTGACCTTGCCCCCGTGCCGTGCGATCGTGACGGCCACGTCCAGCGCCGGCGAGTCGCGGATGTCATCGGAGTTGGGCTTGAAGGCCGCGCCGAGCACCCCGACCGTGCGCCCCTCGAACGAGCCGCCGACCAGCTCGCGGGCGAGGTCGACCATGCGGGCCCGGCGTCGCATGTTGATGGCGTCCACCTCGCTGAGGAACGTGAGCGCCTGATAGGCGCCCAGTTCACCCGCCCTGGCCATGAACGCCCGGATGTCCTTGGGCAGGCAGCCGCCGCCGAAGCCGAGGCCGGGGTTGAGGTATTTGCTGCCGATCCGCTCGTCGTACGACAGCGCCAGCGAGAGCTGTTTGACGTCGGCGTGGGCGGCCTCGCACACCTCGGCCATCGCGTTTATGAATGAGATCTTGGTGGCCAGGAAGGCGTTCGCCGCCGACTTGACCAGCTCCGCCGTGGGGTAGTCGGTCACCACGATCGGGACCTCCTCGCCCAGCGGGGCGTAGACGTCCCGCAGCACCTTCTCCGCCCGGTCGGAGGCCACGCCGAGGACGATCCGGTCCGGATGCAGGGTGTCCCGTACGGCGAAGCCCTCTCTGAGGAACTCGGGGTTCCAGGCCAGCTCGACCTGCGCACCCGCGGGGGCGAGCCGTACCAGCTTCTCGGCCAGACGCTCGGCCGTGCCGACGGGCACGGTGGACTTGCCGACCACCAGGCACTGGCGGTCGAGGTGGGGGGCGAGGGAGTCGACGACGGCGTCGAGATAGGAGACGTCGGCGCCGTATTCGTCCTTCTTCTGCGGGGTCCCGACGCAGACGAAGTGGACGTCGCCGAAGTTCGCGACCTCCTCGTAGGAGGTCGTGAAGCGTAGCCGGCCCGCCGCCAGGTTGCGCCGCAGCAGCTCCTCCAGGCCGGGCTCGTGGATCGGCAGTTCACCGCGCTGCAGCCGGTCGATCTTCTCCTGGTCCACGTCGAGACCGAGCACTTCGAAGCCGAGTTCGGCCATGCACGCCGCGTGCGTAGCCCCGAGATATCCGGTCCCGAGCACGGTGAGGCGGTACGGCACGGCATGCTCCCCTCTTGCCCACTGGTAGTGATGTGGCATGGTACCGGGCCGGTTTACTGCCCGTTGAACCACCTCGGCAAACTGGTATGAGTCAACGGTACGGCGGCGCCCCCGGCCGGTCGATGACGTCTAGGGGAGATGTTCTGTTACCGTCCGTGTCAGAGTTGACTGTCGGATCGACCAGGTGGGCCTACCTGTGACGACGACTACTCGGACGTCCCTGTGAGAACAACTACTCGGACGTCCTACTATCTCCTCATGAGCTTCCCTCTCTACGCGCCCGCCGAGGAGCACGAGCTGCTTCGGGAGACGGTCCGTGCCCTCGCAGACGAGAAGATCGCCCCGCGTGCCGCGGCGGCCGACGAGAACGAGGAGTTCCCGTGGGAGGTCTACAAGGACCTCGTCGCCGCCGACCTGCACGCCGTCCACATTCCCGAGGCGTACGGCGGAGCCGGCGCCGACGCCCTCGCCACCGTGATCGTGATCGAGGAGGTCGCGCGGGCCTGCGCGTCGTCCTCGCTGATCCCCGCCGTCAACAAGCTGGGCACGGTCCCGCTGCTGCTGTCGGCCTCCGAGGAACTCAAGCAGCGCTACCTGCCGCCGTTGGCGCGTGGCGAGGCGATGTTCTCGTACGCGCTGAGCGAGCCGGAGGCCGGCTCGGACGCCGCGGCGATGAAGACCCGGGCGGTGGCCGACGGCGATCACTACGTGCTCAACGGCACCAAGATGTGGATCACCAACGCGGGCGTGTCGGAGTACTACACCGTGATGGCGGTCACCGACCCGGCCGCCGGGGCGCGTGGCATCTCGGCGTTCGTCGTGGAGAAGGACGACGAAGGCGTGTCCTTCGGGGCCAAGGAGAAGAAGCTCGGCATCAAGGGCTCGCCGACGCGCCAGGTCATCCTGGAAGACGTCCGCATCCCGGCCTCGCGGATGATCGGCGAGCCGGGGACGGGCTTCAAGACCGCGCTGGCCACCCTCGACCACACCCGCATCACGATCGCCGCCCAGGCGCTCGGCATCGCCCAGGGCGCGCTCGACTTCGCCCTCGGGTACGTCAAGGAGCGCAAGCAGTTCGGCAAGCCGATCGCGGACTTCCAGGGCCTGCAGTTCATGCTCGCCGACATGGCGATGAAGCTGGAGGCCGCCCGGCAGCTCACCTACGCGGCGGCCGCCAAGTCGGAGCTCGCCATGAGCGGCACGCCGGTCAAGGACCTCACGTTCTTCTCCAGCGCCGCCAAGTGCGCCGCCTCCGATGCCGCCATGGAGATCACCACCGACGCCGTGCAGTTGCTCGGCGGGTACGGCTACACGCGGGAGTTCCCGGTCGAGCGCATGATGCGCGACGCCAAGATCACCCAGATCTACGAGGGCACCAACCAGATCCAGCGCATGGTCATGGCCCGCCAACTCCTGAAGTAGCCCCTGACGTGCAGAAACCCCGCCTCCCGTACTGGGCAGGCGGGGTTCGCTGTCTCCGGGGTGGACCACTAAAGGATCACTGTTCCGTCCCTGTTCCGTCAGAGACCGCACGCGGCCGGAACAGGCGGTCGTCGATGGCTTTGCGGGCACGGTCGTGGGAGCCGGGCATCATGTGGGCGTAGACGCGGAGCGTGAAGCCGGGGTCGGCGTGGCCGAGGTACTCGGCGAGCTCCTTGATGGAGACGGCACCGGCCAGCATGACGCTTGCGTAATAGTGCCTGAGCTGGTGAAGTCCTTCCTTCCGAGAGGTGGTGAACCGCTTGCGGGCGCGGCTGTCCTTCTCGGGGGCCGGGATGACGTCGGCGGCGACGAGGGCGGGTTTCCAGACGAGTTCGCTGTAGCCGCGCGCCCGGATGAACTTGTCGTCGGTCCAGCGGAACAGCAGGTTGTGCGTCCTGAGCTTGCCGTTCGGCTTCTCCCATGGCAGCGAGCAGACGAGCGGTCGATGTGCTTTCACATGACGCTCGATCGCTTCAGCGGCCCACTGGGGGAGTGGCACGACACGTTCCCGGTCGTTCTTGGGCAGCGCGTAGACGTGGTCAGTGCCCAACTTCTTGATCTGGCGACGGACCCGGATCACCTGCTCGTCGAAGTCGACGTCTTGTAGCGCCAGGCCGAAGAGTTCGCCCTGGCGGAGCCCGCAGGACGCCGCGACGATCGGGACCAGCCGGAAGAGATCGGGGTGAGCGTGTATCACCGCATGGACCCGCTCATCCGACCAGGCAATCAGCTCTTCTCCGCTACGCTTCGGCACCTGCACAATCGGCGATCTCGCCGGGTTCTTCTTGATCGCCTCGTCTGCGACGGCCAGTTCCAGGACGCCTTGCAGAACGAGGAACGACGTCTCGATGGTCGACGGCCCGTAGCGCTCGTTCAGGTCACTGATCCACGCCTGGATGTGCGAGGGGAGGATGCTCTTCACCTGGCGTCGGTCGAAGGAGGGGGCGACGTGGAGGCGATAGATGTACTCGTACCGGATCTTCGTTGACGGGTCGACGATGCGGGAGTCCAGCCAGCGCGCAGCGAAGTCGGCGAAGAGCGCCTTGCCGGCCTTCGGATCGATGTAGTCACCGCGGCTGACGTCCGCCTCCATGGCGGACGCCTTCTTCTCCGCGTCGGCCTTGCGCTCGAACGCGGCCGAGACCTCTTTCCCGTCCGGGTCGAGCCAGACGGCGAGCCAGCGCTTGCCGACGCCGTACCGCGCGGTCTTGACTTTCTCCGTCCTGCCGTCTGAGTGCCGGACGGTCTTGGTCCATAGGTCCTTGACGAAGGCCATCGGCTACTCCTGCTCGCGGACCCAGGACATGACGTCCTCGGGCAGGTAGCGCAGGTAACGGCCGATCTTCCGGCTTCGAGGGCCGATCCGGTGGTGTCGCCACTGGTAGAGCGTGGCCACCGGGACGCCGAGGAACTCCGAGACCTCTTCCACTGTCCAGAGCCGTTCGAGCGTGATCATTGGCCACCGTCCCAGAGCCAAGGCGCGGCGAGCGCGGCGACGAGGGCGTCACCGGGGGACAGGCCCTTTCCGGCGTACTCCCAATGCGTGACCACGAGAACGGTGTCCTCGTCGAAGAGCGGTAGGCGACCTGTGGTGATCTGTTCATCGCGGGCATGGTCCTGCCGTTCGGCGCGGATCTGGCCGAGGGTGGTGGAGTAGCGGCGGGAGCGGGTGGAGAAGTGGCCGCGGAAGCCGAGCATGTGCGCCCACTGGATCAGCCGGAGGTCGGCCAACTCGTCGAGGGCGCCCAGGCGCAGACATTCGGCGATCAGGCGTCGGGCGTGCTCGCGAATGGGCAGGGCGACCAGATCCTCGGCAGGGCTGATCCGCCGGTCGAGGGTGCCGACGCACTCGGCGGCCTTGGTCGCATATTTGGCGATGTAGCCTGCGACGGCCTGATCGGTCAGCTCACCGTCCATCGTGATCGGCCGGACGTCGAGCTGATCGCCCCAGCGCAGCACCCGGGCCGGTTCGCCGTCGACGGCGGGGATCTTCGCGGTGACCACCGAGGCGGCGTGCCGTACGGCTTGGCCGAGCAGGTCGAGCGTGGCCCAGGCCGGGGGCGCGGAGACCGGCCCGTCCGAGCCGTCGAGCCGGATCACAGCGTGGAAGTGGACGACGCCGCGCCGCTGGTACTCGGCGACCTTGGCGAAGGACACGACGAGCTGTTCGCGCATCTCGCGCAGGGTCAGGCCGCCGAGCTTGGCCAGATGACGGCGAAGAGCGTCGGCGAAGCGCTTCCACAGCAGCGGAGCAACCGCGTTGAACAGCACCGAGCCCGTGTAGTCGTAGCAGTCCGGGCACAGTGGCTCGCCGAGGCAGTCCTCGTCGGCGCCGTGCCGGGCGGTGCAGGACAGGACGCGCCCGTGCGGGCACTTCTGGGCGTCGCGGCGGGGGTGGCAGGGAAGGACCTTGCCGTTCTTCTCCCGCCGGGTGTGAACCGGGCCGAAGGACGGCGCGGTGAGCGTGACGAACAGGCACGGATGCGCGGTGACCGAGGCGGGGACGCCCTTGCCGCCGACGAGGCCCGCGCGGATCAGGTGGAAGGTGTCGGCCCGGTAGGTCTCGGCGCAGGACGGGCAGCGCGAGGCACGCCGGCTCTTGCACGGGACGCGAAGGACGCCGTCCGGTTCGGTCCTGGTGCTGTAGCGGTGCAGCAGGGTTCCGGTCGCGGCGTCCCAGTGTTCGACCCGGCCGCGCAGGTGGATCGGCTGGCGGCAGCCGCCCGCGCGGCGGATCTGGGCCGCCCACCGGGAGTAGTTCGGATCACCGAGCCGGGTGATCGCGTCGCGGATCGCGTGCGCGTTGACGACAGATGCGGGCAAGATGGAGACCTCCTTTCACTCGTTGCGGGTGAGGGGATGGCCCCCGACCTGGCAGGCGTCTTGGCGGATGTACGGCCAGGCCGGGGGCGCTGCGATCAGCGGGTGGAGGGGCTCAGCAGAAGCCGAGGCCCTCGCAGTGGCGGCAGGTGTCGCCGTGGGAGTCGATGCCGCCCCCGCCGCAGTGGCAGCACTGCCAACGCTTGGGCGTGATCTCCGTGATCTCTGGGGCGGTGGCCTGTGTGGCGTCGCTCATTCGTGGGTTCGGTCCCTTCCTGTCTCATGCGGCCCGCGCCGAGGTTCCGGCAGTGCAGTCCGCGCCGGGTTCTGGGGTGACGTTGTCGCTGTAGGACATGAGCGCCTCGTGCCGGGCGCGGGCGTTGGCGAGGATGGCCACCGCCTCATAGCGGACCGGGCCGAAGTCCCGGCCGGTCGCGTAGTGGCCGGAGTCCAGGCGCGCGGAGTTGATGGGGACGCCGAGCAGTGCGGCGATGGCGTCGATCTCGGCGCACATCTCGGCGTCGGCCTCCCGGTTGGGGAAGTAGGCGACACGGACGCCGCCGCGCGGCACCGGGACGGCCGGGTTGGCGGTCAGGAAGTCGGCCAGGGCACGGAGCCCGGTGATGACGGCGTTTCGGTGCTGGTCGTTTCGCATGTGGTGATCTCCTTTCGTCAGGCGGGCTCGGATATCGCGCGCAGGGTGCGCAGCAGGTCGGAGGCGAGTTGGTTGGACACGCCCAGCCGGGCGCGCAGCACATCGCGGGTGATCGGCTTACCGTGCTTGGCGTGATGTTCGTCGGCCACGCGCCGGGCGAACTCGACCAGCGCCAGGGACGGCCCGGTCTCGCCGTCCTGCCCGTCCTCACCGCCGGGGACGAGCACCGGGAGGCGGGACGGTTGGCCGTCCGACGCAGACCCGCCGGGGACCGCCGAGGACGGGACCGGGGACGACGGGACTGACGAGGAGGACGGCATCACCTCGGCAGGGGATGTGGCCTGGACGGCCGAGGTCGCTTCGGAACGAGGGCCGGAGGCGCGGCGTTCCAGCATCGAGACTGCGATGAGGAACGCACCGGCCGGGGTGGCGGCGGTCAGCCAGCCCCACACGGTGGGTTCGGCTTGGTGGAGGTTGGCGGCCAGGGACAGGACGATCCCGCCGGCCAGGACAAGTGTCGGCCACGACACCGCGCCGTGGCGTTGGCGACCGGTCTTCTTATCCCGCTGGCGTTCGCGGGCGGCCATGACGCAGGTGAGGTCGACGCAGACCGCGACCGCCCAGGACATCCAGCCGGTTTGCCCGTGGTCGGTGGCGGTGTCGCGGATGTGGGTGAATGATCCGGCACCCGCGATCGTGGCCAGGACGAGGACCGGCCCGGAGTCGAGCAGCCATGAGGCCAGGCGTCGCATCGTTCCCTCCCTTCGTTGGGGCGTGGTTAGGCGGATAGCAGTTCGGACAGATCCGCCCCGCCCACCTGGGCGGAGCGGGCAGGCCGGGTGATCTCGGCCCAGTCCGGGGTCAGGTGGGCGTGGGTGTGGGCGGCGTGTTCGGCGGTCTGCTCGCCGACGTAGAAGGAGCGGGCGCGGTACCACTGGCCGTCCTGGCTGGCGACGATCGCGACGCCGGGGGTCTCGGCGGGGATGGCCCGCGCGGAGACCAGGGCGGCCGGGTCGAGGTCGCCGAGGGTCATGGTCGCGGTCTCGGGGTCGTTGACCCGGTGGCAGATTCGGCCTGAGCACTGCGCGCGTAGGGCGGTGACGCCGGGGCCGAGGTCGGAGCCGATCCGCTGACCGGACAGGAACAGGTAGATGCCGAACGCCCGGCCGAGCTGGGCGACCCGCAGCAGCGCTGTAGAGGTACGGGTGATCTCGTCTTTCTCGGACTTGTCGGCCATTAGGTACAGCTCGGCCAGCTCGTCGACTAGGACCACGATCGGGACCGGGCGCACGCCGGGCGGGAGTTGCCAGATGTTGCGTGCTCCTGCTGTACGGCACAGCCCCATGTGGTCGACCATCAGGCCCACGAGGTCATCCAGCAGTCTCACGGACTCGGCCCGGGTGGTGGCCAGGGCCGACAGCCGTGGCGCGTACGGGGTGAACTCGACCCCGCCTTTGAGGTCGATGCCGACCAGGGCGACCGGTTGCGGAGCGAGCCCGACCAAGAGGGCGTTGGCGAGGTTGGACTTGCCCGATTGGGTGGCCCCGGCGTTGACCCAGTGCGGGACCGTGCGGAAGTCGATCGTCCACAGCCCGCCGGTCTCCAACCTGCCGACGTGCACGGTGAGCAGGTCGGCCGAGGGTGGGAGGTGGTCGAGGCGGACGAGCGGGTCCCGCACGGTGGCCGCCAGGACCACGCGGCCCGGCCGTGGGGACGACACCCGGACGGCGTGCACGCCCCAGGAGTGCGCGAGCCGTTCGGCGGCCTGGGCGTAGTCGGCGGGGATCTGCCCTTCCAAGGTGTGGACGGTGACCCGCCAGCCGTACCGGGTCGGCCGAGGTAGCAGCATGAACGGTTTGGTGTCGACCGCGACCCGCTGGAAGCGCCGCCGTACCTTCACCACGCCGGTTGAGGCGATCGCGCCGGGGACGGTGGTGAACCACCAGCGTTGCCGCTTCTTGGTCAGGCCGCAGCCGAGGGCGACCGTGCGCCAGGTCGCCCGCACGGTCACGGCGACGATCGGGAAGCCGACCAGCAGCCAGAACGACTGGTAGTGGTAGCGCCGCCAGGCCCACAGGCCGGCCACCAGGGCGGCCAGGCCCGCGAGCAGTTGCGGGAGGGTGTCAGGCATGGGCGCCCCCGGCGGGGACGATGGAGGCGGCCCGGTAGCTGATGCCCCAGCGGGCCTCGCCGCCCCGGGTCATCTCCCAGACGTAGCCGACCAGGCCGTTCGGGGTGACGTCCTGCCCGGCGGTGATCTGGGGTTCGCCGGAGGTGCCGACCTTGACGAGTTCGATGCGGCCGAACTCGTCCTCCACGGACAGGACGATCTCGTAGACGGTGTTGCCGTTCTTGTCGGTCTTGATCTCGCCGGTGTCGGCGTTGAGGACGCGCGGGCGGGGCGCGCGGACGCAGACGAACTGAAGCTTGGTCACGTCGACCGGGATCGGAATGGTGCGCATGGGATGGACCTCCTTCGACTCGTGGGCAACATAGTTAACTAGGTTGGCCTGGTTGTCAATGTTCTCTCGGTTGGCTTGGTCGCGATGTCGTGGTGTGATACCTAGGTCAGGTACGACAGGAGAGGGATGGTTAGGAAAACGGGACGCCCCGGTTACCTCCAGATCGCCGACGATCTGCGTGCGCAGATCCGCGGCGGGTCTCTGCCGCCCGGTGAGCCGTTGCCGTCCACGGCCCAGCTCGCCGAGCAGTACGACGCCTCGCTGAGCGTCGTGAAGATGGCAGTCGGACTCTTGCGGAACGAAGGCCTGGTCATCGGCCAGCAGGGCAAGGGCGTGTTCGTCCGAGAACCCGACGACACCGCCGAGGGCGACCAGGCCGACGAGGCCGGCACCGCACCGGCCGAGGATCTGACGGGCGAGGTCGTCAAGCTGCGCACCGCCGTACAGGACCTGTCACGGCGCCTGTCCCGCATCGAAGAACGGTTGTCTCAGCAATCCGGGAGTTAGGACCGCCGCCCCGGACGCGCAACCCGGTGACGTGCCGGGCGAGCCGGGCCGCCCCCTCAGGTGAGGCGACCCCACTCCTCATGGCCTTGTCCTCCCGGCGGATGCCGACCAGTACCGCCACGTAGCCCACACCCACGACTGCGGTGAGGATCAGGGCGAAGATCAGCGGCAGTGTGCTCATGACCAGATCACCCCCAGCGCGGCGGCACCGCGCGGGCCGCGCGGCGGACGCCGGGTGATCGCGCGCCGCTTGTCGGCCCTGCGACGGGCGGCCTGCCGCCGGCCCCACCGGTCACGGGCCAGGCACTTACGGCAGCGGGCCTGCCCCTCCTCCACGGCAGCCCCGCACTCGCAACCGGCGGGCTCGTCGGCCGGGCTGATCGTCGTGTTCGTCATGGTTACCTCTCCTTTCGTCGCTGTCGGTGCTGCGTTGTGACACCGAGAGTGCGCGAGAAGAGCAGGACGAGATCACTACACGACGGGACATGTTCAAGACGTCCGGCTTACGATTGCCACGTCCCTGGACGTCCTCCAACGTGGCAGGTGAGATGGCCAACGATCGGCTGCGCGCGGCACTGCTGGAACGCGGGGTGGGCATCGCGGAGTTGGCGACCGCCATCGAGGTGGACCCCAAGACCGTCGAGCGGTGGATCACCAAGGGTCGCGCCCCCTACCGCAGGCACCGCTACGCCGTGGCCGCCCACCTGGGTATGGACGAGGGTTACCTGTGGCCGGAGGCGCTGACCCGGGAACAGGTCGCCTCCGCCTCCGAGAGTGAGATCGTGACCGTCTACCCGCACCGCTGGGCCGTGCCCAGGGACGCCTGGGGACGACTGTTCGCCAGCGCCAGCCAAGAAATCGGCATCCTCGTCTACAGCGGGCTGTTCCTCGCCGATGATGCAGGGATCGTGCGGATGCTTGGCGAGAAGGCCAGTGCCGGGGTCCGGGTGCGGATCCTGCTCGGCGACCCCGACAGCACGGAGGTCGCCCAGCGGGGCGCGGACGAGGGCATCGACGACGGCATGGCCGCCAAGATCCGCAACGTGTTCGTGCTGTACAAGCCCATCCGGGGGCTGGACAACGTCGAGTTCCGCCTTCACCGCACGGTGCTGTACAACTCGATCTACCGCGGGGACGATCAGCTTCTCGTCAACACCCACGTGTACGGCATGCCCGCCGGCAACGCCCCCGTCCTGCACCTGCGCAAGGTCCTCGGCGGCGACATGGTCACCACCTACGTCGACAGCTTCGAACGGGTCTGGGAGCAGTCCCAGCCGTTAGAGTCATAGCCATGGCCCGCCGGATCGACTTCTACGACGACCCCGACGCTCCCAGGGCGAACAGCCTCGTGCCGTCCGTCAACGTCGTGGTCACCAACGACGCCGGGGACCTGCTGATGATCCGCCGGTCCGACAACGGCAACTGGGCCGTCCCCGGTGGCGCAATCGACCTCGGCGAATCGTTGCCGCAGGCCGCCGTACGGGAAACCCTCGAAGAGACCGGCATCCTGTGCGAGATCACAGGCTTGGTAGGGACGTACACCGACCCCAAGCACGTGATCCTCTACACCAGCAACGGCGAGGCCCGCCAGGAGTTCTCCATCGTGCTCACCGCCCGCGCTATCAGCGGCGAGCCGACCCCGAGTAGCGAGTCGACCGAGGTTCGCTGGGTGCCCCGCGACCAGGTCGAGGGCCTGCCGATGGATCGGTCAATGGCTCTGCGAATCGGCCACTACCTCGCCGGGAGCGGCCTGCCGTACATCGGCTAAGGAGCCTCCAAGAGACGACCCGAGGTTGTCGGAGGAGGGCGATACCGTCCTCGTCATGAGCTATGACCTTCATTTCCTATGCCGTAAACCAGGCGAGTCCTGGGAGGACGCATTGGAGGCACGGGAGGAGAGCGACGAGGAGCCCATACCCGTTGACGCGGATGTGTGGGACAGGGTTGTTCCCCGCGTCCGCGAGGTGCTGGGAGCCGTCGCCGTCCTCGAGAATCCACCTGTCTGGGAGATCTATCACGAGTCGACCGGCATACAGGTGTCCTTCTGCGAAGGGCAGTGGGACCTGAGCGTGCCCTACTGGACACATGGCGAGGACGCCGCCGGCCTCGTCGACAAGCTGCGGGCCGTGGCGAAGGTCATCGAGCAAGAGGCCGGTCTCGTCTGCTATGACCCCCAGCTCGAACAGCCGCTATCGGAGATCCTGCACGCGGACACCACCGCGTCCGTCGCCATGTTCAACCAGGCAGCCGAGTTGTTCAACCGGAGATAAGCGCCTATCCGATCCCGTCGAGCTTCGCCGGGTGTGTCTCGGTAGCCGCTCTCAAGCTACCGAGTACGCAACGCCGCCTCGATGCTGCAAACGGCGGCCAGGATGCACGGCGTCGAGACGGTGATCGAGCGGCTGACAAGGTGGTCAGGGCCGTATCGGGAACGGATCTCGGCCAGGCGGTCGAGCACGTCCAGGTGCCGCCCGTCCGGGCCGGTGGTCATGTCGCAGTAGGTCAGCGCGTCGGCCAGCTCCCGCCGCTCCGGGAGGAACTCCTTGGTCAAGGCGTCGTACAGGTCGCGTTCGGCCGCCTCGTTGACCGCACACGAGTGATGCGCCACCAACCGGCGCAGCGTCTCATCGGCCCCGGCGATATCGCGTAGATAGCGGGCGCCGTCGAGGGGGTGAAACCCGGTGTCGACCAGTTCGGGCGAGTATCCGATGTCGTGGAGGTAGGCGGCGGCGGTCAGCGTGTCGGAGTCGTCGCCGAGGATCGGGGCCAGGGATGCGGCCCGCGCCGCCACCCCTTGCGTGTGCGCCCACCTCCGGGGAAGCGGCTTTGCAAGGAGTCGTTCGGCCAGGTCGCGCGCCCACTCAACGTGTCCCACGGGATAGACGATAGGCACCCCAGGCCCGTCCAGACCTAGGGTGCCAACTCAGACGTCCCAGGACGTCTCAACCTCCGGGGCGGACGAACCGGCCCTTGCCGTGCCGGGACACGATCAGCTTCTCCCGCTCCAGCATCGTGAACGCCTGCCGTGCCGTGTTGCGCGACACGTCATACAACCAGCACAGCTCCGCCTCACTGGGCAGCACGTCCCCCGGGGCCAGGTCACCCCGCACGATCCGCCCCCGAAGGTCCCGAGCGATCACCTCATAGCGGTAGGCCGAATCCACGACGTACCCATCGGCCCGCACGATCCGCCCCTTGGCCGGAACCGTCACGATCAGACCCTCGACTTCCAAGGCGTGTAGTGCCCGGCGAATGGTGTTGCGGGCAACCCGGAACTCCGCCGACAGCACCGCCTCCGACGGCAGCGCCGACCCCGCCGGATACGCGCCCGTGGTGATGCGCTCACGCAGCCGCTCGGCGATCTGCCCATGCACCCGCCACCCGGTCAGCCATCGCTTAGGCATGTCAGGACCGGTGCGCATCGAGGATTTTGTTCAGGTTGATGCCGAGGTCTCCCTGTTCCCCTTCGCGCCAGCCCTCCTGCGCGGCCTGTTCGATCCGCGCAGCCGCGGGCAGCAGCTGCATGCACGAGACGCGCTCGTCGAGCTGGTCGCCCCAGTAGAACCACAGGAACGCCAGATGCACGTAGACCCGGCGCGACCGCAAGCACCGATCGAGAACCTCCAGCGCGGGCCGCCCCTTCTGATCCACGATCAGCACCGTGGTCAGGCCGCGCTCCTCCAGCTCGTCCCGAAGCTCGGTCAAGAGCCTCTCTTGGTATTCCTGCTGCTTTTCGCGGATCGTCCGCATCGGCTCCATGCCCTGTGCTCCCTTCGACTCGTACGGCGCGCCCGGTGTCGCGCCGATTGCCGTACGAGCGTCCGCCAGAGCAAGGGAACCTCTACACCGCAACTCAGGGACGTCTAGGGACGTCTCATGTTAACGTCGCAGGCAGAAGCAACCCCCGTCACAGGAGGTGCACCACCGGTGAGCGACAACCTGCGCCACGCCCTCGCCCGCGCCCGACTCCAGACCGTCGACGTCGCCACCGCCCTTGCCGTCGATCCCAAAACCGTCGACCGCTGGCTCAAAGGCCGCATCCCCTACCCCCGCCACCGGTGGGCCATCGCCGACCTCCTCCATGTAGACGAGGCCGACCTCTGGCCCGACATCGTCAAACCCCGCCGGCCCATCGTCTCCGAGGTCCAGGCCGTCTACGCCCACCGCTGGACCGTCCCGCAAGCCGTATGGCGTCGCCACTTCGAGGGCGCCACCCGGCAGATCGACATCCTCACCTATAGCGGCCTGTTCCTCGCCGAAGACACCGGCATGATCCGCCTGTTGGCAAGCCGAGCCCGCGAAGGCGTGCGCGTGCGTATCCTCCTCGGCGACCCCGACAGCCCCCAGGTAGCAGCCCGAGGAACCGAAGAAGGCATCGGCCCCGACGTCATGGCCGCCAGAACCAGAAACGCACTCACCCTCTACCGCCAGCTCCAGGACGTGGACGACGTCGAGATCCGCCTTCACCGCACCGTGCTCTACAACTCCATCTACCGTGCAGACGACGACCTTCTCGTCAACACCCACGCCTACGGCACCCCAGCAGCCCAGGCCCCCGTCATCCACATGAGAGCAACCGCGGACGAAGGTACAACAGCCGTCTACCTCGCCAGCCTCGAAGCGGTCTGGACAACCGCAGAACCCAGCACAGCCTGACCCGGCCGTCCCACCGTGATCGGAAGCAACTTTTCTTCTCGCTATCAAGGGCGAGCCGCCTACGGCGGCCCGCCTCGCGCGCTGGTCGGCCAGCCGGCCGGGCGTGCGGCTCTCCGGCCGGTCCCGGCCGGCGCCGCCCGCGCGCTGAATCCGAGCTCACAAAAAAGGAACAGTGATCTTCGCCTGCCATGGATGCAGGCACACCGGGCAGGGCCAGCGTCCCTATATCAAGCCGTGGGTGTAGACGAGGGCCGCAAGCTCCTCGCTCCAAGACAGAAGATCTGAGAAGAGTTCCTAAGCCAGGAGTTGAGGAACGGCTGAAATAGCAGGATGATCTATTTGGAGTGCACGACTGTCCAGCGGTCGGCTAGCTGCCGCTTGCATACTTCTTGCACTCTCTTCGAGTCCCGCCCTCAGAGATGGAGACAGAGAGCCATGATCGGACGGGCAGAGAAGATCACTTGCGAGGATGGCGGCACCGGTGATCTTCGCTCGGCAGGGTTAGGAGCTCTGGCATCGGTGACGGACGCTTGGACCCTTGCTGCAGAGCGAAGGCCTTCCGGTCAGTCTGTACCGCGGCAAACCCGGAGTAAGCGAGTTTCCTGTGACTCATCGTTACACGATGAGCGGTAGTCGGCGCAGTCCCGACCCCCCGAAGCGAAATTCGATTCACAAATCGAACCTGACGATCCGACCAAGGCCTAGCTGAACCTGAGAGGCGCGCATGAGCATCGTTACCGCCGTCACAAACAAGACCAAAGCTCTTAGCCCCCTGGCCGTGCTCATAAACGACGATTGCTTTGCCGTAGGCGGCATCTACCAATTGGATTACAGTTCGGCGGTTGTGCTCACTGACGACTATCAGAAGCACATTGCAGGTGGTGTCCCGCTTGGGGGCTACCTGCTCGCCGCGGCCGGGAATAAGACCGGAGCCGGGTTCGTGCTTGATGACGAGGAACTTATTCTGCTGCGTGTCCGCGGCACGGCACCGCTCCCAAACGAGGCGGATCTAGTTCAGACACGTCTTGCGGTCGTTCGGGATGCGACGACGAGCGGTAGGGCATTTGACGAGGTCACCGACGTGCTCACTCGGAACGAGCTACAGCAGTCAGCCTTCGACTGCGAGGTAATCGGAACCTTCTATACCTCTAATACCAACAGTGCGATCATAGAATTCGGTGCCGACATCGACAACGTTGTTGCATCCGCAAGGTATCAGGTCTTCCTACCCTCCTCTCGGGTGCTTTCCTGGCTCGCGTCCTATCCCGAGGCTGGGGCCGATGACACCCTTCCCCTCGGCACCGTTAGATTTGCTTCCACGATGCGGCGTTCACGTATGGCGGGGACTGACGCCGCCGAGGTGAAGGTCCATGTCTCCGACTTTATTTCCCGCAAAACCGCCGTGTTCGGGATGACCCGAACTGGCAAGTCGAATACGATCAAAACCCTGGTCACAGCCGTTCATAGGTACGGCTCAGAGCATGACAAGTCCATCGGTCAACTCATCTTTGATCCACAAGGCGAGTACGCAAACATTAACCCTCAGGATAAGACCGGCCTAAGGCTGCTCGGTGACGCAGAGACAGTACGGATCTACCGCTTTGGTGCTGATGGCTCCGATCCGCAAGTGCGCCCCCTTGGCATGAACTTCTACGACGTAAATAAGCTTGAAGCTGTAACCGACTTCGTGAACTCCGCAGTCATGGAACAGTACGGTGCTTACGCGTACGTGAAGAACTTTACCTCAATAAATTGGGAAGAGCCGCCGGCCTCGGAGCATTCCGAGCATGCGGCGTGGAGCCGTGCCCGTGTGGGATTTTATGGGCTCCTCTCCCTATGTGGACTCATCGGCGACCGCTTCTCCGACTCGGGTAAAAGTACAAACGTGAGAAATGTAAGTATCACGTTTACGTGGAACAAGACTGACTATGATGCCTTCAATAGCACCCATCCCGGGTTAGTCCAGGCGCCCTCGAGTGGGAATACTTACCGGCTCAGTAGCCCTCGTGCGGCTAAGGAGCTCACGCTCTATATGGCGAGTAATGGGAAATGGAATAGCTCCTCGTCCAACCCCAACGACCCGAGGCCGTTCAAGTTCATTGCTGAGGTGCTGGAACGAGCCAGCGTCAAGGCTGCCATTCGAACACTAAGAGAATTCCACACCTCGCATGCACAGGAGCGCGTTGAGGACCAGGTATGGGACGACATGATGAACGGGCGCCTTTCTATCGTGGATCTTGCCTACGGCTCGGGTGACGTTCCCCGGATTATCTCGGAGAACATCGTTACTCATATTCTAAATGAGGCCAATATTCGCTTCCGCAGCAACATGGACCTGATCCCACTACAGATCGTTGTCGAGGAAGCTCATAATTTGTTTGAACGCGGAGCTAAGGACACGGCTGCGAATCCGTGGGTACGTCTCTCTAAAGAAGCTGCCAAGTACAAGATCGGCCTAGTCTATGCCACGCAAGAAGTCTCCAGCGTAGATCAACGCATCCTGTCGAACACATCCAACTGGATCGTTGCCCACTTGAATTCGGATAAGGAGACCCGCGAACTGTCGCACTACTACGACTTCAAGACGTGGGCTGACAGCGTCCGCCGCTGCGAGGATATAGGTTTTGTTCGAATGAAAACCTACTCGGGAAAATACATTGTTCCTGTTCAGGTCGCCCGTTTTGATCACGACATGATCAACCAGGCACGTGTTGCGGCAAAGCTTAACCCCTATTCGCTGGAAGACCAGGACGACTGACGTGCCCTATCCGAATGAACGAGCTCACAGGCTCGGCCACGTCCCCACGGTCAACAACAAGGCTGTTCAAGAGGCGTTCTCGCGGTGGCAGGTCTCTCAGGCACGGCCTAGCGATGGCAGTGGGATCAGGGAACTATGTGTATCCGTCGACACGCTCACAAGCTCTACCGCTGCCTCGGACGTACGTTTCGCAATCACTGTGGACGGGTCGGACACGGAAGTCGAAGCGACCCGCGAGCACCCGACCATCAAGGTGGGATACATCCGCGTCGCCGGGTCCTTCCTTGAACTCGATAAGCTTACCTCCACAGAGACAGGGCCATTCGTCGACCCCCGAGAGGTGCGCCAGTCACACAGCGAATGGGCATTTGACACGGCGCTTCCTGGTTCCGGCTTAGTCAGACCTGGTTGCAGCGGGATCGACACTTGGCGCCAGGAAGTTGACCATTTCTTCAGTTCAACCAGGTTCGACCAAGACTCTCCGCTCACGCTCGCGGACGCGCTATTGACCATGCACGGTACCCCGGGTGCCCCAGCCGTAGACGCACCGATCCGAGCATGCCCAAACTGCCGACACCATTTCGCTGCTGGCGACGAGCCAAGAGTGAACAAAGCGGGAGGTTCCTGCCCTGATTGCCGGACTCCCCTTTATCTTACGGACGTGCTCCGGACTCACACCGAGTACACGCCCGAGGGATCTAATCAGACCTGCATTACTCGGGTGATGCTTGTAGCTGAGCGGCTTATGACGCTCAGCTACCTAGAACACTTTTTCACCAGTATCCTCCACCCCGAGGATATACTCCAGCGGACAATCTTTATCAGCGACGGACCGCTTGCCCTGCATGGCACCGTCGCGCCCTTGAAGCGCCGTCTCTCGAATTATCATGAGGCCATGTACAGATGGGCCGATGCCAAGGGTATCTCGGCACCATTACTCGTTGGTGTGGAGAAACAAGGAAGATTCGTGGAGCATGCCGAGCTTATTCGGGATTTAATCCCCGAGGGGCACGTGATGAGACTCACAACGGACTACATAAACCGGATGACTGGACGACCTGAAGGTAACCAATACGGCACGGACGAATTCTATGGTCGGCGTTTCATATACCGCACCACAACTGGCGACCCGCTCGTAATCACCGTCCCGCCCAAACCGGGTGTGTTGCCATACGAGGGACAAGGGGCCGAAGAGTTCAGTAGCTACCCGACTCTGCGAACAATATGTGAGGTTCTTGATTCCGTGCGAACGCGTCTATACCCGAATGCAATTATTCCTGTTGCGCTAGCGCACAATGCCGCTGCTCTTCCGCTCGGAGTGGGGCATTCAGTGCTGCGTGCCATGGCGCAGCAGGGCGTGGGCCTTCCCGAAAATACGCAAATCCGATACCGGTCGCCTTTCCGTTAGAAAGTTGGGCTCTGTCACCGCGGGTGCCGCGGGCAGGGTTCTCGTCTTCACCGAACGCCCGCGGGCATTGTGCGACGGCCAACCGGGCGGGCATTCTGCTCTCAGGACACGATCCTGGCTGACCATGTGCACGCGCTCCCCGGCCATCGAGATGAGAGACACTCTAGGCGAGCAAAGAGCCCCGCGGCCAGCGCCAAGACTAGGGTGACGTGGACCCGCCCGCCAAGGAGATGAGCCGTAGGCGGTGCGGGTGGGAGGCGCTTCTCTCCTCCTCGGTCACCTCGAAGGGATGCCGGTCCGGCCGCCCAAGGTCAAGCCGCCCACAGGCAGAGCAACCATCGGACGAGGAAGGTCACCAGGCACGACGGCTTGACCCAGGCGTCCGGCCAGGGCATTGCTGCGCCCGCCCGACGAGGAGATGACCAGGAGTGACGCTTACGTCACGAATGCCTTAACAAACCTGCCTGAAGCTATGGCCAGAGGATTACCATGCGGTGCTGTAACGGATATAGTCGTTACATGGATGATGTCGTCAGTCTAAGCGATGGAGACTTGGTCAAGCTAGGCCGCGCGGTGTATGCAGAGCGTATGAAAAGGCGTGGTGCCCTGAAGAAGTGCCGCAACTGCCAAGAGTTGTTCGCCGGGCGCCGCGACGCGAGGTTCTGTTCGGCACGGTGTCGCGTGGCGGCACACAGGGCGAGCAGGATGGAGGCAGCGTGACAGAGCCCCTCCGGATCGTTGCCTCAAGGAGGTACGGGACCTTATCGCCGCTGCGCTATCCCGGGGGAAAAGCGGCACTAGCCGGCTTGTTCGCGGACATAATTGGTGATCTAGGCCTGCAAACGCCCCGGTACGTGGAACCTTACGCAGGCGGCGCAGGCGCAGGAATCGCTCTGCTCAGGCAAGGGATCGTTGACCACCTAGTCATCAACGACATTGATCCAGCCGTGTACGCTTTCTGGCGTGCTGTGGTTGAGCACAATAAAAAGTTCGTGGAAATGGTTCATACGGTGCCGCTGACGGTTGCCGAATGGACACGCCAGCGCGAGATATATCGAACGGGCGACGACGACATACTAAAGCTTGGTTTTTCGTTCTTCTATCTAAATCGCACAAATCGCTCCGGCGTTTTGAATGCCGGAGTTATCGGCGGCCAAGACCAATCGGGAAACTATAAAATCGATGCCCGATTCAATCGCGACACTCTAGCCGAGCGCCTCGAATCAATCGGAGAACTTGCCAACCAAATTACGGTAACCAACCTAGATGGCCGTACCGTCATTCAGAATCACACTACCGACGAATCAACCTTCCTGTACATCGATCCGCCCTATGTTCGTGCTGGCTCTCACATGTATCTTAACGCGTTCGATGGACGCGACCATAAGGCGCTTTCTGAGGAGGTCAAGGCTATCCAGCAAGCGCATTGGATCATGACTTACGACGTTGCACCGCTTATTGAGAGACTTTATGGAACACACTTTCAATCCCGCCTTGAGCTGAGCTACTCCGCACGATACCCCGGCAAGGCAGAAGAGCTCCTCATAGCCTCGCCGATGGTTGCGGCGGCGATATCGCGCATCATGGGGTTGACTGTCCCAGCGGCCTCAGTAGATGCCTGATCAAGGGGTTCACGAGCTGCCATGCGGTCCGCACGTCGTTGGGTAGAACGACAGCATCAGCACTGTGGGATACGACGTTGAACCACTGAATAGAGCCCGGCGTTTGCCCATTTCCCGAGCTGATAGTGTTGATCGAACTTTTTAGGGCTTTGATGTTCCCATAATCCTGGATGACGCGGGGGAAGATTCGAGATAGTTCTCCCGTCACGGGAGAAGCCGTCGACTCAAAGTGGAACTTGATCGTGCCTTCCAGGACGGACCGCAGCAGCATAGCTGTGGCTGCTGGGAACTGAACTACATTGATGGCGCGTAGCTCAATATATCTGGTCTTGAGATTAACCCCAGCACCGGAGTAGTCGACGCCGGACAGATCCAGAGTGGTCTTCGTGTTGGGATGGTTAGGACCACGTGGTGTACGGGCCGGGTTCGACGTACCGCCAGGGCCCGGACCACCAGGGCTACCTCCAGTCCTGCTCCTGACTCCAGGCCGCGGAGGGGGAGTTGGAGAAGGTGAGGTACCCCCAGACGCGGTGGGAGCAGCCATGGGCTGACCAAAGCTCTCCAGTTTTGTCAGAAGGATGTTATATTCGTCCGTATCCTTCTTGAATTCCTGTGATCGCGTATTCAGCTTGTTTGCCCGAAATTGGTTCAGCAAATATTCGACTGCCGCAAGCTGATGCGGAGGTAGCGCACTAGCAATTTGTTCGGGCGTAAAAGTCCGAGGAAGCAGGTGCCCGTCGCGGTCAAACTCGATCCCTATAGCTGCGGCCAGGCTCTTGTGCCGGTAGGCATACTCGAACGCCGACATCTTCAAATCATCACCAGCCGCATAAGTGCGCAGACTGTGATCGTTGAAGTGTACGGCGGCCAGAAACTTGCGTGTAACGGCCATCCTGATAAATCGCACGACCTCGACGTCGGGGTACTGTGCCTTGACATCATCGACGGTGGTATCCGTGTCAAGGAGCGAGTAATAGAACGTGGCCTGCTGGTCACGACTCCAACGTCGCTTAGAGAGGCCCGTATGAAGCCGTGCGATATGAGGTGCCGCGGTCTCCCGGTCAGGAACCACGATAACCCGGATAGCCGTCGGCAAGCTTTGCGCCTCGACTTGGTATCGCCGGAGCAGTGCCCGCACCTCGTTTTCGTACGCAGGAACAAGAGACGGGTCACGAAGTGCTTTTAAGGCGCTGACGCGCCGGTTTCCTTCAAGGACCACGTAACCCGACGAGACCGCCATAACGATCGGCACCTCGTTGTCGAAGTATCCTTCACGTAGGATAAGGCGCGCTGCGCCCATGACATCTTCGGAAGCGAAAAGGTATTTGAGTGCAGCGGCTTCATTCGGGCTCCGAGTCGGAACTCGGTAGTTGTCGAGGTCTAAAAATAGGTCGTCAACGTCTGCCTCGATGATCGGATACGGACTGTAAGCCATGACTCTTCTTTCTCATCGCCAAGTAGCCACGTCAAGCCGGCCAAGGAAACCGGGGTAGCGGTATTCTGCCAAGCAATGGCAATCCGAATGCTGGGGAAGGGGGCCGGCTTGAGTGCGAACAAACCGCTCATGCCTCCAGGAACGCCTCTACATCCGGCAATTGTCACTATAGCCTCAAGCCCCCGACTGGGCGACGGATTATCGGATCGTTCCCGTTTGGCGGCTCATGTTCCTATCGCACCGAAAGGTGATGTTATATCCCAAATTGTGGTAGTTCTGCTGCCTGTGCTGAGGTTGCTACCGTACACAGCACGGCATACAGCAGCGCCCACGAACACCCCGCCACCCTGGTCCTGCATCTACCGCTCAGAGGGCGTCTCGCCATCTGCGAGAGGCTTGCTGCCCTCCGGGGGCTTGGCATCTGATGATGTGGTGACTCGTCTTGGCGAGCACGGGACATAAACGGATGATCTTGCATGTGCTGCGGGCTGGGCGAGGCGTTTCCCAGCTCGCATCAGGTGAGCCAGATGTACTGCCCGCGATCTCCTGATGCAGCTGTTCAATCAGGCTGCCGCGCGGCTTCCGGTCCTCGGGCCTGGCGGCCCTGCGGTCCGGGTCCACTTGGCGCCGGATGACGAGGGCAGGCCGTCGGACGTGGGTCTCGGGTGAGGTCCAGTCGATGAGCGGGACCGGGTTGGTTCGGTGTCCATCCCTCGCGGATTGTCTTCCGGATGCACTGCGCGACGAGGGAGGGGCGGATGCTCACCGATTGTCCGCCGAGCCAGTTGTCGGGTCTGGCGTAGGGGAGCGCGACGAGGAGGACGCTGGCCGGCTTCTCGGCGAGTTCGACGGCGAAGGTCATGGGGGTCCAGCCGTTCGCTTGGCAATAGGTGGGCTTGTGGCGGACGCGCCAGCGGTACGCCACATCGCTCACGGCGATGAGACGAGAGCCCTTCTTGGGAAGCGTCACCAGGCATCTCCTGATCATGGTCTGTTCCGTGACTGTTCCGTGGGAGCACCGAAACCAACGGCAACCGATGGAAGGTCCCGGAAAGCGTATGCCCTGGTCAGCGGCGAGATCCAGGAGTTATCGCAGGTCGCCCAGGAGTGCGGCGGAGAACACCCAGATCTACGAGGGCACCAACCAGATCCAGCGCATGGTCATGGCCCGCCAGCTGTTGAAGTAGTCGTTGACCTGCAGAAATCCCGCCTCCCATGTTGGGCAGGCGGGGTTCACTGCCGCGCGCTGACACCCCCGCTGCGGAGGTACAGACCTGAACGTCACGTCTCCGATGCAAGCATCCACACACGTTTTAATGGCAGGTCCGCCTGGATCTCCTCGGGCAGTTGATCGTAAACATGGCTGAGCTCCCGGAGAACATCATCGGAGGTCCAGAGTCGCACGTTGAAGAACTTTTGACGGAGTTCCCGATCTGCGTCACGAGTGACGCCATTCCAACTGACGACGAGGACCTGGTCGGCTCCTAAATGGCCGGCAACGCCCTGGACTTCACGAATAACACGGACGTCCACAGGTGCCTGTGTGAACTTTACCTGAATGCAGATTCGGGGGTGATCCATGCCAAGAGGGCCAGAGCCAGCCAACACGTCGCTCCTGCCGTCTTTACCGTTCGGGGCGATGAAGGTCGTCATACCTTTGGCTTGGAAGATAGCCGCTATTAGCTGCGAGAGCTTATGGCCTGGGAACCGTTCGCTGATCCGGTCGGTGATCTGATCACGCACCAACCTCTCCAGCTCGAACTCTGTGGCCTCGGTGTCGGTACCTGCCTCGCCTGCGGATTGAGTTTCTTCTCCAGCACCTGGGTCAGAAGCTCCGCTCGCCAATGCCAGGACACGCTTGTACGCGTCATTTCGAGTAAGTTCGCAGATAGTGAGAAGAGAGCCGAGCGAGTGCCTTAGATCCTGCCCGATCGCCGTTCGAGCGACTTCGGTGCGAAGCCATTTCACTGGCCGCGTATGACGGGCGTCTTCGGGGAGCTCGATCCGGTAGGCATAGTCGCCGGTCACTCGGCCGATGGCGATAGCGGGTTTGCTCTTGAGAGGGAGAACGACCAGATCACCCACTTGCATGCGATGTAACATCGTCCACAGCTGGCCAGTCCAGTTAGCCACTCGCTGCTTGGTAGCGTCTGGGTAGGTGCCAATCACTAGATCGCGTAGGGCGCTTCGGTCTTTATAGCTCGACAAGTCCTGGAGTTCAGGCCAGCCGAGCATGACCAACGCCTCATCGAGTGCGAGATTCTCGTGCTCGCCGCGTCGACCCGACCTAACCATCCATGCTTTGGGCATCATCGACCTCGTTGTTTCTTTCTTGAGCTCCAGCAACCCTAATTACTCAGTTCACCCCGAACGCTATCCGCAGGTACGTCACTGTCAGCCTGTTCGGCGATCTGACCGATACTCAGGCCCGACTCAATGTGCCACCATTTGCCGCCGTTGGCATAGGCAGGCCTGTCTCCCGTGACCTGTACCATGATCTCCTTAATCAATGTAGTGGGAGGGTACTGCTTGGAGTCGTAGGCCCATTTGAGGGGACGAGTGGAATCCGCAACCCATGTTGCTCTGCCACGTCGGGGATCTTCCTCAACCCAGCTCCTGATGTCTTCGAGAGCTGAAGAAAACTCCGGAGCAGGTGGGTCAAGGCGCAGATACAACTCAGTCCCCGGCTCGATCAGCCTGCGCTCCACGATCCGACGGACAGCGCGAGTGTTGCGACTGCCCTCTGTGGCACGGGCGGCAGCCTTGACCTTGTCCTCACGCATCGGCTGAACGACGAAGTCCTCGATGCCGGGTACCGGATACAACGTGGTCGCCGTGAGTACTGGCGATGCGCCAGTCACCCATGCCTGGACCTGGAGCAGCTTGGCCTCAATGCCCATCTCATTCAGCCAGACGACCGCTGAGAGCACCTGGGGAGGAAACTGCCGGGCTACGACGATGATGCGGGGCTGCCGAAGAATCTGCGGGTTGAGTTCCTCGCCCCCACAATGCTCTCGAAGGCGGCGGAGAGCCTCATCGTCTGTCAGCGGTTCAATGCCATGTGTCATGAATTTCGCTAGTATCCTGGCAAGATCTTGCTCTGTCAGTCGCGACACCATTGCCGCGTACGTGAGCGCTTGGAGATGCACATCCGTCGGCGCATCGTCTCGCTTAAGTTCGATGACGACCAGTCGACCCCCTGGGTCAAGCGCGAGGATGTCGAGCCGGTCCCTGACGGGCGCGCCATCCGCAGACGCCCACCGATCATATTCCTCGGTGAGGACGAGCAACCCCTCTTCCACCAACTCAGGATGTGTAATGATCCATTGCTGTAGATTTTTGCGCTCGGTGTAGTTGAGCTCGTGCAGCGAAACTGCCTTCGCAGGCGTCGGGCCCGAGCTTCCGAGTGCGAGCACATATGTCCCGGCCATGCTGCCTCACCTCATGGATCATGAGTAGGAACAGAGACGTGGCCGCAGCTCCGAATCTGGCAAGGAGCTCGACCTGGTGGAAGATAAATGGACGTCGGTGCATAGTCACATACCAGGCCGAACAGATGTTGACTTGAGTGCCATGCCCCCAGCGCTTGCGGCCCGCCCTACGCCCATCGCCTCCAGACGGAGGATAAACGAGCAGTAAGGCGAATGTGAGGGAATGGACCAATCAGGCCGCTCGGTTTCATGCGCCGGGGACGTGCCCGCCCCTGACGGCTGCGGTGATCCTGGTGATCAGTGGGAGATCAAGATCAGCGGCAACTGACGGAGGGTCCCGGCAAGCGTAGGCCTTAGCCTCGATCTTTCGTGCCGGTCCGGTGGCTGGCTGAGTGGTTCGGCTGGAGTGTGATTTTGGGGTCCTGGTCAGCGTGGTGGCCCGGCTGTCGCGCCGGGTGGGCGGGGTTCCACGGGCCCACGGGGGTGTCCTTCCTGGTCGTCGGGGCGGGTTGGTGCTGGTCAGGTCGGTGCCGGGAGCGCCTGGAGCCGGGTGATGGCGGCGACCAGTTGGCCGGCCCAGGGCCAGGATGCGGCGATGCCTAGGCGGAGACGCCGTCCGCCGCGGACCAGGCGGGCGGCGACGGCGAACAGGCGCAGCCGTAGCCGTTTCGGTTCATACCGGCGGGCCGGTCCGTCGAGGGCGAGCATCTGCATCCAGGTGATGAGCTCGCAGGCCAGCGCGACGATCTCCGTCCAGATCTGGTTCTGGGTGAAGTCGTGCAGCGGCAGGTTGCGCAGCCCGGTGTCCTTGGTGGCGCGGATGCGGTCTTCGCAGCGGGCGCGGCGGCGGTGGCGTAGTTCCAGGTCGGTGAGCTGGCCCCGCGTGGTGTTGGTGACGAAGCAGGTGAAGCGGTGCCCGTCGATATCGGTGAAGCGCAACTGGGCGCCCGGGTGCGGGCGCTCCTTGCGCACGATCAGGCGCATGCCTTTCGGCCAGCCGTCCAAGGTGACCAGGCTGGTGAGCTCGGCCACCCAGGCACCGGGGCGTACCTTGCCCTCGGCGTCGTAGGCGGGTGTCCACGCCTGTTCGGGCAAGACCCCGATCGCGGCCTGGACCTCGTCGGTGAGGGTGAACCCGATCGAGTACGACAGCCGCCGCCCGGGCCGGGTCAGCCAGGTGAGGAACTCGTGGGTGCCGCCGCCGGAGTCGGTGCGGATCAGCACCTGGCGGCGGTGGTGCTTGGGGAGCTGGGCCAGCGCCAGGCGGGTCGCGGTGATGTGGTCGGCGGCAGTGTTGGACCCGGCGTTGCCGGGCCGCAGCACGATCGCCAGCGGTTCCCCGCCACCTGCGGGGCCGTGGTCGGCGAAGACCGTCATCGGGTGGAACCCGAAGGTCTTCTTCCAGGTCGGCGCGGCCTGTTGCTTGTCGGAGTGGGCGATGACGATGGTTGCGTCGATGTCGATGGGGATCAGTTCACCGTCCGCGCCGGGGGCGTGGGTGCCGGCCGGCGTCCAGGCCCGCTGCCTGGCGGCGGTCCGGGCCACGCGGATCGCCTTCAACGCGCGGACGGGGTCGGCGGCCAGGCGGTCGATCGGCCGGGACACGGTCGGGTCGGAGGCGATCGGGCCGAACACCTCGGGCTGGGCGCGGAGCATCGCGATGTCGGCCAGGCAGTCCCCGCCCAGCGCCAAAGTGAGGGCCAGATCGGCGATGACCTTGCCGGGGTCGTGCACGGCCCGGGACGGACGCCACCGCTCCAACTGCGCTGACAGCGCCGCATCCAGCCCGGTGGCCCGCAACGTCTCCAGCAACAGCAGCCCACCGGTCTGCGAGACGAGTCCCGAGCCGTCAGCGGACACCATGATCTTGCGCCGGGAGACGATAGGCTTCACTCGGAAAGTGCCTTCTGAACTGGTGCGGACAGGACTCTAGACAAGCCCCATCCTCCCAGCTCAAAGGCGCTTTTCTCATATAAACGATCAAGCCCACTCAAATTCGCCGCGAAAGCCCGAGGCTAGCGATAACCGCCCCGTGTCCCTTTTGACTTGACACATAGCGCATCCAGTACCTCGGCCAGGTCGGACCGCGGATCGCGGATGGTGACGTGCTCCAGGTGGAGGGAGAGCACGTCGATCGGGGATGATGGCATGCGAACGCGACCCCTGTTCTTGATCGACTACCTAGGCGCCGACGATCATGAGGGGTCGCATTTGTCATCTCCACCCATCTCACCAGCCGAGAACGCTCGAGCCCTGGTCGCGCTGCTGAAGGGGCAAAGCGTGAAGCCCGGTTGAGGCCGGGCGGAGCCACGGGGTTCCGCCCGGCCTCGGGGTTGATCGGTTCAGGTGGATCGGGTCATGGGCAGTTGCCGATATCGCTTTCGGCGGAGGCCAGGACGACGTTGGTCTTGGCCAGGCCGAGGGCGTTGACCGTGACGTGGACGGCGTTGACGGTCAGGCCCTTGTCGGGGGTCGTGAACGGGATCTGCTCGTTGAGGACGAGCTTGACGACGCCCACGTTGACCGTTGTGTTGGGCTGGATCTTGGTGGGTTCTGCGATGACCACCGTGTTGCCGACCTTGAGGAAGGCGATCGTGGTGGCCCCGGTCGAGCCGGCGCAGGTGGTGGTGGAGCTGGAGTTGATGGTCTTTACGCTGATCACCGGGATGCCGGTGATCCCGATGGTGGTGTCGTCGATGGAGGCGGTGGCCACGGATTTGCCGGGGAACTCCGTGGTGGCGACCTTGGCGCACAGGGCGTGCGCGCTGATCAGTCCGCTGAGGGTGGCGGTGCAGGGCACCGAGGTGGCACCGGTCGAGGTCGTGGAGATGTCGCCGGTGTCGGGGGTGGGTGCGATGTCGACCAGTTGGATGCCGGCCAGGGAGGCGTCGGCGGTGAGGCCGTAGGCCCGTCCGGTCAGCCGCTGCGGCGTGACGGTGACCTGTTCGGCGCTGCACGGCGAGGTGACGGCGTTGTTGTGGGCGTCACCACTGTAGGTGGCGGACCACCGGTAGGTGCCGGCCGCGCCGATGGTCACATCGCCGGATGCGGCGGTGCCGCTGTCCGTCACCGTCCCGGTACGCGTCGCGATGGGCGTCGCACAGTCGGTGTCACCGGGCTCGAACAGCTCGAACTTGACGGTGCCCGTCGGGTGATACCCGTCGGACAGGGTCGCCGTGTCAGAGACGTTCCCGCCCGCGGGTACCGAGCCCGATGGCGTCGTGGCGATCGATGGGGTCGCCTTTGGGACGTGTTCGCTGATCGTTTCAGTGAAGCCCGGCGACAGGACGCCGTTGAGCAGGAAGTCCACCTTGCAGGTGAGGGTGCTTCCCGGTACGGCTTCGGCGCCGACGGAGACGGTCTCGGTGAAGGTGGCGTCATCGCCGCTGGTCACCGTCCGGCTGCCCGGAGTCAGGGACACCGACAGGTTCGGGTCGCAGTCGCGCAGTTTGTGGGTGACCGCCACCGGCATGTTGTGCAGGGCCGCCAGGATGGTGTCGCTGACCTCCGAGGAGTCGATGCCGGAGAACAGCCGTCCACCCGTGGCGTCGGTGATCGAGGTTGCCTGCCCGGTCGAGTCCAGCCCGGACAGGTCGAACGCGAGCACGGTGACGTCGGCCGCCTGCAGTGCGCTGATCGCATCGGCGAGCGTATGGCCGTTGCTGGGGTCATGGCTGGGCGCGTCCCCGATCAGCAACACCATCCGAGAGCTGTTCGGCCGGAAGTCGACCGCCCCGGACGCGACCTGGAACAGACCGTTGATGCCGTCCTCGGGGAAGTCTCCGCCGCCCGATGCGACCAGCGAGTTGAGACCGTTGGTGACGTCGGTCTGGTCGGCGGTGAGGTTCTGCGCCACCCGGAAGGACGTCGCGTCCGACATGTCCCGGTACTCGGCAACCGCGAATTGCGCGTCCGGCTGCGCCGAGGCGACGTTGGACAGGATGGTGTTCGCGTTGGTCTGCACGTTCGAGATGACCCCGCCCATGCTCCCTGTTGTGTCGATCAGGAATGTGATATCCGGCTTGGGCGGGATCGCCGGAGTGGACACGGTCTTGGCGATCGTCGTAGATCCACCCGGGGCCAGGTCCAGCGTCACCTCCGCCGGGGTCACCCCGGGAGCGGCGTATGCCGTCCCTGCCCCGGCCACCAGCATTGCACCGGCCACCACCACGTACATGGCGGCCCGTAATCTTCGCGTCATTCTCACGGTGTCATTCCTTCTGGTACGGCGTTATGCCATAACGAATTCGGGATCCGGCCGTGCAGAATTTCTGTGGTTAAGCCACCCGAGAAGCCGCCTCCTCACATGTTGGCGCGGGCCGATACCAAATCGCATTGGCTGTCAACCCCGGTGACCTTTTCAGCGCCGGCTGCTGATCAACGAGGCGGGGTGTGGCCACGGACATATGTTGACTGGTCAGTGAATAGATGTAAATAGGATGCTTACAGAAAGTTCCAGTCTGGCCGCAGTCGGCCACGTCTCGCCGGTGAGAGGCGTCCACGAGAAGCGATCTTTGTCGAGATCTTTTCGGCTACGTCAGATGAAATGAGTGATCCACGGTCTGCCTTGAAAAGGGCGGCCGTTTCCGGTCCTCCGGACCGTCTGAATCGTGGTCCCGGCTATCGGGTCGATCCGGACCACGATGCCGCCTTGCCTATGAGGTAACGGCTCCTCATGCGGATCGGCAGCGAGCAGAACATATCCGCGGGCACTGACAATGGGCATGCGTTCGACCGTTGGCCATATCCGCATCAACCGGACTCCGTGGGCCTCTGAGCGATCACTGTTCCGTCCGGAGACACCTCCGAAGGAGTGATCTTCGGAGCACGCCCTTCCGGCGATAGCCTCGAACGATGCCGATCGCACCGACAAGTGCTGAGGGAAAGGACACATGACCTCCACCGAGATCCTTGACATCGCCGCGGCCACCCAGGTGCTCGACTCTCAGCCCTTCAGCCGCGTCATCGGAGCCCGGCTGGTCGAGTTCGAGCCGGGCAGGGCAACGCTGGAGATCGACATACGCGACGATCTCCGCCAGCAGAACGGGTTCCTCCATGGGGGAGTGCTCGCGTACGCGGCGGACAACGCCCTCACGTTCGCGGCCGGAAGCGTGCTCGGCCCGGCCGTCCTGACCGGTGGATTCTCCGTCAACTACCTTCGCCCGGCGCGGGGTGGGACGTTGCGCGCGCAGGCGGTCGTCGTGCACGCCGGCCGGCGGCAGGCCGTGGCCCGCTGCGATCTGTACGCGGTCAGCCCCGAGGGAGAGAGCGTCCTGTGCGCGGTCGCCCAGGGGACCGTCATGACGACGCAGACCTCGTGACGAAAGATCGGCCGAGAGCGGGTGGATCCCCTGGGAGGGGAGCGCTTCATCCGCGTGGGGACCGCCACATTCGGACGGGGCTTGGAGCCGAAGCGCTCATCATGCGGATCCGCCAGGGGAACCTGCTGGCTGCAGGTCGAACTCGTCGCGCAGGATGGAGTAGAGGAGTTGGTCGTGCCAGCGCCCTCCGCGCCATTGGGCCCGCCGTACGACGCCCTCGAGCTGGAATCCGATCTTCTCCAGGCACCGGATCTCCGCCTTGTTCTCGGGATCGGTGGTCGCCTGGACGCGTTCCACCCGCGTGTGCGTGAACAGATAGCGAACGAGTTCCCGTTGGGCCGAGGTCCCGATGCCTCTGCCTCGTGACTCCGGCAGCAGGCCGATGGCGATCTCCCAGCACAGCGACGTGTCACGACGCCCCCAACGCCGCTCCAGCCACTCCACCCGTCCGGCGAGTTCGCCGCCCACCGTGACGGCGAGCATGTTGTCCGCTCCCGCCAGGAGCCCGCGAGTGCGCAGGGCCTCCCGCAGCGCCACAGTCGGAGTGAAGCCGAACCACTGGTGCCGGGTCGCACCGCTCTCACTCTGGAAGGCCAGATCGAAGGCGTCCAGATCGGCTTCGGTGACAGGCCGAAGTTCCAGACGATCGGACATCATTGTCGATTCTCCTCGGCTGTCGTGTCCGATGGTGTCAATCGGAAGGTGCCGGGTCGCTGCTCGGTCGGCCCCGACTCCAGATCTGAGTGCATCGAGGGAGGTCTTCGACGCCGCCGCCTTCAGGGATCATGCCCCAGAGGAAGGGGATCAGGTAGCGAGGCGGTTCGCCCAGGAGCACGGTCAGTTCGTCCTCTGTGACGTTGAGGGTGAATGCCGCGCCCGGTCGTGCTGAGTCCCATCCGTGTTCGACGGCCCGCCGGATGCATCCGTTGACGAGGATGGGACGGATCGCGATCGTCCGCTCTCCCAGCCAGTTGTCCGGCCGGGCGCAGGGGAGCGACACCACAAGGACGCTCCCCGGCTTGTCGGCTCGTTCAACGGCGAAGCCGAGCGGGCTCCAACTGTTGCCCTGGCTGTAGGTCGGCTTGTGGCGGACACGCCAGCGGAAGACGGTGCCGTCGACGGTGATGAGCCGCGAGCCCTTCTTCGGCATCGCCACGGCCGCCTCCAAGATCTGCTCTTGTTCCCTTGCCGTTCCGTGAGAGCATCGGAGTCAGCGAGAAATGGTGTGAGAACGTCTGTGAGCGTAACCGCCGTTCATCAATATGATCGAGCTGTTTTCGCCAGAAGCGCCTGTCGACTGCCGCAGCGGAGCCGCACTCGACGCGGCCGCCGGCCCCACCGGCTCGCCGAGCGTCCCGATGCCCGCGAGCGTCCTGATTCAGAACGGGCTCACTCCGCGCTCACGGCGACGTTCAACGTCGCACGGCTGAACGTGGCGAGGATCCGCTGGTGGGTCTGCCGGGGGAGGGACCGCGTCCCGGGTTCGCCGAGTGGTGTGCCCGGTCGGGCCGAAGCCTCACTCAGCAGGTCGTCGAGGCCGGCTCGGGCCACCATCAGGAGTCCGTGCGTGGCGCGGGTGCAGGTGACGGCGAGCCGGCCGAACGCCGAGTTGAACTCGTCGAGGTGGTCGGCTCCGGAGAGCGGGTGGACGGCGACGGTGATGGCGTTGGTCTGACCCTGCCAGGAGTCGACGGTCGAGGCGAGGAGCACGCCGTCGGGCAGGCCGTACTTGTCCGTCAGTCGCTCGACCAGGGCGGTCGCGTCGTCCACGGCCTGGTTGCGGGTGGCGAGAACGACGATCAGGGGGTCTCCCGAGGGCGCGGCTGAGCTGATTCGCACCTCGTCCTGAGGGCCGCCGACGCCGTCGTACCGCCGCCGCACCACCGTGAACTCGTTCTCCAGAAGCGGCGTCAGCAGGTCCTCGATCACCCCGAGGAGGGGCGGGTCGACGTCGGCCGCCTCGGGGTCGGCAAGGCCGTCGACTTCGAGCAATGTCGGGGTGCCGGTCGCGACGGACGCCCAGATCGCGCCGGCGGCCCCGGCCAGGGCCGGCAGCTCGACGGTACGGTCGCCCGGAGCGGCGACACAGTCCAGCCGGTCCCAGTCGCTGTAGAAAGCCCTCCAGAGGGGAAGCTGACTCGCCGTGGGGCGCCACACCGCGGGGAGGTCGACGGCGAAGGTTCTGTCGTCGTCTTCGTAGGCGGTAGGCCAGGCACGGTAGGGGTTGTAGCCGGGGTCGCCGCGCCACGGGTTCTGGCCGGGGTCGATCGGCGGCAGCTGGCCGACATCGCCCACGCCGACGGAGAGCGGGGCCAGCCCCTCGACCATCGCGTAGCGGTGCAGCGGCAACTGCCACGCCTCGTCGACGAACAGGACGTCGTACGGCACGTCGCCGTTGGCGGCGGGACCGAGATGATCGAGGAAGCGCTGCCCCTCACCCCACGCGCCCATCTTGTGCGAGGTCCCGAGGACCACCTCGCACGTCTGGGGAATGCCACCGGTGGAGGTGGCGACCGAGACGTGATCGAGCACGTCCTGCGGCACCTCAGGCAGCCGGTTCGCGGCCACGAACAGGCAGACCCGCGGAGCGTCCAGCCTTTTGCCCAGCTTCTTGCCCAGCTCGCCGGCGAGTGGGAACACCTGCTTGTTGGCGAAGGCGGTGACGCCGACGCGGGTGCAGTTCGGATGATTCAGGGCTGCCTCGACCATGCGCACGAGCGCGTAGGACTTCCCGGCGCCGGCGGCCGCACGCAGCAGGATCTTGTCGTAGTCCGCGTCACCGCTCAGTACGGCCGAGAGCGTGGCGATGGCGCGTCCAGCGGCCTCGATGTTCCCGCCGGCCGCGGCGTCGTGATGAATCGCGTCGTCGATCGACGCGGCCACAGGGGGTGAGAAGGTGATCGTCATTGCCGTTCACTCAGTCCAGGTCGTCGATGGTCAGCCGGTCCGGGGCGGGCGTGGGCGGAGGCAGCGGTTCCTCAGGCAGCCGCCCCTCGGCATCGGGCCCGACGTCGAACCGATCTTCGTCGACCAACGGCGGCCAGACCTCGGGGTTGAGCTCACCGCGGGCCCGGCGCTCCGCGAGCTCGTCCGACCACTCGGCCTCGGCGACGGCGTGGGGCCGGCAGCACCACCTGTGGCCTTCCGGGTCGGCGGCGTACGCGTCGGCGGTGCACGTGGCCTTGGGCGCGGACTGGTCGTCCAGGGACGGCCGCGCCACGGCGATCTCATGGCCGGATCGGAGTGGCTTGCCGAACCAGTCGGCGTCGGCCAGGACCAGTACGTCGCCGACGGCCAGGCCAGCAGGCATGACGGCCGGCTCCCAGCGGAGTCCTTCGGCGTCGTCGATCGAGGTGAGCGTGCCGACCGGCATCTGCCCGAATTTGAACGACCCTTTTTGGATCTTGATGGTCGTGCTCGGCTGCTCGACGAGACTGCGGCCGTTCCTGTGCAGCGCGGCGACCCGTGACCCGTTGACCAGGCGTCGTGACCGCACATCGAGGCGGACGGGGTCGAGATCGATCACCGTCGCGAGGGCAAGCTCGCGGATCCCGGCATCGGTCGCCCTGTCGTACGCGATCGAAGCATCGGCCAGGCAGGTGAGCTGGTCGAAGCATTTCCGGTCGGCGTCCAGCATGTCGACGTGGGAGTTGCGCCAGTTCCGGTGCGTACGAGAGAAGCGGACGAGGTCGGAGGCCTGTAGCGCGACCCGCCGGCCCCAGACCTCCTGCGCGTCGCCTTCCAGGACGCGGTGCACATCGCGCAGCCGCGAGATCGGCAACCTGTCGAGGACGGCCTGCGCCCTCTCGAGCACCCCGACGCGATAGTCGATCGCCGCCTCCACCAGCGCGTTGTAGGTCGCGGTGTCCCCGTCGTTCAGCGCCCGGTGGACGTCGTCGGAGACGGAGTTGGAGAGCCGAGCACCGGGGGTCTCCGGCTGCGCGGCGATGGTGTCGGAGACCTGGCGGTGGTCCAGCGGGTCGGCGGCCTCGGCCCAGGTGACCAGGTAGTCCAACCGGCCGGCGTCCACGGCCGGACCGCCGGGCGTCACATGTGAGGCGACCACGGCCCGCATGTCGACGACGGGCGAGCGCAGGCTCATGGCCCGGGCCCGGTCCTCCTCCAGCAGGAATCCGACCGCGAGCCGCTCGTCGGCGTGCAGCGGCTCCGGCACCGTGGCGGGCTCCCCGTCGAAGGTCAGGGCCGGGCGGCCGCTGTCGAGGTCGTGCTGCCAGCGCAGCCGGCTCAGCTCGATCCCGGCCAGGGAATCGGCGGCGGTGGCCAGCAGGTCGGCGGTCGGACGGTCCGGAACGACCAGGTGGACCGGCCCGAGACCGGCCCCCTGGATCTCGCGGATGGCGACGCCCAGCGTCCGCATCATCGCCCGGCGGGTGAGCGGCGAATGCGGGTCGGTGAAGACGCGCCGCACCCAGCGGGCCGGCCCGTCCGCCGCCACTTTCTGGACGGCCACGCCGTGCACGCCGAGAGCCGCGGCATCCGACTTCACGAGCACCAGGTTGATGGTGCCGGCCGACCCGCACGGGTCCGTACGGAGGCGTCCGGTCCATTGCGGGAGGCCGCTGACGGTGGCCCTGACCTGTGCGACGGTGCTCTGGGCCATGCCGCTCTGCGGCACGTGCCCGGCATCCCCAGTGGCGGACACGAGCCCGGCCAGAGCGGGTCGGCTGAAACGGTCGATTCCGATCTCGGCGAGCACGGCGAGCGGGTCGTCGTCGGCACGGAGCTCCTGCCGACAGTACGAGAAGAGATTGCAGGTCACGCAGCTGCGTGGGTCGAAGGCCGCCGTCAGATGAGCGATGTACGCCGACAGCTCCTCCTCACTCGGGGAAGAGCCGCCGAGCTTCGCCCTCGCCGCGAGCCGTTCGTCCGCTCTCATGCGGACCTCGACGCGATGGTCGTCCAGCAGCTCCACGACGGCCTCGGGCTGCAGGAAGGCGTTCCGCGGTACGGCCAGGGCGCCGTACCGGTGCACCCGCATGCCACTCGGCAGCCTGCTCCAGGCGGCGACGGACTCGGCGCCCAGGGCGACCTGCAGGAACCCTTTGAGCATCCGGCCGTCGTCGATGCGGGAGCGAATCCGCTCGTAGTCCTTCGCGTCGCCCATGACGAGCCAGGAGCCGATGCCGCCGCCGTCGCCGTTCTCGCGTGGGCAGACGACCGCGAAGTCCGGCTGAACGGCGGTCGCGTCGGAGACATCCTCCAGATTGAGGTACGGCACGGCGAGCGCCGTCAACATGGTGGCCTCGCCGGAGGAGGCCGCCTTGACGTGCGCCTGGGCGAGTTCGGCTGCCGTGACGGCGACATCGCCGTGACAGTCACGCCGTCGCACGGCCTGTGGGCGGGGGAGGCCGAGTTGTCCGACCGTCTTCGTGAGCAGCTCGGAGACGAAGCGTTCGGAGTGCACGAGGCTCTCGAAGGTCAACGCCCGCGTCCATCGGGCCTCGGGGATCCCGGCGGTGATGTCGGGATGGCCGACATGGGCGGCCAGCGCCTTACGGGTCCTGCCTGTGAGGAACGGATCCGTCAGCCGGAACCGCTCGCACCCGGCGTGCGCCGACGCCGCGACGGCGCTCGTGCCACCTCCTGACTGAAGTCCCCCCACGCCCACCGCTCCTCACGCTCTGTCGCCTTCGATAGGGAACTGTAGAGCGGGACATGGACACATGGGCCGTCATCGCTCTGAGGGACAGGTCTTCGACCGGGGAATCGAGGGCCGGGGCCGTACCGGACGCCGGTGCCGCCCCGGGCCTCCCCGATCCTCTGACTTCCCGACCGTCCGCCGTGTCGCTCCGGCAGGCCGCCATCACCGGCCATCGCCGACAGGACGTCCCGAGCCTCGGCGGCACCGATGCCAACTGGGAAACGTCGATTTTCGACGTTTCTCAGTTGCACTCAGTGGCGGCTGCGATCGCGGTTCCACCGGTTGGACGTCGTAATGGCCGTACACCGGAATCGTCGGGACCGGTCTGATTCCTTTCGCTTTCCGAACACGATCGGGACGCCGGCGGTCGGCATCACCCTGGATTCAAGACCGCAGTCGCGCATCGATTTCTCCGGACGCTCGGTGACCGGGCGGAGATCACCGCCTTCGGCGCTTACCGCAGGGTGGGCCGCGATTTCGGCGAGGGTCCGCTCGGCGACGGATTTTCCTTGATCAAGGCGCTCGGATGACGGGCGGCAGCGCGCCTGCCACAGATTGTTCTCGGGACGGTCCGGCATTCCGCCATCATGCGCCGCCCGGTCCGGCGGTCCCACCCGTGAACGGGCGTCGGCGGTCCGCGTCCAACGGCCGTGGCCGGCCACGGCCGCGCAGGCTCCTCTCTCCGGCTAACCCGCTCTGACCTGCTGATACGTCGAGATTGAGAGCACGCTCGGCCCCGCGGGAATCCCGGCGGCCGGCGCTCTGGAGGATGGGCGATGATCGCCGATTAGTAGCCACTCGGGCCGGAGTGGATATCGACCGCCGTTGGTTTCCTCGGTAGCTTCTAGCCAAGCCATCCGAGCAGGAAGAGAGCGCGATGGATATGAATACCGCGGACGCCGCTTCACCGGTTTCGACGTCGTTTGACGGCGGTACGGAGACCGATCGCGAACAGCTTCTGTTTCTCCACCATGAATACCTCAGAGCGAACGACGACCTCGATTATGAACGCCTCAAGAACGTCTGGGACGACAATCCGGAGAACCGGCACTACAACACCAACGGGCACACCTACGACGGCCTGCCCGACTGGGAGAACATCTGGAATTTCTATCGTCCCCAGTTCCGGCTGATCAGCCCGTACTCGCCCGGCCGGGTGCGAATCGTCGTACGCGGTGACATGGCCTGCATCACCGCCGACTACGTCAGCCGCCACAAGGAGTGGATCGGGCGGACCTCGGAGCACAATCCGAGCTACTATCGGGCCACCCAGGTGGCCGTACGGACCGAGGGCGAGTGGAAGGTGATCCACGCGCACTTCTCGGTCCAGGACACCGGCCCTCGTCCCGACCGCGTCTGATGACCTTCTCCATCGTGGCGCGCGACCCGGTCGCCGATCGCTTCGGCGCGGGCATCGCCACGGCACGTCCCCGCGTCGGAGGTCGGACGCTCGTGGCGCGACGCGGAACGGCGGCCACCGCCTGTCCGCACCCCTCGGCGGACGGGGGCGGCAGGGCATGACGACGGACTTCCACACCTGGACCGCGATCGAGACGGCGAAGAAGATCAAGGACAGGGCGGTGAGCCCGGTAGAGGTGATGGCGTCTCTGCTCGATCGGGCGGCTCTGCTGGACCCGGCCTATGCGTCGCTGCAGGCTCTGGACGCGGAGATGGCGATGGACGCGGCCCGGCGAGCCGAGGCCGAGATCACGTCGGGGGCGCCGATCGGGCCTCTGCATGGAGTGCCGGTCAGCGTGAAGGATCTGCTGGCGACCGCCGACCTGCCGACGCGGCGGGGCTCGAGGCTCGTCGCGCAGGACACCCGGCTTCCGGACGCCCCGAGCGTTCGCCTGCTGCGGAATTCGGGCGCCCTGGTGTTCGCGAAGACGACGACATCCGAGTTCGGCCACAAGGCGACGACGGACAGCCTGATCAGCGCGCCCACGTGTAACCCATGGGACAGGTCGAGGACCGCCGGAGGCTCGTCGGGGGGCGCCGGGGCCGCGGTGGCGCTGGGCCTCGGACCGCTGGCGGTGGCCACGGACGGGGGAGGCTCCATCCGGATTCCCGCCTCCTTCTGCGGGGTGCTGGGAGTCAAACCGACGTCCGGCACCGTTCCCACCTTTCCGCCCAGCCGGCTCGGGGTGCTGGGGCACATCGGCGTCCTGAGCCGCGATGTCAGGGACGCAGCCCTGGCCCTTGCCCTGCTGGACGGCCGCCATGAGGCCGATCCCGACGTCGAGTGGGAGCCGGAACCCCTCATCGCGGCCGAGCGCGGACGGGTCCGCGTCGGGGTCTACCGGACGGTGGACGGGACATCCGTCGACCCCGACGTCGACCAGGTGCTCTGTGAGTTCGTACGCGGCCTGGAATCGATCGGCCTGCCGGTCTTCGAGGTCCCGGTCGACCTTCCGGAGGCGGGGCCGATCTGGGACACCCTGTTCATGTCGGCCATGGCGGACGAACTGGCGATGTTCGACGGACGCGCGACGGATGGCGTGTCGTCGAGCCTGCTCGACGCGCTCAGAGCGTGGCGACGGACGCCGTCAGGAGCCGGAGAGGAGGCCGAGGTGCGCCGCGCGGTCCTGCGGCACACCGTGGCGGCCCTGTTCGGCCACGTCGAGATCCTGGTCGGCCCGACCCTGCCGGTCACGGCCTTCCCGCTCGGACAACGGGGGCCGGTGCGTGCCGACGGCCGGCGTGACGATCTCACGAGCTGGTGGAGGAACACCCAGCTGTGGAATCTGACCGGCATGCCCACGGTCTCGCTCCCCGCCGGCTTCGACCGTACGGGCCTGCCGGTCGGCATCCAGATCACCGCCAGAACCGGCCAAGATCATCTCATCCTCCGGGTGTGCCGGACCCTGGAGGCCGAGGGCCGGACCTCCCTGGGGGCGTTCCCCCGCGTGGCCCTCGCCGACTGACGCGCGAGACCTCACGAGTGCCACGGCGTTCGCGCCACGGACGATTCCCCGCTTCTCGGTCCCCCCATTCTCCAACCCGCTCCGAGAAAGGTGCCCCCCTCATGAGTGACACACCGAGTGCCGTACCGGCATCGAGCAGCCGACCTGACGTCGATCCGGCCGCCACGAGACGGGTCGTGCGCGCCGGAACCATCGGAACCGTGATCGAGTATTACGACTTCGGGCTCTACGGCTACACCGCGACGGTGCTGGCCAGGGTCTTCTTCTCCGACGAGAACCCGACGACGGCGCTGCTGTCCAGCCTGATCGTCTTCGGTGTCGCGTTCTTCATGCGCCCGCTCGGCGGGGTCGTCTTCGGACACATCGGCGACAGATTCGGCAGGAAGCACGCGCTCGCGTTGACGATCATCGGCATGTGCGCCGCGACCTTCCTGATCGGGATCCTCCCGGGCTACGGCGCGATCGGCATCGCGGCCCCCGTCCTGTTGCTTCTCGCCCGGCTGGTGCAGGGAGTCTGCGCGGGCGGCGAACTCGGCGGTGCGGCGGCCTACATCGCGGAGAGCTCGCCGGAGAACCGCCGCGGATTCCTGACCAGCATGACCCAGTTGGGCTCGATGGTGGGCCTCGTGGGGGCGTCCCTCATCGTCGCCGTCGTCACATGGGCGGTCCCGGTCGACCAGCTCGACTCCTGGGGCTGGCGGATCCCCTTCCTCGTCGCGCTCCCGCTGGGGCTGGTCGGGCTGTACATCCGGTACAGGCTCGCCGACTCTCCGGCCTTCCAGGCGATGTCGAAGACGGAGAAGGTGGTCTCGACCCCGCTCCTGACCGTGGTGAAGCGGCATCGGGCCGGCGTCCTGAAGGTCATCGGCATCAACGTGCTGGCCGCCCCCGGCTATTACATCGCGTTCGTCTACTCGAGCATCTTCCTTCAGGGACAGGGAGGATATTCGACGAGCGCCGCGACGTGGATGACGACGATATCCCTCCTGGTGGCCACGGGTGTCATTCCGGTCGCGGCCCTGGTCTGCGACCGGGTGGGTCGCAAGCCCGTCCTGATGGCGGGAAGCGTCGGATTCGCGGTGCTGGCGTTCCCGGCGTTCCTCTTCATGCAGAGCGACACCCCGGCGGTGGCCATCCTCGGCCAGTTGATGCTGGCGATCTGCGAGGCCGTCATGATGGGCGCCATGCTGGCGACCCTGGTCGAGCTGTTCCCGGCGACCGTTCGCTACACGGGGATCGCCCTCGGCTTCAACCTGGCGCATGCCGTGTTCGGCGGCACAGCGCCGTACGTCTCCGCCTGGCTGATCAGCACCACGGGGTCGGCGATGGCCCCCGCGTGGACCGTGATCGCCGTGGCACTGGTCGCGATCGCGACCATCCTCACCCTGGAAGAGACATCCCGGAAACCCCTGCGCCTTGTCTGAGCGGGCCTGATCGCGATGAGAACGGCGAGTGGGCCGGCCACGTCAGGGCCGGTAGTTCTTCCAGGCTTCGGCGAGCCGGTCCACCGCCTCGATCGTCTCCCCGGCCGATCGCGCCAGCGATATCCGAATGGTCGCCGAGGGCTGCTCCGAGAGGTCGAAGACCGACCCCGGGACCACCTCGACGCCATATCGAGCCGCGATATGCGCGAAGTGCAGGCCGGTCCCACGTGGCAGCTCGGCCCAGAGCGCCAGGCCGCCGTCGGGGCGGCGCCAGGTCCACTCCGGGATCACGGCCGACAGGCCGGAGTCGACGATTTCACAGTTGGCCCGGAGCCGCCGCCGACGACCGTCGACGAGTTCCTGAGACCGTGGCAGGAGCTTGGCGGCGACGATCTGCGGCAGCAGGCTCGCGCCGCTGTCGAACAGGGACTTGAGCCTGGCGATCCGGGTGACGACGCTGCGTGGAGCCCGGATCCAGCCCAGTCGAAGCGTCGGGCTCAACGTTTTGGAGAGGCTGCCGACAGTGATGATCGGACCGTCAGGGGCGTATTGCGCGGCGGTGTGTCCGGGCCGATCGCCGAGGCCGTACTCCAGCAGGGTCGCGTTCTCCACGATCGGCACGTCGATCTGCGTGGCCAGCTCGGCCGTGGCTCGGGCGTGCGAGTCGGTGAAGCGCAGGCCCGTCGGATTGTGGAATCCGGAGGTCAGCCAGATGAGACCCGGCTGCCTGGTCCTGGCCAGCCGCGCCGCGCTCTCGACGAAGTCGTCGCAGCAGGCCGGCGGCAGGGGAAGGGCCGCCAATCCCAGGTGGCGGAGCAGGTCGAGTGTGCCGTTCCAGGTGGGGCTCTCCATCGCGACCAGGTTCCGCTCCCGCGCGAGGGCGGAGAACAACAGCGAGGTGCTCTGCTGGACGCCTGTGGTGATGACCACCTGGTTGGGCAGGGTGGGCATGCCCAGGCCGGAAAGGTGCGCGGCGACCGCGTCCCGGAGAACCGGGAAACCCAGCGGCAGGTACCCGCCCAGCTCGCTGTTGGCGGCCATGTCCCCAGGCGATATCGCGGCCAGGGCGTCCACGATCCCCTCCGCGTCCTTGAAGGCCGCGGTCGCGAGGTCGATGACTCCGGGTACGGGCTCCAGCGCGGCGCGAAGCACTCGCAGAACGGCGTACGAACGGGCCTCCTCGCCGGCCCGGTCCGTCGGCCCGGACGGGCTCGCCGCTCTGCGCGCGATCCAGGTCCCCGCCCCCTGTCGCCGCTCCAGCCAGCCCAGGTCGTCCAGCCGGGCGTACGCGTTGATCACTGTGGTGCGGCTCACGGACAGGGATTTCGCGAGTGCCCGTTCGGAAGGCAGGCGGGTGCCTATCGGCAGCTCTCCGGACTCGATCCTCCGCTGGATCGCCAGGGCGAGCTGATCGTACAGTGGCCCGCTTCCCCGGGCCCATATGCCCAGAACCTCGTCGAGGCTCATCGTTGTCCCACCTAATCCCTCAGACAGGAGCTTAAGGGTATGAAACGGTTTATCCATCTACAACAGTTCGCGACCTGGACGATCGCCTCGATGCCCGCGGAACAGACGAGCTGAGACCGGAGTGACGCCGTGCGTTTGAAGATCAGTGCAGTGCTGCCGGCTCAGTTGCCGATGACCGCCTGTCTCGCCGCCGCCCGGCTGGCCGACGGTACGTCGATCCATCGGCTGTGGGTCACCGAGAACCTCTACACGCGAGGCGCCTTCGCGCTCGTCGGGGCCATGGCGGCGGTGACGGAACGGGTGCGTCTGGCGGTCGGCACCGTGAGCCCCTTCCTGCGTAATCCAGCGGTGCTGGCGATGGAGGCCGCGACGCTGCAGGAGATCTCCGGCGGCAGGTTCAGCCTGGGCGTCGGGGCCGGACCGGCGACCCGGCTCGCCCAGGCCGGCGTGCACACCGAGAGGCCGCTTTCTGAGCTCACGGAGGCGGTGGAGGTGCTTCGGGACGTGCTGGCGGGTAAGCGGCCCGACTACCGCGGCCGGCGCTTCGCCAACGAGGCGATCACCCTGGAGCCGCCCAGCCCGTCCTGCGCCGACGTCGACGTCTACCTCGCGGCGATCGGGCGACGCATGCTCGGTGCCGCGGGACGGCATGGCGACGGCCTCCTGATCTCGATGTTCTGCCCGCATGCGCAGGTGCGGGAATCGGTCGCCACGGCCCGGGCCTCGGCCGCCGAGGCCGGTCGGAACGCCGGCGAACCCGACGTGGTCGTGTACCTGCCGATCAGCGCGAGCAGGACCGACCCCGCCGGAGCACGGCGACGCGGCCGGGCCTTCCTCGCGGAGAACTTCGCGCGGTTCCACGGAGTGGAGGCGTACGAGCGGATGCTCCTGCGGAGTCCCCACGTGGACCGGGAGGTGATCGCCGGCATCGCGGCCGCCTATCTCGGCGGAGACGAATTCGACCACCTGATCTCGGACGAACTGCTCGACGACTTCGTGATCTGCGGCGGCGAGGAGCAGTGCGCACGGGCCCTCGAGCTCTGGTCGGCCGACGACCTGGGCGTGAACGAGGTCGCGTTGGCGCACTGCGGGCCGGAGCGCGACCTGGCGGAGGCGATCGAGGTGCTGGGCATGCTCGCGGCGGCCGGCGGCGGCTCGCGGCCGGCCGCGGTACGGGAAGCCTGACCGTCGTCGTGATGCCCCGGCCGCTCGGCGTTCCGGGGCATCACGGTTCCATTGCCGTTGTTTCCGTGCTTTCCCCGGTATATCCGCTGATTTTCTAACCGTTCGCGCGTGAGGCAGGTTTACGTGATCATTACTGACGAGTAAGGGTTACGCTTCGCAGTCCGGCCGCACACAATTGGGTTCGATGTTCATGATCCGGCTTCGGCTGGGAGTTGTCCGGCTCGACGAACAGGCCTCTTACTATGTCCGCGCCATCGCCGCCCATGGGAGAAAACCAGCGGAGACCCTCGGGAGACGAACCCGGAAGAAATGATCACGAGGAGGACGCGCCCGGTTCCGACCGCCGCGCCAAAGTGGTCGACGGGGCGTTGACGGCTGCGCTCAGCTCGGTGGCGGTAAAGATCGCGGAGATGTCCTGGGACGCCCTGCACCGTCAGATCGAGCGGTTGCCGGGCGGACCGCTCGCCGTGATCCCGACGGTGGGGTTGCTTCTCGCGTTTCTGCTGCGCTTCAGCCCACGGCTGGGCGCCATCCCGCCGAGGGTGCTGCGCTGGTCGGTGGGCAGGGCCACGCGCGTCATCAGGGCGATAGGGTGGCCCGCCCGCCTCACCCGGTGGATGCGCAGGCTCCGCGGATGGCTCGCCCGCGTCCGGGCGCCGCTGGCGGTCGGCTATCTCGCGGCCTGTTTCGGCGCGGCGGTCGCGTTCGTGGGGTTACTGCTCACCCAGACGGTGGGGGGTCCGTGTGATCCGCCCCAGGAACTCCGCGTGATAACCGCGCAGGAGAACGTGTCGGCGTTACGTGAGCGCAGTGAGGAGTACACCGCGGAGAACCGGACGTGGGCCGGGTGTGCGCCGTTTCGGATCTCCGTGGGGGCCGCTCCGTCCGTCGATGAGATGATCAAGGGTTTCGGCAACAGGTGGCATCGGGATTATTCACTTCAGGAGAACGCGCCGTATTTCCGGCTGCTCGGCCTGACTCCCGACGCCTGGATCGCCGGCAGTTCGGCGGAGGTCGATTACGTCAGGGAGGGCGTCTCCACCGAAGGAAAGGGTGTCCCCGGGGAAAGCGCAGAACTGGTGAAGGGGCCGAGTGTCGCGACCGAGGGGATGGTGTTCGCCACCTTCGCACGCGTCGACGAGCTCGAACAGGCCGTCGCCGCCTCGGACGGAAACCACGAACTCGAGAACCTGGTGCCGCAGATCCGCTCTCTCGGGATGCACATCGTCTATCCGCAGCCCGGTCTCTCCTCCGCGGGGCTCGTCGCGGCCGCCTACCTCGTGGATCTGACCGAGGCGGCCGGTGACGCACCCGAGAACGTGAACTTCGACACGAGCGTCAGCGCCCTGCTGTGCCGTATGCGCGGGGACGCGGACCAGCAGTTCCGGAACAACCTGGTGCTGGTGGTGCCGTCGCACAGCGTCGTGGACTACAACCGGGGAAGGGACATGGCCCAGGAAGACTGCCCGAAGGGCGCGTCCGACGGGTCGTACAGTCTCAACGCGATCTCCTCTCCCGGACTGCCCGCACTGGACCACCCGTTCGTCAAGATCGACTGGTCCGGAAACAACGACCCGGCCCGCGGCGCGCTTCTGGATGATTTCGCCGGCTGGCTCGCCGACCGGGGGCTGTTCGGTGGCGGAAAGCCGGAGGGCACGCCGGGTGAAGGCGGCGCGGCCGACGCGGGTGCGGCCAAGAGCAGGAAACTCGACGCGCGGGTGCTGAAGGAGGCGCGGCCGAAGATCGCCGAACTGTTTCATCAGGTGAAGCTGCGGATCATGCTGGATGTCTCGGGATCCATGCCCTGGTCGGCCGACGCCTCCAACATTCGCGACGCCTTCTCGCGGATGAAGCAGACCCTGATAACCGATGACCGGCTCTCCGTGGGCATGTTCTCCAGAAAAGGGAACGGCGAGCTCGCCCTGGAATCCGTACGCCTGCCCGACGTGGCCACGGGAGAGGCGCGGCCGGGAAATTTGGACGCACTGCTCCAGCGGATCACGCTCGACGACGGCCCCCGGTTCGACGCGCCGATATCGCAGATGCTCGAGGGGTTGGACGACCTGCTGCCCGGCCGTTCGGTCGCCGTCGTCACGGACGGGGGGATCTTCAATGACGAAATCGATCCCGAACGTGCGGCGCAGACCATCGATGCGGCGTTGAGCAAGAGTGAAAGCGTGCAGAACCTCTACATCCTGGTTCTCGGCGGACAGTGCCCGGCGGGCGTCTCCGCCCCGGCGCCGGCCCTGTCGCCATCCGCGCACGACACACCGAAAGACAAACGGATGGCCTGCGACCTGACCACCGAGAACGATATCGGGGACGCGCTGACCCGAATGATCTCCAAGATCCGGGAGTGGTCCTGATGTCGAAGGCGCGGCGGAATTCGGGTCAGCCGCGCCAGACCCGTGTCGCCTGGGCGGGGTTCGCCGCGGGTCTGATGATCGTGACCCTGATCGGGCTTCGCCCCCTCGGCTGGATCTCGACCGGGACCGACTGCCATGGCGGAAAAGACGGGAAAGACCAGGAACTCGTCGTGGCGACCGGGGCGGAGGTGGGCGCAGGCGGCATCCGGCGCCGCTTGATCAAGGAATGGAACAACGATCCGAAGAAGAACATCAAGGCCAGGCTCGTGGAGATATCCGAGTCCACGGACGAGCAACGTGCCGAGATGGTGGCGGCGGCGCAGTCGGGCAGGTGCGTCTACGACGTTCTTCTGCTGGACGTCGCGTGGACCGAGGAGTTCGCCAGGAACGGATACATCGTCCCGATCCCGGCCGAGGCACTGGCCGGACGGGAGTTCCTGCCCAACTCACTGGAGACGGGAAAGTTCGAAAACGAGCAGTACGCGGTGCCCTTCGCCGCCGACGCCCCACTGCTGTACGTACGGAACGATGGAAAGAACCCTCCTCCGCCACCGAGGACCGTGCCGGATCTCCTGTCGTCCGCACGAAATCGTGGCTACGCCGCGCAGTTCAGCGACTATGAGGGCGGGACCATCAACCTGATGGAGGCGATCCTCTCCGGAGAAAGCACGGGAACCGGCGGAGCCGAACGGATCATGGACGCGCTGAAGGATTCGGGAAAGGTCCTGGGCACCCTGGAGGAATGGCATGACGTGGCGACCGCCAGCAATGGCGACCTCCGCGAGGAGAGCAGCCTGCAGGCCTTCCGATCAGGATATGTCGGATATATGCGTAACTGGCCTTTCGCCTACCGTCGTCTGGTCATGGACCCCTCGATGCGGAACGACCAGGGAGGCTTGAAGTTCGATCTTCAGGCGTTTCCGGGGGTCGGCATTCTGGGCGGGGTGAACCTGGCCATCACGCGGAACTCTCCCCACAAGAAGGCCGCCGCCGAGTTGATCGGCGCGCTCACCTCCCCGGACGCCCAGCGTCTGCTGTTCGCCTGCGGTGGCTACGCGCCGGTCCTCGAGAGCGTCTACCGGGACTACGCGCAGGTGACCGGTGGGGCGAAGACGTGCGGGGAACTGCTGGACGGCGAGACCGGTGAAGGGGACCGCTCCGCCGAGCCGGAGTCCGAGATCACGACCGGTCAACTCCGCGATTTCGCCGAGGCGGTCCACCAGGCGGTGGACCGGGCCGTGGTGCGGCCGAAGTCGGCCTACTACTCCACCTTCAGTGAGGTGTTCCGTTCGTGTCTGCTCCCGGTCGTCCTCGGCTCCGCGGTCCCTCCCGACTTCGCCGAATTCGCGGACGCACTTCGTGACGCGATGGACGGCAAACGACACTCAGGCGACCACTGCCCGGCACCACCCGAAACCTGAGCCGTGAACAGGCGACCCCCTGCCCCGCGCCGCCACCCCCCTTCCCCCCGTGATCTTGTAGTTGCTTGCAAGCAGCTCCGCTCACCTGCGCATTCGCCTTTCGTGATCTTGCAAAAACTCGCAGGAATGCCTCTTGGTCAGGGAAAACACCGTTTGTGATCTTGCAGTGCAAGATCACGAATTGGATGGTCGCAGGTGGACCCTGTTATGTGCGAGGTTCTGCAAGATCATGAAAGGGGTTTGTCCAGGTCATCGGCCGTTGCTGCGAGCATTCGCAAGATCACGCCCTTGGTGTGTGGGGGGCCTCGGGTTTACGGCTGACGGGAACGTGTCATGACACTCCTTGGCGCTTCGCCGAGTGAGCGGTGGAGGGGAGACGTGTGATGGGCACATCGGCGGCCGGAGTGCTGGCGGCCCCGCTGGGCGGGGAGGGCTGGTCCGAGGTCGTCAAGCTGGGGTTGGCGTTCATCCTGTCCGCGGTCATCGGGTTGGAGCGGGAGTGGCGGAACAAGAGCGCCGGCCTGCGCACGCACACCCTTGTCGGGGTCGGCGCGGCGCTGTTCATGCTGGTCTCCAAGCACGGTTTCGGCGATGTGCTCGCCCATGGCCTCGTGGTGCTCGACCCGTCCCGGATGGCCGCCCAGATCGTCTCCGGGATCGGCTTCATCGGCGGCGGTGTGATCTTCGTACGACGCGACGCGGTGCGCGGGCTGACCACGGCGGCCGTCGTGTGGGTGGTGGCGGCGGTCGGGGCCGCGGCCGGCGCCGGTCTGCCCATCCTGGCCACGGGAGTGGCCGCCGGGCACTTCCTCGTGGTGTTCGGGCTCACCCCGATCGCCAACCGGCTGCCCCGTCCGGCCCGGTTGCCGTTCCAGCTCCGCCTGACCTATCTGGAGGCCGCCAAGGCGCTGCCGGAGGTGCTGGAGATCTGCCGGCGCCGGAAGTTCACCGTCTCCGATGTGAGCGTCGACCGGTCCGCCTTCCACGTCGAGCACGGGCACCTGATCGAGGCCGGTCGGGACAACGGCCGGGAGCATCTGCTGGGCGAGCACGTCGCCGGATCGTCGAAGGCGTCTGCCGTGCTGTCGGTGCGCGGGACCGGTTCGATCCCCGACCTGGTCGCCGAGGTGGCGGCCCTGCCGGGGATCGTCACGGTCAGCGGCGGTGTCACGGAGACTCCCAACGAGTGATCCCCTCCGCCCGCTCACGTCGGGAGGATCGGGCTCTCCTCGATGTCGAGCACCCGCATCACGATCTCGGCGACCTTGCGCAGTTCCGTACTCGTGCCGACCAGGTCGCCCCACGACCAGCGGAACACCACCAGATCTCCGTGGGGCTCGGCGACGATCGTGTCCGTCATGGAGCACGAGTTCAACGACACGACCCGGATCGCCGGGCGCCGGCGATACTCCACCGGGCTTACGGAGAATCGGTCCTTGTCGATGAGATCGGCGAGGCCCTTCAGCGCCTCCCTGGGCGTGATCCGCATCGGCTGTCCCCCTACCTCTCATGGTTGTGGGCATCCAGGATCACACTGGTCGATTACTTCCGGTAGATCTAATATCTACACAGCGCAATCAGTGGGATCGTCCGCCGAGCACGGTGGTGTCCCGTGGGATCTGGTACGGCTGAGCCGTACGGCTGGGAGGATCGGATGCCGGCCGCTCGTCAACTCGACCCCGGCGCATCGGCGCTGTCGTTCTTCGGCGCCGAGCTTCGCCGCTTCCGGGCACGGTGCGAGATGAGCCAGGAGGCTCTCGCCAACAGGATCAACTATGGGCCTTCCCTGGTCGGAATGATCGAGACCGCGCAGCGGATGCCGACCCTGGAGTTCGCCGTCGCGTGCGACGAGGCCCTGGAGACCGATGGCGCGCTGGGCCGGCTCTGGCCGCTCGTGTCGCGGGAGCGCCAGCCGTCGTGGTTCGCCCCCTGGCGGGAGATCGAGCACGAGGCGACCTCGCTGCGGACCTGGCAGCCGCTGGTCGTGCCCGGCCTGCTCCAGACCCCCGACTACGCCAGGGCGCTGCTGCGGTCCGAGGACGCGGTCGTGGCCCGGATCGAACGTCAGGCGATCTTGCAACGGGAGAACCCCGCGCCGCCGACGCTCCGCTGCGTCCTCGACGAGTCCGTCCTCCTGCGGCCGGTCGGCTCCGCCGAGGTCATGCGAGCCCAGCTCGAGAAACTCGTGAAGGACACGGAGAACTCCCGGGTCTCCGTGCAGATCGTCCCGATGGGTGTGCATCCCGGCCTGCAAGGTGGGTTCGTTCTGGCGACCACTCCGACGGGCGCTGCCGTAGGGTATTTGGAGACGGCGGCGAGGGGCCAGGTCACCACTCACCCCGACGACCTCGACGTGCTCAACGAGGTCTATGAGGAGATCAGGACCGAGGCGCTCTCCCGCACGGATTCGCTCGCCCTCATCAGACGAACGGTGGAACGCAGATGGACGTGAGCAGGCTCTCCTGGCGGAAGAGCAGCTTCTCCGGCACCAACGGCGGGGACTGCGTCGAGGTCGCCGAGCTTCCCGACGGCGGACGCGCGGTCCGCGACAGCAAGGCCCCCGACGGCGCCGTGCTGTGGTTCACCCGGTCGGAGTGGGCCGCCTTCACCGCCGGCGTCCGCGCCGGCGAGTTCGACTGACCACCTACTGCTTGCAGATGTTCTGGGTGGCGGTCCGGGCCGAGGGGGTCGGCGAGGTCGTGGGGGAGGGGGTCGCCGTGGCCGCGACCGTCACCTTCTTGACCGTGTTGTTCCGCTGACCGAGCACGACCTCGATGCCCGAGACGTCCGGCTGCTCGCGCAACTCCGCGCCGGGGAACGCGGCGGCGACCGTGCGGGCCGAGTCCTCCCGGCCCGGCGGATAGCGGACCACCGTGTTCTCGAAGTCGTGCTTGGCCGTGTTACCGGGTGTCGACGGCACCTGGAACCCGGCGGCGACGAGAGCGGTCTTCGTACGGGCGCCCAGCCCGTTGATCGTCGTCCCGTTGAGCACGCGGACCGCGATCCGCTCCGGAGGGATCGTGGGCGCGGTCGGCGACGGCGACGGTGACGGCTGCCCCGACGGCCTGGCGGAGGCGGAAGCCGTACCGGAGGGTTTGGGAGACGTCTCGATCAGCGGCTGGTCCTTGGCGATCCGCTGGAACAGCTCCTTCGCGGCCGGCTTGTCCCACAGCACCGCGGACTCGCCGGTCGGCGTCCGGTAGTTCACGTCGGCCAGCGGCACGGTCGCGAAGGCCACGTCGTCGGTCGAGACGCCCTTGAGCTGGTTGGCCAGCCCGAGCAGGTCGTCCGCCAGGGCCTTGTCGACGGTGATCGCCTTGAGCGCCGAGCCGACCATCCCGGTGAGCCGCGCCGGGTTGGTCAGCGTGCCGCCGCTGATCGCCTTGTTCAGCAGGGCCGAGATCACCTGCTGCTGCCGGTCGATCCGGTCGAGGTCGGAGCGTGCCGTGGCACGTGTACGCGCGTAGGCCAGCGCGTTGATGCCGTCCAGGTTGTGCGTCCCCGGCTGCATGGTGAGCCGGGTCTTCTGGTCGTTGATCGGCACCGGGGTGCAGACGGTCACGCCGCCGAGAGAGTCCACGACATCGATGAAGCCGAGCACGTTGACCTCGATGTAGTGGTTGATGCGCAGCCCGGTGGCCTCCTCGACGGTCCGCACGGCCAGCTTGGCGCCGCCGAACTGGTAGGCAGAGTTGATCTTGTGGGTGCCCTTGCCCGGGATCTCGGTCCAGGTGTCCCTCGGCAGGCTGACGACCGTCACCCGCTCGCGATCCTCCGACAGGTGGATGACCATCATCGTGTCGGTGCGCTCGCCGACCTCGCGGCCGAGATGGAGCTGGTTCTGCTGCTGCCTGGTGAGGTCGTCCCGCTTGTCGACGCCGACCAGGAGGATGTTCATCGCGCCGCGCGGCCCGGAGTCGCCGGCGGTCCCGGCCTCCACCGCCTGGATCTGCTTGGCGGCGTAGCTGGACGCCAGCCACATGCCCCCGGAGCTGAGCAGCACGACCCCCGAAAGGGCGCCGGAGATAATGACTGATCGGAGATTTGTCCGTTTTTGTCGGGCGCGTCGGGCCGTGATCCTGACCCCCCCGTAGCCGTCTCCGCCTATGCGGACGCCGGAGTCCTCCTCTTGGTCGCCAGGCATTCCCGTCCTCCGGTTGCCGCCTCCACCCCCCCGTACAGTAGCGTGAGCGCAACCATGAATCCCTTCTCCGACTCGCGCCGGCCGAGTCAGACGTCCATGCGCGGCTGGCCACCGGTTTCGGTGATCATGCCGGTGCTCAACGAGGAACGGCACCTGCGCGAAGCCGTACGGCAGGTCCTCGACCAGGACTACCAGGGCCCGCTGGAGGTCGTCCTCAGCGTCGGCCCGTCGAAGGACCGCACGCAGGAGGTGGCCGACGCGATCGCCGCGGCGGACCCCCGCGTGATCGTCGTGCCCAACCCGACCGGCCGCACCCCCAACGCGCTGAACGCGGCCATCACCGCGTCCCGCAACCAGATCGTGGCCCGGGTCGACGGGCACGCGATGCTGCCCCGCGACTACCTCCGCACGGCCGTGGAGACCCTGGAGACCACCGGGGCCGACAACGTCGGCGGCATCATGGCGGCCGAGGGCATCACGCCGTTCGAGCAGGCCGTCGCGCGCGCGATGACCTCGAAGATCGGGGTGGGCAACGCGCGCTTCCACACCGGCGGGAAGGCCGGCCCCGCCGACACCGTCTACCTGGGCGTCTTCCGCCGTACGGCGCTCGACCGGGTCGGCGGCTATGACGAGCACTTCCAGCGCGCGCAGGACTGGGAGATGAACCACCGCATCCGGGAGACCGGTGGCCTGGTCTGGTTCCAGCCGCGCATGCGGGTCACCTACCGCCCGCGGCCCAACGTCCGCGCGCTGGCCAAGCAGTACTTCCACTACGGCAGGTGGCGCCGGGTCGTCGCGCGCACCCACCAGGGCACGATCAACCTGCGCTACCTCGCGCCGCCCATCGCGGTGGCGGCCATCGCGCTCGGCCTGGTCGTCTCGCCGTTCTTCTGGCCCGGGTTATTGATCCCCGGTGGCTACGTCGCGGCGATCCTCGCCGGTTCGGTCGCCACCGGTCGCGGCCTGCCGGCGGGCGCGCTGGTACGGCTCCCGCTCGTGTACGCGACCATGCACATGTCCTGGGGCACCGGCTTCCTGACCAGCCCGCCCAGCCTCAGCAAGCAGCCGTCCGGCAGCATGCGGGTCGGCAGGTCGCGGCAGGAGGGCGAGCGGGTCGGCCTAGACGACCTCTTTGAAGACTGACGTGTCCAGGGTGAAGTCGATCGGGTCGGGAATGTAGATCTCCCGCCCGAACGTCACCGTGGAGATCACCCGGTAACGCCCCTCCTTGGGCTCGCTGAAGACGGTCACCGTCCCCGACTCGGCGAGCGGGTCGACGAGAAGCATGACGGGGACGCCCCCACCCGCGTAGATGTCGGGCTTCAGCTCGCGGTCGTCGTAGGCGCTGCCCGGAGAGACGACTTCGGCGACCAACTTCAGACCCGACGACAGCAGTTCCCGGCCGCCCCACCTCGTGCAGTTCAGCGGGGCGAGCACGAAGTCGGGTTCGAGGGGGTCACGGGTGCCGTCGATGCACACGTCGACGTTGCCGGCGAAGGCTTCCCACCCGCGCTCGTCGATGATCGGAATGAGCAGGCGGAACAACCGCATCGCCGCCCTGCCGTGTTCGGGGGTGCCCACGGGGCTCACTATCAGTCTCCCATTGATGATCTCGGTCCGGAGGCCCGGAAGGTGGGGTAGCGCGTCGAACAGCTCACGGGGAGTGCTGGGCAGCGGTTGCTCGGGAACGGGCTCCAGGGTGGGCCGATGCGTCGGCGTCGGCCCGTCTTCCGGCGCGGGGCCGTGCGCATGCGCGGTGCTGCGTACAGGTGCGCGGCCGTGCGGCTTGCGTGACGTGGCGACCATCGTTCGCACATCCCTTCGTATCCATGTCGATACGCTCCGTAGGTATCGCGAGTATTTCACTCATCCCTGACAAGCGCATTTCCCTGTGGATAAGTGCTCTCGTCCGGCAGCCTGGCCGCCCGGGCCCAGGGTGGCCTTGATCGCCCGTCGAAGTGCCTACACCCGGAGGACCGGCTCGATCACGGTGCTCGTGGACGGGTCGGACCGGCTCAGGCGTGTGCCTGCCGTACGGTCACGACCTGCCCGGTGAGACGGGACAGGAGGACGTCGAGGCTGGTCCTCGCGACGGCCCCGGCCGATGGCGGCGTGGCGGGTTCGGCGTCGGAGGCATGCGGGTGCGCCGGCGTGGCGGTCCGCTCCGGGTCGACGCAGTTGACCCGCACCCCGTGGGCGGCCCACTCGTCGGCCAGCGCCTCGGTGAGGCTCACGACGGCGGCCTTCGCGGAGGAGCGCAGACCATGGGCCGCCGGGCCGTACGCGTGGGGCGAGGGGGTGTGCAGCAGCAGGTGGCCGCCGCTCTCCGCCAGGTATTCGAACGACGCGTCGGCGAGGTTGACCGGCCCGAGGTAGCCGACCGCGGCGGTCTCCGCCGTGACGCGCGGGTCCGCCTCGGCCGGCCCGCCCGGGTGCGGCACGGCCACGGCGTTGACGACGTAGTCGATGCGCCCGGTCTCGCCGTACACGCGGGCGAGGGCGTCGGCCACCGCCGCGGGGTCCTCGACCCGTACGCCGTCCGGGGCGCGGGGGAACCAGCGGACGGCCGCGCCGTACCCCTTGGCGAGCTCCACGAGCTCGGCGCCGACGCCGGCGCCGCCGAAGACGACCAGCGTGCGCCCGGACAGGCCGTCACGACAGGCGTCGTCGGTGAGTGCCGGGACGGCGCCCCCGGCCGGCCGGAAGAGCCGTTCGGCGATGGCGACGTCGACCGGATGGGTGACCTTCATGTTGCGCTCGTCGCCCGGCACGATGTGGATCGGCACGTCGGGCAGGTAGCGCAGCACCACGCCGCAGTCGTCGGTCGCCGGCCGCTCGCCGAAGGCCGGGTCGGCGAACGCGAGCTCGTACGCCGCGCGGATGACCGACAGCCGGAAGCACTGGGGGGTCTGCACGCGCCGCAGCACCGAGCGGTCGGGAATGTCACGGACGATCTCCCCCTGCGACCCGGGGGCGGTGACCACGATCGTGTCGGCGGACGGGATCGCCACCTCGACGGCCTCGTGCCGTTCCAGCGCGGCCACGCACTCGCTGATGATCCGCGGCTCGATCAGCGGCCGGGCCGCGTCGTGCAGCAGCACGTCGCACTCGTCGTCGCCGAGCGCGCGCAGGGCCAGCCAGGTCGACTCGGTACGGCTCGCGCCGCCCTCGATGACCTTGGTCACCTTCCGGTAGCCGTTCCGGCGCACCAGTTCCTCGGCGACCTCGACGAATCCGGGAGCCATCAGCACGACGACCTCGTCGATCTCCGGATGGCCGTCGAACGCGCCGATGGTGTGCTCCAGGATCGTCCTGCCGGAGATTTTCAGCAGCTGCTTGGGGATGTCGAGACCGATCCGCCGGCCGACGCCGCCGGCCAGCACCACTCCGACCCTGCGCAGACGCGATTCCGCGATCATGTTCTCCTCCCCGCACCCGACGATACCGGGGCACGAAGCACGGAAAGGTGATTGCCACCAAGTGATCACTCGGTTACGTTGCGAGGTGAGTGTTCGGTTACCGAGGTGAGTTCGGAATGTCAATACGGGCCGACCCGGGCAGATCTGGCATGGCGCCGGGCATGACACGGGGTGGTGACACGGTGGCGGTGGTCCTGGCGACCACCCCGGCGGCCGATCTGCCCTGCCCCGACGGCACCACCCTACTGGAGCGGCTCACCCGCCAGCTCGTCACGCTGCCCGTCAGAGACGTCCATGTCGTGGCCAGGCCGGACGGCGTCCACCCGCAGGCGGCCAAGCCGTACGAAGCCGGGCCGTACAGACTGCCCGACACCACGAGCGACGGGCTGGCCGAGGACCTGCGACTCGTCGCCAAGACGGCCAGGACCGCCACGTCACCGCTGGTCGTGCTCGCGGCCGATGTCGTCGCCCACACCGAGGCCCTGGCCACGCTGCTGGCCGATCCCGACCGGCCCACGGGGGCGATCGTCGGGCCCGTGGCCGGATCCGGCGAGCGGGCGCCGCTGCACCCGCCGGTACGGACGGAGTCGGGCCGGGTCGTCGCGGCGGGCAACTCCTTCCACGAGGTCGAGCGGGCCGACGGCACCTTCGGCGGCGTGCTCCAGGTGGGCGAGGCGCACCTGACGAACCTCGCCGAGGTGGCGGAGGAGCTGGGCGATCTGGCGGAGCGCGGTCTGCTCGGCCGGGCGGGCGACGCCGAGGTGCCCGACCTGCTGCTGACCGGGCTCGTACGCACCGGGGTGCCCGTCCGGTCCGTCGCGATCGGCGCACTGCGCTGCGCGCGGGTGGCCGACCGGGCCGGGGCCGAGGAGGCGGTCAGCGGGCTCGCCGAGGTCGACGAGTCCCGGGCGCGGCTCGACGCGGCGATCAAGACGGGCGACGGCTTCTTCACGACGTTCTTCGTCAGCTCCTGGTCGCGTCATGTCGTACGGCTCGCCGCCCGGCTCGGGCTCACGCCCAACGCCGTCACCGGCATCTCGGTGGGTCTGGCGCTCATCGCGGCCATCTGGTTCTCCGAAGGGCAACGGACCGGACTGGTGGTCGGGGCCGTCGCCCTGTATCTGTCGTTCGTCCTCGACTGCGTCGACGGGCAGCTCGCCCGCTACACGCGGAGATTCTCCGCACACGGCGGCTGGCTCGACGGGATCTGCGACCGGCTGAAGGAGTTCGTGGTGTTCGTCGGGCTGGCCTTCGGCTATCAGGCGGCGCAGTCAGGTGAATCCGGCGGCGTGTGGCCGCTCGCGGTGGCCGCGGTGATCCTCCAGGTGGTCCGGCACATGGTCGACTTCTCCTACGCCGGGTCGCTGGCCGACTCCGGCGCCGTCGCCGGGCCGCGCCGTCCTCTGGCGGAGAAGGCGGAGACCGATCCGGCGGCGGGGCCTCCGGCCGGTCCGCCGGTCGCGTCGTCCCCACCCGGAGGTGGTGGGCCGTCCGCCAGGACGTACTGGCTCAGGAAGATCATCGTGCTGCCGATCGGGGAGCGGGTGGCGCTGATCGCGATCACGGCCGCCCTGTTCGACGCGCGGGTGACGTTCCTGGCGCTCCTCGGCTGGGGCATGGTCGCGCTGGCGTACATGTCGGCCGGCCGGATCATGAGGGCGTTTTCATGACGACCGGCACGGTCACGACGGCGGGCCAGGACATGACGACCGGCACGGTCACGACGGCGGGCCAGGACACGGCGATCGGCACGGTCACGATGGCGGGACCGGTCATCCAGGGGGAGCGATCATGACGACCACGCCGTCCACGGAAGCAGCGGACATCACGCCGGCTCCACCCCGCACCGTCGTGGCCTATCGCGACGACGGTCCGCTGGCCAAGGCCATGGGCCTGCTGCTCTCCGGCCAGATCCCACCGCTCCCGCCGGTGATCGCGGGGGCCTTCGTGATGGGCGCCCTGCTGCTCGCGGGGATGACGGGCCGGGGTGATCTCGCCATGTTCGCCCCGGCCGTGCTCCTGCTGCTGGCGGGGTCCGGCGCTGCGCACGACCACGACGGCCGGCTCGACTGGCTGGTGCCGCCGATCCTGCGGCTCACGGAGTACGGATTCATCGCGGTCGTCGGCTTCGGCCGGTCGGTGCCGCCGGTGCTGATCTTCGCACTGCTCGGGGCGCTGGCCTTCCACCACTACGACGTCGTCTACCGGGTGCGGCAGCGCGTCCAACCACCCCCGTGGCTGGCCGCCGTCGGGCTGGGCTGGGACGGCCGGCTGCTCGTCATCGCCGTGGCGGGCCTGCTCGACGCGGCGACCGTGGTGTTCGTGCTGCTGGCGGGATATCTGTGGGGTGTGTTCGGCTGGGAGAGCGTCACCTGCTGGGGCGCCGCACCGGGAGTCACCCCGTCGGCGCAGGAGGGTCCTGCGGCGGCCGTTCCGGCGGCCGGACAGGGGAGTCGAGATTGACGCTATGACCGGGTGATTGCCCACACCGGACCAAAAGCCAACTAACCTTTGGGGTTACTGCCTCACGCTCGACCTCAAGGAGTGCGCGAAATTGCTCGGAATGGTGCTGGCCGCCGGGGCCGGACGCCGCCTGCGGCCGTACACCGACACACTGCCCAAGGCGCTGGTGCCGGTCGACGGTGAGACCACGATCCTCGACATCGCCCTGCGCAACCTCGCTGCGGTGGGCCTCCGCGAGGTCGTCGTCATCGTCGGCTATCAGGCTCAGGCGGTGCACGACCGCAAGGCCGATCTGGAGAGTCGTCACGGTGTCACGCTGACGCTCGTCCACAACGACAAGGCCGAGGAGTGGAACAACGCCTACTCCCTGTGGTGCGCCCGCGACCACTTCGCCAAGGGCGCGCTGCTGGTCAACGGTGACACCGTGCACCCCGTGTCGGTGGAGCGTACCCTGCTGTCGGCCGAGGAGGACGGCTCGGACATCCTGCTCGCGGTGGACGACGTGAAGCCGCTCGCCGACGAGGAGATGAAGGTCACCCTCCAGGACGGCCGGCTCAAGAGGATCACCAAGCTGATGGATCCCGCCGAGGCGTACGGCGAGTACATCGGCGCGACGCTGATCCGGCCCGGGGCGGCCGAGCGGCTGGCCGACGCGCTGCGGGCGACCTTCGAGCGTGACCCCCAGCTCTACTACGAGGACGGCTATCAGGAGATGGTCGCCCGAGGTGAGAAGATCACGGTGGCGCCCATCGGCAAGGTCGAGTGGGTCGAGGTGGACAACCACGACGACTTGGCCAAGGCCCGTGAGATCGCATGGCGATACTGATCCTCACGGGTCTACGGGAGTCCGGGCGAGGCGCTCTGTACTGCCCTTCCGCGGACATCCCCCCGGGCCGCCCGCGGGCCCTCACCGTCGCCTGAGGAGTTCTCATGCCGATATTGGCAAGGATGCTTCCCGCCCCCCTCACGATGGAGGTACGGCGGGGCGCGATCGCGCAACTCGGCTCGTTGCTGGCCGACAGCCGGGTGGCCACCTCCGGCCAGGTGGCGGTCGCGGTCGGCCCGAACCAGGGTGACCGGATCGCCGAGATCATCGCACCCTCTCTGGGCGATGCCAAGGTCTTCCGGGTCGCCGCTGGAACGGTCGATGCGGCCATCGCGCTCGGCGGCGACCTGCGCAAGGGCGCCTTCGAGGCGGTCGTCGGGATCGGCGGCGGCAAGACGATCGACGCCACGAAGTACGCCGCGTCGCTGGCCGGGATCCCGATGGTCGCGGTGGCCACGAACCTCTCCCACGACGGCATCTGCTCGCCGGTGGCCTCCCTCGTGCACGACGGGGGCAAACCCTCGTTCGGCGTGCCCATGCCGTTAGCGATCATGGTGGACCTCGACTTCGTCCACGACGCCCCGCCCTCGCTCGTACGCGCCGGAGTCGGCGACGTGCTCGCCAACCTGTCCGCCATCGAGGACTGGCAACTCGGCAGGACCGAGCGTGGTGAGCCCATCGACGGCGTGGCGATCTCCATGGCCCGCACCGCCGCCGAGGCCGTGCTCGGCCGGTCCGACTCCGTCGAGTCCGACGCGTTCTTGACCGTCCTGGCCGAGGCGTTGATCCTCTCGGGCATGTCGATGGTCATCGCCGGGTCGAGTCGGCCGGCCAGCGGTGGCGACCATGAGATCATGCATGCCGTGGACCAGCTCTTCCCCGGGACCGCCAATCACGGCGAACTGGCCGGGATCGGCACGGCTTTCTGCTTCTTCCTCCGCGAGGACGCCCACCGGCTCGGCCAGGTGACCGGCTGCCTGCGGCAGCACGGGCTGCCCGTCACCCCCGGCGAGGTGGGCCTGTCGAACGAACAGTTCACCGAGGCCGTCATGCTGGCCCCCAACACCCGGCCCGGCCGTTACACCATCCTCGAGCACCTCCGCCTGGCGGAGGACGAGGTCAGGGCGAAAGTTGAGGACTATGTCCGCGCCGTCGGTCGCTGAGCTTCGCGCGGTCGCCCAGCCGCAGACCACCATGGACCGCCGCAGCGGCGAGCACTGGGCCGGGCTGCTGTACATGCGGCGGCTGTCCATATACGCCACCTGGCTGCTGGCCAAGACGCCGATCACGCCCAACCAGGTGACCGGCCTGATGATCCTCAGTGGGGTGGCCGCGGGAGCCGTACTGGCCCTGCCGGGGATCGCGGCGGCGGTGGGCGCCGCGCTGCTGATCCAGCTCTACCTGCTGCTCGACTGCTCGGACGGTGAGCTGGCCCGCTGGACCGGTCGCACGTCGATCACCGGGGTCTATCTCGACCGGGTGGGGCACTACTTCGCCGAGGCGGCGCTGCTCATCGGCCTGGGTTTCCGTGCCTCGCAGACGGTGCCGGACTGGTACACCGTGCTCGGCTTCGCCGCCGCGCTGGGCGCGATCCTGATCAAGTCGGAGACCGATCTGGTCGACGTGGCACGCGCCCGGTCCGGGCTGGTCGCCGCCACGGAGACGCAGGCGGGGCAGTTCACCTCCCGCCGGCTCGGCCTCGCCCGCAGGATCGTCGGGGCGACCCGGTTCCACCGGTTGATCCAGGCGGTCGAGCTGTCGTTGATCGTCGTGATCGCGGCCGTGCTCGACCTGTGGTTCCCCGCCACCCGGGTGCTGGTCGTCGCCTGCGCCGTCGTCGCGGTGATCCAGCTCGTGCTGCACCTGGTGAGCATCCTCGCGTCCCGGCGGCTTTCATGATCGGGCCGCAACGGGGACGCCGGTTTCCTCCAGGGAAGTGTCGCGGCTTCACCTGCGGTTCGGTAACGGTTCGCTGGCAGTTCCGATACCCTTATCGCGCAGTGAACGCGGCGGATTCCGGATGGCCCGGCCACACAGACTCGGTGATCATGAAATTGTGTGTAGTGCGCCCAGCGTCGAGGCGATGACGCCGTGAAGATTTCGTGTGTCATCCTCACCATGGGCAACAGGACCGCCGAGCTCGACCGTGCGGTCGCATCCGCGCTCACGCAGACCGACGCCGACGTCGAGGTGGTGGTCGTCGGGAACGGCGCCGATGTTCCCGCTCTCACGGCCCGGCCGCTGCCCGGCTCCACCGCCGATGTCAAGACCGTACGGCTCCCGCAGAACGTCGGCATCCCGGAGGGGCGCAACCGCGGCGTCCAGGAATGCTCGGGGGACATCGTCCTCTTCCTCGACGACGACGGATGGTACGCCGACTCGGCGGTCGCCGCCCACGTCCGTGACCGGTTCGCGCACGAGCCCGACCTCGCCGTGATCTCGTTCCGGGTGATGGACCCGGAGGGCGGCTCGGTGCAGCGGCGGCACGTGCCCCGGCTGCGCGCCGGCGACCCCGAACGATCATCGCCGGTCACGACCTTCCTCGGCGGTGCCTGCGCCATAAGGAAGTCCGCGTTCCTGCAGGTGGGCGGGCTTCCGGAGCGGTTCTTCTACGCGCACGAGGAGACCGACCTGGCCTGGCGGCTGCTCGGCGAGGGCTACCGGATCGAGTACGACGCGCAGACCGTGATGTATCACCCGCTGGTGCTGCCGAGCCGGCACGCGGACTTCTACCGGCTCAACGCCCGTAACCGGGTCTGGCTGGCCCGCCGCAACCTGCCCTGGCCGCTCGCCGCGACCTATCTGCTCAACTGGATCGTCCTCACGCTCGTCCGTGAGCGGTCCGCGACGGCCGCCAAAGCGTGGTTCCGCGGCTTCGCCGAAGGGCTGCGCGAGCCGGCGGGCGAGCGCCGCCCGATGTCCTGGCGCACCGCCTGGCGGATGCTCCGCCTCGGCCGCCCCCCCATCGTCTGAGGGCCCCGATCCAGGCGCCGCCCCGGTTCACATCTCCTCGGCGTCGGCGAACTCCATCGCGAGACGGTCGATGGTGACGGTCATCAGCGCGTGCTTGGGCAGACCGAGCTCGCTCAGCTCCTTGGCGACCGGGTGGTTGCCCAGCCTGACCAGCGCGCCGCCGGGCCGCCAGCGGATGCCACGCGGGCGGACGGTCCAGGGCACGCGGCGGGTGACCCCCTCGGCGTGGGTGTAGGCGTCGAGCATCCTTATCCCGTCACGCCTGCCAGGCAGCGCCGTACGCAGCGCCGCCGCCGGCAGCGGGAGACCCGGCCGGGTCAGCAGGTCGACGACCAGCCGCCCGTCCCTGCGCACGGTGCACCGCTTGTACGGCGTGCCGAGGCGGAGGTCGATCTCCGCCAGTTCCTTCGGGAACCCCCAGATGCCCCGGCCCGCCTCCAGCGTGAAGCCCTGGTTCACCGGCAGCCAGTGGATGAAGGCGCCGCCCCCGGCCGTCCGCAGGTCTTTCAGACCGGCCAGCGCGCCACGCCGGGGCGGCGGGCCGCTCGCCGGAGGCCGTACGAGAAACGCGACGCCGAACTCGTGGTAGGCGTCCAGATCGGAGTCCCGGTACTGCACGAACAGCAGCGTGCAGACGGCCCTGCCGGGCAGCACCTCGGTGACGTCCATCCCGGAGTAGGCGAGGACCGCTCTGGCGGGATCGGCCCGCACGAGGTACATGGCGGCGCAGAGCGTGGCATCCCGGACCCTGACCGGCATGTCCACCCGGCGCCCCTGAACAAGGTGGCTGACATGGCTCGGTACGCCTTCGCGTGGTGACATGCCTCCCAGTACAGCAAGCCCGGCCGCCGAATGACACCCGTCGCCCCGGCGGGTCACGACCTGTTCAGGTAGACGAGCACGGCCAGCACACGGCGGTGGTCCTCCGCCGAGTTGGCCAGGCCGAGCTTGGCCATGATCGAGCTGACGTGGGTCTCGACGGTCCTGTCGGTGAGCCACAGCCGCCGGGCGATGCCGATGTTGGTGCGGCCCTCCGCCATGAGCGCCAGCACCTCGCGCTCCCGTCCCGTCAGCGAGGCCAGGGGATCGGCGATGCCGCGGCCGCCGATGAGCCGGGAGACGACCTCGGGGTCGAGGGCCGAGCCGCCGGCCGCCACCCGCCGCAGCGCGTCGAGGAAGTCGTCGACGTCGAACACCCGGTCCTTGAGCAGGTAGCCGAACCCGCCGCGCGACACCAGGTCGACGGAGTGGCGGGTCTCGACGTGCTGGGAGAGCATGACGATGCCCAGGTCGGGGTGGCCGTCGCGGATCAGCCTGGCCGCCCGGGCGCCGTCGTCGGTGAGGTCCGGCGGCATCCGCACATCGATGATCACCAGATCGGGGTCGGTGGCCTCGACCGCGGCGATCAGCCCAGGGGCGTCCTGCGCCTTGGCCACGATCTCGTGCCCGGCATCGGCGAGCAGCCGGGCCAGCCCCTCCCGGAACAGCGCCGAGTCTTCACCGATCACAATGCGCACGGCAGCACCGCCTCCACCCGGGTGCCGCCGCCGACCGGACTCGTCAGCCGCAGCGCACCGCCCGCGGCCTCGACCCGGTCCACGAGACCGGCCAGCCCCGCGCCGGGCCGCACCTCGGCGCCGCCGGGCCCGTCGTCGCTCACCCGGACGGTGACCAGGTCGCCGGTACGGCTGACGCGGACGCCGATCGAGACCGGGCCGGCGTGCTTGACCGCGTTGGTCATCGCCTCGCTCGCCACGAAGTAGGCGGTCATCGCCACGTCGTCGGACAGACCGTCGGCGGAGACGTCCAGCGACACCGGCACGGGGGCCTTGCTCGCCAGCATCGCCAGCGCGTTGCCGAGGCCGTCGTCGAGGCTGCTCGGCCGCAGGCCGTGCGCGATCCGCCGCAGCTCGGTCACCGCCGCGGCGAGCTCGGCCACCCACTCGTCCATCAGCGCGTCGAGGTCGGCGCCGGCGCCGCGGCGGCGCTGCGCCAGCCGGATGGCCATGCCGAGGGAGACCAGGCGCTGCTGCGCCCCGTCGTGCAGGTCGCGTTCGAGCCGCCGCCGCTCCTCGTACCCCGCGTGCAGCAGCCGGGTGCGGCCGGCCTCGGTCTCGGCGAGGGCCAGGCTGACCTCGATCCGCAGCCGGACCACCTCCACGAGCAGTGCGCCGGCGGCCGCCACCTCGCGCAGCAGTTCCCTGCTGCCCGTCCTGCCGCGTACGATCGCGCCGATCTCCCGGCCGCCGAGCCGTACCGGCGCCGTGTGCGCGTCACCGGCGTCGACCGGGTCGCCGGCCGCGTCGACCAGTCCGGGCGAGCCGGGCAGCCGGTAGCCGACCCGCAGCAGCGGGTCGCGCAGCGCGGCGCGCAGCACCCCCTCCAGCTCCTCGGGCTGCGCCTCGCCTGCGTACGTCCGGTCGCGCAGTTCCTCGATGGCGGTCAGCGCCGCCTGCCGTGCCGGGTAGAGCCTGCGGTCGACCCGGCGCTGCAACCGGACGCGCAGCGGCGCCAGCGCGGCCGCGCACACGGCGGTCGCAGCCGCCGCCGCGATCGGCGAGTCGCGACCGGCGGTCAGGCCGGCGAGGAACGCGGCGACCGTATAGAACGCGAGCAGGATCGTGGTGACCAGGGTGTAGGTGACGGCCGCGCTGATCGCCCTGTCGACGTCGTAGAGGTCGTGCCGCAGCACGGCGATCGCCGTCGCCACCGGGATCGACACGGCCGTCGCCGCCAGGCCGACGACCACCAGGTCCGCACTGCCGAAGAACAGGTAGCCGGCCCAGCACAGCAGCAGCGTGAGCGGCAGGAAGCCGGCGCCGAGGGCGAACCACTTCAGCTGCGCCCGCCCGACCTCGTCGGCCGTCCGCCGGTAACGGATCACCGCGGCCGACGCCGACGTGACCAGCAGCCCGAGGAAGACCGGCAGCAGCGCCTCTCCCACGGTGAGCAGCATCGGCACGTACGCCTCCGGAGGACGCAGCAGATGCGGCGTGTTCTCGAACGGGGGCGGATACGGGTCGGTGACGGCCGCCGCGATCAGCGTGAACAGCGTCGGCACGGCCAGCAGTCCGACGGCGACCCAGCGCCGGCACCGGCCGGGCAGCCGGCCGTCGGGGAAGACCAGCATGAGCAGCGCCGCCGGCACATAAAGGAACATCCAGTCGCCCTGCGACAGCGCGGCGTAGACCTCGGCGAGCGGCAGGCCGGGCCGCCGGGCGAAGGCCGCGGTGTACAGCTCGCCGAGCGTGACCCATACCGCCGCCGCGCCGACCAGCACGAGCAGCGGGCCGACCACGCTGCGCGGCCGCCGGACGGCGACCACCACGCCGAGCACGACGGAGGGCAGCGCCAGCGCGGTGCCGATCGCGAGCGCCGTGCCGTTCTCGGCCGCCGTGTGGGCCGGGTACGCCGCCGAGGCCGTGCCGTCACCGGCGATCACGGCCAGCACCACCTCGATGATCGTCAGCGCGCACACCACGGTCACGGCCGCGTACGCGAGCAGACGGGGGAGTGCCACGACCACACGGTAGGCCGTGGCGTGGCCGGAGTGAATACGTGCCAGTACGGAGACCGGACCAGAGGCGGCGCGGATCCGCAGGTGGGGGCCGCACACCCACACTGCCGATATCGGCCGTCCGGTCGACCCGACGACTCAGGAGAAACACGTGAGACGCTCCGTCCCCCTCATCATCGGACTGGTCCTGGCCGGCCTGTTCGCTCTCATGGACGTGATCCCGCTGCCGGCCGGCGATGGTGAGCACCCGCCGGTCGCGGTGGTGATCGCCGCTGCCGTGCTCGGCCTGATCACCCTGGTCGGCATCGTGCCGGCCTGGCGCGGCAGCCGCGCCGGGGTGGGGGCCGTGATCGTCACCAGGCTGCTGTCGGCGCTGACCGCCGTACCGGCGTTCTTCGTCGAAGGCGTTCCCGGCCCGGCCGTCGGCGCGGCCGCCGCGGGCATCGTGCTCACCCTCGTCTGCGTCGCGCTGCTCGCGCCGGCGCTGCGGTCCAACGCCTGATCTCGTCGCCCTCAGCCCCACCTCTGGAGGAGAATCATGGAAACGACCGTCCCGTCCGCCGCGTCGACTTCCGGAGCGTCCGCACCGGCGGAGCCGCCCGGGCCGCGCAGCCCCGCGCTCGCGCTGGCGCTGCTCATCGGACCATGGGGATTCGTCGTCGCGAACGGCGCCTACGCCTGGGCCACGCGTAACGGAGGAGACGACAGCACCGGGGCGAACGCGCTCGCGCTCGTGGCGGCCCATCCCGGCCTGTATCGGCTCAGCACCATCGCCGCGATGCTGGGCAGCCTGCTCATGATCCCGGCGATGCTCGGCGCCCGGAGGCTTGTGGGGGACCGGAGCCGGAGACTCGGTTTCCTCGGTGCGACCCTGGTGGCGGCGGGATACACCTGCTACTTCGCGGTCGCCTTCACGGGATTCACCGACTTGGCCATGGCGGAGCGCGGCGGCCCCGTCGCGGATTACGCGGCGGTCCTCGACAGCGTCCAGAGCGACCCGTGGGGCCTGTGGGTGTTCGTCCTCTTCGCGCTCGGCAACCTGGTCGGCACGCTGCTGCTCGGGGCGGCCCTCCTCCGCAGCCGCGCGGTGCCGATCTGGGCGGCCGCCGGGGTCATCGCGTGGCCTCCGCTGCATGTGATCGGGCTCGTGGCCGGCACCGAGTGGTTCGAGGTGGCGGGCGCTCTTCTACAGGCGGTCGGCCTGGCCGTCACGGGCCTGCGCCTGCTGTCCTCCGCACGGTGACCGAGGGGGTGGCCGGCACGTGTGCGGGCGGCGTGCCCACTCCGCCCGCACACATGTGATCTAGTGCCGCGACTGCCAAGGTTTGCCCGGACGGCGTGGTGTCCAGGGCGGTGCATCGCAAGGCGGAGGAGGAGCTGAGTAGCGGAGCTACGAGCGACGACGACAACGCGGCGAGGTGCCGCCCTGGGCGACGCGACGGGGCAAAGGTTGGCGGGAGGGGCACTAGCGTCGAGCCTGCGGCGCGGCGACCGGATGAGCCGCCTGGGGCGGCCGCTGGGCGTCGGGAGCCGGCGAGTGCTCTCCCTGGGGCTGCTGGTCCTTCGACGGCTGCACGCGCGGCCTGCGGTAGAGCCAGACCAGCCGCGGCTCCAGCAGCCACTTGAACACGGTCCGGGTGATCGGCATGCACAGCACGATGGCCAGCGCGAACGAGGCGCTCGCGATCGCCGCCACCCCGAGCGGGCCGTACAGCCAGGGGACGCTCAGCCAGCCCATCTCCTTGGCGATCAGCACGGGCACCCCGTGGAGGAGATAGCAGTAGAGCGTGCGGGTGCCGAGGTCGGAGAACCACGTCTCCCGCCTCGGGACCAGCGAAAGCACGGACGCCGACAGGGCGAGCGCGGCGACCAGCAGCGCGATCCGCAGCGTCATGCCCTCCCACCAGACCAGCTTCAACTGCGCATAGCTGTTCTTGTAGTAGATCGGGCCGAGCTTGACCGTGTAGTTCTTCACCAGGTAGATCGCCACGGCAGCGCCCCCGATGAGTACGAGCACGGACAGCACCCGCACCCAGCGACGCCGGAGGTAGTCGAAGTGCTCGGGCTTGAGCACGAGGCCGATGACGAAGAACGGCATGAGCCCGAAGAACCGGTCCATGCTGAAGTCGCCGCTGAGCTTGGAGAAACCCGCGAACAGGTAGACGATCACCGAAATGGTCACGGGATAGCGCATGCGCTTCCACACCGGGGTGGACAGCCGCCAGAAGAGCAGCGCCAGCAGATACCAGTTCAGCCAGGCCGGATCCATGATCGTGAGAGACCACTTCTGGCCCAGGGCGGTGCGGAGCAGGGCGTAGCCCACCTCGACGATCACGTACGGCACGAGGAACGTGTCGACCAGCTTGTTCGTCTTGGCGTTCGAGTTCCAGAAGTTCCTGGACAGATAACCGCTGATGATGACGAACAGCGGCATATGGAAGACGTAGATGTAAAGGTACGCCGCCCGTGCGGAGCTCGCCGACAGCGTCGGCACGAGCGAGTGACCCAGCGGCACCAGGGCGATCAGGAGGAACTTGACGTTGTCCAGGTAGGGATCGCGCTGCCGCTTGCGGGACGGCCGGGGGGTGGGGTCCGGCTCCGGATCGGGCTGCCGCCCGTGGTCGAGCCCGGCGGGCTCCGGCCGTCGATCCTGCGCGTACCCGCCGGTCCGGCGGTGGCCGAAGCCTTCTTCACGGGCGCTCTGCCGCCCGCCGAAGGGGTCGGGCTCAGGGGTCCCGGGGAAGGCCTGGAACCCGTGGACCTCCGTCGCGGCCTCCTGGACGTCCCGGAGCGCCGCGACGTCCCTGCGGTCTCCGTCGTCCTCCCAGCTCGTGGCCGGGACCCAGGCGGGCAGCGGGGGCGCCCCCTCGGGGAACGCGTTCTCCGCCGCGCCCGTCCGGCCGCCCGGCCTGCCCGCCATGCCGCCGTGGTCGGCAGGCCCTCCCGCGGTCCGGCTCCAGGGGTCCCACTGGGCGGGGGACGGCGCCGCCCCGGGCGCGGCGTCCGGCCACTGCGGCGCGTGGAGCTGGGACGACTGGATCGGCGACTGGATCTCCGTCACCGGCCCGTCCCGCTCCCAGTCGCCGTACGGCTCGGGCCGGCCGAAGGCCCCGGTGCCGGCCGGGTGAGCCGAGGAGGCCGGGGGGTCGGCGTGGCGGCCCCGGGAGGTGGAGAAGTAGTCGAACTCGGAGGGGGCCGCGGTGAGCCCGTCGGGCATCTCGCCGAGCCTGGCGGCGCCACGCCTGCGCGGACGCCGTACCGGGAGGGGCGGCTTGTCGATCTGTCCCTGCCCGGTGGCGTTCGGCCCGGCCGGACCTTCGGCCGGGGAGGCCGACGGAGGCGGAGGCGTCGCGGCGGCCAATGACGGCGGGGCGGCCAGGGGAGTCGAGGCGTCCGGGTAAGCCGAGTGGGCCGAGTGGCTCGCGGGTGTGGAGGAGCCCGGGCCCGAGTGCGCCTGACCGGGGCCGTGCTCCGCTCGCTGACGATCGCCGCTCTCCGCCGGGCCGGGCGAGTCCACGGTGATCCGGCTGATCACGCCGGTGGGGGCCTCTTCGTCATCGGCGCTGACGTCTGACTGCGGGACCTGGGCCGGAGGGTGATGACGGATGTCGCTCACGAGAGAAACGCTCAGCTATCTGTGGAAGGCTCGGGCTGTGGGGCTTTGAGGGGCAGGCCGGGCCCGGCGAATCCTCGGATCCGCGCGAAGCGGCCGGCGTTCGGACACTAGCGAAGGCGGCCCGGCACATCACCCTCAACGGGCGAACACGGCGCGTCCGCCGATCACCAACCCTAACGTTCCGGCGAACACCTGTCGCGCCAGGGACTAAACGTAACCGATGTGACACCTAGCGGATCTTCAGGTTGGGCGGAGCGGAAGGAGAGCGGTGACGCCGGGGCGGTTCAGCGCCGGAATGCGGAAATATCGCTCACGTCGTTCACCCCGGGCATCCCCTCGAAGATCTTGTTGATCGTGTCCCTCGCCGGCGGCCTCTTCAGCTTCACGTAGAACGTCTCGGGCAGATGAGCGACGTCGTTCGCGGCCGAACCGGTCTCCTCCCAGTAGGAGTGACGGAGCATCTTGAGGTAGTGCGCGGGGTCCTCCAGGTAGACGGTCTCGACATCGGGCAGGGCTTTGATGCGGTCGAAGACGTTCCGCTTCTCGTCCTCGGTCGGCCTTCCCCGCCCCTTGCAGGGGTTTGTGGGCAGGCTGCTCGACTCGGGGCAGAGGGAGATTCCGATGTCCGCCTTGTCCCACCAGAAGCCGTCCCGGAACAGGAAGACGTTCGACACCCCCGGCAGGGCCTCGATCCGGCTCCGCAGCGCCTTCCAGTCCCCGGGCTCGACGCGGGCCCGGTACGCCTCCGGTATGTCGACGAGGTCGGGCTCTGTTCCCTCCGTCGATTTCTCCCGGAGGTTCGCGCGGGCTTCCTCCCGGCTCTCGAAGCGGATATCTCGTAGTTCCGGCATCGCCCGCAGACCGGCCTCGATCTTCTGCCTGTCGGCGGCCGTGGGTGCCTCTCTGTCTCGGCAGTTCTCCCAATCGGAGTCGAAGTCCGTGCCCTTGCCCTTGCACAGGTTCACGGTCAGAAACCCCGTCTGGGGCCAGGGACCGTCCGGGGGCGGCAGCGGCTGGTTGGACTTCTCGTACAGGTGCCGGCCGCCCACGCCCAATCCGGCCACCAGTGCCGCCGACAGTCCCACCGCGGTCAGCAGCCTCCGGTGCGCCCGTGCCCACTCGGCGGCCCGCTCGCTCGGCCGTGGCCCATCGCCGGAGTCGGCGCCGAACGACAGTTCCTCACTTCGCGGATCTTCTGGCGACGGACGCATGCGGGGACTGTACCGATCATCACCGTGGGACGGTCATCCAGACGTCGATGTTGAGCGACCAGGTGCCGTCGGGCGGATCGACCAGGGAACGCTCGTCCTGACGGGTGCGCAGCGCCACCACCGGGGAGGCCGTGCCGTACGGCTCCAGCTGGTCCGCCTGGGCGGCGAGCAGCACGGGGACCCGGCCGGCGGCCCGCACCTCGCCGATCAGCCGTGCCACGTCGGCGTACAGCGGCAGGCTCGTGCCGGGCGGGAACGCGACCCGGGCGGCCGGCACTCCGCACACCCCGCGTACGAGCTGACCGAAGCGGTCACCGGTCACCCGTTCGACGAACAGCACGGACGCGTTCCGCGGGAGCGCGGCGCACAGGTCGGCAGCGGCGGCGGCCTCACCCCGGTTCACCGGCGAGAACGCCGTGCCGATCGACGTGACGGCGGCCGGGACCACGAGCAGCACGGCCCCGGCGGCCACCAGCGGACCGGTGCGGCGGCGCCCGGAGTTCCCTGCTCGCGCACGCAGCCACCGCAGACCCCAGACGGCGAGCAGGATCAGCCCGGGGATCACCACGGGCACGAGACGCCGCGAGGCCCAGGGGTGATCCGGCGTGATGCCGGGCCGCCACAGCGTCGTCACCGTGGTCCACCCGATGATCGCCAGGGGCAGCAGCAGGCCGAGCTCCCGCCCCCTGGCCAGGCGATGGACGAGTACGGCCGCCGCCAGCGTGGCCAGCACGACCACGGGAATCCCGACGTACCAGAACAGCCAGTGCAGCGAGTCCTCGTAATAGAGGCGCGTGCGGTCGAGCGGCAGGCGGCTCGCCTCCTGCGTCTTCTCGATGAACTCCGCGGTCAGCGCGTCCTCCGGGCTGTCCGGGACCCGGCGCACGGTCTGCACCCAGGGGCGTACGGCGAGAGCCGCCATGACCAGCACGACGAGCCCGGCCGCGACCCCCGGCAGCCGCCGCACCGGCCATCTCACTGGGCTGCCGCGCGAGAGCCGGGCCGCCGCGAGCCGCGGCGCGAGAGCCGTACCCGCCGCCGTGAGCACCAGCACGGCGGCGCAGATGCCCAGCAGGGGGTTGAGCGAGCCGGAGAGATATTCGGCGTACGGCCGGGCGAGGGCATAGCAGGCCGTGAGGCCCCAGAGCGCGCCGACGGCGAGCCCGCCCAGCAGCGGCACGCCGAGCCGTCCGGCCACGCCCGCGGGGAGCGGTGCGCCGCCGGCACGGGTACGGGAGATCCGATGCAGCGCGATGAGCAGCCCGGCGAAGGGCAGCACGGGCAGCACATCGCGCAGGCCGTCGATGCGGACGAGCAGGGAGAGCCCGAAGGCCAGCCCGGCGAGCGCGGCGGACACCTGAGCAGACCGTGTCTGATCTGTCCGTGTCTGAGCAGGCGGTGTCTGATCAGATCGGGCCCGGCGCCAGGCGTCGGCCCACAGGCTCAGCCCGCCGAAGATGAGGATCAGCGACGGGATCTCGCTGAAGGTGGTCCTGGAGGTGTAGAGCACCGGAAGGCTGACCGCGAACGCGAGCGCCGCCAGGGGGGACCAGCGTGCGCCGACCAGGCGAGCCACCGCCCCGGCGAAGGTCAGCACGGCGAGCGCGCCCAGCACCGGCGGCACGAGCAGCAGGCCGGGGATGCCCGCCACCCAGTCGCCGATCGCGTGGACCATCGGCGACCCGGCCATGAACTGGGGGAGGATCCCGTCGTCCGTGTCGTAGAAGCCCATGCCGTCGAACCGCAGGGCCGGGTCGGGGCCGCCGAAGTCTCCCCTCGGGATCGGCAGCGAGCCGTGCCGTGCCAGCCAGATGGCGTACTCCGCGTAGGTGCCCGGATCACGCCGGACCAGCAGCTGTTCCCCGCGGAAGATCCCGTTGAAGACGCCGGAGGCGACGGCGATGGCCAGCACGGCCGCCGTCTGCCCGGCCGTCGCCGAGATCGTCTCGCCCGACTGGCGCAGGCCGTACCAGCGCAGGCCGTACCAGCGCAGGCCGTACCGGCACAGCAGCACGGCCAGTCCGCCCCCGGCCACCAGCATCGGCAGCGGCCGGAACCAGCCGAGCAGCAGCAGTGGCAGCCCGGCGAGCAGCCACCCGCTGAGGACGAGCACGGGCACGGCGGACCCGACGGCGAGCACGTGGCCCGCCGAGGGCCGGGCCGTCTGTCGGTGCGGAGATCGGTCGGTCGCGATGACGCCGAGCGTAACCGCCTGCCCTGACACCTTCTCTCTCCGCGCACTCAAATCGATCAAACGTGTCCCCCGCACGGTCCGGTAGCGTACGCCCAGGACAAGCATGGGGGCCGGAGTTGCGGGTGACGGTCTTGGCCCGTCGGCACGGGTGGTTTCTGGGGGTTTTCGGACTGGGCGCGGTCCTGCGGATCGTGACCGTGCTCGGGTACCGGCCCGCGCTGTGGTTCCCCGACTCCTATACATACGTGGTGACCGCGATGCGGCCGAGGCCCGACCTCGTCCGGCCGGCCGGCTACTCGATGTTCCTGCGCCTGTTCGAGCCGTTCCACAGCTTCGCCGTGGTGACGTTCGTCCAGCACGCGCTCGGGCTGCTCGCCGGCGTCATGATCTACGCCACCGTCCTGCGGCGGTGCGGTCGCACCCGGCTGACGGTCCCGCTCGCCGCCCTCGCAGCGGCCCCCGTCCTGCTCGACGCGTACCAGATCGAGATGGAGCACCTGCTCGTCTCCGACACGCTGTTCACGTTCCTCGTCGTGGCCGCCGCCTGCCTCGCGCTGCGCCGACCGCCGTCCACGCGGACGGCGGTCGCCCTCGGCCTGGTCCTGGCCGCCGCGACGCTGACCAGGACCGTCGGCCTCCCGCTCATCGCGGTCTTCGCGTTCTTCCTGGTCCGGTACGGCTTCGGCCGCGCGCGAGCGGCGCGACGGGACGCGCGGCAAGGCGTGCGGCGGCGTGTGGGGGCGTTCCTGCTGGCCGCGCTCATGCCGCTGGCGGCGTACCTGGGCTGGTTCTATGCGGCACATCATCGGGTGGGCCTGGTCGGGGCGAACGGGGTCTTCCTCTACGCGCGGACGATGGTGTTCGCCGACTGCTCGATCATGCGGCCGAGCGCCGACCTGGCCGTGCTGTGCGATCCCCGGCCTGCGGTCGAGCGTCCGACCATGCAGGAGTACGTCTGGAGCGAAGACTCGCCCGTGGTCCGGCTGCCCGGCATCACGTTCACCGAGGAGACCGACGCGCTGGCCGGGAGGTTCGCCTGGCTCGCGATCCGGAGCCAGCCGCTCGACTACGCGGCGGCGACGCTGACCGAGCTGGGACGGACGTTCACCTGGCGGCGGCACGTCTACCCCGACGCGGAAACCTACGGTCATTACGAGTTTCCCGCGGCCACGCCCCCACCACCCACCCGGCAGCCGGCGATCGTCGGGAAGGAGTTCGCCGAGCGGTACGAACAGGGTCCCATCACCGTGCGGATCGCCGAGCCGTACGCCGGCTGGATGCGGTCCTACCAGCAGGTGGCGTTCCTTCCGGGGGCGGTGCTGCTCGCCGTGCTCCTGCTGCCGCTGGTTCCGCTGGTCCGGCGTCTCCGTCGGCTCCCGCGTCTCCCGGATGGGACGGGGACGCCGTGGGGCGTGGCCTGGGCGGCCGCGTGGGTCCTGCTGGTCGTTCCCGCGGCCACGGCGCAGTTCGACTACCGGTACGTGCTGCCCGCGGCCCCGCTGGCCTGCCTCGCGGCGGCCCTGGCCGTGGGCGTACGCGCCCGCGTTCACGCCGGTCCCGACGCCGGTCCGGGGGGTCGTTCCGACCAGGAGTCCGGTAAAGCGCAAGTAAAGTAGATGTCAGAGCCGTACCGCAAAATGTCCCAGTTTTAGTATGATCTGCCGCTGGGTCGTCCGGGACCTCGCAGAGTGATCGCACGAGAGTGGTCACGGCTCCGATCCCATCAATCAAGGCGCCTCGACTCGCCTCCGTGACCTAATCTCGTGAGCGCGACGGGTGATCGCCAAGCAAGGAGGACACGTGCGCGAGCGGATCAGTAGCACCTCCGATCGTTCGCCTGTGCCTCCACCCGATCGTGTGACGAGGGCCGTCCGATGAGCGAGCGTCGCCGTGCCTCCACCCGCAACCAGCAGAGCGCGTCCGTTCCGGCGGACCAGAAGGTCTGGGGGCCGCAGGACTCCGGGGCGTACGGCGGCGGCGCGCGGGGTGGTGGTTCCGCCTCGCACGGCCGTTCCGGCGCCGTGAGCGGCGGGCGTGGCCGTCGGCGCCATCGGGACGAGTCCTCCTATGAGGGCTCGTACGGCGATTCGTACGGCGACGATCCGTACGGCAACGCCCCGGCCTCCTACGGCGACGCCCACGCGGCGTCCTTCGGGGATTCCTACGGCGGCGGAGACTCCTACGGCGGCCGGGAGGACTACGCGGCCCCTCGTGGGCGGCGGCGCGGCGGCCACCCGACCGGTGAGGACGCCCGGGCCTACGCACCACCGACGCAGGCGGCACCCGCCGACGGCGACGACTTCTACGAGGAGGATCGGCCGAGACGACGTCGCGGGCGCAGGGGCGGCGAGGAGGAATCCGCGGCGGCCTTCCAGGCGGCGGACGGCGGCGGCTACGACCCGCCCGTCGACGATCCCGGCGGCTCCGGCCGCCGTGGCCGCCGCGGCGGCGGAGGAGGATCCTCCGGCGACGACGAAGGAGGCGGAAGCGGCGGCGCACGGCGCGGGCCGGGCCTGTGGGGCTGGGTCAGCATCGTCATGACCAGCGTGCTGGTCATCGGCACGCTCACCGCGTACAAGACCTATCGCAGCACGCTGGGCCTGATCAGCCGGGAGAAGTCCACCGACGAGCTCGACAAGAACCGTCCCGAGAACCAGAAGGGCGCGATCAACGTGCTGCTGGTCGGGTCGGACACCCGGACCGGGGACAACAAGAAGTACGGACAGTACCTGGTCAACGACGGCGAGCGCACCGACACGATCATGCTCCTGCACGTGTCCCCCGACCGGGACTCCGCGACGCTGCTCAGCTTCCCCCGCGACTCGACGGTGATGATCCCCGCCTGCAAGAACCCGAAGACCGGTGCGATCAACCCACAGCACGTCGGCATGATCAACTCGGCGTTCTCCGAGGGCGGGATGATCTGCACCCGACGGACCATCGAGGAGCTCACGAAGATCCGCATCGACCACTTCGTGAAGGTCGACTTCACCGGCTTCAAGAACATCGTGAACGCCCTCGGCGGCATCGAGATCTGCCTGCCCCACGCGGTGAACGACAAGAAGTCGAAGCTGAACCTGCCCGCGGGGCGCCAGGTGGTACGCGGCGAGGCCGCCCTCGGCTACGTACGGCTCAGGCACGGCATCGGCGACGGCAGCGACATCGGCCGGATCAAGCGCCAGCAGGTCTTCATCTCCCAGGTGGTGAAGAAGGCGACCAGCAAGGCCCTGCTGACCGATATGGGCAAGCTGACGGCGTTCATCGAGGCGACGGCCCAGTCCGTGACCATGGACGACGACCTCAACACCGACACGCTCATCCAGATCGCGCAGAGTGCCTCGAAGCTCACCGCCAAGGGCTTCAAGGCCACCACCGTGCCGTGGATCCCCGACCCGGCGAACCCCAAGGCCCGGGTCGTGTGGAAGCAGCCGGACGCGGACAACCTGTTCAGTGCGATCAGGAACGACACCGAGGTGAGCCCGACGGCGTCCCCGAGCCCGGCCGGCGCGGCCGCCTCGCCCGGCGCGAAGCCCAAGGGACCGGCCATCACCAAGCCGCAGCAGGTCAAGGTGCAGGTGTTCAACGGCACCAACGAGAACGGGAAGGCACGGGAGGTGGCCGAGGAGCTGGCCGCCCAGGGCTTCAAGGTCGTCGGTGTCGGCGACGCGCGCCAGCCGGACAACACCGATCAGCCCAAGACGAAGATCCAGTACACCGGGCAGGGCTGGGACTACGCCAAGGTCCTCACCGGGAAGGTCCGGGTGCGCATCGGAAAGGAAACCGGTCAGGTCGCTCCCGAGACCGGGAAGGTCGTCGCCGGCACGGTGACCCCCTTTACACCCGCGACCCCCCCTGCCGACGCGCCGAAGGGCAAGGTGCCGGGCCCGATCATCCAGCTCGTCATCGGCGCCGACTGGGACGGCGTCAAGACGCCGATCCAGGTCGGGGACAACGCGGTGACGGCCGAGACGAACATCTGCGCGACCTGACCGTGTATGGGAGCCACTCCGCTCCGGAAGCTCCGCGGCGTGAGGAACTGTCGCTCGACGTCGATCCGGAGGGCCGAGCACGGCGGGGTGAACGGGTCACGGGCCGGATGCGGGCACGCTGGAAGCTTGCCCTGGTGATGGTGGGGGTGTCGGTCCTGCTGCTTGCCGGTGCGGGTGGCAGTGGCCTCTACACGGACCACCACCGGGTGCTGCCACCTCCGGACGGCCCCTGGCCCCAGACGGGGCACCTCTCGGTGTTCTCCGTGTGATCCGGTTGTCTGCCTTCGCGCAGAGCGTCGGCTATGTGCTGTCGATCCCCGGCCCCGTCCTGGTCGGGGTGCTCTACCAGTACACCGGCGGCTGGCAGTGGCCACTGGCCCTCATGCCGCTGCTCATGCTGTGCCAGCTCGTAACCGGCTATCTCGCGGGCCGTGACCGCCAGATCGGCTGACGACTTCGGATCCCCACCTGGAGTTCGGGCTGTCGGACACGCAGGTGCCGGTCCGAGCCCTGCCTGCTGGGGGATTTATCGGATCTGATGCTCCTTGGTGAGACATCGGGTATGAGTAAAGTCGCCTCATGCAGCCGGAATCTTCACAGAGTGAGGAATTGTCATTCGGCACCGAGTCCGACGATGGGCCGCGACAGAGTGACCGGGCCGCAGGCTGGGCGCGGGCGCACCGGAGGCTCCTGGTCGTAACGGGGTTGTCGGTCGCGCTGGTCGCCGGGCTTGGCGTGGGCGGCTGGCGTCTTTATGAGAACTCCCGCCAACCGTTGCCGCCCCCGGACGGCCCCTGGCCCCAGACGGGCACCTTCCTGGTGCACCTGTGCCGCCTTACCTGGAGAGCGGAGCCGTGTGGAGGCGTGGCGGCCACCGAGGAGCAGAGGCATGATGTTGAACGGCTGCTCGCGAACATGCCCGAGATCGGCGAGTACCGGCGCATGACGCCAGAAGAGGCCCTCGCCATCGCCCGGCAGGATTTCAGCGTCGGTTATGCGCTCACCGCAGGCATGATGTCCGGTACGTACGGTGGCACCCTCGCCCGTGGCGATTGGCGGCGCGCACTCCGCCAGATGCTGGGGGTGCCGGGAGTCGCCGCTATGGAATCATTCCGGGACGACTTCTGGTGGGGAAAGTCTGACATTTCGATCAGGTTGTGTCCCGAGAGTGCGGCCTTTTCCGGCAACTGTGAGGTTCGCGGCAGGGCGAGTGAAGAGGAAAAGCAGATCGTCCTCGACCGGATCCGCGCACTCCCAGGCGTCGGCACCATCTATTTCGAGGACGCGAAGCACGCGCTGGTGGTCGTACGTCATGCGCAGTGGCTGGACAGCCGCAGATACGCCGACAGTTCACGAATGTCGGAGGCGTTCCACGTCAAGTTCACCGGAACCTGGGACTTCTCTCGGATCGAGAAGACGTTCACAGAACTGCCAGGGGTGGCAAAGGTGGTGCGGGACGCCAGCCCCTGGCGGGCCACGATGAGCCAAGATGAACGGGGTGACCAGGCTGACCATGGCGCCGGATGAGCTACATGCGTTAGCGTTTTCTGGTGGGTGAGGGGCCGGTGTAGGTGAAGGCCCAGCGGTCGGGGCCGGTCTGGCGGCGTTTGTAGTGGCCGGGGTTCCGGTAGCGGTCGCGGTTGTGGTATTGGCACATTGGCCCGAGTTTGGCCAGGTCGGTGCGGCCGCCGTCGCTCCAGTTGTCGAGGTGGTCGACCTGACACATGCTCACCGGGAGGGGGCAGCCGTCGACCATGCAGGTGTCGTAGCGGGCGGCGATGGCGCGGCGTTGGGCGGGGGTGGCCAGGCGGGCCTTGCGGCCCATGTCCAGGACCTCGCCCTCGGCGTTCATCACCAGGCGGACCAGGGTGGAGGTGCAGGCCAGGCGGTGGATGTCGGTGATCGGCAGCAGGTGTCCGGTGGACAGCAGCAACCCGGGCAAGGTCCGCAACGCGGTCTGCCACCGCCAGTCCCTGTCCCCGAGGCCCGTATCTCCGAAGTCCATGCGTCCGGTGGGGTCCATGCCCCCGAAGTCCATGCCCCCGAAGTCCATGCCCCCGAAGGCCAAGCGCTCATGGTCCCTGCCCTCACGGTTTCTGTCCGCACGGTCCCTGTCCTTGCGGTCTCTGCGTCCGTGGTCGGCGGGCCGATCGGTGCGGCCGGGGCGATGGCTCTCAGCCGGATCGTCCTGACCGGGATTGCCGCTGAGATCACCTCTACTGGGGACGCCCCTACTGGGATCACCCTCGCTGGGACCGTCTCCAGAGGCGTTGCCGGGAGCGCCTGGATCTGCGTCGGTCTCCCGTGGCAAGCTCTGCCGGTCGTTCCGGGCAGCGTCACCAGGCCTGGTGTCACCGGGTGTGGTGTCGTCGAGCGTGGTCTCCCCGGGGGCGGGGACATCATCTGGGTCGGCGCCGTCCCCGTGGCCGGACTCGGGAGCGGGCTCGGGAGCGGGCTCGGGAACGGGGGCAGGACCGAGGTCCGCACTGGCGTCCCCTCGGGCTCCCAGACCAGCCCCCGTGCCGGAGCCACGCTCCGGGCCGTCATTCCGGGCCGCGCCAGCAGGCGCGGTGTCGTCCGGTGTGGTGTCGTCGGGAGCGGAGTCTCCCGGGGGAGCACTGTGGTGGGTGGCGTCGTCGGGGAGGGATTCGGCGTTGATCAACACCAGGAGTTCGGTGGTGATCTGCTGCTCCAGTAGCGCGATCAGCGCGTCGGCGTTGCGGACCCGCTGCGGCCGGTCATCACCGTGGGCCTTGGGTTTGGCATAGGCGTCCAGCACGGCCCGTAGCCGGGCGGCGGCCTCTCGCGGCAGGTGGAACTCTCCCTCCACCCCGCCGGTGTCGGTCTCTCGCAGCAGCAGAAACCGCGCGTCGTAATCGGCGTCGGCGTCGTTGAGCTCTCCGTCGGGGTCCAGCACCGCCCGCAGATACCGCCCCGCCTTGGCGATTTCCTCCGGTCCGGCGGAATCGGCCAGCTCCAGCAGAATCGTCTCGGCTTTGGCCGCGTCCTCGTCGCTCAACCCGGTGGTGGCCGCGCAGATCGCCGCCACCACGGCCTCGGTCAGATTCCCGGCGGCGAACCGGGCTCCTACCTCGGGCAGGCGGGCCAGCTCTATGCCCAGGGCCACGGTGCGGTAGGCCGTCCGGCGGCTCATCCCGCACACCGACCGCAGCCACGTCCGAGTCGAGGCATGCCCGGCCTGGCGGGCGGTCCCGGCCGCGTGCACCCGCTGCGCCCGCCCCGCGATCGCCGCCTCCAGCCGATCCCGCGCGAACGCCAGTTCTTCCAGCTGGGCCAGACACACCTCCGGTGAGTCCGGAACCGCTGTCAACGCCAGCGCCAGCGCACTCTCGCGGACCTGGCTCACCAACGGCCACGACAACGACCCGTCCGCGGAACCCGCCGCACAACCACCACCCAGTCCGTCCCCCGAATCACCCGAAGCATCACCTGAGGGATCACTTGAAGAACCCGCCGAGAAACCGTTCGACGAGCCGCCCGGAGCATCATCCGTAGAACCGACCGTCGAACCGCTTGAAGCATCATCCGAGGAGCCACCGGAAGGGGCATCCGCAGGCTCCGAGATATGCCGCCGGCGGGCGTCGTCACGATCGTCGATGCGCGCCTGGGGAACGTCGGCCGTAGAAGCTGTACCAGCGGAGGCGGCATCGACGGAGCGGGCATCCGCCACCCGGTCCGCAGACACACCATCCTGGAACGTACGATCGGGGGACCGAGTGGGAACAGTGGCAAGCCAATCGGGCCAACCAGACCACGACGCAGCACTTCCCCGACCACCGGAGGAACGGGCGGCCGCACGCGCCGACGCCTCGGCCCGAAACGCAGCCCACCACCCAGGACCCAGCAGCGACCGATCCCGGGGACGCGGCGAATCCGGATCGAACAATCCAAACGGCTTGGTCAGCTCTGCCGGCTCCACGCATCCCCCTTCCCGCTTCTCGGCTTCCCTCGAGAGCGCTTCGTATCGAAAATCTGTACTAATAGTCTCACGGCTAGCCAGAGAATAGCAATAGTTTCCGGTGACTAATTGAAAGTAATTATGAGAGATAAATGCCGATCACAACGAATGCGCGTAATGTCGGAAATGGTGGATCCGGAAGATGGAACGTCGGATCAGGAGAGATATTTACTACGCGCCGCAGGGTGCGACACGGGGAGACGCGAGGCTGTGGATATCTTGGGTCAAGATCGGACCGGCCCGTGGCCCCAGACCGGGCGACTTTCGGTTTTCTTGTCCGGGGAGGAAGGGGCGGAGGCCTTTGAAACCTGCGATGGGGAGGCCACGGCTGGCCGAAGTGGGCAGGATTTCAGCAGAGTTAGGCAAGAGCACCCGTTGGGAGCTCGGGCGGCCGCAGGGCAGCGAACAGCTCAGGCTGCGCCGCTTGCTCCTGGCCGGTACGACTAATAAAGCTTCGCATGGTCACCCGACCACCCAAAGGAACCGACAGCAAGAGCTGAGAGGGCATCAGTAAAGTAGCTTCATGCAGCCGGAGGCTTCGCGGAGTGCGGAACTGTCGTTCGGCGCCGATCCGGAGAGCGGACCGCGACTGAGTGAGCGGGTCGCTGCCTGGGCCGCCCGCTGGGCGCGGGCGCACCGGAGGCTCCTGGTCGCGGCGGGGTTGAGCGAAGCGGCATTCGACGGGATGCCGGGCGTGATCGGCGTCGGCAGGGTCTCGCAAACATGGACGCGGTGAGGTGAGGGGTGGCGGGTCCGAGCAACCAACCCGACACTGGTTCCAGCAGTTGCGTTACAGGAAGCTGAAGTGAGGCTCAGGAGTAACGAAGCCGCTGCGAAGTGAGGCCGCGGTTTGACGGGGAAGAGTACATTAACCGGACGTGAGCCCGCCCAAGACCTCTGGAAGCGCCGTGTCTGACGTCGAGAATCCGTACGTGACGATCGTCCTGCCGTGCTACAACGAGCAGGACCACGTGATCGACGAGGTCGAGCGCATCTGCGCGGCGATGGACGACAGCGGTTACACCTACGAACTGCTGGCCGTGGACGACTGCTCCACGGACGAGACCCTGGCGCGGCTCCGCGAGGCTGCGCCGCGGTTCCCGCACATGCGGGTCAAGGCGTTCCACCGCAACGGCGGATCCGGCACGGTGCGCAGGATCGGCACCCAGGAGGCCCGCGGCGAGATCGTCGTGTGGACCGACGCCGACATGACGTATCCGAACGAGCGCATCCCCGAGCTGGTCCAGCTTCTGGAGAAGGACTCGACGATCGACCAGGTCGTCGGGGCGCGCACCAGCGAGGAGGGGTCGCACAAGGTCCTGCGGGTGCCGGCCAAGTGGTTCATCCGCAAGGTCGCCGAGCATCTGGCCGGACAGAAGATCCCCGACCTCAACTCGGGCCTGCGGGCCTTCCGCAAGTCGGTGGCGAAGCCGTACCTGCGGCTGCTGCCTCCGGGCTTCTCCTGTGTGACGACGATCACGCTGGCGTTCCTGTCGAACCAGCACGACGTCTACTACCTGCCGATCGAGTACGCCAAGCGGGCCGGGAAGTCGAAGTTCAGCTTCGTCTCCGACGCCTACCGCTACATCCTGCAGGTGCTGCGGATGATCATGTACTTCAACCCGCTCAAGGTGCTCATGCCGCCCGCCATCTGGCTGGTCGTCATCGCCGTGGTGAAGGGGCTGACCTGGGACATGATCAAGGACCCGTTCTCCCTGGCGCAGAACACGGTGACGATGTTCGTCAGCGGACTGATCATCGGCTCGATGGCGCTGCTGGCCGACCTGATCGTCCGGTCCAGAGACCATTAGGCGGGCCGCGCGTGAAGATCTCGATCGTCGGCCCCACCCATCCCTACAAGGGCGGCGGGGCGCAGCACACGACCGAGCTCGCCCACCGGCTGAGCGCCCGGGGCCACGACGTGGTGATCGAGTCGTGGCGTGCGCAGTATCCGGCGTTCCTCTATCCCGGGCAGCAGACGATCGACAGCCCGGAGGGCGAGCCGTACCCGCATACCCGCCGCGACCTCGACTGGCGGCGGCCGGACGGCTGGGTCCGCTGCGGCAGGCGGCTGCGCGCTGCCGACCTCGTCGTCCCCGCCGTGCTCAGCCCCGTGCAGGTGCCCGCCTACCTGGGCATTCTGTACGGCCTGCGCGGACGCGCCCCGGTCATCGCGCTGTGTCACAACGTGCTGCCGCACGAGCGCAAGCCGTACGACGTGCCGTTGATGAGGGCCCTGCTGCGGCGGGCCGGCGGGGTGCTCGTGCACTCGGAGCAGCAGGCGGGCGTCGCCCGCGAGCTCACCGGCACGCCGGTGCGGGTGGCCGCACTGCCGCCGCACCTGCCCGCGCGTAGCCCGGCCGCAGCCGGCGGACGTGAGCCGTACGGCAGGCTGCTGTTCTTCGGCATCGTCCGCCCCTACAAGGGCCTCGACCTGCTGCTGCGGGCACTGGCCCAGCTGCCGGACGTGGGCCTGACCGTGGCCGGGGAGTTCTGGGGCGGGCTGGAGGAGACCCGGGCGCTCGTCGCCGAGCTGGGCCTGACGGAACGGGTCGAGCTGCGGCCGGGGTACATCGCGGCCGAGGACGTGCCCGGCCTGTTCGCCGGGGTCGACGCCCTCGTGCTGCCGTACCGCTCGGCGACCGCGAGCCAGAACGTGTGGCTCGGCCACGAGCACGGCGTGCCGGTGATCGCGACCCGGGTCGGCGCGCTGGCCGACAACGTGTCAGACGGCGTCGACGGCCTGCTGGTGGAGCCCGACTCGGTGGGCGCGCTGGCCGAGGCGCTCAAGCGGTTCTACGAGCCCGGCATGCCGGAACGGCTGCGCGCCGGCGTCCGGCCGGTCGACCCCGAGCCCTACTGGAGCGCCTATTTGGACACGCTTCTCGCGTGATCTCACCGGCCCGGCGGATCGCGCGCCGGGCGGGCCGGGCGAAGGTACTGTTGGGCACCGTGGAACGGAACCCTGATCGCGGGCGTCGTGGCGGTGATCGGTCGTGAGCGCACAGCGGGCGGCCCAGCTCGAATACTCCGAGTTCCAGGCCGCGATGCTCGACGAGGACAAGCGCCGCAGGAAGGCCGCGAAGATCATCGCCGTGCTCGCGCACTTCCTGGGCAGGGAGAACGCCGATCCCGGTGAGATCCTCGCCGGGCTCACCGTCGGCGACGTGGGCTGCTCGGCCGGGTTCATCGCCGACGAGCTCGCCCGCGCCGGCGCGGCCCGCACGCTCGGTGTGGACATCGACGTGCCCGGGCTGCGGAAGGCGGCCGACCGGTTCGGCGCGCGGGTCGGGTTCGTCTGCGCCGACGGCGGCACGCTGCCGTTCCCGGACGGGTCGCTCGACGTGCTCGTCTTCAACCACATCTACGAGCACGTGGTCGACCCGGACGCGGTGATCGGGGACATGCACCGGGTGCTCGCCGACGACGGGGTCCTCTATCTCGGGCTCGGCAACCGGCTCGGCGTCATGGAGCCGCACTACAAGCTGCCCTTCCTGTCCTATCTGCCGCCCGCTGCCGCCGACCGGTACGTCAGGGCGTTCGGCCGGGCCGACCACTACTACGAGCGGTTCCGCACCCGTCGCGGTCTGCGGCGGATGCTGGAGGCCTTCCACGTGTGGGACTACACCTTCCCCGTGCTCGCCTCGCCGGAGCGGTTCGCCGGGGGCGAGCTGTTCCCCGGGCCGGTGGGCCGTGCCGTACGGGAGACCCTGGCGCGGACGCCGCGCGCCGCGCTGCACGCCCTCCTGCCCGTCGTGCCGACGTACCTCTGGGTCGCCACCAAGACGCCGCGGCGGCCGCTCGGCGGTGCGCTCCCACAGCCGCCCGAGCCGGTACGCACGCCGTGACGCTCGGCGAACCGGGGGAGGGGCGTGGGCCCGCCACGGCGTCGAGCGGCCGGACGAGCGTACGCAGGGTGGTCCGCGTGCTGTTCCTGCTCGTCGCACTCGGGTTCGGCGCATGGGCGATCGCCGGGCGGTGGGCCGAGGTCTCCGACGGGTTCGCCCGGCTGTCGTGGCCGGGGCTCGCCGGGTCGCTCGCGGCCGTGCTCGGCGCGCTCGTCGCGGGGATGATGATGTGGCGCGCGCTGCTGGCCGACCTCGGATCGCCGCTGGCGTTCCCGGACGCCGCCAAGATCTTTTTTGTCGGTCAACTCGGCAAGTACATCCCCGGGTCGCTGTGGCCCGTGCTCGCCCAGATGGAGATGGGGCGTGATCACGGTATTCCCAGATCGCGCAGCGCCGCCGCGTTCTTCCTGACCTATCCGGTCTATCTGGCGAGCGGGCTGCTGGTGGCGGCCGTCACGTTGCCCGTGTTGGCCGGGGAGTCCGTGGCCCGGTTCGCCTGGCTTCTGCTGCTCATCCCGGTGCTGGTCGCCGCGCTGCATCCGGCGGTCGTCAACGGCGTGATCGGCTTCGGGCTGCGCAGGCTGCGGCGGCCGCCGCTCGAACGGCCGCTCACCCGTCGCGGGGTGCTCGTCTCCGCGGGCTGGGCGCTGGCCGGCTGGGCGGCGTACGGCGTGCACCTCGCCCTCATCGTGCGTGGCCTCGGGGGCACCGGGGCGACGGCGGTGATCCTGAGCTTCGGGGCGTTCGCGCTGGCCTGGTGCCTGGGCTTCCTGGCGGTGATCGCGCCGGCCGGCGTGGGCGTCCGGGAGGTCGCCATGTTCGCCGCGCTGGCCCCCGTGCTCGATCAGGGCGCGGCCACCGCCGCCGTGCTCTGCTCCCGGCTGATCGTGTCGGTCGGCGACCTGGTCTGCGCGGCCCTGGCCGGCCTCGTCTCGCGGCGCGCCGTCTCTTCCTCCGGCGCTACCGAGAACGCCAAGCAGCACTGATATTCCGTACAAATCGCGCGTTCGCCTGGCATTTCCGCGTAATAGGGATGGGTTCCGAAATTCTCGGCCGGTCCCGCAGGTGATTCCCGCCACGGTTCGGGGGACTTCCGGGAAGAGAGTGAAGGTGAAGGGTGACCGCGGGAGGACTCTCCGTGATCGCCCGGTGAGCTGAAGGATGAGCTGAAGGATCACCGGGGGCTCATGGGGGAGTAGTCGGCACGGCCCCGGCCGCCCTCGCCGGATGACCGCCGGACCAATGAGTCCGGGCGGGGGCCCGCTCCCGCCGCCGGGGCTCGCCGAGGGGAGCGATCTGGTTGACACCCCGAGTGCTCGTCGACGCCGCGGCGGTTCCCGCCGATCGCGGCGCGCTGATCCGGTACGTCGACGGACTGGTCGCCGCCCTGCACGAGGTCGGCGCCGACCTCGCCGTGGTGTGCCAGCGCGCGGACGCCGAGCGGTACGGCAAGCTCGCCCCGACCGCACGGATCCTGGCCGGCCCGGTCGCCATCACCAACCGGGGCAAGCGCCTGGCGTGGGAGCAGTTCGGCCTGCCCGTCCTCGCCCAGCGCGCCGGGGCCGACGTGATCCATGCCCCGTACTACTCGATCCCGCTGCGCTCCGGCCTGCGGGTCGTGGCCACCATCCACGACGTGGCCTGCTTCACCGAGCCGGAGCAGCACGACACGGCCAGGGCGTCGTTCTTCCGCTCGGCCACGCGCACCGCCGTACGGCGGGCCGACCGGCTCATCGTGCCGTCCAAGGCCACGCGGGACGAGCTCGTCCGGGTGCTGGGGGCCGACCCGGCCAGGATCGACGTCGCGTATCACGGCGTGGATCCGACGCTGTTCCACCCGCCCGGCGAACGCGAGATCCGACAGGTCGCCGACCGGATCGGCCTGCACGGTCATCCGTACGTCGCCTATCTGGGCGCGCTGGAGCCGCGCAAGAACGTGCCGAACCTGATCCGCGGCTTCGCCGAGGCGGTGGAGCACCTGCCGGCGCCGCCGGCCCTGGTGCTCGCCGGCGGGCCGGGCTGGGACGGCGAGGTCGAGGCGGCGCTGGCCGGCCTGCCGTCCAGGATCAGGATCGTCCGGCCCGGATATCTCCCCTTCGCGGATCTGCCGGGCTTCCTCGGGGGCGCGCTCGTGGTCGCGTTCCCTTCGCGCAGCGAGGGGTTCGGGCTGCCGGTGCTGGAGGCGATGGCGTGCGGCGCGCCGGTGCTGACCACCCACCGGGGCTCACTTCCCGAGGTGGGCGGCGACGCGGTCGCCTACACGGAGCCGGACGCCGAGAGCGTCGCCGCCGCGCTGCGCGCGCTGCTCGAGTCGCCGAAACGGCGGGCGGCGCTGTCGGCGGCGGGGGTCGGCCGGGCCCGGGAGTTCACCTGGCGGCTGTCCGCAGAGGCCCATCTCGCGTCATATCGGCACGCGATGAACAGCTGAGCTCAGTGCCTCGGCCGCCAATCTTTGCCCTGTCGCGTCGTCCAGGGCGGCACCTCGCCGCGTTGTCGCCCCACCCACGAAAATTCCTCGCAGGCTCGGAATTTCCGCGGGGCCCGGGATCGTCGCCCATAGCTCCGCTATGGACTCCTCCTCCGCCTTGCGATGCACCACCCTGGACACCGCGCCGTTCGGACAAACCTTGGCGGCCGAGGCACTAGTCTGCCGGGCTATGGGTGACTCCAGTTCGCGATCGCTTGAGGCGATCCTCCTCGTCGGTGGTCAGGGAACGCGCCTGCGCCCGTTGACGATGTCGATTCCCAAACCTCTCCTGCCCACCGCCGGGGTGCCGCTGCTGGAGCATCAGCTCGCGCGCGCAGCCGCCGCCGGGGTGCGGCACGTGGTGTTCGCCACGGCCTATCGCGCGGAGATGTTCGCTGAAAGTTTCGGCGACGGCGACCGACTCGGGCTGGAGATAACGTACGTGACCGAGGACGTGCCGCTCGGCACCGGAGGCGCGATACGCAACGCGTCGGCGGCGCTGCGTTCGGGGCCGGACGACCCGGTCTTCATCCTCAACGGGGACATCATCTCGGGCCACGACATGACGGCCCAGATCGCGGCGCACGAGAAGGCCGACGCCGTCGTGACGCTGCATCTCACCACGGTGGAGGACCCGCGCAGGTACGGCTCTGTGCTGACCGAGGCCGACGGCCGGGTCAAGGCGTTCATCGAGAAGTCGCCGACTCCGATCACCGACCAGGTCAACGCGGGCTGCTACATATTCCGCCGCGGCGTCATCGACGAGATCCCGGCCGGCCGTCCGGTCTCGGTGGAATACGAGCTGTTCCCGAAGTTCCTGGCCGAGTCCGTGCCGATCATCGGGCACGTGGACCCGGCCTACTGGCTCGACGTGGGGACCCCGGCCGCTTTCGTCCAGTGCTGCTGCGACCTCACCCTCGGCCGGGTGCGGTCTCCCGCGCTGCCCGTCCAGGGAGTGCCCGCGCTCATCGGCGAGGGGGCGGTCATCGCCCCGGACGCCCAGGTCGCGGGCGGCTCGACGATCGGGGGCGGCGTGCTCGTCGCGTCCGGTGCGGTGGTCGACGGGAGCGTGGTGATGGACGGCGCCGAGATCGCCGAGGAGGCGAAGGTGTCGCGATCCGTGGTGGGGCGTGGCGCCAGGATCGGCCCGGGTGTCGTGGTCGAGGACGCGATCGTGGGTGACGAGGCAGTAGTCGAGGCGGGCAACGAACTCCGCGGCGGCGTCCGGATCTGGCCCAGGTCCGTAATATCGGACACGTCAATCAGGTTCTCCAGCGATATGTGATCATTCGTGTCCGATCTCTTTTCCGTGCCGGCGTCCGCCCCGCCACGGTCGTCCGAACGCGGGTGGCGGCCGGACGCGCCGGTCGACGTGGCGCTCACGCTGGCGCCCCACCGGCACGGGGGCTCCGATCCCACCTGGCGGCGCACTCCGGACGGCGCCGTCTGGCGTACGACCCGGACCCCCGACGGCCCCGCCACGCTGCGGATCACCACGGTGGACGGAGTCGGAGAGGTCCGCGCCCGGGCCTGGGGCCCCGGAGCGGAGTGGGCGCTGGAGACGCTGCCGGGGCTTCTCGGCGCGGACGACGACGTGTCCGGGTTCGCCGGTCTGCTGACCGACCTCGCCCGGCGGGCCCGTCTCGGCGAGACCGAGCAGGCACGGCGTGCGATGGTCGTCGCCCGAGCCGCCGCCCGTCATCCCGGGTTGCGCATCGGGCGATCCGCACGGGTCTTCGAGGCGCTGGTGCCGGCCGTGCTGGAGCAGAAGGTCGTCGGCAGGGAGGCCTGGCGGGCCTGGCGGTGGCTCGTCCGCCGGTACGGCGAGGCCGCGCCGGGACCGGCCCCCGAGGGGATGGCGGTGATCCCGCCACCCGAGGTGTGGCGGCAGATCCCCTCGTGGGACTGGCATCGGGCCGGGGCGGAGGCCGTACGGGCCAGGACCGTCGTCAACGCGGCACGCCACGCCGAGAAGCTGGAATCCACGTGTGGCGAGGCGGGCTCGGCCGAGGCGGACCGCCTGCTGCGGGCGCTGCCGGGCATCGGAGTGTGGACGTCGGCCGAGGTGCGCCAGCGTGCCCACGGGGACTGCGACGCGCCCAGCGTCGGCGACTACCATCTGCCGAGCATCCTCGGCTGGGCGCTGACCGGCCGGAAGACCGACGACGCCGGCATGCTCGCCCTGCTGGAGCCGTTCCGGGGGCACCGCCACCGGGTGATCAGGCTCATCGAGCTCAGCGGCGTCCGCCCGCCCGCTCGCGGTCCCCGAATGTCCGCCCGCGACTACCGCTCGTTCTGACATTCGCAGGATCACGGCGGAGAGCCCGGGTGCGAGGTCTCCGTGTTCGGAGCGCTTCGGGGCGCCGGGTCATCGGGGTCCGTCGGTTTCCAGTCGAGGCCGTCGCGGGTGTCGGCGCCGAAGAACGGGGCGAGCAGGGCGACGGCGGCGATGAAGACGAGCATGGCCCAGGACATCGGATCTCCCGTGAAACGCGTGCGGAGGGTGACCATTCGAGTGTGCTCAGCCGCGACTGTTCACGTCCAGTGAAATTTTCTTGCCGCTTTCATTAAGCTCTGCTGAAATATGGTGGATCTCGGATGGACCCGCCCCAGCCGGGCCCGTCGAAGTTTCGTACTGTTCATCGTGTGCGTAACGAAGTTGTGATCCCCACAGAGGCCGCGATGCGGCGGGCGCTCGCGCGGGCGCGGGACGGCAAGACGCTCGACACGGCCGAAGCCGCGGTCCTGCTGCAGGCGCGCGGGGACGACTTGGAAACCCTTCTCGAACACGCCTCGCGGGTCAGGGACGCGGGACTCGTCGCGGCCGGACGGCCTGGCGTGATCACCTATAGCCGCAAGGTCTTCATCCCCCTGACCCGGCTCTGCCGCGACCGCTGCGGCTACTGCACGTTCGCGACGGCCCCGCACAAACTGCCCAGCGCGTTCCTCTCCCCCGACGAGGTGCTGGAGATCGCCCGGCAGGGGGCGGAGATGGGCTGCAAGGAGGCCCTGTTCACGCTCGGTGACCGGCCGGAGGACCGCTGGCACCAGGCGCGGGAGTGGCTGGACGCGCACGGCTACGACGACACGCTGTCCTACGTGCGCGCGATGGCGATCCGCGTCCTGGAGGAGACCGGGCTGCTGCCGCATCTCAACCCCGGCGTGATGACCTGGCGCGACCTGCAGCGGCTCAAGCCGGTCGCGCCGTCGATGGGCATGATGCTGGAGACCACGTCGGAGCGGCTGTTCAGCGAGAAGGGCCAGGCGCACTACGGCTCTCCCGACAAGGACCCGGCCGTACGGCTGCGCGTGCTGGAGGACGCCGGACGGTCCAGCGTGCCGTTCACGACCGGCATCCTGATCGGCATCGGCGAGACCATCGGGGAGCGGGCCGATTCGATCTTCGCGATCCGCCGCGTGGCCAGGGAGTACGGCGGCGTCCAGGAGGTCATCGTCCAGAACTTCCGCGCCAAGCCCGACACCGCGATGCGCGGCATGCCCGACGCCGACCTGCACGAGCTGGCCGCGACGATCGCGGTGACGCGGCTCGTGCTCGGGCCGAGGGCGCGGGTCCAGGCCCCGCCCAACCTGATCGGCGACGAGTACGCCCTGATGGTCCGCGCGGGCATCGACGACTGGGGCGGCGTCTCCCCGCTCACGCCCGACCACGTCAACCCCGAGCGGCCGTGGCCGCAGATCGACGAGCTGGCGGACCGTACGGCGCGGGCCGGGTTCGAGCTGCGGGAGCGGCTGACGATCTATCCGGAGTACGTGCTGGCCGGGGAGCCCTGGCTGGACCCCCGGCTGCGCGATCACGTGGCCGCGCTGGCCGACCCGAGCACCGGCCTCGCCAGGGAGGGCGCGAAGCCGGTCGGCCGGCCCTGGCAGGAGCCGGACGGCGGGTTCGCCACCGGGATGCGCACTAGCGGCCGGGCCGACCTGCACGTCGCCATCGACGCCGAGGGGCGTACGGCCGACCGGCGGGACGACTTCGACAGCGTGTACGGCGACTGGGCCGCACTGCGCGACCGCCTTCCGGGCGGGAGCCGTACCGGCACGGCCGGTGCCGTGGTCGACGGCGTGGTGCGGGAGGCGCTGCGGCGCGCGGAGAGCGACCCGGCGCGGCTGACCGACGAGCAGGCGGTGGCGCTGCTGGGGCTCGCGGGCGACCAGACCGGCGCGGGGGCCGACGACGCGGGGCTGGACGAGCTGTGCCGGATCGCCGACCGGCTGCGCCGGGAGGCGGTGGGCGACGACGTCACCTACATCGTGAACCGGAACATCAACTTCACCAACGTCTGCTACACCGGCTGCCGGTTCTGCGCGTTCGCGCAGCGGCGGACCGACGCCGACGCCTACACGCTGTCGCTGTCGGAGGTGGCCGACCGGGCGCAGGAGGCGTGGGAGGCCGGGGCCACCGAGGTGTGCATGCAGGGCGGCATCCATCCGGATCTGCCGGGCACCGCCTACTTCGACATCGCGCGGGCGGTCAAGGAGCGCTGCCCGGACATGCACGTCCACGCGTTCTCCCCGATGGAGGTCATCAACGGCGCGAGCCGGACGAACATGTCGATCGAGGACTGGCTGCGGGCCGCCAGGGAGGCCGGGCTCGACTCGCTGCCGGGGACGGCCGCCGAGATCCTCGACGACGACGTCCGCTGGGTGCTCACCAAGGGCAAGCTCCCCGCCGCCGAGTGGATCGAGGTGATCACCACGGCGCACCGCCTGGGCATCCCGACGACCTCGACGATGATGTACGGCCACGTGGACACGCACGAGCACTGGGTGCGGCACATCCGGCTGATCAGGACGATCCAGGAGGAGACGGGCGGCTTCAGTGAGTTCGTGCTGCTGCCGTTCGTCCACCACAGCGCGCCCATCTATCTCGCCGGGATCGCCCGGCCGGGCCCGACGCCCCGTGAGAACCGGGCCGTGCACGCGCTCGCCCGGATCATGCTGCACGGCGCGATCGCGAACATCCAGTGCTCGTGGGTGAAGCTCCAGGACGAGCTGTGCCGTGCCGTGCTCGCGGGCGGGGTCAACGACATCGGCGGCACGCTGATGGAGGAGACGATCAGCCGGATGGCCGGGTCGGAGAACGGGTCCTACAAGACCATCGGCGACATCGCCGCCATGGTCGCGCCGACCGGCCGGCCACTGCGCCAGCGGACCACGTCGTACGGCACGCCGGACCCCGAGCGTCTGGCCGCGGCCGAGCGCAGCGACGGGGTGTGCCGCAGCGTGCGCACCCCACTGCGTCTGATCGACGGATGAGGGTGGGCCTTATCGACCTTGACGTCATCGCTGCGAAAACGGCCTCCGAACAGCGTTAACGTCAAGGTCGATTCCGGCGGGCCCGGTTCGCTGGGGAGTTTGTCCGAAATCCTGTCCCGGCCCGGACTCGCCGCGAGCCCGTGCGGCCTCAGCGGGTCACGATGAAGTCGGCGGGGTCGCGGCGCGGCCGGTCCCGTGGCGGCGCGGCGGCGTGGCCGATCGCCACGGCGCCCATCGGGTCCCAGTCGTCCGGCAGGCCGAGCACCTTGCGCACCACGTCGCGGCAGAACATCGTGGACGACACCCAGGCGGAGCCCAGTCCCTCGACGGCGAGCTGGACGAGGAAGTTCTCCACCCCCGCTCCCGTGGCGACCACGAACATCTCCCGCTCGGCCGCGTTCCTGCGCTCGTCGCGATAGGTGTGCGAGCCGTCCATCACCAGGCAGGGGACCGCCAGGTAGGGCGCGTTCCGCAGCACGTCGCCCCGCCTGATCCGGCGGGCGATCGACTCCTCGGAGAAGCCGTCCGCCCGCAGGTCCTCGATCCAGGCGTCCCGCATCGCGTCGAGCAGTGTCGTTCGCGACTCCGCGGTCTCCAGGAGGACGAACCGCCACGGCGTGGTGTGGTGCGGGGCCGGGGCGGTCACGGCCGCCGCCACCGCCCGGCGTACGGCCTCCGGGTCGACGGCCTCGGCGGTGAACTCGCGGATCGTGCGGCGGGCGTGCACCACGTCGGCCGAGCCGTACCGGAACATGTCCATGTCGGCGGGCCGCACCAGCGCGCGGGCGCCGGGGCCGTCGTCGGCCGTGACCAGGCCGGGCAGGCCGCGTACGACGGCCACCGGCACGCCGGAGAGCTTGCCCTTGACCAGCTCGGCGGCGGCCGCCAGCTCGTCGACGAGCGCGGTGACGGTCGCCGACAGCTCGTTGCCGTAGGCGTCGGACCTCCCGCGGAAGTCGTCGAGCGGCCGGACCCCCGCCGCGCCGATCGCCACGTCGGTCAGGCCGTTCCGCCACGGGCGGCCGAACGTGTCGGAGACGATCACGCCGACCCTGATCCCGAGACGCTCGTGCAGCCCCCGGCGGATCCGGCGGGCGGACTCGTCCGGGTCCACGGGCAGCAGCAGGACCGTGCCGGGGGAGGTGTTGGAGGCGTCGACCCCGGCCGCCGCCATGACGAAACCGTGCCGCGTCTGTGCGATCACGGTGTCGCCGCGACGGGCGACCACCCGGGCCGTCTCCTCTTCGATGGCGGAGGCACGGCCGTCGCCCTGTTCCGTACGGCTCTGTGTTGTACCGGTCCGGCGGATCCGGCCCTCGGCCTTGCTGACGATTTTGGAGGTCACGACGAGGATGTCGCCGTCGGCCAGGCCGTCGGTCAGGTCGGGTACGGCTCGCGCGACGAGGTCGGCGATGTCGTCGCCGGGCCGTACTTCGGGCAGTCCGGGCACGCCGGTGATGGCGATGGTGGTCACGGTTTCCTCAATGCAAGATCACGGACGGTGTCGTCCCTGGTGAGGGTGGTCGGCTGCGAGAAACTGCAAGATCACGGACGGTGTCGTCCCTGGTGGGGATGGTCGACTGCGAGAAACTGCAAGATCACGCGAGGGGGCGGGGGGTGGTGGTGAGGAGGGTGGCGAGGCCGAGGGCGGCCGCGGCGAGGTCTCTGGTGGCCTCGGGGGAGTCCATGAGCAGCGGCCGGGCCTCGACGGTCACCCCGTCGAGGTGGACGCCCTTGTCCTGCTCGGCCACGAGCCACCCGTCGATCAGGCGTGAGCCGTACAGCTCGAGGACGGCCTGGGCGGTGGTCTGGACGCCGATCGCGGTCAGGCAGGCGTCGGCCATGCCGCGGACGGGCGCGCCGCCGATGATCGGGGAGACGCCGACGACGGTCTTCTCCTCCAGCGCCGTCCGGATGCCGGGGATCTGGAGGATCGCACCGATGCTGACGACCGGGTTCGAAGGCGGAAAAATCACGAAATCGGCGTCTCGGATGACCTCCAGGACGCCGGGAGCCGGACGCGCCGCCTCGGCGCCCACGAGCGCGATCTGCTCGGCCGGCACGGATGCCCGCAGCCGCACCCACCACTCCTGGAAGTGGATCGCGCGCCTGCCGCCGTCGTCGGAGACGACCACGTGGGTCTCGGTCCGGTCGTCGGACATCGGCAGCAGTCGCACGCCCGGCCGCCAGCGCACGCACAGCGCCTCGGTCACCTGGGAGAGCGGATAGCCGGCCGCCAGCATCTGGGTGCGCACGATGTGCGTCGCGAGGTCACGGTCGCCCAGGCCGAACCACTGGGGCTCCATCTCGTAGGCGGCCAGCTCCTCCTTGACGGCGAAGGTCTCATCCGAGCGCCCCCAGCCCTGCTCCTCGTTGATGCCGCCGCCCAGGGTGTACATGACGGTGTCGAGGTCGGGGCAGACGCGCAGGCCGAAGAGCGTGATGTCATCTCCGGTGTTGCCGATCACGGTGATCTCGGCGTCGGGGGCCGCCGCCTTGAGGCCGCGAAGGAAGCGGGCGCCGCCGATTCCTCCGGCGAGGGACACGATTCGCATGTCTCTCAGTCTTCCATCGAGCCGCGGGTGAACGACCACCCCTGACATGGGATGATGGAGGTAAATGGTAGGCCATCGCCGCTTACGAGGTTCTTGTGAGTGCCGACACCAATGTCGGCCATGTGCAAAACTTCCCCGAGCGTCGTTTTGACCGATGGGGGTCCCCATGCTCAAGGCCGATACCGGCCGGCTGCGCGAGCCGGCCGCTTTGATCATGCTCGCGGTGCTGGTCACGAGCACCCTCGTCGGCATCGCACGGATGCTGATCAGCTCGGGGGCGTACGCCTCGCCCTTCGGCATCCGGGCCGCCGTCGCCCTGTCGGTCCTCGTGTCCCCGGTGCTCACCGGCCTCGCCGCGGGCGCGGTGCTGCTCGTGACCAAGTTCGGCGCGCCGACCCCGCGTGCCCGCCTGGTCGCGCTCGGCTCGGCCGGGACGCTCGGCCTGGGCGTCCTCTTCAGCCTCGTCGGCGTGTTCGGGGTGCTGTTCGGCGACGGCTTGACCTTCCGCGACACGTTCGAGTATCTGATCAGCGGTCTTCCCATGATCGCGTTTGCCGCGCTGGGCATCGTCTTCGCGATCAGGTCCGCCGCCGACCTTCAGCCCGGTGCCGCCTCGGCCGCGCCGTACGACCGGCCGGGACAGAGCTTCTACGGCGCACCGCACAACGACGGCTACGCCGCCCAGGGACAGCCCTACGCTCCCGGCCTCCCCCAGAGCGGGCAGCAGGGCGGCCTTCCCCAGGGCGGGCAGCAGGGCGGGCACGACGAGGGCGGCTACGGACCCGGCCACGGCCAGGGCATGCCCGCGCAGTCCGCGCAGCAGGGCCACCCCGCGCCGCCCGGGGCCATCCCGCCGACGCCCGGCCACCCGGGTCAGTACGGCCAGCCCGGGCAGTACGGCGACGCGCCCGGCGCAGGCCAGGGACAGCAGGGCCAGTACGGCCAGTCCGGGCCGGGCCCCAACCATCAGGCCCCCAACCAGCAGGACCATGGTCAACAGGGTCATGGGCAACAGGACCACGGCCAACCGGGTCACGGTCAACAGGACCACGGTCAGCAGGATCACGGCCAGCAGGGCCCGGGCAGGCACGGGCACGGTCAGCCGGAGCAGGGGCCGGGCCAGGACCAGGGGCAGGCGGCGCCCGCCACCTCATACCCGCAGCTGCCGCCACCCCCGTCGGCGTCCGAACAGCAGCAGTACGCCCACGACCCGTACGGGACTCCGTACGCGGGGCAGGACCGCGGTCAGGGGGCCTTCAGCCAGGACCGCTCCCAGGACCCCTACGCAGACCCCTACGCTCAGAACGCCGCTTACCCGCAGAACGGCGCACCCGGCCAGGACAGGCCGGCGGAGCCGTACGGCCAGCCCGCCCAGCCGCAGCACCAGCAGCAGTCGTGGTCGACGGCGGAGCACAACCACCTGCCCGCGGCGCCCGCCCCGGGGCAGGGGCACCAGCCGTTCCAGACGGGGGCGCACTATCCCGACTATTCCGACCAGTACGGCGCCACGCCTCCCCCCGCCGCGCCGAACCAGGGCGGACCCGGCGAGTCACCGCAGCAGCAGGGCGGGCAGCACCATTCGCCCCAGCACCAGCCCCCGCAGCAGCAGGGCGGGCAGCACCATTCCCCGCAGCACCATTCCCCACAGCATCAGGCCCCGCAGCAGCAGGGGCAGCCCTCCGGCGGCTATCCCTCGCCCCCGCAGGGCCCGGTGTTCGACCAGTACGGCTATGCCGGCCAGCAGTCCGGCGCCGAGGCGGGCTTCGGCCAGGGCGCCTATTCCGACCCCGCGTACGGATCGTCCCCCTCCCCGGCGGCGCCCTACGATCAGAGCCCGCAGTACGGCCAGCAGGGCGGCTCGCCGTTCGGCGGCTACTCCGGCCCGCAGTTCGCCCACCAGGCGGCCGAGCAGCCACCCGCCACCCCGTCCTTCGACTCGGGCTTCGAGTCGTCCTTCGGCGACGGGCCGACGTACGAGAACGCGACCGACCCGCGCGAGCAGCAGATCGCGCAGGCGTACCAGCAGGCGCAGAACTACCAGCAGCAGGCCAGGCCGTCCGATTACTCCAGTGGACCGACCGGGCCGCTGAACGGCCCGCAGGACTATCAGGACTTCTACGACAGCCCGCTCGGCCACCCGCAGTCGTCCGAGCGCCCCGCCTACCCGGTCTCCGGCGGCGACTCCGCAGACCAGACCGTGCGGTTCGACCCGGCCGCCTATCAGGGAGATCAGCTGAGCGGCCCCGGCCAGGTCATGAATCCGGGCAGGCGAGAGGAGCCCATCGACCCCACTGCGATCTACGCCCCCGACAGGTCCCAGGCAAAGTATGAGGAAGGTTCCGGCAGCGATCAGTCAGGCCGTGGAACCGACCCCAACCTCCCTTGGTATGGTTCCGATCGCTGACTAGGCCGAAGAGCGCTACGGATGAACCGGGGCAAGCGGGTCTTTCCCCGGGTATCGTTATGCCGCTTGACGCCACACGCGCTACGTGCGTGTAATTACAGACATGTTGTTACGCCTTCTCGCGGGTGGGTATAGGGGGAGGCGTTTTATGGGGGGCTCCATGTGGGCGGGCGAGCGACAGGGAGGTGTGCATTGACCGATCTGGTCATGGCACAGGCGCTCGATGGCGAAGATCTTGGGTGGCAGGAACGCGCCTTGTGCGCGCAGACCGACCCGGAGGCGTTCTTTCCCGAGAAGGGTGGCAGCACTCGGGAGGCCAAGAAGGTGTGCCGCTCGTGTGAGGTGCGGGCCGAGTGCCTGGAGTACGCACTTGAGCATGATGAGCGGTTCGGCATCTGGGGCGGGCTGTCGGAGCGTGAACGCCGCAGGCTCAAGCGTCAGGCGGGCTGAACGGCCCGTTTCGGCGGACCCCGGACGACGGGTGTCTCCGTCGGGCGAACGGGTCCGGTTCGATGCCGGTTTTCCACGCATGTGATCGGGCGGGTCCGGGGTGCCGTATCGTGGTCGGCGCTCAGCCGAAATGACCCCCCCAAGGATTCGACGTGCACTCGGTCACCGCGATCGTCGTCGCTCACGACGGCGCCCGATGGCTCAAGGAGACGCTGGCGGCGGTGCTGCGCCAGACCCGGCCCCTTGACCGCGTCGTCGGCGTCGACAACGGCAGCCGCGACGGCAGCGGGCGGATTCTGGTCGAGGCGTTCGGCAGCGGCAGCGTACTGACCCTTTCGAGGTCGACCGGCTTCGGCGAGGCCGTACACGACGTGCTGCGGCGTCTGCCGCCCGCGCCGGTCCAGACGTGGGCGGGGCACGAGCCGGGGCAGGTGCGGGAGTGGCTGTGGCTGCTCCACGACGACTGCGCGCCCGACGCGGGCGCGCTCCAGGCGCTGCTCGCCGCCGCCGACCGGGACCCCAAGGCGGCCATCCTCGGGCCCAAGCTCCGCGACTGGCTCGACCGGCGGGTGCTGCTGGAGATCGGTGTGACGGTCAGCAGGTCGGGGCGGCGCGACACGGGTCTGGAGCCGAGGGAGTACGACCAGGGTCAGCACGACGGCGCGCACGGCGTGCGGGACGTGCTGTCGGTCTCCACGGCCGGCATGCTGATCCGCCGCGACGTCTGGGAGGAGTTATCCGGGCTCGACCCGGATCTCCCGCTCTTCCGTGACGATCTGGACCTGTGCTGGCGAGCCAGGACGGCGGGCCATCGCGTGCTCAACGTGACCGACGCCGTCGCCTGGCACGCGGAGGCGTCCGCCCGGCGCCGCAGGCGCATCGCGACCAGCGACGAACACCCGCGCCGGCTCGACCGGCGCAACGCGCTGTTCGTCATCATGGCGAACGTGCCGCTGCGGGCGCTGCTGCTGTCGGTGGTGCGCAACGTGTGCGGGTCGCTCGTGCGGACGCTGCTGTTCCTGGTGGCCAAGCAGCCCGCCAACGCCCTGGACGAGGTGGTCGCGCTCGGCTCGATCTTCCGCCATCCGCTGCGGCTGTATCGGGCGCGCAAGGCCCGCAGGAAGGGCAGGAAGCAGGGGTACCCGGCGGTCCGGCGCCTGCTCACGCCGCCGGGGGCGGCCTTCCGGCGGCTGGCCGACATGCTGCAGAGCTTCCTGGCCGGCGCGGGCCCCGTCGACTCCTCGGGCCGCCATCATGCGGGACTCGGGGCAGGCGAGACCGCGCAGGAGGAGGGGGAGGAGCTGCTCGCCGACGCGGGCGTGCTCCAGCGGGTGTTCAGCAACCCCGGGGTGCTGCTCTGCCTCGCGCTCACCGCGGTCACGCTGGCGGCCGAGTGGCCGCTTCTTGTGGGCGACCAGAGCGGCGGAGAACTGCTCGGGGGCGGCGCCCTGACGCCGGTCGTCGGTGGTGCGGCGGATCTGTGGCGGTTGTACGCGGAGGGGAACCACACCGCCGGGCCGGGCTTCGCCTCCTGGGCCCCGCCGTACGTCGCGGTGCTCGCGGCGCTGTCGACTGTCGCTTTCGGCAAGACCTGGCTCGCGGTCAGCGTGCTCCTGCTGGGCTGTGTGCCGCTGGCCGGACTTTCGGCGTATGCCGCCACCAAGAGGATGATTCCGTACACCCCGGCCCGGGTCTGGCTGGCGGCCACCTACGCGCTGCTGCCGGTCGCGACCGGCGCCATCGCGAGCGGGCGGCTCGGTACGGCGATCGTCTTCGTGCTGCTCCCGGTGTACGCGGCGCTCGGCACCCGGGTGGTCGCCGGATCTCGCCGTGCGGCCTGGGGATTCGGCCTGCTCCTCGCGGTCGGAACGGCCTTCGTCCCCCTCGTCTACATCCTGGTCGCGGTGCTGGGCGCGCTCGCCGCCGTGTCCTTCGGCGGCATCCGGCGGGGCATGCGTACGTCGCTGGCGATCGGTCTCGGCACCCCCGTCCTCCTGCTGTTCCCCTGGCTGGCCGAGCTCGTACGGGAGCCGGGCCGCATCCTGCTGGAGGTCGGCCTGCGCGACCCCGCCCTGGCCGATCCCCGCCTGCCCGCCGAGTCGCTGCTCATGCTGAGCCCGGGCGGCCCGGGCGTGCCCCCGTTCTGGGTGACCGCCGGTCTGGTCGCCGTCGCCCTGGCCGCGCTGCTGCTGCGCCGCGACCAGATGATCGTGGTGATCGGCTGGGGGGTCGTGCTCTTCGGCGTGCTCATCGCCATCGTCGTCAGCCGCGTCGTGGTCGACGGAGTCCCGGTCTGGCCCGGCGTGCCGATGGCGCTGGCCGCCACCGGCCTGCTGCTGGCCGCCGCGCACCCCGCCTACCGGATCAAGGAGTTCCGCGCGGCAGGCGGGTTGCGCCGTCTGGGTGCGCTGCTCATCGTGGTCGTCGCCTTCGCGACCCCGATCGCGGCCGCGTCGCTGTGGGTGAAGTCCGGCGCCGACGGGCCGCTGCGGCGCACCGTGCCCGATCCGATGCCCGCCCTGGCCGCCCTCGGATCCGCGGACGGCGAGGGCACGCTGCTGCTGCGGCACAGGGACGGGCGCGTCGCCTACACGGTCCTCCACGGCAGGGCCCCGTTGCTCGGCGAGGCCGACCTGGAGCCGCCGGACGAGGAGCGGCGGCGGCTCACCGACGCCGTGGCCGGGCTCGCCTCCGGCCGCGGCGGCGCCTACATCCAGACGATCGCGTCCTTCGGGGTCCGGTTCGTCACCGTGCCCGCTCCCGTCGACCCGGCCCTGCGGCGTGCGCTGGACTCCGAGCCCGCCCTGGTGCGGATGAGCCTGTCGCCGGTGGGCGGGCTGTGGCGGATGGCTCAGCCGGTCACCGTACCCGCACGCCCGGCCGGTGACGACGGCAGGCGCCGGGCCTGGCTGTGGGGCCAGGGGGCGCTGCTCGCGCTCGTGCTCATTCTCGCTTCGCCGGGCCGTACGACCAGGGAGGAGGAGTACGGCGAAGCCGACGTGCCGATGGAGGAGGAGCCCGCCGGGGGCCGGCGCAGGGCCGGCCGTCGCGCCAAGGCCGCCGGGACCGGGGAGGACAGGGCGGCGGAGGACAGGGCGAAGGCGAACAGAGTGGGCGCATGAAAGCCGTGATCGAGAACCGCTTCGGCCTGCTCGCCCTGGTGCTGGTCGCGCTGGCCGCGCTGTACGGCGCCGCCTATGTCGGTCGGCCCGCCCCGGTGGCGCAGGCCCGGCCGCAGGCGGTGAAGGCCCCGGTGGAGGCGGTCTCCCTGGTGTGCCCGGCCCCCGGCGGCAGCCGGATGAGCGTGGTGACCCCGCCCGGCGCCGAGGGGGCCGGTGCTGAGGGAGCCGGCAGTGCCGTGCTCACGCAGGTGCGCGCACCCGGGGCGGGTGGGGACGGCAAAGCCGACAAGAAGGGCAAGGGCGACAAAAAGGATAAGGATGGCGAGGACGGGGAATCCCGGAAGCCGGAGGCGGTGATCGACAGGCCGGGCGTGCTGTGGCAGCGAGAGATGCCCGCCGGCGGCGGGCCCGTCATGGTGGCGGCAACCGGCTCGATGGCCCCCGGGCTGGAGAGCGCGCAGACCGCCCGTGAGACCTCCGGAACCCAGCGCGGGCTGGCGGGTGTCCGCTGTGTCGAGCCCGGCGCCGAGACCTGGTTCGTCGGTCCCGGCCCGGCCGGGGCGGACGTACGGCTCTATCTCGCCAACGCCGACGCCGCGCCCGCCGATGTGTCCCTCATGATCTATTCGGGTGAGGGTCCGGTGCTGAGCGAGCGGGGGAGCGGGGTGATCCTCCAGCCGGGCGAGCGTCAGGTGATCGACCTGCGTGACGTCGCGCCCTCGCCCCTGGTGATGGCGCTGCGCGTGAGCACGGGCAACGGACGTGTGGCCGCGGCCGTCAAGGTCTCCTTCGGCGGGAGGGGCGTCGACTGGCTGCCGGCCGCCGCCGCGCCGGCCACCACGGTGGTCGTCCCCGGCATCCCCGGCACGGCGGGCCGCCGCGAGTTGTACGTCGCCGCCCCCGGTGAGGAGGACACGGTCGTCCAGGTGAAGGCCGTGCTCAAGGACGGCTTCTACGCCCTGAAGAACAAAGAGGACGTCGACGTGCCGGCCGGGTCCACGGCGACGCTGGACCTGACGACCGGCGTCGGCGGGCAGCCCGCCGCCCTGGTGTTGACCTCGGATGTGCCGATCGTCGCCGGGATGGTGATGACCGGGACCGGATCGTCCCCGGATGTCGCGTTCATCGCCGGGGCGCAGCCGATCGATCTCGGCAGCGTGGTGGCCGACGGCCGGACCTCACGCAAGCAGACCTCGCGCCTCGTGCTGTCGGCCCCGTTCGCCGCGGGAGCCGTACGGATCCGGATCCTGCCCAAGGAGGGGACGGCGCCCGAGCCGATGGACGTTCCGGTGCCGGCCGGCCGGACCAGGGAGGTCAAGCTCCGGCCACCGGCGGAGACCGGCTCGGCCTTCGCCGTCGTCGTGCAGCCGCAGCCCGGCTCCGGCCCGGTGTACGGCGGTCGCGTGCTCGACGAGCCGACGCGCGAGGGGCTGCTGATCACCGCGCAGCCGCTCGCGCTCGCGCGGATCTGGGCGCTCGTTCCGCCCACGGTCGATTCCCCGGGCGCCGTTCTCCCCTGAAACCCGTTCTCCTCTGAAACCCGCCAGTCGAAAGTCCGCTATTTTCCGAATTAACACCGTTCCACCGCCACCCACCCGAATAACCACCCTCCCCCGTGATCTTGCGAATACTCGCGGACAAGCCCGCTGACGTGCACATTCTCGTGTCGTGATCTTGCAGTTTCTCGCACTGATCCCGCTTGAGTGGGAGAACATCATTCGTGATCTTGCACTGCAAGATCACGAATGACGAATCCGCCGACGGGAGTGGTCGTCGCGGAGTTTCTGCAGGATCACGAGAGGGATCGGTGCAGGTCATCGACCATCCCTGCGAGCAACTGCAAGATCACCACGTGGGTCTTCTTTTGGTTTCTTTCTTTGTTTGTTTCTTTGAGAGAAGGGCGGGATGCGTGGTGGGTCGATGCGTGATTTCGCGTCGTGGACCGTACGGCCGGGAAATCGTGGCGAGTGCCGGCGGCGGGGTCGAAGTCCCGCCGCGAAATGATCAGTGACGGTCGTCGTAGCCGGGGTCGATGGTCTCCGGGGTGAGGCCGAGGAGGCTGGCCACCTGCTCGACGACGACGTCGAAGACGAGCGTGCCGAGTTGGTCGCGGTCACGGGCCCTGGCCTCGAGCGGACGGCGGTAGACGATCACCGCGGCCGGGTCCTGCCCGGAGGGGGACTCCGCCCGTCCGAGCGGGATCGGGTCGGACGAGAGCCGGGTCGGCCCGTCGATCAGTTCGTTCGACGGAGGGACCTCCTCCACGGCGAACTCCACCGACGCGAGCTGTGCGCCCCATCGGGGCCTGAGCCGGTCCACCGCGTCGAGCACGAGGTCGTCGAAGCGTTCACCGCGCGACTTCGCGATGGGCACGTGCGAGGGGGCGATCGGCCCGCGCATGCCGCGGCCGTGCCGGTCGCGCCGCCGCACCCGCCGCCCGGGCTCCGGCCTGGGCTCGCTCCGCTCGCTCACGCAGTCAGCTTAGGCCGTGCGGGGTGGATCTTTTGCATGGATTGTGGCGACACGCTCGATAAGAGTGCGGGGGTGGTGGCAATGTGAACGCGGACCGGATACGGTCCCACCGTGAGCCCCGTCCGCAGCTGTTCCCGTACCGCCTGCAGGCAGCCTGCCGTCTTCACACTCACGTATGTCTACGCCGACTCCACCGCCGTCCTCGGTCCGCTGGCGACGTACGTCGAGCCTCACTGTTACGACCTGTGCGCGGAGCATGCGGAGCGGCTCACCGCCCCGCGGGGATGGGAGGTCGTACGGCTTCCGTCGGAGGCCGTGTCGCCGAGCGGTGACGATCTGGAGGCGCTCGCCAACGCGGTACGCGAGGCGGCCCGCCCCACCCCGGCCGCGGGGGAGCCCGTCGGGCAGGCGATCGAGGTGGGCCGCCGGGGGCATCTGCGGGTGCTGAAGTCGGCACAGCCGAACCGGGAGCGGTGACCTCGGGTCATGACCGCGCTATAGGCTCGAGAGCGAAGACGTCACGACTTTTAGGGGCTATGCGGTGGCCGACCTCACCAAGATCTTCAAAGCGTACGATGTGCGCGGCGTGGTGCCGGACGAGCTCAACGAGGAGATCGCACAGGCCGTAGGGGCGGCCTTCGTGGAGGTGACCGGCGCCGATTCGGTGGTGATGGCGCACGACATGCGGACCTCCTCCGGTCCGCTCGCCGCGGCCTTCGCCCGAGGCGCGACCTCCCGCGGCGCCGGCGTGGTCAACGCCGGCCTGGGCTCGACCGACATGCTCTACTACGCCAGCGGCAGCCTGAACCTGCCCGGCGTCATGTTCACGGCGAGCCACAATCCCGCCCAGTACAACGGCATGAAGATGTGCCGCGCCGGAGCCGTGCCGATCGGTTCGGACACCGGACTGTCCGAGATCCGCGACCGGGCGGCCGAGCTGATCGCCGGCGGTGCCGCCGGCACGGCCGGCACGGGCACGGTGACCGAGCGGAATCTTCTCGGCGGCTACGCGGCCCACCTCAAGACGCTGGTCGACCTGTCCGGGATCCGCCCGCTCAAGGTCGTGGTCGACGCGGGCAACGGCATGGGGGGATACACCGTCCCCGAGGTCTTCACCGGCCTGCCGATCGAGCTGACCCCGCTCTACTTCGAGCTCGACGGCAGCTTCCCCAACCACGAGGCCAACCCGATCGAGCCGGAGAACCTCCGCGACCTGCAGAAGGCGGTCGTCGACCGGGGCGCCGACATCGGCATCGCCTTCGACGGCGACGCCGACCGGTGCTGGGTGATCGACGAGCGGGGCGAGTCGGTCTCGCCGTCCACCGTCACAGCACTGGTCGCGGTCCGCGAACTGGCCAAGCACCCGGGGGCCACGATCATCCATAACCTGATCACGTCGCAGGGTGTGCCCGAGATCGTCAGAGAGCACGGCGGCGTCCCGGTCCGCACCCGGGTCGGGCATTCGTTCATCAAGGCGGAGATGGCCAGGACGGGGGCGGTCTTCGGCGGCGAGCACTCCGCCCACTATTACTTCCGCGACTTCTGGTTCGCCGACTCCGGCATGCTGGCGGCCCTCCACGTGCTCGCCGCGCTGGGCGAACAGGACCGGCCGCTGTCGGAGGTACTGTCGCGCTACTCGCGGTACGCGTCCTCCGGAGAGATCAACAGCAGGGTCGCCGACCAGGCCGCCGCTCTCGCCAGGGTGCGCGAGACCTTCGCCGGCCGGGAGGGGGTCACCCTCGACGAACTCGACGGCCTCACCGTCAGCGGTCCCGACTGGTGGTTCAACCTGCGGCCGTCGAACACCGAGCCGCTGCTGCGGCTCAACGCCGAGGCGGCGGACGAGAAGATGATGGCGGCCGTGCGCGACGAGGCGCTCGCCGTTGTGAGGAGCTGACGAGTTGAAGATCGACGACTGGCTGCTGGACATCCTGGCCTGCCCGGCGTGCAAGGCTCCGCTCCGCGCGGACACCGACGCGGACGAGTTGGCGTGCACCTCCGACACGTGCGGCCTGATCTACCCGGTGCGCGACGACATCCCGGTCCTCCTCGTCGACGAGGCCCGCAAGGCATGAGCCGCGCCGGAGGGGCGCCGGGCCGGAGTTTCGAGCCTGATCGGCTCGACGACCAGACGTGCCTCGTCGAGGGCGACCCCGCCGGCATGCTCAGGGCCGTCGCGTCGTCGGCCGCCCAGGTCCGCATGGCGTACCGCTCGGCCCGTGAGGCGGAGGCCGGGCGGGTGGCCGCCGACGGCAGGCCACGGGCGATCGTGGTGGCCGGAATGGGCGTCTCCGGGCTCGCCGGGGAGGTGCTCGATGCCGTCTGCGGAAACGGCGCGTCGCTGCCGATCGTGACCGTGCGCGGCTATCGGCTGCCGGGCTGGGTGGGCGCCGCCGACCTGGTCGTAGCGGTCTCGCGCTCCGGCCACACCCAGGAGACGCTCGGGCTGGCGGCCGAGGCCGTACGGCGCGGCTGCCGGATGCTCGGGGTCGGTCCGGTGGGGACACCGCTTCGGGATCTCGTCGTGCGGGCCGGCGGGCCGTACGTGCCGGTCTCCGGGGCGCCGGGCCCGTCGCGTACGGCACTGTGGGAGCTGGCGGTCCCGCTGCTCGTCGCCGCCGCCTCGCTGGGCCTGGTGGAGGCGGGCGAGGACGTGTTCGAGTCCGTGGCCGGACGGCTGGAGGACATCGCCCACCGGTGCCGGCCGTCGAGTGAGTCGTTCATCAATCCCGGCAAGACGCTGGCGCTGGAGCTGGCGGACAGCGTCCCGATGATCTGGGGCACCTCGCCGCTCGCCCGGGTCGCCGCCCACCGGCTCGCCTGTCAGCTCAGCGAGAACGCGAAATATCCCGCTGTGTGGGGTGAGCTGCCCGACGCGGGTCACGACCAGCTCGCCGTCCTCGACGGTCCGCTGGCCGGACGGGACGTCTTCCACGATCCGTTCGCCGACGGGCCGGGCGGATCCGGCGGCCGGCTGCGGCTCTTCCTGCTGCGTGACGCCGAGGAACATCCGCAGGTCGTCAAGGGCCGGACGCTGTCCGTACGGCTCGCCGAGGACCGTGGCGTGCCGGTCTCGGAGATTCTCTCCGAGGGCGTACATCCGCTGGAGCGCCTCGCCACACTGGTCGGGCTGGGTGACTACGGCAGCGTTTATCTCGCCCTGGGATACGGCGTCGACCCCACCGTTGTGCCGGCCGTAATGGAACTCCAGGCCCGGGTTTCCCCATAAGATCTCCCGTGGCCGAAGTGTGAGGAGTTCCACGTGAGTGCGGGTGGCGGTACAAAGGCGATCATCGCGGCGCTGGCCGCGAATCTGGCGATCGCGGTGGCGAAGTTCGTCGCGTTCGTTTTCACCGGGTCATCGTCGATGCTCGCCGAGTCGGTGCACTCGGTGGCCGACTCGGGCAACCAGGCGCTGCTGATCCTGGGGGGCAAGCGCGCGGCGCGTCAGCGCACCCGCGAGCATCCGTTCGGCTATGGACGTGAGCGTTACTTCTACGCCTTCGTCGTGGCCGTGGTGCTGTTCACGATCGGCGCGCTGTTCTCGCTGTACGAGGGCTGGCACAAGATCTCCGATCCGCATCCGGTGGAGTCGCCGCAGTGGGCCTTCGGTGTGCTGATCTTCGCCATCGTGGCCGAGGGATTCTCGTTCCGTACCGCGATCAAGGAGTCGCGTCGGCTCAAGGGTGACAAGTCCTGGGTCTCGTTCGTCCGCCGGGCCAAGGCCCCCGAGCTGCCGGTCGTGCTGCTGGAGGACTTGGGCGCGCTGCTCGGCCTCATCTTCGCGCTGTTCGGCGTGACGATGGCGGTGGTCACCGGTGACGGCGTGTGGGACGGCGTCGGCACCCTCGCCATCGGCGTCCTGCTCGCGATCATCGCGATCGTCCTGGCCGTGGAGACCAAGTCGCTCCTGATCGGCGAGAGTGCCGCGCCCGAGATCGAGGAGCGCATCTGCGCGGCCGTGGAGGAGGCCCCGGAGGTCGACAGGGTCATCCACCTGCGGACGCTGCATCTGGGGCCGGAGGAGCTCCTGGTCGCGGCCAAGATCGCGGTGCGCCACGACGAGACGGCGGCCGAGGTGGCCAGGGGGATCGACGAGGCCGAAAGGCGCATCCGCGAAGCCGTACCGATCGCCCGGGTCATCTACCTCGAGCCCGATCTGTACCGCGTTCAGGTCTGATCTCCGCGCCGTGGGGACGGCTCTCCGGTCGCCGGTCGCACCCGGCGGCCGGATTCGTCCGCTCCAGATCTTGATTCGGCGGCCTCCGAGGCTCAAAACTATTAGGAAAGTTTCCTAAGCAAAGCGCGATCGCGAATCGCGCTCCGAGGACGGAGAAACCCCCCATGACGACCAGGAAGTGGACCGTCATCCCCGTCGCCGCCATGCTCGCCGCCGGACTGGTGGCGGGCACGGCGCCCGCCGCGCACGCGACGCCGACCGGCTGCACGACCAGCGTGACCAGCGACACCGCCACCGCCACCGCCCACTGCACCGGCGGCACCGGACAGTACCGGGTCGCGGTGAGCGTCCTGCACGCGAACCCCAGTGTCGGATGGGTCGCCAACTGGGGTCCGTGGGTGACCGCGGGCAACGACTCCTCGTGCTACGTCCCGCCCGGCACGATCATGTCCCTCCGGGTCGAAAAGCGCTGACGCGCTGACGGACGAGGGCCGGTGGAGCCGTACGGACTCCGCTGGCCCTCATCCGTCCGCCTCCCCGTCGCGTCGGACTGGCGGGTCAGGAGCCGCGGAGGAGGCGCAGGGCCTTCTCCTTCTCGAAGTCCAGGGCCCGGCGCGGCGCCGGGATCCGGCCGATCCGCACGCCCAGGTCCCGTACGGCCTGGCCGACGGCGGGCTCGGTCAGCGCGCGCAGCGCGAAGGCCAACTCGGCGGGCGAGACGTCGAAGCGGCGCTCCAGATCCATCGCCTGACGTACGGCGGACAGCTCCTCGGGGCCGAACCGCCGGTGGGCGCCCCGATCGCGGATCGGCGGCAGCAGCCCGAGCGCCTCCCGATAGCGCAGCATCCGGGGAGACATGCCGAGCCGTCTGGCGGCCTCCGTGATCCGCATCGAAGCCGCCACCTCCGGTTCAGGCGCTATCGGTCACCGGAGCGATGCCGTTCCGGTGCCGGGTAGGTCGTTTCCGCCCACGGTAGACGGTTTCGGGCCGACGCGGGAGCCGTACATGGGCGAATCTCACATTCTGATGTCAGGTTCGCACGTGATCGGATGCATGCGATGGTTCTCGCCGCCTAAACTCGCTGCGACGGACAATGGAGGGAAGACACACATGGACTTCAAGGTCGCCGACCTTTCGCTCGCGGACTTCGGCCGCAGGGAGATCCGCCTCGCGGAGCACGAGATGCCGGGACTCATGGCGACCCGGAAGGAATTCGCCGCCGCGCAGCCGCTCAGGGGCGCCAAGATCATGGGCTCGCTGCACATGACGATCCAGACGGCCGTGCTGATCGAGACGCTCGTCGCGCTCGGCGCCGACGTCCGCTGGGTGAGCTGCAACATCTTCTCCACCCAGGACCACGCGGCGGCCGCGGTCGTCGTCGGGCCGGACGGCACGCCCGAGAACCCCTCCGGCGTACCGGTCTTCGCGTGGAAGGGCGAGACGCTCGAGGAGTACTGGTGGTGCACCGAGCAGGCCCTGCAGTGGCCGGACGGCTCCGGCCCCAACATGATCCTCGACGACGGCGGCGATGCCACGCTGCTCGTCCACAAGGGCGCAGAGTTCGAGAAGACGGGCGTGGTGCCGACGGCGGGCGAGGACGACCCCGAGGAGTGGGCCATCATCCTCGACACGCTGCGCCGCACCGTCGGCCCCGACAAGCGGTGGACCAAGATCGCTGAGGGGATCAAGGGCGTCACCGAGGAGACGACCACCGGCGTACACCGGCTCTACGAGATGCACCGGGAAGGCCGGCTGCTCTTCCCGGCGATCAACGTCAACGACTCGGTCACCAAGTCGAAGTTCGACAACAAGTACGGCTGCCGCCACTCGGTGATCGACGGTCTCAACCGGGCCACCGACGTGCTGATCGGCGGCAAGGTCGCCGTCGTGTGCGGCTACGGCGACGTGGGCAAGGGCTGCGCCGACGCGCTGCGCGGCCAGGGCGCCCGGGTGATCGTGACCGAGATCGACCCCATCTGCGCGCTCCAGGCCGCCATGGACGGCTTCCAGGTGACCACCCTGGACGACGTCGTCGGCACCGCGGACATCTTCGTCACGGCGACCGGGAACTACGGCATCATCACCGCCGACCACATGTCGAAGATGAAGCACCAGGCGATCGTCGCCAACATCGGGCACTTCGACAACGAGATCGACATGGCGGGGCTCGCCCGCATCCCGGGCATCGTGAAGGAGGAGGTCAAGCCCCAGGTGCACACCTGGACCTTCGCCGACGGCCGCTCGATCATCGTGCTCGCCGAGGGCCGTCTGATGAACCTGGGCTGCGCGACCGGTCACCCGTCGTTCGTGATGTCGAACTCGTTCACCAACCAGGTGATCGCCCAGATCGAGCTGTTCACCAAGACCGACGACTACCCGACCGGTGTGTACGTGCTGCCCAAGCACCTGGACGAGAAGGTCGCCCGGCTCCACCTGGACGCGCTCGGCGTCAAGCTCACCACGCTGTCCAAGAAGCAGGCCGAGTACATCGGCGTGGACGTCGAGGGCCCCTACAAGCCCGACCACTACCGTTACTGACCCACCCTCCCCGAGGTGATCTTGTAGTTTCTCGCAGATGTGGGTCGTTACCTGCACCGTTTCCTCTCGTGATCTTGCAGTTTCTCGCACGCGGGAGAGTTTCCGCTGGTCGGACGGGGTGTGCTCGCTCTGTGATCTTGCAGTCGGAATTGTCGGACTGCAAGATCACGGAAGGTGTTCTCGCTGGTGGCGGCGGTCGACTGCGAGTTTCTGCAAGATCATGAACGGGAAATCCGCAGGTGGGCATGGGGGTCTGCGAGCTTTCGCAAGATCACGCCATGGGGGAGGGCTGGGGTGGTGACGGTAGGCGACGTCGCCGAGGCGGGAGAGCGCCGGATCGGCTGGGCGGCCAGGGCCATGCCGGTGCTGACCGCGCTGGGGGAGCGGTTCGCCGACGAACGGCCACTGGAGGGGCTGCGGATCGCCGCCTGCCTGCACGTCACAGCCGAGACCGCCGTGCTGCTGGGGACACTCCGGGCGGGTGGCGCCGAGATCGCGCTGGCCGCCTCCAACCCGCTGTCCACCCAGGACGACGTCGCCGCGGCCCTGGAGACGTACGGCATGGCCGTACACGCACGGGCCGGAGTGGACAGGGCGACCTACTACCGGCATATCCACCAGACGCTCGACATTTCCCCGAATATCGTGCTCGACGACGGGTGTGACCTCGTCAACATCCTCCACACCGAGCGGATGGAGCTGCTCGACGCGGTGAGCGGCGGCTGCGAGGAGACCACGACCGGGGTCATCCGGCTCCGCCAGATGGCCGCCGAGGACGCCCTGCGATTTCCCGTGGTCGCGGTCAACGACACCCGCACCAAGCGGATGTTCGACAACCGGTACGGCACCGGCCAGTCGACGCTCGACGGCATCATGCGGGCGACCAACATCCTGGTGGCCGGCCGCACCGTCGTCGTGGCCGGGTTCGGCTTCTGCGGCCGGGGTGTCGCCGAGCGGGCGAGGGGCCTGGGCGCCCGGGTGATCGTGACCGAGATCGACCCGGTGAAGGCGCTGGACGCCATGCTGCAGGGGTACGAGGTCCGGCCGATGGGGCGGGCCGCCGAGATCGGCGACGTGTTCGTGACCGTCACCGGCAACCGGGACGTCATACGCGGCGAACATCTGGCCGTCATGAAGGACGGCGCGATCCTGGCCAACGCCGGCCATTTCGACGTCGAGATCGACGTACGCGCACTGGAGGAGTCGGCGACCGCCGTGCGTTTCGGCATCCGCCCGAACACCGACGAGTACGTCATGGCCGACGGCAGGCGGCTGCTGCTGCTGTCGGAGGGCCGCCTGGTCAACCTCACCGCGGCGGAGGGCCACCCGGCGGCGGTCATGGACATGTCGTTCTCGGCCCAGGCCCTCGCCGTCGCCTGGCTCGCCAAGGAGTCCGTACGGCTGACGCCGGGCGTCTACGACGTGCCGGCCGAGATCGACACCGAGGTGGCCCGGCTCAAGCTCGCGGCCGCCGATGTCGAGATCGACACCCTCACCGACGACCAGGAGCAGTACCTCCACTCCTGGCGTCTCGGTTCATAGCGGGCTCTGTCGAGGTGGGACCGACGGCCCAGGGCGTGGCGGCCGGTACGAACGCCGAATCCGGTCGGCTCCATGAGCGAGGCTGATTGTCGGTCGGCCGGGCTAGGTTGCTGGCATGGCTTCTCGTTCTGATGACCTGTTCTCCGGGGTCGGCCGGATGGTGGTGCTCGTCGACGACCCCGATGCGGCACTCGCGTTCTACCGGGACGTCCTCGGGTTCACCGTGCTGTACGACCAGACGGTCGGTGGATATCGATACCTGCACATCGGCGTGCCCGGTCAGGACGGGGTCGGCCTCTGGCTGATGCCCGTCACCTCCGACCGGGAGCGAGAGCTGATCGGCGGCCAGAGCGGGGGACAGCCGTTACTCGTCCTCTACACGGCCGACCTCGATCGCGTCGGCGCGCGGCTGCGCGAGCACGGCGTCCGGGTGTGGAACGAACGTGACGACGCGGGCAGCCGTTCCCTCCACTTCGCGGATCTGTACGGGAACGTGATCGTGGTGGTCCAACTGCTGGGCGGGTGACCCGACGGACGAGGACAGGCGCGACCGGAGGCGACCTCTCCCTTCGCGTTCCGGTCGCGCCTGCCTCAACCCCACTTGCAGGCACTGCCCCAAGGCCTGCGAGGGTCACAGGTGCCCTGGAAGCGGGGATGTACACCTCCGGCCGGTAATTAATCGGAAAATCAGGCCGGTGGGACGAACCCACCGGGCGTCGGCCCAGGTGGCGGCCCCTGCGGCGCCCCGGGATCCGCTCCCCCCGCCGAGTACCCGCCGGAAGCACCGTACCCGCCGGAAGCGCCGTGTCCGGGGGACGTTCCGTACCCGGGCGGCACGGAGCGTCTGCGGGCCTGCGCCCGGGTGAGCCGGATCTCGGTGCGGCGGCGGCGTTCTGCGAGCACGGCGGCGAGATAGGCGTGCGGTGGGACGCCCGGCGGAGGCGGCGGGCTGACGCGGGACATCACCTGGGCCGAGATCCGCGTCCCCATCTCGTGCTGGACGGCGGGGGCGAGATCGTGCCAGCGGGAGAGGTACTGCCTGGCGGTGCCCGCCAGCTCGTCGGTGAGCTGCGAGAGCTCCAGCGTGGCAGCCCAGGAGGCGAGCCGCGGCGGCATGACCGGCGGCGGGTTCTGGCGCGGCCCACGCTCCCCGATGACGAGGGTGCCGGCGAAGACGTCGCCGAGCCGTTTGCCCTTCCCGTTGGCGAGCGAGGTGATGAGCGCGGGGGCGCCGGCGAAGATCCAGAACTCCACGACCCCGGCGAGCCCGCGAAACAGCGCCTGCCGGAAGCGCTCCGGCCCGCCGTCGTCGCTCACCACCCGCAGACCGAGCACGATCTTGCCGACGCTGCGGCCCCTGCTGATGGTCTCGAACACCACCGGACAGGCCACGAGGACGAGCACGGTGAGCAGGATGTTCAGGCCCGTGGCCAGCGCGTCGTCGGTGATCGGGGAGGCGAGGGCGATGAGCAGGTGCATGACGAGGAGCAGGGTGATCTGAATGGCGAAGTCGATCAGGAACGCCAGCGCGCGGCTGGAGAACTGGGCGACCCGCACCTCGACGACGACGGCCTCGCCGGTCACGACTTCGGACACACTGGGCACCCTACCGGGGGTATCCGTACCGGTTCCGCCGCGCTGACCGTCCATGAGCCCGATAGGGTCCGATGCGTGGACATGGACGCGTTCGTCGCCGTGAACGGACCGGTCTGGGACCGGCTCGACGAGCTGGTGCGGTGGCGCCGGAGTCTGGACGGCGCCGAGGTCGACGAGCTGATCGAGCTCTATCAGCTGGCGACCACGCACCTGTCCATCGTCCGCTCGGGATCGGCCGATCCGATCCTCGTGGGCCGGCTTTCGTCGCTGGTCGCGCGGGCCCGCTCGGCGGTCACCGGGGCGCACAGCCCGGCCTGGCGGGAGCTCGTCCGGTTCTTCACGGTGTCGTTCCCCGTGGTGGCCTACCGGGCGGGCCGGTGGTGGTTCGGCGCGGCGCTCGGGTCGCTGGCCGTCGCATATGTGCTCGCCGTGTGGGTTGTTAAGGACCCCTCGGTACAGACCGTCGTCGGGACTCCCGAGGAGATCAGGCAGCTCGTCGAGCACGATTTCGCCGACTACTACTCCGAGCATCCGGCCGCCTCGTTCGCCGGTCAGGTCTGGGTGAACAACGCCTGGGTGTCGCTGCAGGTCATCGTCTCGGCGATCCTGCTGGGGCTGCCGATTCCGTGGATTCTCTGGCAGAACGCCGCGAACCTGGGAATCGTCAGCGGGCTGATGCACGCCAACGACAAGGCCGACGTGTTCTGGGGACTGATCCTGCCGCACGGCATGCTGGAGCTGACCGCGGTCTTCCTCGCGGCGGGGGTCGGCATGCGGCTCGGCTGGACGGTGATCGACCCTGGGCCAAGGCGCCGCGCGGAGGTGCTGGCCGAGCAGGGCCGGGCCGTGATGAGCGTCGCCCTGGGGCTGATCGCCGTGCTGCTGATCTCCGGACTGATCGAGGCCGGGGTCACCCCGTCGGGTCTGCCCACCTGGGCCCGCATCGCGATCGGCGCGCTGGCCGAGGTGCTCTTCCTCACCTACGTGATCGTCTTCGGACGCCGTGCCGTACGCGCGGACGAGACCGGCGACATCGAGGACGCCCCGGATCTGGCCCCGACAGCCTGACGACACCGCACGGCGACGAATTTAGGTAGCCCGAAATTCCGATATTTGAGTCAGCCGCATTCTGACCAATTTCCCGGCGATGTCAGACCGCGTCCTGACCGAAAAATTCCAATTTCTTTCACAGGGCTGACAAAGCTGACAATTGGGTTATACGATCGCCTCTCGTGACTGAAGCCGATCTTGCGGGTCCCCCCCTGGCAAGTGACCTCTACTTCGTCATACATGACGACAGAACAGGCCAGATGCGGCTGCATCCTCGGCTGACCGGACTCGGTCTTGCCGCGGCCGTCGTGGGCGAACTGATGCTCGCCGGACGCGTCGCCATCGCGGTCGCCGCGGGCCAGGCGCGGCTCACCCCGCTCCATCCCGCCCCCGCCGGGACGTCTCCGGGGGCCGTGCCTTCCGGCGCCGCGGCGGGCACGGCCATGCGGCGCCCGGCGGCGGCCCCCGCGCCGGGCACGGCCTTCGCGCCGGGCGTGGCCCATGCGCCCGGGACGACCCGCGAGCCCGGCGCGCCGCCGGTGATCGACGGGGTCGCCCAGACCGCGCTCGGCCACATCGTCGCCGAGCCGGCCCATTCGCTGCAGACCTGGCTGCATTTCCTCGCTCGTACGGCTCACGCCGACGTGGCCGCCCGCTTGACCGCGGCCGGGCTGCTGCGACCTCCCTCCGGCAGACGGCTGCCGCGCCGGTCCCGGCCGCAGGTCCCCGTCGATCCCAACGTGGCCCTGTGGCCCACCGGGCGGCTCAACCTCGCCATTCAGCGTGGTCAGCGGCTCGACGTCCGCGACGCGCTCCTGCTGGGGCTGGTGGTCGCGACCACGGTCGCCAGGACGGTGCTGTGGGAGCCGGAGTCGAGACACCTGGCGGACTCGATCGCCGGGCTGCCCGCGCCGTACCGGGAGTTGATCGCCCAGACCAAGGCGGCCATCGGCGACGCCGTCATCAGCCCCCGATGAAAGCGCCCAGGCGAAAGCGGCCCAGGCGAAAGTTTCCGTAAAAGCGCTCGTAAAAGCGCCCGTAAAAGTGCCCATGTAAAAGGCCCCGGTGAAAGTGCCGGCGCGAACCGACGCCCCCCTCCACGGAGTTTCCGCATGTCCCTGACAGAGCACAGAACGACGAGCGCCGTCTCGGCGGCGCTGGCCAAAGATCGCCTCGGCGTGCCGTCCGTGGTGTTCTTCGTCATCTCGGCGGCGGCGCCGCTGACCGTCATCGCCGGCGTGGTGAGCACGGCCTACGCCGCGACCGGCGTCACCGGTGTGCCGCTGGCGTTCGTCCTGCTCGGCGCCATCCTCGGGCTGTTCGCCGTCGGCTACGTGACGATGGCCCGCTACGTGGTCAACGCGGGCGCGTTCTACGCGTACACCGCCAAGGGCCTCGGCCGGCCGGTCGGCGTGGCGACCGCCTGGGTCGCGCTGCTGGCCTACAACGCGCTCCAGGTGGGCCTCTACGGTGTGATCGGCTCGGCCGCCGAGCCGCTGTTCGTCGACTGGTTCGGCATCTCGCCGCCGTGGTGGGTGATCGCGCTGGCCTTCTGGGCGCTGACCGGCGTGCTCGGGCTCATGCGGGTGGACGTGAACGGCAAGGTCCTGTCCGTCCTGCTGCTGACCGAGGTCGCCGTCGTCGTCGTGTTCGACATCGCGGATCTCCTTCACCCGGCCGCCTCGGCGGGCTACAGCCTGGAGGTCTTCAACCCCGGGAACCTCTTCGTGCCCGGCGTCGGCGCCGTGATCGCGATCTGCGTCGCGTCCTTCTCCGGCTTCGAGTCGTCGGTGGTCTTCTCGGAGGAGACCAAGGATCCGAGGCGCACGGTGCCGCTCGCCACCTACGTCGCGCTCGTCGTCATCTCCGCGTTGTACGCGCTGTCGTCGTGGGCGCTGACCGTGCCGGTCGGCGTGGACAGGATCGTCGACGCCTCCCGTGAGCAGGGTCCCGAGCTCCTGTTCGCCCTCGCCGGACAGCACCTGGGGCCGACCATCGCGACCATCGGGTCCGTCCTGTTCGTGACCAGCATCGTCGCCGCGATGATCGCCTTCCACAACACGATCGCCCGCTACATCTTCGCGCTCGGCCGGGAGAACGTCCTGCCCGCGGGCTTCGCCCGTACCAACCCGCCGACCGGCGCCCCGATCATCGGGTCGCTGACCCAGAGCGTCTTCGGGCTGGCCGTGATCGTCGTGTACGCGGCCTTCGATCTGGACCCGCTGGTCCACCTGTTCTTCACGATCGGCTCGTTCGGCGGCCTGGGCGTTCTGCTGCTGCTGACGGGTACGTCCGTCGCCGTGCTGGCCTTCTTCCTCAAGACCCCCGGCGTGGAGAACGTCTGGCGGACCAGGATCGCGCCGGCCATCGCCTCGGTGCTGCTGATCGTCGTCCTCGGGCTCGCCCTGGTCAACTTCGACACGGTCCTCGGCGTGGCTCCCGACTCCCTGCTCCGCTGGGTCCTGCCCGCCGCCTACTTCGCCGCCATCGGACTCGGCGTCGCCTGGGGCCTCGCCCTGCGGCGCAACCGTCCCGGGGTCTACGCCAACATCGGCCTGGGCGCCCAGGCCGCCGTCAGGAGGAGCAGTTGACCGAGATCATCCGGATCCAGCACACTCCGGAGGCCGCCGCGGTGGTCGGCGCGATCATCGCGGAGTCCTTCCACGAGCTCGAGGTCTCGACCTGGATCGTCCGGCCCGACGAGGACCGGCGCCGGGTGCTGCCGCCGTACTTCGCCCTGTTCACCGAGCACGCCTTCGCACACGGCGAGGTCTACGTGACGGCGGACATGTCGGCTGCGGCCGTGTGGCTCGACAACCAGACCCCGCCCCTTCCCGACGTACCGGACCTGGAGGCGCGCCTCACGGCGTTCGCCGGTTCGCACGCGCAGCGGTTCGCCCTGCTCGGCGAGGAGATGGACAAGCGGCACCCGCATGACCCGCACTGCTATCTCGCGTTCCTCGCGGTGCTGCCGAACCGGCAGAGTCAGGGGCTGGGCGGCCGGCTGCTCGCCGAGCACCACGGCAGGCTCGACGAGGCGGGGACCGCGGCCTATCTGGAGGCCAGCAACGCCCGCAGCAGGGAGTTCTACCTGCGCCACGGCTACGCGGATCTCGGCGAGCCGCTGATCCTGCCCGACGGCCCGCCCATGTTCCCGATGTGGCGGCCCCCGGCCTCCTGAGCCCGGCCTGCTCCGACGAGGGGTCCGTACGGAGAACTCCGTACGGGCCCCTCGTCGAGGCGTGCGAAGCGTTCTTCAGAGGCGGCCGGCGGCCTTGAGCGCGAGGTAGGCGTCGGCCAGCGCCGGCGCGATGTCCTCGGGGAGCGCGTCCACGACCTCGACGCCGTGGCCGCGCAGCAGCGCGGTGATCCTGCGCCGCTCCCCGCGCAGCCGTTCGGCCGCCGCCGCGTCGTACACGCGCTCGGCCGTGCCCCGGCCGGACGCCATGGCGGCCACCCGCGGGTCGGCGACGGCGGCGACCAGGACGAGGTGGCGGGAGGAGAGCTGGGGCAGCACCGGCAGCAGGCCCTCCTCGAGCGAGGCCGGGTTGAGGTCGGTGAGCAGCACCACGAGGCAGCGGCGACCGGCCCTGGCCAGCACGGTGGACACCATCCCGGCCCCGTCCGACTCGACGAGCTCGGCCTCGATCGGCGCCATGACGTTGACGAGCGAGGAGAGCAGCTCGGTTCGAGAGGCGCCGGAGAGCGACGCGCGGACCTTCCGGTCATAGGCGAGGAAGTCGACCCGGTCGCCGGCGCGGGAGGCGAGCGCGGCCAAGAGCAGCGCGGCGTCCATCGACCAGTCCAGCCGGGGCCAGCCCGCTTCCGGACGGCCCGCGGCCGCCGCAGGAGGCCCGTCGTGCCCCGCTCGTGGCCCGCTCGACCTCCCGTCGCCCGCAGCCGGTTCCCCGGCGAGCGGGATCGGCGCGGCCCCGACCCGGCCCGCCGACGTGCGGCCCGTGTCGAGGACGATCAGCACCCGCCGGTCGCGCTCGGGCCGCCAGGTCCGTACGACCACGTCGGAGCGCCTGGCGGTGGCCCGCCAGTCGATGGACCGGACGTCGTCGCCGACCACATACTCCCTGAGCGAGTCGAACTCGGTGCCCTGGCCGCGTACGAGCGCCGGGTGGTTGCCGTCCAGCTCCCGCAGCCTGGCGAGCCTGCCGGGCAGGTGTTTGCGGCTGAGGAACGGCGGCAGCACCCGGATCGACCACGGCACCCGGTGCGTGCCCTGCCGCCCGGCCAGGCCGAGCGGCCCGAGTGAACGGACCGTCACGACGACGGCCTCGCGGTCACCCCTTCTGGTCGGCGTCAGCGTCGTGGTGAGGCGCCGCCGTTCGCCGCTCGGCACCGCGAACCGCACCCGGCGCGGCGTCGCCCCCGCCGAGGGCGGCCACGCGTCGCGCAGCACGCCCCGGACCCGGCGGGGGCCGGGGTTCTCCACGATCAGCCCGATCTCGGCCGACCGGCCGAGCCGTACCAGCCGTTCGCCGTCCCGGACGAAGCGCAGCGCGCGCACGCTGCCCGCGAGCAGCAGGTCGACCACCACGAGCGCGGCGAGCAGCAGCGCGATCCCGGCCACGGCGAATCCGGGCCGCGGCGCGAAGAGCACGGCGACCGCGCCCAGCGCGGCGAGCAGGGCGGTGCGTCCGGTCAGCGCCACGACGCGGCCGCTCCGGTCGGTACGGCTGTCGCCGCCTGCTGCATGATCACGAACTCCATATCCGCAGGTCAGCGCCGGTGCATGCGATTATCTGCAAGATCACGGCAAGAGAATGGGCAGGTCACGGCGTTCTTTGCGAGCAACTGCAAGATCACGGGGTTTCTTTTTTCTTCTCTGGAGGTCAGCGGGGGACGGGGACGGTGGCGAGGATGCCGTCCAGGATGCCGTCGGGCGTGGCGCCCTCGATCTCGGCCTCCGGCCTGAGCTGCACGCGGTGGCGCAGCGCGGGCCGGGCCAGGGCCTTGACGTCGTCGGGGGTGACATAGGTGCGCCCCGACAGCCAGCCCCACGCGCGGGCCGCGGCGAGCAGCGCGGTCGCCCCTCGCGGGGACACCCCGATGCGCAGCGACGGAGACTGGCGGGTGGCCCGGGCGAGGTCGACCACGTATCCGAGCACCTTCGGCGCCACGTGCACCTGCTTGACGGCGTCGCGGCCGGCCGCGAGGTCGGCCGCCGTGGCCACCGGCTTGATCTCGGAGAGGTCGCGGGGGTCGAAACCCAGCGCATGCCGTTCCAGCACCGCGATCTCCTGCTCCCTGGGCGGCAGCGGCACGGTGAGCTTGAGCAGGAACCGGTCGAGCTGAGCCTCGGGAAGCTGGTAGGTGCCCTCGTACTCGATGGGATTCTGCGTCGCGGCCACGATGAACGGCTCGGGCAGCGCGCGGGCGGCGCCGTCCACGCTGATCTGGCGCTCCTCCATTGCTTCGAGGAGGGCGGCCTGGGTCTTCGGCGGAGTCCGGTTGATCTCGTCGGCCAGCAGCAGGTTCGTGAAGACCGGCCCCTTGCGGAATTCGAACTCCGCCGTCTTGGCGTCGTAGACGAGCGAGCCGGTGACGTCACCGGGCATCAGGTCGGGGGTGAACTGGATCCGCTTGAAATCCAGCGCGAGCGCGGACGCCAGCGTGCGGACCAGCAGGGTCTTGGCCACTCCGGGGACGCCTTCGAGCAGCACATGCCCCCGGCACAGCAGCGCGATGACCAGGCCGGTGACGACGGCGTCCTGGCCCACCACGGCCTTGGCGACCTCGGCGCGCAGCGCGGCGAGCGCGGCGCGGGCCGCCTCGGCCCCCGGCGGGTCCGCTCCCGGTGCGGGGGGCCCGGCGACTCCCTCAGATCCAGCGGATCCGAAAGGCGCTGCTCCAGCGGAACCGAAGGGCGTTGCGCCGGGGGATCCGGGTGACACGGCTGCGGTCAAGAGTCTCGAACCTGCCTTTCGAGTCTGTCGAGGTGTTCGGCGAGCGCCACCAGGCCGGCGTCGTCGGTCGGCGCCGGGCCGTACAACGTGGTCCGCACGTGGTTCAGATCCTCCCCGGTCCGTACGGCCACCGCAGCGGCGACCTCGTCGGACGCCGCGGCGGGGGGCAGCCCGAGCCGCGGGACGATCCGGTCGGCGGCGGCGGCACGCAGCGCGAGTGCCGCCCGGTCACGCGCCCGCCTGGCCCGGTAGAGCCGGCCGCGTCCCTCCACGGTCTCGGACGCCCGGACGATCACGGGAAGGCGCTCGACCACGACCGGGCCGAGCCTGCGTCCGCGCCAGACGGCGGCCACCGCCACCGCGATGACGAGCTGGAGGACCGCCCAGCCGACCCCGTCCGGGACGAGGTCGCCGAGTGAACGCGCCTCCGTGGCATCGGATCCGCCGGTCTCCCCGGCGTCGGAGCGGTCACCGAGGTCCGGGGCGACGAGCCAGACCAGCCGTCGCTTCGCCCCGGCCAGGTTCAGCGCGAGCGCGGCGTTGCCGTCCTCGGCGAGCCGGAGGTTGGTCATGAAACCGCCGTCGCCGGCCACGGTGACCGTACGCCCGTCGAGGACGTACCGGACCAGGGTCGGCCGCCCCTCGGCGGGATAGCAGCCGGTGGATCCGGCCGGTCCGGTGAACGACAGGCCGCCCAGATGGGCGCTCCCGGCCAGGACGGCCGCCCGTAGCCCGCATTCCGGCTCACGCGATCTGGCGCGGGTGGCGCGGTTCCTGGGCGTGACCCCGGCCGCGAGGATGCCCAGGTGCGGCGCCCGCCCCACGATGAGTCGGTCGGCCGGGGAGGCGGCGAGCCGTCTCGCGTCCGCCTCGCTCACCTCGCTCGCTTCGGTGACGACGAGCAGGCTGTCGGAGTCGGCCGTGGCGACCGCGGCCGAGACGTCGTCGACGCGTTCGACCGCGACGCCATGATCCGCGAGCACCTCGGCGAGGGCCCGCGTGCCCACCAGGGACGTGTCGGCGGGGTCGGCGTACCTGCCGCCCGTGTCACCGGACGGCGACAGCAGCAGCGGCACCACCGCCGCAGCCACCACGATGATCCCCACCAGCACGATCCCGCGCAGCCGGCGCCACCGCCCGGTCTTCACCACGGCGGTTCCCGTCTCCGGGGGAGAGGCCGTCTCCTCCGCTTCTGGCGGCGTCGGCCCGCCGGTCGCGGGGCGGCTGTCGCTCGTCCGGGTGCTCACGTGGCCGCCTCCAGCGAGACCCGGGCCTTCCTGAGGCTGTCGTCGAGAGTGGTGAGCTGGAGATACGCCTTCTGGGTGCCGGGAACCTCGCCGTACGTGACGTCGTCGAAGACACGCGCCGCCCGCCGCAGCGCGACGGCGTGGGAGGGCAGCGCGGCGCCGGCGGTCTCGGCCAGCTCGGTGGCGGTGCGGCCGGGCAGCGGGCTGACGATGGCGCGCTCCTCCAGGTCGCGGGCGATCGCGCGGAGCCGCTCCTGGATGGCGGCGCGCCAGTTCCCTTCGGCGGCGTGCCGCTGCGCCGCGGTCCTGTGCTCGGCGGCGGACAGCTCAGCCCGGTCGAAGACCCCGCCGGCGCCGGCGCCGCTGACGCGCGACATCCGGCGCAGGGCCCACAGCAGCAGCGCCGCCAGGGCGGCGAGGATCACGCCGATGACGATGAGCGATATGACGCCGCCCGCCGAGCCCGTGCCGGAGTCGGCCAGATCGCCCAGGAACTCGGTGAACTTCCGCCAGAGCCAGTCGACCAGAGACTCATGCCGGTAGTCCGGCCGCTGCAACTCCCGCTCCGCCTCCTGCCGGGCCTGGTCGCGCCCGACGTCGACGGGGGGCCCGATCAGCGACCCGACCAGAGACAGGGCTGTCCGTGAGGACAGCGTCACGGCCGGGGTCCCTGGTACGGGTCCTGGTACGGCGGCGCCCCGGCGCCCGGGTCGGCGGGGGCCGACGCCGCGGCGTAGGACGGATGCCACAGGTCGTCGACGCCGGCGTGCACCCACCCCTGCTCCTGGTTACGGGCGGCGGCGGTCCGCAGCACGAGGTCGAACGCCTCGGCCCGCATCCGCCGGTCGGCGTACAGCAGACCGTTGACCCCCGCCTGGAACGGATAGGTGATCATCGAGGTCAGGATGCCGCCGACGGACACCAGCAGGGCCCCGATGATCGCCGATGCCGCCGAGCCTCCGCCGAAGAACCCCAGCAGGGTCCCGGCGAGGCTGAAGGGGAAGGAAAGCACCCCGCTGACCACCCCGACGATCAGCCCGGTCAGCAGCACGATGCCGAGCACCCGCCACGAATCCCCCTTGACCAGCCGCCACGAACGGCGCATGGCGTCGGTCGCGCCGAGCCCTTCCAGCACGACCGATGGGGCGGCCAGGGCGAGCTTCGTCTGGAAGAACAGCACGTAGGGGACGTAGAGCAGGACGAACAGCAGGAAGAGGAGGAGCAGCGCCCCCACATCGGAGCCGCCCAGATCGTCGAGTGAGCCCGCCATCGCGAGCGACACGAACGCCATGATCGCGACCAGCGCCGGGGCGAGCAGGATGAGCCCCTGGAGCAGGACCAGCCCGAGCAGCGCGGGCACCCGCGCCCTGGCCAACCGCCACGCCTCGCCGGCGGTGATGCGTCCGCCGAAGACCGCGCGGCCGAGCACCCGGGTGAGGATGCCGGTGAGGACCGTGGTGGCGAAGAACGTGATCACGAGGGAGATCAGCGTGCCGATGAGCTGGGCGACCTCTCCGAAGGGCAGGGTTTCCACCGTCTCCGACTCGCCGCTCAACGCGGTGCCGTAGTCCTGCAGCAGGATCGCCTGCCCCACCGTGACCGGGAGCGTGGTGATCGCGGCCACGATGGCCGAGAGGCCGAGCGTCGCCTTCGGGTTGGCCCGGATCAGCTTGATCGAACCGTCGAGGATGTCGCCGAGGGCCAGCGGGCGCAGCGGGATGATGCCGGGCCGGGGAGCCTGGGGCGGCGGGTGGAAGCCGTACGGCCCGTACTGGTGCCCGCCGTACTGCTGTCCGCCGGGGCCGTACGGACCGGGTCCGTGTCCATGGGGCGGGCCGTACGGCGGCGCGCCGTGCGGCGGCCCCTGGGGGCCGGGACCGCCGGGACCACCGGGGCCATCGGGACTACCGGGGCTACCGGGGCTTCCGGGGTCGAGGGAGGCGCCGGGCCGTTCCTGGCCGCCCGGCGAGACCCAGGACGCGCCGGCCCCGCCGTGGTACGGCGGGGGTTGCTCGGCCGACCAGCCGGGGGGTACGTCAGGCGTAGGATCGGGGGCGTCTGTCATGTCCCAATCCTGGCATGTTGCACGGCCCGCCGCATGATGGCGTGGCGCCGATCGGAGCGGCCGCCGACGTGGCCGGTCCCGCGCGATCGGATCAGCCGTACGAGACCGGTGGGAGACCCGGACGAGACCCGCGCGGGCGTCGCTCCCGAGCCCGGACGGCCGCCGGAACACCGGGGTGAGTGTCAAGCGGAATTCAAGATCCTGACCGCATCCGGTCAGGTAATCGCGCTTCCTCGGTCCTGGGCCTAAACTTCGTCCTCTGTGATGGTGGTGTTACCCCCAAGCGGCGCCCACGGGTAACCTTCCAGTGAAACCTGTGATAATCACTCAAATCTCCCAAAGCGTAGAACGAATGAGGGGCCATGAAAGGACGCGTGCTGGTCGTCGACGACGACGCCGCTCTCGCCGAGATGCTCGGCATCGTATTGCGCGGGGAGGGTTTCGAGCCGTCGTTCGTCTCCGATGGTGACAAGGCGCTGGACGCGTTTCGCGACACCCGGCCCGACCTCGTCCTTCTGGACCTGATGCTGCCCGGGGCCGACGGCATAGACGTGTGCCGCCGCATCCGCGCCGAGTCCGGTGTCCCGATCGTCATGCTGACGGCCAAGAGCGACACGATAGACGTGGTGCTCGGCCTGGAGTCGGGCGCCGACGACTACATCATCAAGCCCTTCAAGCCCAAGGAGCTCGTGGCGCGCGTCCGGGCGCGGCTGCGCCGTACCGACGAGCCGACCCCCGAGATCCTGCAGATCGGTGACATCACCATCGACGTGGCCGGCCACTCGGTGAAGCGGGGCGAGGAGACGATCAACCTCACGCCGCTGGAGTTCGACCTGCTGGTGGCGCTGGCGCGCAAGCCGCGCCAGGTGTTCACCCGAGAGGTGCTGCTCGAGCAGGTCTGGGGATATCGCCACGCCGCCGACACCCGGCTCGTCAACGTGCACGTCCAGCGGCTCCGCGCGAAGATCGAGAAGGACCCCGAGCACCCCGAGATCGTGGTGACGGTCCGGGGCGTGGGCTACAAGGCCGGCCCGGCGTAACGCCTCACCTCCGGCATGCCCGCCTCCGCCGCCAGGTCCCGCCGCAGGACCCCGGGCCAGATCGCCCGAGGGGCGCGCAGGCGCGCCCGCCGCGCGGCGGGCAGGCTGCGGCGGAGCTGGCGGGGCTCACTGCAGTTCCGTGTGGTCACGAGCACGCTCGTGCTGTCGATGGCCGTCGTGGTGGTGCTGGGCGTGTTCCTCATGCAGTCGATCACGGCGTCGGTGCTCCAGGGGGCCCTGCAATCGGCCAGGGAGGAGACGCAGGCCAACATCGCGACGGCCAGCGGCTATCTCGTCCCGCCGCCGCCCGACATGACCGACGCCCTGCCGGACGGCACGGAGGGTGAGGCCGGCGACCCGGTCGGGAAGGCGGCCCAGGCACTGGTCGACCGCTCCGGCGGGCGCTACGACATCGTCACCTTCAACGAGAGCAAGGTGGGCCAGCGCCGGGCCACCGGTGGCATCGACCCGGCGAGCGTGCCGGAAGCGCTGCGTGCGAAGGTGCTGCGCAGCGACGCGCTCGTCGAGCAGCCCGCCAAGCTCCGCTATGTGGGAGACAAGCAGCCGGTGAGCGGCATCGTCATCGGCGCCAGGATCAACGGGACCTACGAGATCTACCACCTGTTCCCGCTGGGCGAGGTGGACACCACGCTGCTCGCCGTGCAGCGCATGCTGATCCTCGCGGGCGTGGTGCTGGTGCTGCTGCTCGCCGGGATCGCCTCCCTGGTCACCCGCCAGGTCGTCACCCCCGTACGGCTCGCGCGGCAGGCGGCGGAGCGGCTCGCCGCAGGGCGGCTGGAGGAGCGGCTCAAGGTGCGCGGAGAGGACGACCTGGCCCGGCTGGCCGCCTCCTTCAACGAGATGGCCTCCAACCTCGCCCTGAAGATCCACCAGCTCGAGGAGCTGTCCCAGGTCCAGCGGCAGTTCGTCTCCGACGTCTCGCACGAGCTGCGCACCCCGCTGACGACCGTCCGCATGGCCGCCGACCTGCTGTACGAGAGCCGGGAGGACTTCGACCCGGCCGCGGCGCGGTCGGCCGAGCTCATGCAGAACCAGCTCGAGCGGTTCGAGTCGATGCTCGCCGACCTGCTGGAGATCAGCCGCCACGACGCGGGCGCGGCCACGCTCGATCTCGAGCCCGCCGACATGCGCGACGTCGTCCTGCGCGCGGTCGGTGACTCGGAGGCGCTGGCCGAACGGCAGGCCACCCGGTTCGAGCTGCGTCTGCCCAGTGAACCCTGCGTGGCCGAGGTCGACAGCCGCAGGGTCGAACGCATCCTGCGCAACCTGCTCTTCAACGCCATCGAGCACGGCGAGGGCAGGGAGATCGTGGTCACCCTCGGCGCCGACCGCGACGCGGTGGCCGTCGCCGTACGGGACCACGGAGTGGGGCTCAAGCCGGGTGAGGAGACGATGGTCTTCGACCGGTTCTGGCGGGCCGATCCGTCACGGGCCAGGACCATCGGCGGCACCGGGCTGGGACTGGCCATCTCCCGGGAGGACGCCGTGCTGCACGGCGGCTGGCTGCAGGCCTGGGGATCGCCGGGGGAGGGCAGCCAGTTCCGCCTGTCGCTGCCCAGGGTGGCCGGGGCTCCGCTCAGGGGATCGCCGCTGCCGCTGGTGCCGCCCGAGGTGGAGATGCGTCGCTCGTGGCGGGGACACGGCACCCCGGTCCTGTCCCCGGCGGTCGGGGCGATCTCCGAGGTCGGCGTCGGCGTACGGGAGACCGCGGACGCGGGCGGTTTCGATGTCGCCTAGAAGATCAACCGGGACGGGAGGCGCCCACCTCGCCAGGGAGCCCGCCGGACGCGAGTGCCGGCGCGCCGCGGTGACGGCCGTCGCGTTCGCCCTGCTCGCCTCGGGCGCCGGCTGCACCACCGTGCCGACGAGCGGCAGCCCGCGGGTCGTGGCCGAGGACAGGGCCAGGGACACGCTCAGCCAGCAGTACGTTCGCATGATCGCAGAGCCGCCGAGGAAGGACGCCTCGCCGGAGGACATCGTCAAGGGGTTCCAGGCGGCCACGGCAAGCTTCGACGACTCCCGCCTGACCATGGCCAAGCGGTACCTGACCGACGACGCCTCCCGGAAGTGGAACCCCGCGAAGCAGACGAGGATCTACGAAGAGGGCAAGATCTCGAGCCCGATCCGTTCACTCAAAGACGCCAAGGAAGCCACGGTCACGCTCAAGGGGACGGCCGTCGCCACCATCGGACCGGGAGGCGGCTACACGCCGGCGACCGGCGCGGTGGACGAGACGTTCCGGCTGGTCAAGGAGGACGACGGCCAGTGGCGGATCGCTCAGCTTCCCGAGGGACGACTCCTGTCCTCGGCCGACCTTCAGCGGGCCTACCGCCCCGTTGACCTGTGCTTCGCCCCGGCGACCCCGGTCAACGGCCTCGTCGTCGACCGGGTCTGGGTGCCGATCATTCCCGGCAGGGGGCTGCCCGAGACCCGGGTACGCCGGTTGCTCGCCGGCCCCACCCAGTCGATCCAGGGCGCGGTCGTCAGCGCCTTCCCCAGCGGCACGGAACTCAACCGCATCACGGTCGAGGGCGGCGACACGCTCGTCGTCGACTTCACCTCGGCCGTGGAGTCGGTCTCCGACGACCAGATCGACATGATGAAGGCCCAGCTCGTGTGGAGCCTGAGGGACCTGGTGACCGGCTTCACCGTCGAGATCCGCGTCAACGGTGAGCTCTTCCGCGGGATGGGCCTCCGCTTCAAGCTGTCGGACTATGCCCAGTTCGACCCCGATGTGGTGACGCCCCAGGCCCAGGCGTACTTCATGCAGGACGGCAGGCTGCACCGGGTGAAGGACAAGGGCGGCGGCGACCCGCTCCCGGGAGCGGCGGGCGAGCGGGACGTCGAGTTCCGGGCCCCTGCCGTCTCCGGGGACTATCAGCCCAGGATCGCCGCGCTGGTCAACGACGACGGGGTCTACGTGACGGGTACGACCCCGGGTGGCAAGTGGCAACGGTGGATCGCGGGCAAGGACCTCACCGGTCCCTCGTGGGACCGCTACGGATCGGTGTGGGCCGCCGAGATCAGCGAACCGGGCAAGACCCGGGTGTGGCAGGCGACCCAGGGGGAGGCCCGCCGGGTGAGCATCCCGCCCGAGTTGGCGAATGGCCGCCTGAGCGCGCTCCGGGTGTCGCGTGACGGCGCCAGGGTGGCGGTGATCATGGACGAGGGCCTCGGCACCACCGTGAAGATCGGCACGGTCTTCCGGGTCGGCCGGCAGATCAGGATCGGCAACGTACGCACGCTGGTCGAGGCCCAGGACCGTCAGGAGATCAAGGCGATCGCCTGGCAGGACGCCGCCGACCTGCTCGTGCTCTCCAAGGGCAAGGGCGGCCAGGAACTCGCCACCTGGTCGGTCATGGAGGGCATTCCGGTCGCGGCTCGGGCGATCAAGCTCGACGCCCAGACCGAGCTCGACTCCATCGCCGGTGCCCCCGATCACGTGCTCGCCGGAACGGACACGGACAAGGGCGAGCCGGGCCCGGGCCACGGCGAGGTGCGCACCTACAGCGGTGACAAACGGGAGTGGACCATGCTCGCCAAGGACGGCGCGACCAACCCCGTCTACCCCCTCGGCTGACGCCGGGAGGTTCGGGGAGCGTGGTCCTGTCGGTGGCTCCTGGCATGGTGGGGGCGTGCTCGCGGCCCTTCTCGATCTCGTCCTCCCGCCCTGCTGCGCCGGCTGTGGCAAACCGGGATCAGCGGCGTGCCACGCCTGTACGGCGGAACTGCTGCGGAATCCGGCCGCCCGCCCGCCGGACCCGCCGCCCGCCGGTCTGCCGGAATGCTGGTCGGCGACCACCTACGACGGCGCGGCCCGCCGCATGCTTCTCGCACTCAAGGAACGCGGCCGTACGGTCGTCACCCCGGTTCTGGCCGCCGGCCTCGCCCGGGTGGTGACCGCGGCGCTGGAGGCCCGCATGGAGCCGGTCGACCGGCGACCGCTGGCGCTGGTCCCGGTGCCGAGTGCCCGTGCCGCGTCGCGGAAGCGGGGGCACGATCCCGTCCGGGCCGTCACCGAGGCCGCCGCGGCGGAGCTGCGCCCGCTGGGCCAGCCGGTCGTGTCGGTGCCGATGCTCCGGCAGTCGAGACGGGTGGCCGATCAGGCGGGGCTCAGCTCGGCGCGGCGCGCCGCGAACCTGTCGGAGGCGTTCGAGGTGGTGCCGGGCCGTACGGGGCTTCTCGCGGCGCTTCAGCGCCGGGGAGCCGTGGTCGTCCTGGTCGACGACATCGTCACCACCGGATCGACGCTGGCGGAGGCGGCACGGGCGCTCCGGCTGGCGGGGGCCGAGGTGCCGTTGGCGGTCACGGTCGCCGCCACCCCCAGGAGAACCGGAACCCGGCCGCCGGGGCGGAACGGCCGTGTCCGGAGGCGTTCGGCGGCATGAGGAGACGCGTCACGACCGGGACGGCGTGTCGGCCGCGATCTTCGCGTAGCCCCCCAGGATGACGGACCATCCGTTCTGGGACGCGACCGCCTCCGACAGCTGCACGGCGCTGCCGCCGTGCCGTTCGATGTGCCGATGCTCAAGGTCGACCCGGGTGTGTCCGGCGTCCTCGGTGAACCGCACCTCCACCTCGCTGGCGTGGCCGGGGTCGGGGTCGTACTGCCACTGTCCGTTGATATGCCACGTCACGACCAGCCGGTGCGGCGGCTCGAAGACCAGGACACGCCCCCAGTCGCACTCGCTGCCGTCCGCGCTCCGCTCGTACCAGCGGCCGCCCGCCCGCGGCTCGAGGACCGCCTCCGCGATCTCCGTCGCGCCGATCCTGTGACTGCGTGGCCACCATTTGTCGAAGCCGTCGGTGAACACGCTGAACGCGCGCTCGACAGGCAGCGGCACCGTCACCGTGTGCCGTACCGGTTCGATGATGTCGTCGCTCATGGTCGCTCCTCTTCTCGGCGATCGCCTTCCGGCGGGCCGTTCTGCTCCTGTGCGGCCAACCGCTCCGCCGTCTCCTGGAAACTCCGCAGTGCCCGGCCCCACATCTGGTCCAGATAGGCGTGGATGGCGTCGACGCCCCGCCGATCGATGCGGTAGACGCGTCGCGTCCCGTCCGCCTGATCGGTGACGAGACCCGCGTCCTTCAGCACGCGTAGGTGCTGGGACACCGCCGGCCTGCTGACCGGCAGTTGCTCGGCGAGCAGGCCCACTGCCTTGGGACCGCGAGCGAGGCACTCGAAGATGGCACGCCGTGTCGGGTCGGCCAGTGCGGAGAGCGCGTCAGCTCCGTTAGTTCCCACGAACCGTAAGTCTGTACTTACCGACTCTCCTTGTCAACGGGGTCTCGTCTGGGCGGTCTTGCGGTGATTGACATGCAGCCGTTTGGCTGCATATTTTTGAGTAGCCAAACGGCTGCACATTCGGAGTGGCGAGAGTCGAGGGCATGGACGAGGTGTTCAAGGCGCTGGCGGACCCCAGTCGCCGTCGATTGCTGGACAGCTTGAACGCACGGAACGGGCAGACCCTGCGGGAGCTGTGCTCGGGCCTGGACATGGCCAGGCAGTCGGTCAGCAAGCATCTGGCGATCTTGGAGTCGGCCGACCTGGTGACCACGGTCCGGCGGGGCCGGGAGAAGTTGCACTACCTCAACGCCGCCCCGATCAACGCCATCGCCGAACGATGGATCAGCCGATACGACCAACACCGGGTCCACGCCCTGTCGGACCTGAAGAGAGCACTGGAGGACAGCCGGATGCACAAGCCCGAGTTCGTCTACACCACCTACATCAACACCACGCCGGAGCGGCTCTGGGAGGCGCTGACCGAGCCGTCCTTCACCCGCCGATACTGGGGGACGGCGCTCACATCGGATTGGCAGGTGGGATCCGCGGTGACATGGGAACACGCCGATGTGAAGATCACCGATCCCGACCAGGTCGTCCTCGAGTCCGACCCCTACCGTCGGCTGTCGTACACCTGGCACACGTTCACCCGGGAGTTCGGCGAGGCCGTCGGTCTCGATGCTGAGACGACCGCCGAGCTGGCGGGAGAGCGCCGCTCGAAGGTGACCTTCGAGATCGAAGATCTCGGGCAGTTGGTCAAGCTGACCGTGGTGCACGACGGCTTCGAGCCCGGGAGCACCGTGCTGTCGATGATCGGCGGAGGCTGGCCGCATGTCCTGTCCAACCTCAAGACCCTCCTCGAAACCGGCGATGTCCTCCCGGCCGGTGCGGATGAGCCGGACTCGCGGGAGGCGGCGAGCACGCGGTCCTAGCCGTCGGTGGAGCGACGCGACACGCCGGGGGAGTAAGTCGCCGAGTCATGACTGAAAGTAAATATGACTCAAAGCCCTGAGCGGCCAGGGGATGCACGTCCGCGCCGCTGTCGGCGCGACTCCCCTGGTCGGAGCCCCGGAAGAGGCGAGGTCCCCGGCCGTTCCAGTGTTTTGGACAGACGTTTCACCGGTCCCATCCGAAACCCGGATAACGCAAAGTGATCGTCTGCCGGATCCCGTGGCTGACATTCCCGGCGGCAGCGGCTAGCGTGCAGACATGGCACCCGTTCGGGTCCGTGGTTGCACCGGGCCGACTCCGTTCAGGGGTCCGGCCTGGCTAGCCGATGCCAGCCGCAGGCGAAACGGTCCACGTAAGGCGACTCTTGGTCGACCGATCACGGTGCGGCTTAGAAGTAAGTCCTGCCCTCCCGGAAGGCCAGATGCCTCCCGTCAGGGGAGAAGGGCAGTAGTGGCGAGTGAGCTGCGAACCCCTCAGCAGGCGAATGTGGGGACGAAGACCAGGTCGGCCGGACGGGTGCTTCGAGCGCTGTATAGAACAGTCGACGTGCGAAGGGGGGCTTTGCGTGGAAATCATCGTCAAGGGACGGCACACCGGACTGAGTGACCGGTTCCGTGATCATGCGACTGCCAAGCTGGCCAGGATCGAACGGCTGGACAACAAGCTTATCCGCGTAGACGTCGAAGTTTCCGAGCTGCCCAACCATCGGCAGAGTGGTCACCGGGAGCGGGTGGAACTGACCGTCTACTCCCGGGGGCCCGTGATCCGTGCGGAGGCCTCCGCGGACGATCGGTTCGCTGCCCTGGACATCTCGCTCGCCAAGCTGGAGGAGCGACTGCGGCGGCTCAACGACAGGCGGAAGGCCCATCACGGCAAGAACCTGCCCTTCTCGCTCGCCGATCTCAGCGTCGGTGTTCCCGAGGAGGCCGTCGAGAAGGCCGCCGCCCAGGTGGCGTCGCCAGAGCCGGCGCCGGTGGCGGCCGCCACGGAGACGGCAGCACAGAAGGAGCGGGGCGAGGACGGGGAGTCGATCGTCCCGATAGAGATGGACGGCGACGGCCCGCTCGTCGTCCGCGAGAAGTTCCACAAGGCCGAGCCCATGACGATCGATCAGGCGCTCCTCGAGATGGAGCTCGTGGGCCACGACTTCTTCCTCTTCCGCGACAAAGAGGGAGACCTGCCCAGCGTCGTCTATCGGCGGCGCGGCTACAACTACGGAGTCCTCAGGCTCGTCGAGGGCTGACGCTCCGCCCGGGCGCAGGCCGGACCACATCCAGCAGGTCCGGCCTGTCCTGCTGTTCCGGCCCGGTCAGCCGTACGGCTCATGCCCACTGATCGCCCATCAAGCGTCCGGGTTCTCCACGCACTCGGTGTCTCCAGAGATGTTGATACCGACAGGTGAGTCGCCCACGCCGGCGCTGATGCCGCCCACGCCCTTACGTTCGGCCCCCGCTAGGCGGTTGTGCGTGTAGTTGATCGTCCAGCCCCGCTGCTTCAGTACCTCGACGACCTGGTTGAAGACCTGATCGGGATCCGGCTTGTCATCTGGGGCGTTGCTGTGAACATTGATGCTGGTCTCCACGCTGGAGAAGCTGGTACCGACCGGCCCACCACAGGGCACATCCTGTTCCATCACCACGACGAGGGGCGCGGCACCCGGAAATACCGCCTCGATGATGGCCTTGGCCTCGGTGATGAAGACCTCACGGGATTGCTCGGGCGTCATCCTCGTCTCCGATTCACTTGTGCAGGAAGTCATGAGTGTGAGCAGGGCCAACGCCATGACGACGCCGCTGAGCACGGTGGGGAATCTCATCGCGGATAGGCTCCCCTGGTCGCGGTGAACATGACGGCTCGTTCGGCGAGCGGCTCACCGGCCGCCGCGAGCGCCTTGCCGGTGATCTCGGCGACGTCGGCGGCGGAGAGGTAACCACCGAGATCAGATTTCCTCAGCTCCTGAATGGCCCGGTTGATTGTGGTCTTCGGGTCGGTCTTCCCATCGAGCCCGTCCTTGATGACCGGGTCGAATGTCGCGGCGAGCTCGGCTGTCTTCCACTGCGGCACCCGGCTCTGGAGCTCCCGGACCAGGACCCGCACGCCGCTCGCGCCAAGCTTCTCGTCGTCCAGTCTCGGCGACCCCACGAACGTCTGCACGCAGCGGTCCTCGGTGAGTATGGCCTGCAGATTGATCAGGCCGGTGTTCCTGGGTTTGTAATACTCGGAGTGCCCGGACGAGGCACCGGTGGCCAGCCGTTGGATGTCGGACATCTCAGCGGGATCTCTGCCGTGTGCCTCGGTATAGGAGACCACGTCTCCCGGAGCCCGCATGGCGAACACCTGGGTGCCGGGCGCGAGCTTGAGGTCGGCCGCGCTCTTGACGTTGGGACCCAGGCCGGGGCTGCCCATGAAGACCACCGAGTCGAACGGCGTGCCCTGCTGAAGTGCCTTGCTCGACAGCAAAGTGCCGTAGCTGTGCGCCAACAGCGCGAACTTCGCCCCCTTGGCCGCCTCCAGCCCGGCCCGGAACGAGTGCAGCGCGGGAGCGCCGGCCTCGGCCTTGGCCGATAGCACGGAGTCACCGAACTCGGGTGTGTCGTACCCAAGCCAGGTGATCACAGCCGTATTCGCCAGATCCTTGCCCGTCCATCGATCCCTGATGAGCTCTTTCGCGTCATTCGAAATGTCGATGTAGTTGTCGAGTCGGTTGGTGATGCCGGGGACCATGACGGCGACATGCTTGGCCTTGGCCAGGTCGCCGAAGACCTCGGCGACCCGGCCGTCGTCGGCGGGATCGAACAGCAGGAACTGCCGGGGCTTGAGTTGGCCGTCGCCGGTCATCCGAGGCTGGAGGAACTCCGCCATGCGGGCCATCCGCTGCTCGAGAAGCTTCACCTGAGGGTTCCTGGAATCTGCCGTCTTCAACTCGATCAGGTTTCGCTGCTCGTGTGCGAGGGCGCGCTCGATCAAGAGTCGATTCGCGGCGTAGCGGACTTTCGCGGGAGCGCCGTCCAATCGACCGACCAGCCCGGGTTGATCGACGGCGAGCCAGGACCGTTCGGCAGCGGTCAATTTCCCAAAAAACTCTCGAACCGCCTGCGCTCGTTGCTCCGGGCCGGCCTTGCCGCTATCGGTGACGAGTGATTTGAGGCCTTTCCTCAGTCGAGTTCTGTCCTGACCGGAAATCATGGCAATTGCCGTAGTTAGCCCGAAGGTGGACAACGCGCCGAAGGGGTCGCCGCCCTTTTCCGCGGCCCGGGCGATGGCGGCGCGTTTGCGTAGTTCGGCCGCGGTGTCGGTGGCCCACTTCAGCACGGTCACCAACTGGTTCGCCCCCGACTGCCCCATGAGCTGGCAGGCCCGAGCGTAGTACTGCTCTGCGAGTTGCCGCCTGTCAATGAGCAGCTTGGCCAATTGCTCGAGCTCGTCCGCGTCGACCACCCGCTCCGGATCCACGACACAAGAACCTAGCCGTTGTTTACACGTTGTGGAAGTATTCTTACACCGCCGGTGTCGATCGGATGGGAAACGGGGATGTCGCTATACGACGACTTGGTGCGGTTGGCCCATGAACATCAAGACCTGGCCGAAGCCATCGACGAGTTGCTGAAGCCCGTCGGCGATTCGATAGGCCGAATGAGTTGGAAAGGCCCACACCATGATCGAGTGCGGTCTGAGCTGGGAACGATGACGCGAAATGCCCGTTTGGTTGCCGAATCCCTGCGTGGCCGCGCCAAGTTGATCCGAGATGCGGCCTTCAACACTCCCGACATCGGCAGGGATGCGCTGCTGGCGCTTGGTGGGCCACTAGGTCGAGCCATGATTAACCAGGCACCCGCCGAAGACCCGATTGTGCTGCTTCGTACTCTTCAACGGCAGCTGACTCCAATGGGTCCCGCCGTCTCCGCGGTGTTCGCCGAGCACGGCGTCAGGTGACCGAGGGCCGCGACCCGGGCGAGCGGAGGCCATACCGCGCCGACGAAGATCCGCATCTCCTCCAGAACCGTGTAATGATGACGGTCAGCGCGTTGACCGTGAAGGTTTGCGGGAAGAGTTTTAGCGTCCTTGGCCCCCGCGAGGAGGTTTCGTGACCCGATCCGACGAGGTTGCCAGTGTGGCCGGTCGCGGCGAGCCGATCCGTGTGCTTATCGTCGACGACCACGCTCTGATCCGCCGCAGCCTTGAGCTGGCGCTGGCCGCGGAGGCGGACATCGAGGTCGTCGGCGAGGCGAGCGACGGCCGTGAGGCGGTCGAACTGGCCGACCGGCTGCTGCCCGACGTGGTCTTGATGGATGTCCGGATGCCCAGGCAGGACGGCATCGAGGCGACCCGGGGCATCAAGGAGTCGGTGCCGAGCACCCGGGTGATCATGCTGACGGTCAGCGACGAAGAGGAGGACCTCTTCGAGGCGATCAAGGCGGGCGCCACCGGATATCTGCTCAAGGACGTCCAGCTCGACGAGGTGCCCGACGCGGTGCGCGGCGTGCACGAGGGACAGTCGCTCATCAACCCCGCGATGGCGGCGAAGCTGATCTCCGAGTTCGCCAACATGAGCCGCAAGGAGGCCGAGCGGCCGCCGCAGCTCCCGGTGCCGAAGCTGACCGATCGCGAGATGGAGGTGCTCCGCCTCGTCGCGAAGGGCATGAACAACCGGGAGATCGCCAAGGAGCTGTTCATCTCCGAGAACACGGTCAAGAACCACGTGCGCAACATCCTGGAGAAGCTGCAGCTCCATTCCCGGATGGAGGCCGTGGTCTACGCCGTGCGCGAGCGGCTGCTCGAGATCACCTAGAGCCGGAAACGCTCACCTCACCGGTCGCCTCGTCGTCGTCAGGGACCAGGGCCCCGCTGAATTGAGCGGAGTACAGCCGGTGGTACGCGCCCCGGGCGGTGAGCAGTTCGTCGTGGGTGCCGTGCTCGACGATGCTGCCGGCCTCCATGACCAGGATGAGGTCGGCGTCCCGGATGGTGGACAGCCGGTGGGCGATGACGAAGCTGGTGCGGTCCGTACGCAGCGCTGCCATCGCGTGCTGCACCAGGACCTCGGTCCGGGTGTCCACCGAGCTGGTGGCCTCGTCCAGGATGAGCAGGGACGGGTTGGCGAGGAAGGCGCGGGCTATGGTGATCAGCTGCTTCTCGCCCGCGCTGATGTTGCCGCCCTCCTCGTCGATCACGGTGTCGTACCCGTCGGGCAGCGTACGGACGAACCGGTCGACGTGGGCGGCCCGCGCGGCGGTGTAGATCTCCGCTTCGGTGGCCCGGGGGTTGCCGTACGCGATGTTGTCGCGGATCGTGCCGCCGAACAGCCAGGTGTCCTGCAGGACCATGCCGATCTGCGACCGCAGGTCCTCACGGCGCATCGCGGTGATGTCGACGCCGTCGAGGGTGATGCGGCCCGCGTCCAGCTCGTAGAAGCGCATGATCAGGTTGACCAGCGTGGTCTTCCCCGCGCCGGTCGGGCCGACGATCGCGATCGTGTGCCCGGGTTCGGCCACGAGCGACAGGTCCTCGATGAGGGGCTGCTCGGGGTCGTACCGGAAGGACACGTGCTCGAACTCGACGCGTCCCCGCCGGGTGGCGGGCAGCGCCGGATCCGCCGGGTCCGGCCACTGCTCCGTCGCGTCGAGCAGTTCGAAGACCCGCTCGGCGGACGCCACGCCCGACTGCAGCAGGTTGGCCATCGAGGCGACCTGCGTCAGCGGCTGGGTGAACTGCCGGGAGTACTGGATGAACGCCTGGACGTCACCCAGGCTCATCGAACCGGTGGCGACGCGTACGGCGCCGACGACGGCGATGGCCACGTAGTTGAGGTTCCCGACGAACATCATCATCGGCATGATGATCCCGGAGATGAACTGGGCGCCGAAGCTCGCCTTGTACAGCGCCTCGTTCCGCTCCCGGAAGACCTGCTCGACCTCGGGCCCGCGCCCGAAGACCTTCACCAGCTCATGACCGGTGAACGCCTCCTCGATGTGAGCGTTCAGCGTGCCCGTGTGGGCCCACTGCGCGACGAACTGCTTCTGCGAGCGCTTGGCGATCTGCCCGGTGATGATCATCGTGATCGGGATCGTCACCAATGCGATCACCGCGAGCAGCGGAGAGATGACGAACATCATCGCCAGCACGCCGATCACGGTGAGCAGTGAGCTCAGCAGCTGGCTCAACGTCTGCTGCAGGGTCTGGGACACGTTGTCGATGTCGTTGGTGACCCGGCTGAGCAGTTCGCCGCGCGGTTGTCCGTCGAAGAACTGCAGCGGGAGCCGGTTGATCTTGTCCTCGACGTCGGCTCGCAGCCGGAAGACGGTGCGCTGGGTCACGTCGTTGAGCAGGTAGCCCTGCAGCCACATCAAGGCCGATGCGGCGAGGTAGAGGCCGAGGGCCCAGGTGAGTGCGGTGGCCAGCGCGCCGAAGTCGATGCCCTGCCCCGGGACGATGTCCATCGCCGCGATCATGTCGGCGAAGTTGTCGTGGCCCGCGGCACGGGCGGCCTGGACCGCCTGCTCCTTGGTGGTTCCGGCGGGCAGTTGACCACCGATCACCCCGCTGAAGATCACGTCCGTCGCGAGGCCGAGGATCTTCGGTCCGATGACGGAGAACACCACGCTGATCACGGCGAGGCCGATCACCGCCAGGACCCTCGGGCGCTCGGGGCTCAGCCGCCGGAGGATCCGCCGGGTGGAGGGCCAGAAGTCCATGGACTTCTCCGTCGGCATCCCGCCGAACCCCCCGAAACCCCCTCCGGGGCCACCCCTGACCGGGCGCGGTCGCTCAGCGGGTGCGGGTGCCGGGGAGGTCGTGGATGCCGGGGAGGCCGAGGACACAGGGGATGCCGGGGATCGGTCGCTCATGCCGCACTCTCCGCGGTCAGCTGGGATTCGACGATCTCGACGTAGGTCGGGCAGGAGCCGAGAAGTTCCTCATGGGTGCCGATGCCGGCGACGAGGCCGTCGTCCAGGACGATGATCTGATCGGCGTCGACGATCGTGGAGACCCGCTGGGCGACGATGATCACGGTGGCCTCGGAGGTGTACGGACGCAGCGCGGCGCGCAACCGGGCGTCCGTGGTCAGGTCGAGTGCGGAGAACGAGTCGTCGAACAGGTAGATCTCAGGCTTGGCGACCAGCGCCCGGGCGATCGAGAGCCGCTGCCGCTGACCGCCGGACACGTTCGTGCCGCCCTGTGTGATCGGCGCCTGCAGACCCTCGGGCATCGCCTCGACGAAGTCGCGGGCCTGGGCGACCTCCAGTGCCTCCCACAGCTCCTCGTCGGTGGCGTCCGGGTTGCCGTACCGCAGGTTGCTCGCGACGGTTCCGGTGAACAGGTACGGCTTCTGCGGCACCAGGCCGATCCGCCCCCAGAGCATCTTGGGATCGAGGTCGCGCACGTCGGCACCGTCGATCAGTACGGCGCCCGAGGTGGCGTCGAACAGCCTGGGCACCAGGGAGACCAGCGTCGTCTTGCCCGACCCGGTGCTGCCCACGACGGCGGTGGTCTGCCCAGCGACGGCGCGGAAGGAGATCCCGGACAACACGGGCGCCGCCGCCCCCGGATAGCGGAACTCGACGTCGCGCAGCTCCAGTTCGGCCCGGCGGTCCACCTGTCGTACGGGTCGCTCGGGCGGCCGGACCGACGACTCGGTGTCGAGCACCTCGCCGATGCGCTCGGCGCAGACGGCGGCACGAGGGATCATGATCGAGATGAAGGTGGCCATCATCATCGACATGAGGATCTGCAGCAGATACATGAGGAACGCGGTGAGGGAGCCGACCTGCATCTCACCGCTGTCCACCCGGGCGGCCCCGAACCACAGCACGGCGACGCTGGAGGCGTTGAGGATCAACATCACGGTGGGGAAGATGAGCGCGGTCAGCCGCCCGACGCGCAGCGCGGTATCGGTCAGCTCGTCGTTCGCCTCGGCGAACCGGCGGGTCTCCTCACGTTCCCGGACGAAGGCCCGCACCACGCGGATGCCCGAGAGTTGCTCGCGCAGCACCCGGTTGACCGCGTCGATGCGGACCTGCATGGCCCGGAACTGCGGAACCATCCGGGAGACGAGCAGGCCGATCGAGAGCAGCAGCACCGGGACGCAGACCAGCATGAGCCAGGACAGTCCGACGTCCTGGCGCAGCGCCATGATGATGCCGCCGATGCCCATGATCGGCGCGGCGACCAACATCGTGCAGGTCATCACCACGAGCATCTGGACCTGCTGCACGTCGTTGGTGTTGCGGGTGATCAGCGAGGGCGCGCCGAAGTGGGCGACCTCCCGGGTCGAGAACTCGCTCACCCGGTGGAAGACCGCGGACCGGACGTCCCGCCCGAACCCGGCCGCCACCTTCGCGCCGTGGTAGACCGCCGCGATCGAGCAGGCGATCTGCACGAGGGACACGGTCAGCATCCAGCCGCCGGTGGTCAGGATGTAGCCGGTGTCGCCGGTGGCCACGCCCTTGTCGATGATGTCGGCGTTCAGGCTGGGCAGGTACAGCGAGGCGATGGTGCCGATCAGCTGGAACAGCACCACGGCGGTCAGCGCCGACGAGTACGGCCGCAGGTGGGTGCGGAGCAGGCGGCTCAGCACGGGTGCACCCCGGCTGAGGCCACTCGGCAGGAGATCCGAATCACGCCAAAAACGCTATATGATCAATTGATTACTCACGCGCGATTTTTGCCGTTGAGCGCGGCCCGCAGCGGTCCCTCGAGCTCCGGCGAGGTGATTCGCTCGATCCTGACGTCCGTGCAGTCCACCCAGCTCGCGGCCTCCAGCAGTGCGTCCCGCATGCCCGTGACGGCCGCCCTGCGACCGGCCGCGGTACGGCTGACGCCGGGCTCGAAGCCGACCTGGCGGGCGACGAGCGTGCGGCCCTCCCGGGCCGGATCCACGCGGCCGATGATCCGGCCGCCGACCAGCACCGGCATCGCGAAGTAGCCGTGGATCCGTTTGTCCCTGGGCACGTACGCCTCCAGACGGTGGCTCAGCCCGAAGATCCGCTCGGTACGCGGCCGATCCCAGATCAGCGAATCGAACGGAGACAGCGGCGTGGTCCGGTGGCGTCCGCGCGGCTCCGTCTCCAGGGCGGCCGGATCCGCCCAGGCGTTGGGGGCGCCGGCACCGTCGCCGCCCGCCCGCGCCCCGGCTCCGGAACCGCGTCGGGCGGGCGGCCAGCCACCGACCCGTACCGGCACGAGGCCGGCCGCGCCGCTCAGCAGGGCGTCGTCGAGCAGGTCGGCGTACCTCCCCTTCACCCGGGTGAAGTCGACCAGGTCGGCCCGGGTCGCCACGCCCAGGGAGCGGCCGGCGATCGCGGTGAGCCCGGCGACGCACTCCGCGTCGGTGGGATCCTCACCCAGCAGATCGGCGGGGATCACGCGCTCGGCCAGGTCGTAGACGCGGCGCCAGCCGACCCGCCGGGTGCAGACGACCTCGCCGACGTCGAGCAGGAACTCGATCGCGATTTTGGAGTCGGACCAGTCCCACCACTCGCCCGCCTGCGTCGTGCCGGAGGCGCGCCGGTCAACACGTGCTCCGCCGATGTCGGCGGTGGTGACCGGTCCCTCCGAGCGCACGAGCTCCAGGACCTTGTCGACGGTCGGCGGCACTTCGTGCCAGCGGAACCGCCGCTCACGGTAGGCCCGGCGGCGGAAGCCGTACAGGGGCCACTGTTCGATGGGGAGGATGCAGGCGGCGTGACACCAGTATTCGAAGGCACGGGGCGGAAGTGGCGGCGCGCTGTGCCAGTAGGCGCGCTCCACCTCCGCCCGGCCGACCGGGCCGAGCCGGGCGTACGCGACGAGCTCGTGCGAGCGTGCCAGCACCGAGATGGTGTCGAGTTGGACGGCCCCCACGCGCCGCAGCATGGCGGACACGCCGCCGTCGCGCGCGCTCGCGCCGAGGAAGCCCTGAGCCCGCAGAATGATCCTGCGGGCCTCGTCCGGGGTCAGATCGGTCACGCCTGGAGATGCTAAACGGCGCGACCGACAAAATGCTTTCGGCGGTTCGCCGCCGAACACGGCACGGTGGGCCTGGCCGTACCGGCCGGGCCCGGAGCGTACGGCGGCTCAGGCGTGGTGATGCTCGAACGGGGAGTGATGCTCCTGCGCCTCGATCTCCCTGGGGGCGTCTACGATCACGTCCGAGAAGATGTCGACGGCGAGGGCGATGAGGCCGCCGACCGCGCAGATCCCGGCGCCGACCCAGACGAGCACCCAGTTGGGGCCGATGGTGAGGGCGATCCCGCCCAGGAGGAAGCCGATGAGGATCGTCGTGACGGCGAACCACGATTTGGGGCTTCCCGCGTGGCTGCCTTGGTGTCCGCTCTGTGCCATACCCCGTTTTCTACCTGATGAGAGCCTTGGTCGGCACACCGGGGGAACCCTTCGGGGGTTTTCCTCGTTGTAACTCATGCGAATGCGGCACGCCGCTCCGGCTCATTGGCGATGGCTGTGTCCGGTGGCGGAACAGCCTACGATGGCTATGGGGAAGTGTGTGTCTGTCCTCACACCCCGGCGGATCGCCCGGGGTAGACCTGCGAGGAGCTCTACTAACAGTGCCAGCCATTCTCGACAAGATCCTTCGCGCCGGCGAAGGCAAGACTCTGCGGAAGCTCAAGCGGATCGCCGAGCAGGTCAACTCCATTGAAGAGGACTTCAAGAGCCTGTCGGACGCCGAGCTCCGTGCGCTGACCGACGAGTACAAGCAGCGTTACACCGACGGCGAGTCCCTTGACGACCTGTTGCCTGAGGCTTTCGCTACCGTACGCGAGGCCGCCCGCCGAGTGCTCGGGCAGCGCCACTTCGACGTGCAGATCATGGGTGGCGCCAACCTGCACATGGGCAACATCTCGGAGATGAAGACCGGTGAGGGCAAGACCCTCACCTGTACTCTCCCGAGCTACCTCAACGCCCTGTCCGGCAAGGGCGTCCACGTCGTCACGGTCAACGACTACCTGGCCAGGCGCGACGCCGAGACGATGGGCCGCGTGCACCGCTTCCTCGGCCTCGAGGTCGGCGTGATCCTGGCGAACATGCCGCCGGACGAGCGCCGCCGGCAGTACAACGCGGACATCACGTACGGCACGAACAACGAGTTCGGCTTCGACTACCTGCGCGACAACATGGCCTGGTCCATGGAGGAGTGCGTCCAGCGCGGCCACAACTACGCGATCGTCGACGAGGTCGACTCCATTCTCATCGACGAGGCGCGCACCCCGCTGATCATCTCCGGCCCCGGCGAGCAGTCCGGCAAGTGGTACACGGAGTTCGCCAAGATCGTGCCGAGGCTGCGCCGCGGCACCGAGGGCAAGGACGGCGAGGAGAGCACCGGCGACTACGTCGTCGACGAGAAGAAGCGCACGATCGGCATCCTCGAGGCCGGTGTCGAGAAGGTCGAGGACTGGCTCGGCATCGACAACCTGTACAAGCCCGAGCACACCCACCTCGTCCAGTTCCTCAACAACGCGATCAAGGCGAAGGAACTGTTCAAGAAGGACAAGGACTACATCGTCGTCGACGGCGAGGTCCTGATCGTCGACGAGTTCACCGGGCGCGTCCTGCACGGCCGTCGCTACAACGAGGGCATGCACCAGGCCATCGAGGCCAAGGAGAGCGTGAAGATCAAGGACGAGAACCAGACGCTCGCCACGATCACGCTGCAGAACTACTTCCGCCTGTACGAAAAACTCGCCGGAATGACCGGTACGGCCACCACAGAGGCCAACGAGTTCCACCAGACCTACAAGCTCGGCGTGGTCCCGATCCCGACCAACCGGCCGATGATCCGCAAGGACCAGGCCGACGTGGTCTACAAGACCGAGGACGCCAAGTTCCAGGCCTGCGTCGACGACATCAAGGAGCGGTACGAGAAGGGCCAGCCGGTCCTGGTCGGCACCACCAGCGTGGAGAAGTCCGAGAAGCTCTCCCGGATGCTCAAGCGCCAGGGTGTGCCGCACGAGGTGCTGAACGCGAAGAACCACGCGCGCGAGGCCGCGATCGTCGCGGAGGCCGGCCGCAAGGGCGCGGTCACCGTCGCCACGAACATGGCGGGCCGCGGTACCGACATCATGCTGGGCGGCAACCCCGAGTTCCGCGCCGGCCTGGAGCTGGAGCAGCGCGGGCTGTCGCCGTCGGAGACTCCGGAGGAGTACGAGCAGGCCTATCCCGAGGCGCTGGAGAAGGCCAAGGCGGCCGTCAAGAGCGAGCACGAAGAGGTCATCGAGGCCGGCGGGCTCTACGTGCTGGGCACCGAGCGGCACGAGTCCCGGCGCATCGACAACCAGCTGCGCGGCCGCTCCGGCCGTCAGGGCGACCCGGGTGAGTCCCGGTTCTACCTGTCGCTCGAAGACGACCTGATGAGGCTGTTCAACTCCGCCAGGGTCGAGATGATCATGACCCGGCTCAACATTCCGGACGACGTGCCGATCGAGTCGGGCATCGTGTCCAAGGCGATCGCCTCCGCCCAGCACCAGGTCGAGCAGCAGAACTTCGAGATCCGCAAGAACGTCCTCAAGTACGACGAGGTCATGAACCGGCAGCGCACGGTGATCTACGCCGAGCGCCGCAAGGTGCTGGAGGGCGCCGACCTGCAGGAGCAGGTGCACGTCTTCATCACGGACGTCATCGACGACTACGTCAAGGGCGCGACGAGCGAGGGCTTCGCCGAGGAGTGGGACCTCGACAAGCTGTGGAAGGCGTTCGGTCAGCTCTACCCGATCTCGTTCACCGTCGAGGAGCTCATCGAGGCCGCGGGTGGCGAGCGGGAGGACCTGTCCGGCGACTTCATCGCGGAGAAGGTCAAGGCCGACGCGCTCGAGGCGTACGGCCGGCGTGAGGAGCAGCTCGGCTCCGAGGCGATGCGTGAGCTGGAGCGCCGGGTCATCCTCTCGGTGCTCGACCGCAAGTGGCGCGAGCACCTCTACGAGATGGACTACCTCCAGGAGGGCATCGGCATGCGTGCCTATGCCCAGAAGGACCCGCTGATCGAGTATCAGCGCGAGGGCTACGAGATGTTCACCGCGATGCTCGACGGCATCAAGGAGGAGTCGGTCGGCTACCTGTTCAACCTCGAGGTCGAGGTGCAGGCCAACCCGATCGTCGAGGAGAACACCGAAGAGGACTCGGAGGTCGCGCAGGCCGGTTCGATCATCGCTCAGGCGCTGCGCCGGCCGTCCCGTCCGACCGAGATGGTCTACAGCGCGCCGGGCGAGACCGGTGACGTCGAGGTCAACCGGGTGCGCTCCACGCCGGAGCAGCGTGCCGCCTACGGCAACACCGAGCGCAACGCGCCCTGCCCGTGCGGTTCCGGAAAGAAGTTCAAGCGCTGCCACGGCGACCCGAGGAACGCCGACGCGTAAGCGAACGACGATCCCCGCCGGGGCCGCCCCGGCGGGGATTCGTCATTCTCAGGCGGCGCTGCTCGGAAGGCGCTGTCAGGCGGTCTCGAACTCCGTGATCAGCCACTGGACGCCGAGCCGCTCCAGGCGCAGCGCGAGCACCCGGTTGCGCGTCCCGCAGCTGACGAGCAGGCACATCTCCGCCACGCCGTCGCGGGGCCACTGCACGTGCGGCGGCCCCACCATCGGGGGACGATCGGCGTGGATCATCTTCCCGGCGCGGACCAGCTCGCGGTAGGCCCGCTCGGACAGCTTGTCCTGCACGGTCTGCGCCGGCCGCCGACCCGTGAGGACCTCGGCCATGGCCTGGCCGAGGCAGCGCAGGTGCCGCTCACCTGGTCGGGCTCCCCGGATCCCCCGAGTTCTCCCGATCCTCCCGGTCTCCCTGAGGACCCCGGTCTCCCGGGCCTCCCTGACGACGCTCTGGGTTTCCCGGGCCGATCGGGCGTCCCTGGCCCACTGCGCCGCGCGTGCTCCCGGTCTCTGCCGGGTTCCGGCGCCGGGGATGGCCTCCGGTGTGCCCGGGGCCGCGGCCGATGGGGACGCGTGGGCCAGCGCGAGTGAGCCGTACGTCATGGGCCCGCCGCCCTGGGCGGCGCCGCCGTCCGCCGGTTCGCGCTCGTCGTCGTACGGCGGATCCGCCGGGGGCACGGGCATGATTCTGGGCAGCGCGGTCCTCGGCGGCGCGGTCCTGGGCCGCGGGGTCGGCTTGGGCATGGAGACTCCCTGGTGGTCGTCGGGGGGGCGTTCGTCAGGGGGATGATCTGCTGCCTAATAGAGGTTTCGGCCCGCCCTCCTGATACACCCCACGCCAACTTTGCCGATCGACGCGTCCTTTTCTCCCCATTTCATGGGAAAGCTTCCCGACGGTTGGCGGGGTCCGATTGACTTCTGCCGAATTCCGACCAGGCGAAGAAATGAATTACGGACCGATGAAAACGGGGCCGATGGAAGGGGTGCGGTCAGCCGCGGGAGCGGGTGACGGACTCCGTCGGCTCTCCGGAATCGACATCGGGCTCAGGCTCGCGACCCGGCGTCATGATGTTCAATTTCTTGATCAGGAAACTGAACACGAAGTAGTAGACGAAGAAGTACGCGACCCCGATCAGCATGATGAGCGGGAAGTTGTGCGTGTTCTCCTTGGTCGCGTTCAGCCCGGCGTCGATCGCGCCCGCGGAGAACCCGAAGCCGAGCCGTCCGCCGAGGCCCGCGACCAGGGCCATCGAGACGCCGGTGAGCAGCGCGTGCACCGCGAACAGGACCGGGGCGACGAAGATGAACGCGAACTCGATCGGCTCGGTGATGCCGGTGACGAACGAGACGAGCGCGGCGGAGAGCATGATGCCGCCGACGGTGGCCCGCCGGTGCGGGGGAGCGGCGCGCCACATGGCGAGGGCGGCCGCCGGCAGGCCGAACATCATGACCGGGAAGAAACCCGCCATGAACGCCCCCGCCCCCTCTTGGCCCGCGAAATAGCACCACATGTCCCCGGTCGTGTGGACGGTCCCGATGTCGCACCCGGGCACCGTGTACCAGACGATCGAGTTGACGAAGTGGTGCAGGCCGAAGGGGATGAGGGCCCGGTTGAACAGGCCGTATATCCCGGCACCCTCCGTCGAATGGCGGGCGAGCCAGTCGCCGAACTCGGTGAGTCCCTCCCCGAGGGGCGGCCAGATCAGGCCGAAGATCACGCCGAGGACCAGGGCCGCCAGGGCGGTGACGAGCGGGACGAACCGGCGGCCGCCGAAGAAGGCCAGCCAGGCGGGCAGCTTGATCCGGTAGTAGCGCTGCCAGAGCAGGGCGGTGACCAGGCCGATCAGGATGCCGCCGAGCACGCCGGTGGGGTTGGCCGACGCGAGGTTGAGCGCCTCGGAGAGCCTGCCCTCCTTGTCGGCGACGGTGTGCAGCACCTTCTCGCGGATGGCGGAGTCGGCCGAGGTGTCGAAGAACATCAGATGAGTGACCCGGTCCCAGACCAGATAGCCGACGACGGCCGCGAGGGCGGTCGAGCCGTCGGCACGCCGGGCGAAGCCGACCGCCACTCCCACGGCGAACAGCAGCGGCAGCGCGTCGAACAGCGCGTCGCCGGCCCCGCCCACGATATGGGCGATCTTGTCCAGGGTCGGGTTGTCCGTACGGCCCAGCAGGTCGTCCTCGCCCACGCGCAGGAGGATGGCGGCGGCCGGCAGCGCCGCGATCGGCAGCATGAGCGATCGGCCGATGCGAGACAGCACGGCCATCACCGCAGACTGCCGCCGCTCGGGAGCGGCGGGGAGCCCGGCGTCGGCCGAGGTGGGGCTCATCGATGTTCCTCCAGCGGGGGGAAACAGGGAGGAGGATCGCTAACTGCGCCTGGTCGGGATTTCGAGGAGCGTCCGGAGTTGGTAGCGGTCGGCGCGGTAGGTGGAGACCCCGAGCTCGGCGCACACCCCGCCGGCGAAGGAACGGCGCTGCAGCAGCAGCACCGGCCCGCCTCTGGGCAGCTTGAGCAGGTCGGCGTCGTCCGGGTCGGCGATCCCGCCGTCGATCGTGAGCTCCCCGGCGTCCATCACGAGACCGTAGCGCGACTCGAGCAGCGCGTACAGGGACCGTCCGGTCAGGTCGTAGGCATCGAGGTCGGGCGCGAGCGCCACCGGGATGTGGGCGCGCTCGATGCTCAGCGGTTCCCCGTCCGCCGTGCGCAGCCGTTCGATGAAGTGCACGGCGTCCCCCGGCTGGATGCCGAGTTGCCGGGCGAGATGCGCGCTGGCCCGGACCACGCGCCGATCCAGGTCCCGAGAGCCCGGCTCCATGCCGCGCGCCCGCATGTCGTCCGTGAACGAGGTGAGCTGGAGGGCCAGCTCGATCTTCGGGCGGGCGACGAATGTGCCCTTGCCGGGGACCCGGTGCAGCCGTCCCTCGGAGACCAGATGATCGACGGCCTGCCGTACCGTCATCCGGGACAGGCCGTAGCGCTGGCACAGGTCGCGCTCGGAGGGAATCGCCGCTCCGATGGGCAGCTCGTCGCTCTCGATGAGGTCGAGCAGGATCTCTCGAAGTTGGAAATATTTGGGCACCGGGCTGTCCGGGTCGATCTGAGCCATGGGTCCCTCCCCTCTCGATCCGCATCATCGTGATGAGTTATCGTTCGTACTGGTCTAGTCCGGACTAGACCACATGCTGGAAATATGTGTCAATGTATGGACCGGAGACGGATCGGTAACGGCCATGTCTCGCGAGGCGAAGGAAGACCATCTGATGACTACCAGGATGCGCGGTGAGATCGCCGAGCAGCCCGCGGCCATCCGTGTCACGCTCGACGCACTGCTGCCCAGGACCGGGGAGGTCGAGGCGCTCGCACGAGGCACCCGGCATGTGCTCTTCGTGGCCCGGGGGACCTCCGACAACGCGGCAGTCTACGGCCGCTACCTGATCGAGGCGCGGGCGGGTCGTCTCGCGGCGCTCGGCGCCCCCTCGATCGCCACGACGTACCGGCGCAGGCTGGACCTCGACGGCGTGCTCGCCGTGGGGCTGTCCCAGTCCGGCCGGACCGAGGAGATCGTCGAGACCCTGCAGTGGGCGCACGACTGCGGTGCGAAGACCATTGCCGTCACCAACGGCGGGGAGTCGTCGCCGCTGGCCCAGGTCGCGGATCTCGCACTGTGCACGCTGGCCGGCGAGGAGAAGGCCGTCCCCGCGACCAAGACGTACACGACCCAGCTCGCCGCGCTGGCCGTGCTCGCCATCGGGCTCGGGGCCGACGTCGACCCCGGCGACCTGAGGCGGGTCCCGGACGCGGTCGAGAAGCTGATCTCCGACCCGGGTGACCTGGACGCGGTCGTCGAGGGCCTCGCGGGCAAACCGGGCGTGGTCGTCTCCGGCCGCGGTCTGGTGTTCTCGACGGCGCTGGAGCTCGCGCTCAAGCTCAAGGAGGCGTGCTACCTGCACGCCATGGGGCTGTCGTACGCGGACCTGCTGCACGGCCCGATCGCGGTCGTCGACGAGGACACCCCCGCGATCCTGGTGGCGGCGGGGGAGGGGCCGACACTCGCCGGCACCATCTCGCTGGCCGAGCGGGTGACCGATGCCGGCGCATCCGCCTTCGGCGTGGGCGGTGGCACCGGGCTGGCCGGCGCCTCGACCGCCGCGCTCAACGGCCCCGATCTGCCGGAGTGGGTGGCGCCGCTCGGACTCATCGTTCCGGGGCAGTTGCTCACCGAGGCGCTCGCGCGCAGGCTCGGCATCGACCCCGACTCGCCGCGCGGTCTGAAGAAGGTGACCCAGACCGACTGAGCCAGGCGAATCCTCCGTCTCGGGGGCGGACGGTCCCTTGGCCGCGGGTACGGGCAGCAGGACATGATTTGCCGGAGACGACCCAGAACCGATGGAGGACCCATGGCCGCAGACGCCGAGGCGATCGTCGCCGGACTCGGTGGCGCCGACAACATCATCGAGGTGGAGCCGTGCATCACCCGGCTGCGGACCGAGGTGCGTGACGCCTCGAAGGTCGACCAGACCGCGCTCCGGGCCGCCGGTGTCCACGGCGTGATGGCGGCGGGCAACATCGTCCAGGTCGTGGTGGGCCCGGAGGCCGACACGATCGCCAGCGACATCGAGGACATCGTCGGCTGAGGGGCGGGGCTGGTTCGCGAAGGACTGGGCGAAGGACTGAACGGACAGGGAGAGCGGGCCGGATGGGCCGGACGTTCCAGATGTGCCGGATGCTCCGGCAAAAGGCGCTCCGTTGACGACGGTTCTCGCCCCGGTTGCGGGGGCGGCCATCGGCCTTGCCGCCGTGTCTGATCTGGTCTTCTCCCAGGCCATGGTGGGACCGGGGACGGCGATCGATCCCGACCGGCGGCCCGGCCACGCCGTGGCCCCGATCAGCGGCACGATCGTGAAACTGCACCCGCACGCCTACATCGTGGTGGGGGACGACGGGAAAGGGGTGCTGGTGCATCTCGGCATCGACACCGTGCAGCTCAGGGGCGAGGGGTTCGCGCTCCTGGCCGCAGAGGGCGATCGGGTCCTGGCCGGCCAGCCCGTGGTGGCCTGGGACCCGGCGGCGGTCGAGGCGGGGGGCCGCTCTCCGGTCTGCCCCGTCGTGGCCCTGGACGCCGAGGACGGGACGGTGGGCGAGATGGTCGAGGGCCGGGTGGGCGCCGGTGATCCGCTGTTCCTGTGGTCATGACGGCCGCCCGGTGGCCAGGAGGGCGGCCCGGGGGTCAGGACCGCGGCCCAGCGGTTAGGACGAGTGGTTGTCACGCCGGTCCGGTTGGTCGTGACGGACCGGCATCGGGAGTGTTGACTGGCCCTGGCGGAACCATCGATGGTCTGGCCCATCTGACGAAGGAGGAAACGTGGCAGAGCGCAAGGTGACCGTCACCTCCGAGGTGGGGCTGCACGCCCGCCCGGCGGCGACGTTCGTGCAGACGGCGGCGAAGGCGCCGTTCGATGTCACGATCGCCAAGGCGGACGGCCCGGCGGTGAACGCGAAGAGCATCCTCGCGGTGCTCTCCCTCGACGTCGAGCAGGGCGATTTCATCGTCGTCGCCGCGGAGGGCGATGGCGCCGACGAGCTGCTCGACGAGTTGGTCGAGATCGTGTCGGCCTCCTGATCTCGACGCGGCGCCCCAGCGGATCCCCCCGCCCCCACCCCCACCCCCGTGATCTTGCGAATTCTCGCATGGAGGCCCCCTGACCTGCGCACATCCCTTCCGTGATCTTGCAGATCCTTGCAGGCGCGCGTCCTGACCTGCGCCGCTGCGTTAGCTGATCTTGCAGTCGGCGGGGGACGCGCGCCGGGACGGTGAGAAGCGCCGGGTTATCCACAGGCGGGAGGTCAAGCGGCAAGGATGTGACTCGCGCGGCTACGGTAAACAGCGTGTCACGATTTGCGGGAGCGGCCGGACCGATCGGAGTCGGGCCCAGAGGAGCGGGGCCACCCCGGAGGGCGGGCGGCGCGTTCGGTGCGTGGGTTGCGAGCGGTGGCGCAAGAGCCGGTCGCGCCGTCGTCCTGGGCCTGTCGGTGTTGCTCGCGACGGGATGCTCGGCCGGTTGGTCGGCGCAGTCCGGCGGCACCGAGGCCTCGCCTGCCCGGTCTCCGTACGCCTCGGCAGGGCAGAGCGCCCCGGCCCCGGGAGCGTCTCCTGCCCCGGGCACCTCCGCTGCCGCCGCCGGTCCTACGGGCGCCGAGCCCCGGGACAGTGAGCCGTCGGGGGTGGCGTCGCCGGCGATCGCCCAGGAGGCGCTCGCCGCGATGAGCCTGGAGGACAAGGTCGGGCAGCTCTTCTTCGCCGTCGTGTACGGCTCGCACGCCGGCTCCTCCAGCAACGAGAACCGGGCGAGGTACGGCGTGGCGACGCCGGCCGAGGTGGTCGCCAAGTATCGGCCGGGCGGCGTGATCCTCTTCCCCTGGGCGGGCAACGTCTCCACCGCCCGTCAGATCGCCGCGCTCACCACGGGGCTGCGCAAGGCGTCGAAGACCCCCCTGGTGATCGGAGTCGATCAGGAGAACGGCACCGTGTCCCGGCTCGGCTCGGTGATCACGAAGCTGCCGGGCGCGGGTGCCATCGGGGCCACCGGGAACCCCGCCAACGCCCGCGACGCGGCCCGGGTCACCGGGAAGGAACTGCGGTCGCTCGGCATCCTGCTCGACTTCGCCCCGGTCGCCGACGTCAACATCAACCCCCGCAACCCGGTGATCGGCCCCCGGGCCTACGGATCCGATCCGCGGAAGGTCGCGGCCATGGTGGGGGCGGCCGTGGACGGCTTCCACGCCGCCGGTGTCGCCTCGGTCGCCAAACACTTCCCCGGCCATGGGGACACGACGGTCGACAGCCACACGGGTCTTCCCGTGATCAAGCATTCCAAGGCACAGTGGCGACGCCTCGACGCCCCACCGTTCCGCGCGGCGATCGAACACGGCGTGGACGCGATCATGACGGCCCACGTGGTCATGCCGGAGCTCGATCCGTCCGGCGATCCGGCGACCCTGTCGAAGCCGATCCTGACCGGCCTGCTCCGCGGGGAGCTGGGTTTCGACGGAGTGATCACCACCGACGCGCTCGACATGGCGGGGGTGCGCGAGAAGTACGGCGACTCCGAGGTGGCGGTGCGCGCCATTCTGGCCGGGGTCGACGTCCTGCTCATGCCGCCCGACCTGCCCAAGGCGTACAACGCGGTGCTCAAGGCGGTCAAGTCCGGGCGGATCACCGAGAAACGGCTCGACGAGTCGGTGCTGCGCATCCTTCTGCTGAAGCAGAAGCGCGGCGTGTTCAAGGCCACGCGGACCGATCCGTCGGCGGTGCGGTCCGCCGAGCATCTCAAGATCGCCAAACGGCTGACCGGGCGTGTGGCCGCGAAACCCTGATCATGACGCTACGTCGTGCGTGGGATTCGGGTGATCCGCCGCCTATATTGGATGAGCGTCAAAGGGGGGTGCGGTGCTCAAGGGCGTCCTGATCGACTGGGCCGGTGTGCTCACGACGAGCATGGTCGACTCCATCGCCGAATGGATGGAGGCCGACCGCATCGACTCCCGGCACTACCGGGAGGTGATGCGCCGGCTGGTCCAGCAGGCGTACGAGGGCGGGCTCGGGCCGGGCATGGAGAACCCGATCCACGCGCTGGAGCGCGGCGAGATTCCGGCCGCCGAGTTCGAACGGGACCTCGCCGCCCGGCTGCTGACCGTGGACGGTGTGCCGCCAGAGGCGGACGGCCTGCTCACCCGGATGTTCGCCGGGTTCCGGCCGGTCGAGGAGATGCACGAGATGCTCAGGCTGGCCCGTGTGGCCGGGCTGAGCACCTGCCTGGTGTCCAATTCCTGGGCCAACGAATATCCCCGCGACCGCTGGGACGGGCTCTTCGACGCCGTCGTGATCTCGGGCGAGGTCGGCATGCGTAAGCCGGAGCCGCGCATTTTCCGGCACGCGCTTGGCCTGCTCGCTCTGGAGGCCGGGCAGTGCGTGTTCATCGACGACATCGAGGCGAACATCCAGGCGGCCTCGGGCCTCGGCCTCGTCGGGATCCACCACACGGACCCGCCGGCCACCATCACCGAGATGGAGCGGCTCTTCGACATGCGATTCCGGTCGGCATGACACGGCCCGGTTCTTCCAACCCGCATCCCCGGCGGCCCTAAGGTGGGAATCTGGTCCTCCGGGGGCCTTCGCCCTCCGGACATCGTGAGTCGAGGAACGCATGCGCGTGTATCTGCCGTGCACGCTCTCCGCGCTGGCCGAGCTGGCCGCCGCGGGAGAGCTGGGACCCGCCCCGCTGACCGGTTACGCGGTCACGCCCGCGTTGGTGGAGTGGTACGTCTCGGGTGACACAGAGGAACTGGAGTACGTGGCGCTGACCGAGGCGGCCCGGGCCTCGCTGCGCATGTTGGCGGCGGAGCGGGCCGAGGGGATCAAGGCCGTCGGCCGCCGGGTCGTCATCGCGGCCGAGATGCCGGACGACCTGGTCAAGGTCGGTACGGATCTGGAGGACCGCGGGCGGGTGCGGCTGCTCGACCCGGTGCCGCTGGCGAAGGTCGCCGCCGTCCACGTGGACGACATCGACGCCGTGCCGGACGTGGAGGCCGCGATGGCGGTGCTTCCCGCCGCGGACACCGGTGACGACGACGCGCGGTTCGTGGTGGACGGCGCGGAAGACCACGAGCTCATGTGGTACGCCACCCAGGAAATCCCCTATCTCCTGAACTGACGCCCGGCGTTCATGGAAATGTCAGCGGCCACGGTTAGGCTCAAGGGCGATATGACACACATAGTTTGGGACTGGAACGGCACGCTCTTCCACGACATCGACGCGGTCGTCGGAGCGACCAACGAGATCTTCCAGCCGTACGGGCTGGGGCCGTACGACGTGGAGGGCTTCCGGGAGGTGTACACCCGGCCGATCTGGGTGGCGTACGAGCGCATGCTCGGCCGGCCGCTCAGGGACGGGGAGTGGGAGGCCCTCGACCTCGGCTTCCACGAGAACTACCACCGCCTGATGGAGGTCTGCCAGCTCGCCGAGGGCGCGCTGTCGAGCCTCCGGGCCTGGGAGGACGCGGGACGCACGCAGTCGCTGCTGTCGATGTGGGCGCACGAGCGCCTGGTGGGCAAGGTCGGCGACCTGGGCATCGACGGGCACTTCATCCGGGTCGACGGGCTTCGCTCCGCGTCCGGCGGCCCGAAGGCCGAGCACATGGTCGCGCACCTGAAGGCGCTCGGCCTGGATCCGGAGAAGGTGGTCGTCATCGGCGACAGCGTGGACGACGCGCACGCGGCACACCACGTCGGCGCCCGCGCGATCCTCTACACCGGTGGCATGAGCAGGCGGTCGGAGCTCAAGACCGTCGGCGTCCCGGTCGTCGACTCACTCGCCGACGCCCTCGACCTGGTCTGATCGGCTGGTCTGATCGGCCTGGCCGCGCAGAGCCTGGTCGCGTAGAGCCTGGTCGCGGAGAACACAGCCGCGGAGAACACGGCCGCGCAGAGCTGATCGGCATGGCCGCGTAAAACGGAGCGGCCCGCGCTCGAAGGCACGGGCCGCTCCGCTCTGTGCGTGATACCGGAAGATCACGGCGGCGGGGAGAGCCGGCGCTCTTCGTCGAGCAGCCAGCGGGGTTTCGCCTTCTGGGGCGGGCGATAGAGCCGCTTGACCGCCACCGCGCCGAAGGCGAACGAGGCGAAGAGGAACAGGCCCATCACCGCGTCCCACGCCTCGTTCCCCGAGATCCACGTGTACGCGAGCATAATCGCCCACATCGCGAGCATGATCGCACCGGGGAGCTGGGCGAAGGGCAGGTTGCGTAACTCCTTCGGGCCGTCCTCGTCGAAGTAGCGGCCCGCCCAGGTGCTCTGCCCGTCCGCTCGGACGAACCTGACGTGGTTGACGAAACCGAGGACCGCCAGGAGGGCGGTGACGAGCACCGCCCACCCCGGCGCGTGCGGATAGCCCGCTGCCTCGGCGGCCAAGCCGACGGTCATGTCAGCCAAAGAGCTTGTTCCATCCCTTCTTGATACCCGATCCGATCGACTTGGTGACATTCGCCACCGGCTTGCGGACCTTGTCGTACGCGGCGACCGCGGTGTCGCCTACGACGCCTCCGACGAGTCCGCCGACATAGGCGCCCGCGGCACCGCAGACCGCGGCGAGCACGACGCCCGGGCTGCAGGCCGCCGCCCCGATCGTGGCGCCCGCGTAGGCGCCGCCGGCCACGGCCGCGCCTCGGATGCCGGCCCGCGCGACCTTCTCGCCGGCGTTGATGTCCTTGCCCTTGTCGTTGTTCCACTGGGTGAGGGCTCCGTCGGCGAACGTCGCCACCACGCCGAACCTGCCGACGAACTTGCCCGCCTTGCCCAGCCGGTTGCCCCATTTGATCCCGCGTGCCTCGACTCGGTTCGCCTTGGCGTCATACCACTTGCTCAGCCCCTTCCAGAGCCATTTGGTCTTCCAGTTGCCGGTGGGGAAGCTGACGGATCTGAGCTTGTAGATCCCTCCCATGATCCGGCCCTGCTCGGCGATATTGGCGCCCCAGGTTGAGAGCATGTCCGAAGGACCGCCCAGACCGTAGGCCAGCCATCCCAAAGCGGTGAACTTGCGGGGGTCGACGCTGCTCATGGTGTTGCTCTTGACGGTCGTTCCGAAGGTGGGCGTGGACCGGTGCGGTGCGCCGCCGCCACCGCCGCCACCGGTGTAGCCGCCCCCACCCCCGCCGCCACCGCCACGGCCCCTGCCGCCGCCCCCGCCTCCGCCGCCGCTGCGACGGGCGGCCAGGGCCATGAGGACGCGCAGCATCGCCAGCAGGATGGCGAGCCAGCTTCCCCAGAACTTGCCGTCGGGGTCGGTGAACGTTACCGGGTTGTTGTTGGCGTAGGCGTAGCCGTTCATCTGCTGCGGGTCGTGGTGGTCGATGATCGGGTCCACGCTGATGAACCGGCCGATCGCCGGGTCGTACTCCCGGGCGCCCAGATGGACGAGCCCGGTCGAGTCGTCCACCGTGCCGCCGACGAAGCCCTTCTCGCCCGGCCATGATCCCGGTGGTGCTCCGCGCAACTGCCCGAAGGGCTTGAACCGGCGCTGGCTGACCGCCTGGGTCACCGCGTTGATCGCCAGTTCGCCGGTGCCGTTCTGGTCGGCGGCCAGGAAGCTCACGCCCTCCGTCGTGCGCACCGCGACGGTGACCGTGTCGTGCGTGTAGTAGCGGGTCGCCTTGACCTTGGTGGTGGCCTTGTCCAGGCGCAGTTCCATGCCGGGCAGGTAGAGGGTGGTGCCGCCGGGGTCGCGGCGGATCAGCCGGTTCCCGTCGGCGTCGTACAGGTAGGAGGTGACCTCGGCCCCCTTGGTGACCTTGCTCAGCCTGCCCTCGGTGTCCCATTCGAGCGTCTGGTCCGCCGCGCCGATCGCCCGCCTGGTGGTGTTGCCCGCCTCGTCGTAGCCGTAGGACTCGACCCGGTCGCCCGCGCCGCCCGTCTGGGTCACCGAGGCGAGCGCGTGCGGATGCGGGCTGCCGGGCCTGGGATAGTCGTAGGCCCGCACGGTGTCCGCCGCGCCGCCGACACCGTGTTCGATCTCCTTGGTCCGGTTGCCGGTCAGGTCGTACTCGAAGGACTGCCAGTACGGCGCGACACCGCCGACGACGGCCTGGCCCGGCGCGGCGGCACAGGAACTCGTGCCCTGGGTCCACGCCTGCGTCAGGCGGCGCAGGTAGTCGTAGGCGAAGCACTGGGTGTCCGTGCCGCCGCGGGAGACGTCGGAGATCGACAGAACGTTGCCGGCGGCGTCATAGCCGTAGGTCGCGTCGCGGTCGACGCCGGGAACGCCCTCGCGGTCCACCCGCGACGCGTGCAGACGCTGCGTGCCGTACTCGTAGGAGTACGTGAGCCAGGCCTTCTTGCCGCCGGTGGACAGCTCGTACTGCTCCGGCTTGCCGGTGAGGCTGTGGATCGAGGCCGTCACGTACGGGCTGAGCCCCGAGGTGGTGGTGGGCCTGCGCAACTCGTCGTAGGAGTAGACGACGGTCTCGGCCGGAATCCCGCCGGAGTCGGGATAGGTGGCGGACTGGATCGTGCCGTCCAGCGCGTACCGCGTGTCGAACACGTAGCCGCCCGCCAGCGCTCCCTCCGATGCGGGCACCGTCACGGTGGTGCGGATCGCCCGGTAGAGGTTGTCGTAGGCGTTCACCGTGGTCGTGTAGGCCTGGCCGTTCGCGTACCGGGTGGAGGTGGAGACCTGCCCCTTGCGGACGGTGTCGTACGTCCAGGCCGCCAGCAGCGGTCCGCTCGGCGAGCCCTCGCGGGTCGAGGTCCTGCGTCCGAGCGCGTCGTAGCCGGTGAAGATCTTCCTGCCCCGGGCGTCGGTCGTGGAGATCGCCCGGTCCAGTTCGTCGTACTCGGTCTTCGTGGTGCCCTTGTCGGGGTCGTCGACCTGGATCTCCCGGCCGCGAAGATCGTAGGTGTGCCGCCAGACGTTGCCGGCGGGGTCCTTGACGGTCTCCACCTGGCCGGCCGGCGTGTAGGTGTAGGTCGTCTTGTCGTAGTCCCCGGTGGGGGAGTCGCCCTTGTACTGCCGCATCTCGACGATCCGGTCGCGGGCGTCGAGCACGGTCGTCACCGGTGTGTCACCGGGCGGCGGGTCGACGGAGACCCGGTCGCCGGAGTAGGTGGTGACGTTGCGCCACTTCTCCTGGAGGTCGCCGTTGCCGACCAGGAACCGTTCGATCGTGACCCGGTTGCGGCCGTCGTATTCGAAGACCTTCTGCGACTCGACGTCGCCTTCGTAGGCGCCGAACAGCGTGGTCGAGGGCGCGGCCGTTGAATAGTACTGGCCGTACTCCCTGGCGACGTTGCCACGTGAGTCGTACAGCTTGTCGGTGATCAGCCTGCCGCCGTTCGGCCCCGGCTCCTGGGTCTGGCGCAGTCGCAGCCGCCCGTCGTAGAGCTCGTACGTCGGGGCGGTCTGGCCGCCCGCCGCGGTCAGCTTCCTGGTGCCGATGGCGACGATCTGTCCGTCCGCCACGTGGTAGGTGAACTCCAGGTTGGGCTTGTGGCCCGAGGACCTGGAGCGGTCGGGCATCCACACCTTGCGCAGCCGGCCGAGCCCGTCGTACTCCAGGTCGGTGCGCTTGCCGTTGGCGTCGATCTTCCCGGTCTCGTGACCGAACGCCGGGTCCTTCTCCTCGACGGTGACGTGGGAGGTGGCGGCGTCGCCGGGGACCGTCGGCGGGCCGGTCGTGGTCTCCTTGGTGTTCAGGCCGCCCGTGTCCGTGTAGACGGTCGTCGTGACGTTGCCGGCGGCGTCCTTGCCGGTCAGGTCGCGGCCGTAGGCGTCGAAGGTGGAGATCACCTTGGGCGAGTAGACCGCCGTGGTGCCGTCGTGGGCGGCGATGCGCTCCACTCTGGTGAGGTCGCCCCTGGTCGGCGCGGCTCCGAAGGCTCCGCCGTCGTAGAAGGTGCGGTCGTCGGCGATGACCTGCTCGGCGCGGTCAGGGGTGGTCTGGCAGTCGACCGCCACCGTCTCCACCCGGGACGGGTACTGCAGCATCCAGGCGGGCTTGTTCTGCGCGTAGGTGGTCCTGGTGCACCGGTCGTCCGACGTGGTGGCCAGGTCGCCCCTGTCGTCCTCCTGGACGGGCAGGCCCGCGGTGGTCTCGTACTCGGTGGCCTTCTCGGTCTCCCGCCACTTCCCGCCGTCCAGCGCCGTCCACGTGTGGCTCTTCGCCACATTGACCATGTTCGCCGTGACCGTTCCCCAGCTTCTGGTGCGGCTGGCCGTCTGCCGGGTCCACGGCGTGTTGACGGTCTTGACGGCCACGGAGCCGCCCACGCCGTCGAACTCGGTCCGCTTCAGCTCGAACCCCTGCAACTCGTCCTTGTCGACGACGCTGCCGCCCTCGCCGTCGGACACGGTGACCTTCCTGGTCCCGCCGTTCGGGCCCAGCCGGTCGCCGTCCATGCCGCGCAGGTATCGCGTCTCGATCTGCGACCGCAGGTCGTTCCAGCCACCGGTCCGCACCCGGACCCGGCCGTAGCCCCGCCACTGCGACCAGGTCTTGTACTTCTCCTTGGTCATGCCGTCGTCATCGTCGTAGTGCCAGGCGGCGCCGTCGAGGTACTCGTACGCGGTGAGCGTGTCCGGCGCGCCGCCGGTCCTGTCGCTCTGCACCACCTGCGTGACGACGTACTTGTGGAACCAGTCGGTGATCGGTTCGGCGTGGCCGGCCGGTGCCCACTTGACCGGGAAACAGCGACGCGTGTTGCTCTCGGGGGCGGGCAGCGAGCCGAGCGCGCAGTCGGGCTCGGAGTAATCGACGTCGATCTGCCCGCCGGACTCGTCGTAGATCGCGCCCACGCGGTATTTGATGAACGGCGGGATGTCGTCGCCGAGCCGGTCCACCCGGTTGGGCAACTGTACGTGATTGAACGTCACCGGCGGCAGCGTGACCGCGGTGGCGGCGGCGCGTCCCGTGTGGCCGATCGACTTGAGCAGCAGTGCCTGGTCGACGTCCGCGTCGCCCCAAAGGTGGTCGAAGGCCCAGTGGTCCACGTCCCGGTAGGCGCCGTCGGCCTTGATGACCTGGGTGGTGACGCCGGTCAGCCGCTTGCGCGACCAGAACGTGGGCGCGAGCGTCCCGTGCGTCGACTTGCACTCGGTCCCGGCCTCGCAGTTCAGGTCGTACGGAACGTCCGGCCATTGCGTCGGATTGTCGCGGATCTTGTTCGGCGCGCAGTCGAAGCCGCCGGTCTTCAGGCAGCGCTCCGAGACGTCGAACAGCACGCGCGCCGGGGCCTTCGCGGTGAACAGGCTGTCGGCGCGCCTGCCGTACTCGATGCGGTCGAGCCAGCCGCCGCGCACGTACGGGGTCTCGTCCTCGGGCTTGAGGTTGCGGCCGTAGTGGTTGGTCTCCTGCTGGTAGAAGTACGAGATCGCGTTGCCGTGCGGATCCACGACGTAGTCGAGGTTCCACTGGTAGGCCTGCCGGCACCAGGAGGTGGCGAAGGTGCCGCCGTGGCACGGCTCACCGGCGTCGTCGCCGAAGACCGGGTGGGTCCAGGCCGACTTCGTCTCCGGGTCGCCGCTGCTCCAGCCCGGCAGCCGGTTGAGGCCGAAGAAGTACTGCACGCCGTCGGGCGTGGTGACCTTCCAGTACTCGCCGTCGTCGTCGCCGTTCGCCTTGCCGGTGTCCTTGACGCGCTCGATGCGGGTGCCGTCGTCGTTTCGCATCCGCCAGGTGCCGTCCGCGGCCTGGATCAGCTCGCCGCCCCGGCCGTTCCAGCTGATCACGGCGTTGTCGTAGGCCCAGCACTGGTCGCCGGGGGAGGTGCCCCACTGGTCCTTGGGGGCGCCGTCGTCGGCGCAGGGCTTGTAGCCGCGCTTGATGTAGCCGGGCCAGTAGTCGAATCCCTCGCCCACCCATGACGGCTGGTTGTTGGTGTTGGAGGTGCGGCCGTCGACGGCTCCGGAGGAGTACCCGATCTCGACCTTGGGCGACAGCTCGCCGGGGACGGGGGGCACCCGCAGCGGGTAGGACCAGGTGAAGTCGCCCGTCTGCTCGGCGACCGTCCAACTGGCGGAGGGCGTCGGCTTCGTCGCCTTGTAGTCGCCCTTGTCGCTCGAGTCGCCGGAGACGGCGGCGAGCACGGTCGGCTCGCCCGCCGTCGCGGCGATGCCCGCTGAAGTCGCCTCGCCCGCCGGCGTCGGCGCCTTCTTCTCGGTCTCGGCCTGCTTGGGTTCGGTCTCGGTCTGCTCGGTCTGCTCGGTCTCCTTGGTTTCGGCCTGCTCGGGTTCGAGCCGGGCGGTGAGCGTCCGGTTCTCGGCGTCGTTGTCCGCGTCGACCGGAGTCTGCGTACGGCAGGCCGGGTCGCCCGGGGTGGTCAGCGCGCACCCGGGCAGTCGCACCAGACGGAGCCGGCTGCCGAAGGAGCCGCCGTAGGCGTCGGCGAAGGACGAGTAGTCGACCTTGACCTCGCCGCGTGCCGGGTTCCGTACCGAGAAGACCAGGCCGTCGACGCCGGCCCGCTCGGCCGCCGTGCGATCGAGGACCCGTACCTCCGCCGCGGAGGTGACCTTCACCCCGCTCAGGGAGGCCCTGGGAGCGGAGGCAGGTTCGCCGCCCGCCGGGTCGGGCTTGCGCGGGGTGACGCGCAGCGGTTCGCCGCGCACCACTCGTTCCTTGCTGTGCACCTGTGGCCGGCCCATGTCGGCCGTCGTCTCGGCGCTGGCGGGCAGGGCCACCAGCGTGTTCGCGGCGACAACGATCGCCGTCGTCGCGGCGATCCAGCCGCTGAGAGGTGGTCTGGACAACGCCTTGATCGGGTCTGGTAACCCGTTCATGTGCAACCTCCGCTACGGCCTCGGCGCGGTCGGCGGCGCGAGGCCGGTTCGAGTTCCGAGTTCTGCGCGGATCGGGGGCTCAGGCCGGGCCACCGATCCGCGTCCGGGTCAGAGGCCGCTGTCGGTGTCCAGTTCGACACCGCCGGCCAGCATCTGGATCTGCTCCTTGCTCGCGATGCCCTGGAAGGCCCACACGTCGTCGATCATTCCGGACCAGTACTCGCCCCATGCGCCGTCCGCCTTGGTGCGGCCGAGCTGGAAGCCCTTTCCGGCGCTGAAGCCGATGACGTTGTAGCGCCAGGACACGTCGTCCTCGGTCTGCTCCAGCTCGCCGTTGACGTAGAGCTGCATCTGGTCCTGGAACGCGTCGTAGACGATCGCCACGTGATCCCAGTCGAAGCCCGACTGGAACGCCGAGTGGTCGGCGGTGGGCCGCGCCGCACCCGCCGCGTCCTTGTCGGGCATCTCGATCTGGTAGCCGCCGGCGTTCGCCGGATCGGCGGAGTCGGGTTGATAGCGGAGGGTGAAGCCGCTGTTGGTCGCGCCCTCCTGACTCAGGATCGCCTGGGCTCTGGCCGGTCGTCCCGCCGTGGTCACCCACCCGGCGACGGTGAAGCTCTCCCCGGTCCGGATGACGGGTGCGGTGGTGGAGGCGTAGTCGCCGGTGCCGTCCAGCACGAGACCGCCGGGCGGCGTACCGACCCAGCCCGCCCCCTGGTCGATCTTGGCGTCGCCGTACAGCATGACGTGCCGTCCGGCCGGGCCGTCGTCGGCGGCGAGGGTCGCGGCAGCCCCGCTCGCCATCGTCGCGATCTCCGAGTCGCTGACGACCTCGGGGAAGATCCTCACGTCGTCGATCTCGCCGGGGAAGAAGGAGCCGAGGCCGCCATACCAGCCCGCGCCGATCTGCACCGGCCCGGTGGCGCTCCACGCCTTCGCGAAGGCGGTGGTCGAGTTGAGCTGCCCGTTCACATAGAGCCTGATGTGCTTGGCGGTCGCGTCGTACACGCCGGTCAGGTGGGTCCACACGCCGCCCTGGGGGACCGCCGTGGACTGTGCTCTGGTGATCGTGCTGCCGGTGGTGTCGGTGTCGTAGCGGTTGAAGATCCACCTGTCGTAGGAGGACGAGTAGTACAGCTCGAAGCCGTTGCGCTGGGCGCCCGCCTGGGTGGCGATGATCGAGGCGTGCGTGGGCTTGGCGGCGGGCAGCCGCGCCCAGGCGGACACCGTGAAGCTCCCGGTGGTGTCGACCACCGGTCCGGTCGTCTTGAGGTGGCCGGTCGTGCCGTCAAGGTGTACGGCGTTGCCGAAGCGTCCGGCCGCGCCGAAGGTGACGCCGCCGACCTTGCCGGCGGGATACGTGCCGTAGGCGTCCTCGGCGCGGCCGGCTCCCGCCGCCTCGTCGAGCTTCCAGGCCGCCTTGGCCGGTCGTACGGCTGCGGCCGAGTCGTTCAGCTTCCACCGGGCGGCCACGACCGGGTGCTGCGTGAACAGGTTGTTGACCTCCTCTGGCGTGACGATGCGGTCGAAGATCCTCACGTCGTCGATCTCGCCGGGGAAGAAGGCGTCGAGCTTGCCGTACCAGCCCGCGCCGATCTGCACGGGCCCGGTGGCGTTCCACGGCGTGGTGAATGCGGCGGTGGCGTTGAGCGTGCCGTTGACGTACAGCTTGATGTCCTTGGCCACGGAGTCGTAGACGCCGACCAGGTGCGTCCACTCGCCGCCCTGTGGCGAGCTCGTCCCGATCGCCCTGGAGAGCGCGCTGCCGGTGGTGTCGGTGTTGTAGCGGTTGAAGATCCACCTGTCGTAGGAGGACGAGTAGTACAGCTCGAAGCCGCTGCGCGCGGCGCCGATCTGGGTCGCGACGATCGAGGCGTGCGTGGGTTTGACGGCGGGGAGACGGGCCCAGGCGGACACCGCGAAGCCGGTGGTGGTCGTGACCACGGGCCCGGCCGTCCTGGCATGGCCGGTTGTGCCGTTGAGCTGCATGGCCGTGCGGTTGATGCCGTCGACCCCGAGCGTCACGCCGCCGACGACGGACGCGGGGAACGCCCCGGACGTCTCGGAGACCTGCGCCGAGTCCTGCGGGTCGTCCAATGGCCACTCCGCCTTGGCCGGGGAGCCCGCCCGCACCCGGAAGACGTACCGGCCGATCTCACTGGAGTTGCCCGCCGCGTCGAAGGCCTTGACGGTCAGGTAGTTGGGCCCCGCGTGGTCGGGCGCGATGTCGATCGTCACGGGACCGCCGGGGGAGCCGGGCTTGCGCTCGTTGGCCGATGTCGGGTTGGAGTTGACGCCGAACCAGTACTTGACGACGTCGGACGACGAGGACTGGGCGGTGAAGCGGCCGTAGCGGCCGACCCCGTCGTACCACGGGTCGTTCTCGTTCTCCGGGTCCGACTGCGGGTAGGCGGTGGAGGACAGCACCGGGGCGGCCGGCACGCTCTTGTCGTAGGTGAAGTAGCAGGCGGTCGCGTCCCCCGCGTAGCTCCAGGGGCTGTACTGGTAGCCGTCCCAGGTGCGGACGTACCAGTTGATCGTCTTCTTCTCCGGGATGGTGGACGGCAGGGTGACCTGGAACGTCGAGCCGGTGGTCTTCGGGCCGATCTTTCCGGAGGTCCACTTCTGCCCGCCGTCCCAGCTTGCGCCGAACTCGGCGTACACCTTCTTGGCGTCCGCCGAGTCGGGGTCGTGCAGGACGGCCGAGATCGTCGGCGGCACCCGTACGGCGGGCGGGGGAGAGTAGACGCACTTGCCGCCGGGGTTCATCGAGAGGTCCGACATCTTCGGCTGAGGCGGCGGGGTGTTGTAGTTGACCCGGAGGTAGGCGTCGTCGGCGAAGCGCTTCCAGGCGGAGGCGCTGCTCTCGGACTCGGCGCGCAGGCCGAAGGTGGTCGTCGACCACTTGCCGGCCGCGGCGTCCTTGACCGCCTTGGTGGCGTTGAACTCGACGTCGCCGGCCGGACAGCTCGACGACCACCCCTTCGCCACGTTGCGGGTGTCGAGGCGCTCCAGCCAGTTGTCCTTCGTGGAGTTCCAGGTCGAGCCCTCCACGAAGCCCTTGGTCCGCCACAGCTCGACCGGGCGGGCGGTGCAGGAGTACGACCAGGTCTCCTTGGCCACGAACTCCGCCGAGATGATGTACTTCCCGGCGTAGGCGCTGGTCGGCATCCGGTAGAAGATGCGCTTGACGTCCGAGGCGGCGCAGTTGGGGTCGCCGGAGCACAGCCCCATGCCGGAGTCGGGCTTGCCCTTGAACTTGTAGTACGACGTGGACGGGTAGGCGCGGGACACGTAGGCCCACGCGGAGGCCTTGACCGTCTTCCACACCGGGTCGATGTAGACGGGGAACCGGGTGTCCGGTCCGGTGAGCATGCCCTGGTCGGGCGTGAGGGTGAGGGCGCCGTCCTGCACCGTCGTGCCCAGGTCGGCCACCTTGGAGGTCTCCGCCGGGCCGGCCGCGAGGAGCGCGGTGCCGTCCGGGCCGGTGGTCGCGTCGGCAGCCGCGGCCCGCTCACCCTTCGTCGCCTCGGGTGTGCCGGAGTCCCACATAATCGCGGAAGGCGCCTCGAAGACGGTGCCGCCGGCGGCCTGGTCGACGGCCTTGACGGTGCCGTCCTCGCCGAGCCGCATGCCCAGCCCGGAGCCCTCGAGCCCGAAGGTGAGCCGGGCCAGCGCGCTGTTCCCCGCCGCCTCCCGGTTCTTCACCACCAGTGTGTGCGAGAACCCGTCGACGTCGGCTCGTACGATCAGGTCCACGTCCTTGAGCACGTCGTGGTAGATCGCCGAGTCGCCCCGCAGTTCGGGTTCCGGCAGCCCGCCCGGCCACCTCAGCGACAACTCGCGCCCGGCCCGGGCCATGCGCGCCAGCGGCACGTCACCGCCGCCGCCGGACAGCGAGAGCCCGACGGTGGCCGCGCGCGGCCCGATCGACCCGTCGGGACGCTTCACCAGGGTGGTGTCCGGCGCCACCCATGAGTCGTTCCGCCTGACTCGGACCGGACGCAGATGCTCGACGGCGGTGAACGAGCCGTCCGGGTTGGCGAACACCTCCCGGTCCTCGCCCCGCCTGGCGAGGATCTCCACCGGCTCGCCGGTCTCGCCGGCACGCCGCTTGGCCGCCTCGTCCGTGACCGCCTTCCGATCGCCGGGCTCGCTCATCGAGGCTCCGCCGGACGCCGTCTCACCTGCCGGTGTGGGGGAAGCGGTCGCCTGTGCCGTGGCCCCGGTCATGACCATCGCGGTGGCCAACACGGTGGTCAGAACCACACAACCCAAACTTCGATCCACCAAGCCCCGCCTTACCCCTGTGACGATGTGGCGCGGGTGATGATCGCGTCACACGTGACCAATGGTGCATATGATCACTGATCATGAGAAATCTTCACAGGAAACTTGTCAAGAGGTATTACTGCGATGCGTGAAACAAGTTTTCGGGCGGACCTGTGGACGGTGACGCGGTGGTCGCGGATCGATCCGGGAGACGTCGCGGATCCGGCGCCGTCGGTGGGAGCCGTACGCTTGGGGCGGGCCGCCCCGTGCCTGGGGGCGAGCCGCCCCCTACCCCTCCCGGAGGCCGCGATCAACCGCCTCGTTCTCTGGAACATCGATCTCACGCTGGTCGACGTCACCCTCGTCACCCGCGACGCCTACGCGGACGCGTTCCGTATGGTCACCGGACGGCCGCTGGTCAAGCTCGCCCCGGCGATGGGCCGCCCCGACTCGGAGATCATCTTTGAGACCCTGGCGGTCAACGGCATCGCCGTCGAGGATCACCACCTGCCGAGGTTCCTCGACGCGTTGACCGTGTCGTTCGCGGACAAACACCGGCGGCTGGCGAAGGAGGGGCGGATGATGCCGGGGGCCAAGGACGCGCTCAAGGCGGTGTCCCGGCTCGACGGAGTCGTCCAGTCGGTGCTGACGGGGACCATCAAGGACAACGCGATGCACAAGCTCGCTGCGTTCGGACTGGACAGGTGGATCGACTTCGAGATCGGCGGTTACGGTGAGGAGGTCTACCCCAAGGCCACGCTGCTCCAGGTGGCCCAGGGCAGGGCGAAGGCCAAGTACGGCTCGGCCTTCACTGCGGCCGAAACCGTGCTGATCGGCGACTCGGCCCGCGACGTCCAGGCGGCGCGGATCGGCGGCGCCGGCATGATCGCGGTGGCGTCCGGCCGATCCACCGTGGCAGAACTACGCGAGGCGGGCGCCGACATCGTGCTGCGTGATCTGTCCAACGCCTCCGAGGTCGTCGCCGCCGTCGCCCGCCTCACCACGAGTTAGGGCGTCACCGGGGAAGCGCGTTGAGGAAGCGCGCCGCGACCGGGGCGGCGACGGCGGCCCCCTCGCCCCCGCCCTCCACGATGACGGCGAAGGCCACGTCTCCCCGATAGCCGATGAACCATGAGTGCGTGGGCGGCTCGGCGCCCGAGCCGTACTCCGCGGTGCCGGTCTTGCCGGCCGTGCCGGAGGGGAAGGAGACGCCGCTCGCCGTTCCCTCGCTGACGACGGCCGGCATCAGCTTGCGCAGTGCGGAGACGACCGCGGGCTCCAGCTTGCGCGGCCGGGCCCCGTCCGGAACGAGTGCGGCCGGGACGAGCCGGGGCTGCCGCCACGTGCCGCTCGCGATCGCGCCGGCGACGGCGGCCATGTTCAGCGGGCTCGCCAGCACCCGGCCCTGCCCGATGGCCGCAGAGGCGAGGTCGGTGTCGTCGCGCGGCACGGGGAACGCCGCGTCGACCGCCGGGATCCCGATCTTGATGCGGGCGCCGAAGCCGAAGTCGGCGGCCACCTTGGTCAGCCGCTCGGCGCCGAGCCGCTGCACCGCCATCGCGCCGAAGGTGGTGTTGCACGAGTGGGCGAAGGCGTCGCGGAAGGGGAGGGCGCCGTAGTCGTGGAACCCCGCGTTGTGGAACCGGAAGCCGCCGATGTTCTGTTCGGCGGGGCACCGTACGTTCTGACCCGGGGTGATGCCGCCCGCGACGAGAGCGGACGCAGTCACGATCTTGAAGGTCGAGCCGGGCGGGTACGTCCCCAGGAGTGCCCGGTTGTATCCGCCGGGTTTGTTCACGGCGGCCAGGATCTCTCCGGTGGAGGGCCGTACGGCGACCAGCGAGGCGGGCTTGGTCACCCCCTCCAGGGCGTCGGCGCCGGCCCGGTGGACCCGCGGGTCGAGCGTGGTCTTCAGCGGCTCGCCCGGTTTGGCTCCGCCGGTCGCGATGGTCTCCACCCGCCTGCCCGTGGCGGTGTCGATCACGTCCACCCGGGCGGAGGCGGTCCCGGTCAGGCGCGAGCCGTACTGCTCGGCCAGCTGCTCGACGATCTGCTGCACCGACCCCGGCGTCTCCGGAGTGTCGATCCGGGTGCCGTCGGCGGCGGTGATCGGGGCCCGCTCGGCCGGCAGCGTGGTGAGCCGGATGCGGCGGCCGGGTGTGAGCCTGGGGTGGATCGCCGCGGGTGACCAGGAGACGCGCCAGGCCCGGTCGTGCTCGACCAGCCGCAACACTCCGTCATAGGAGAAGTCCACCGGGCCGGACAGCTCCGCGCGGAACCGGACGCGCTCCCCCTCGGACCCGTCGGCCTCACCGGTCCCGATCACCCGGAAGCGCCGCGCGGTCGGCTTCAGGTCGTCGTGAAACCGCCGGTACCAGTCTTCGAAGGCGGCCGGCGGGTCCGCGGTGAGCTCGCGCATCGCCGCGTAGTCCGACCGCGACCACGCGGTCAGGAACCGCGCCGCGGTCTCCTCGGGTGAACCCTGGGTGCGCAGCGCCCAGATCACGCCCCCCGCCACGGTGACCGGTACGAGCGCCGCCGCGGTGATCGGCCCCCACCGCCCGCGCCGTCTTTTCCTGGCTTGCTCTCGCATTCGTCCCCCTTTGTTCGAGTGCACCGCCCAGGGGACCAGAGGCGGAGACTTCATGTCCAATATGGATATCTTTCAAGATCAAGAAAGATTCGGATATGATGCCAGCTCGTGGACCTCGTCCGACATCTCGGCTACTTCCTCGCGGTCGCGGAAGACCTGCACTTCGGTCACGCGGCCGCCCGGCTCGGTATGGCCCAGCCGCCGTTGAGCCAGCGGATCAAGCGTCTGGAGCAGGAGCTCGGTGTGCGACTCTTCGAGCGGTCGAGCCGGCACGTCACGCTGACGGACGCCGGACGGCTGCTGCTGCCCGAGGCGCGCGAGATCGTCGCCCGGGTGGAGCGGGTGCGCGACCTGCTGGCGGGCATGGGACGCGGCGACGCGGCGATCGTCCGGGCCGGGGTCCCGGCCGACCTCGGCGCTTCCGTGCTCGCCGCGCTGATCGCGGGTTTCCGGGACCGCCGCCCCGAGGTGCGGCTGTCGCTGATCGAGATGGGCAGTGCCGCGCAGGCGGCCGCGATCCTGGAGGGCCGGCTCGACGTGGGTGTGCTGCGCCATCCCGTGCCGGGTATGGGACCGGGCGCCGGGCTGGGCTTCGGCCCGATCCTCGTGCAGCACCCCGGCGTTCTGCTGGCCGAGGGGGACGAACTGGTCCGGTGGGCCGCCGTTCACCTGGGCGACCTGGCCGGGCGAGATCTCGTGCTGTTCCCCGGCGAGTCCGAGACCGGCCTGCACGACGAGACGCTGGTCGCCTGCCGTCGGCACGGGTTCGTTCCGGTCGAGGTCACCTACGCCCGCAACGGGGAGTTCGCCCTCGGCCTGGTCCTGTCCGGTACGGCCGTCGCGATCGGGCCTCCCCTCGACGCTCCCGGCGTGGTGTGGCGGCCCCTCGTCGGAACACCGCTCGCCTGGCGCTGCTCCACGGCCTGGCGCGGCGAGCCCGGGCCGTACGTCGAAGACTTCACGGCGGTCGCCGTACAGGTGCTGAAGGACGGCGCGGGCATGACGGACGACGACGCTCCGCGCGCGCGGCGGGTGGCCCCGCGCCCGGCGACGGGATTCCTCGCATGAGGCCGATCGAGCAGGTGTTCCGCTCGGCGGGCGTCACCGGGTGGCTGCACGCGACCGACATCGACACCGGGCACGAGGTGGGTCTCGGTGCGGACGAGCCGGTCGTCCTCGCCTCGGTCTTCAAGGTGCCGCTGCTGATCGAGCTCTACCGTCAGGCCGAGCGGGGGACGCTCGACCTGACCGAGGCGGTCCGTGTTCCGGCGAGCAGCAGGACCTCGGCCGGCGGGACCGGGCTGACGGCGATGCTCGACGACGCCGAGCTGTCCCTGCGCGATCTCGCCTACCTGATGATCGCGGTGAGCGACAACGCGGCGGCCGACGTGCTGCTCGCCCGGGTGGGCCGCGACTCGGTCAACGCCTTCCTGGCCGGCCTCGGGCTGAACGGCACGCGGGTGGCGCACGACTGCCGGGAGATGTTCGCCCACATGCTGGCCGACGCGGGCGTCGACGACATGTCGGCGCTCAGCGAGGCGTGCGCCGACCCCGCCGTGGTCGCCCGCCTGCGCGTCCTCGTCCCCGCGCTCACCAGCCACGGCACCCCGAGGGAGCTGACCCGGCTGCTCGGCATGATCTGGCGTGACGAGGCGGCCGCCCCCGCCTCGTGCGCGGCCGTACGCCGGTTGATGGGCCTGCAGGTGTGGCCGCACCGGCTGGCGGCGGGCTTCCCGTTCGACGACGTGGCGGTCAGCGGTAAGACGGGCACCCTGCCGACGCTGCGCAACGAGATCGGTGTCGTCGAGTATCCGGACGGCGGCCGATACGCCGTGGCCGTCTTCACCTGCTCGTTCAGCACGGCCCAGAACCAGCCGAAGGCGGACGCCGCGATCGGTTCTGCCGCGCGGATCGCGATCGATCACCTCAGAGCCCGCATGTGACGGACTCCTCATCTTCGGGGGCGATGGTGACATACGCCGGTCTGGTCGCGAAGATGGGCTCATGGTTGAGGAAGGCACCCTGCTCTGGGAACCCACTCCGGAGATCGTCCGTAATGCACGGATCACCCGGTTCATGGAGTGGCTCGGACGTTCCGGCGATTACCAGGACATGTGGCAGTGGTCGGTCGAGTCTCCGGCCGAGTTCTGGACGTCGATCTGGGACTACTTCGCAGTGATCGGCGATCGTGGTGACGGGCCCGTCATCAGCGGAACGATGCCGGGTGCCGAATGGTTCACCGGGACGGCGATCAATTACGCCGCCAATGCGCTGCGTGGCGACGATCCCGACCGCCTTGCCGTGATATTTCGCGACGAAGAGGGCAACCGGCGGACCTACACGCTGGGCGAACTCCGCGACGAGGTGGGCCAGGTCCGCGCCGGGCTGGTGCGGCTCGGCGTCGGGCGCGGCGACCGGGTCGCGGCGTACGTCGGCAACGTTCCCGAGGCGCTCGTCGCCTTCCTGGCCACGGCCTCCCTCGGGGCCATCTGGTCGTCGTGCTCCCCGGACTTCGGCGCGCCGAGCGTGACCGACCGTTTCACCCAGATCGAGCCGAAGGTGCTGATCGCGGTGGACGGCTACCGCTACGGCGGCAGGTCGTACGACCGGTCGGAGGTGGCGCGTGAGATCGCCGCCAAGCTGCCCACGCTCAAGGCCACCGTGTGGATCGCCGCGGCGGACGCCGTACCGGCCGGCGCGAACGACCTGGGATGGGACGAGCTGCGGGCCGAGGCCGCCGAGCCGGAGTTCGAACCGGTTCCTTTCGATCACCCGCTGTGGGTGCTGTACTCCTCGGGCACGACGGGCCTGCCCAAGCCCATCGTCCACGGTCACGGCGGGATCGTGCTGGAGCACCTCAAGTCGCTCTCCTTCCACCAGGACCTCGGCGCGGGGGATGTGTTCTTCTGGTACACCACCACCGGCTGGATGATGTGGAACTACCTCATCGGTGGCCTGCTGGTGGGCTGCACGGTCGTGCTCTACGACGGCAGCGCGACGCACCCCGAGACCGGCGCGCTGTGGCGGGTCGCGGCCGAGGAGGGCGTGACCTACTTCGGCACCGGCGCGCCGTACCTGGTGGCCTCGATGAAGGCGGGCCTCAAACCGTCCGGGCTGGAGCGGCTGCGCGGCATCGGGTCGACCGGCTCGCCGCTGCCGCCCGAGGGCTTCGCCTGGGTCTACACCGATGTGAAGCCCGAGGTGCAGCTCGGCTCGTTCTCCGGCGGCACCGACGTGTGCACCGGTTTCGTGGGGGCGGTGCCGCTGCTGCCGATCCGGGCTGGCGTGATCCCGTGCCGCTGCCTGGGCGCCTCGGTCGAGTCGTTCGACCCGGCCGGCGGCGCGGTGATCGGCGAGGTGGGGGAGCTGGTGATCACCCGGCCGATGCCCTCGATGCCGGTGATGTTCTGGAACGACCCGGCGGGCGACCGCTATCGGGAGTCGTACTTCGCGGACTATCCCGGCATCTGGCGGCACGGCGACTGGATCAAGATCCTTCCGGATGGCGGCTGCGTCATCTACGGCCGCTCCGACTCGACCCTCAACCGCGGCGGCGTCCGGATGGGCACCAGCGAGTTCTACCGGATCGTCGAGCGCTTCGAGGAGATCGCCGACAGCCTGGTGATCGACACCGGCCGGTTGGGCCAGGAGGGCAGGCTGCTGCTGTACGTCACGCTCGCCGACGGCGCGACGCTCACCGACGAGCTCATCTCACGGCTGCGTGCCGCGCTGCGCGCCGAGCTGTCGCCGCGGCACGTGCCCAACGAGATCCGCGTGGTCCCCGGCATTCCACGCACGCTGTCGGGCAAGAAGCTGGAGGTTCCGGTACGGAAGATCCTCCTGGGCACCCCCGTCGAGCAGGCCGCCAACCCCGACTCCATGGCCAACCCCGAGGTGCTCCGCCACTTCGTCCCCGAGAGGTGACCCTCACCGCTCACCGAGCCGCCGCCCACGACCCGCACATCCTCCTGGTCGATCTCCCCACGTTGTACGGCTGAGCCGAGCGAACGGATCCACGCGGCTCTGGCGCGGATGGCGCCGACGGGATACAAAAGTCTTGCGGCTGTGAGAGAGCGCTCTCTCACAATCGTGAGCTCTATCCGCCCCCCATCTGGATAGGCAGGCCCATGAGCATCATTCGTCCCCCCGATGTGAGAGAGCGCTCCCCAAGGCGGGTCGCCTTCCGGCGCGTCCTCGCTCTTACCGCTTCCGCCGCCGCGCTCGCCGCCTCCGGACTGGTGGCCGTCACCGGCCCCGCCGCCGCATCCCAGAACCGCGGGGAGCCCGACTTCGGGCCCAACGTCTTCGTGTACGACTCCTCGACGCCGGCCGCCGAGATCCAGGCCAAGCTCGACGAGCTGTACGCCCGGCAGGAGAACAACGAGATGGGCGTGAACCGGTACGCCGTGCTCTTCAAGCCGGGCCGGTACGACGTGGACGCGAGGGTCGGCTACTACACCACGGTCGCGGGGCTGGGCCGTACGCCCGACGACGTCGACATCCACGGCGCGGTCCGGGTCATCGGCCGGCCGGACCCGAACGCGCCGTCGGGCATCTCCGCGCTCACCAACTTCTGGCGTTCGGCCGAGAACCTGTCGGTGACGCCGACCGACTGGTCGAACCAGTGGGCCGTCTCGCAGGCCTCGCCGATGCGGCGGGTCCACATCAAGGGCGTCCTCTGGCTGGAACCCGGCAACGGCGGGTACTCGAGCGGCGGCTACATCGCCGACTCGAAGATCGACGGCATCACGATCAACGGCTCCCAGCAGCAGTGGCTGACCCGCGACAGCGAACTCGGCGACGTCTGGACCAACGGGGTGTGGAACCAGGTGTTCTCCGGAGTGAAGGGCGCTCCGCAGGAGGGCTTCCCCGACCCGCCCTACACGACGCTGCCCACCAGCCCCGTCACCCGCGAGAAGCCCTTTCTGTGCGTGGACGAGGCCGGCCGTTACCGGGTCTTCGTGCCGGGCCTGCGACGCGACACCTCCGGCACGACCTGGGCCGACGGCCGTCCGCAGCGGGGCTCGTCACTGCCGATCGAGAGCTTCTTCATCGCCAGACCGGGCGACAGCGCCCAGAAGATCAACCAGGAGCTGTCACGCGGCAGGCACCTCCTGCTCACCCCCGGCGTCTATCACCTCGACAGGGCACTGCGGGTCAAGCACAGGAACACGGTCGTGCTCGGACTGGGCATGCCGAGCCTCACCCCCGACACCGGTGAAGCGGCCCTGCGCATCGAGGACGTCGACGGCGTCCGCGTCGCCGGAGTGCTCGTCGACGCCGGGCCGCGCGAGTCCGCCGAGCTCGTCGAGGTGGGCAAGCGGAACGGCGGCCACAAGGATCATTCCGCCGACCCGATCTCGCTGCACGACGTGTTCTTCCGCATCGGCGGGCCGTGGGCGGGCCGGGCCAGGACGAGCCTCGTGGTCAACTCCGACGACACGATCCTCGACGACATCTGGGCCTGGCGCGCCGACCACGGCAACGGCGTCGGCTGGCGCACGAACACCGCCGACACCGGCGTCGTGGTGAACGGCGACGACGTCATCGCGTACGGCCTGTTCGTCGAGCACTACCAGAGGTACCAGACGATCTGGAACGGGCAGAACGGCCGCACGATCTTCTACCAGAGCGAGTTGCCGTACGACCCGCCCGGCCAGGAGGCGTGGCACAGCCCGACCGGCAAGGGGTGGGCCTCCTACAAGGTGTCCGACCGGGTGCGGCGCCATCAGGCGTGGGGCCTCGGCGTGTACTCCTACTTCAACCAGGGCGTGGACATCCGCGCCGACCGGGCGATCGAGGTCCCGAGGACTCCGGGCGTTCGCTTCCACAACATGATCACCGTCTTCCTCGACGGCAGCGGGGGCATCGAACGCACGATCAACGACGCGGGCACCCCGGTCGTCGGCTCGTACGGCACGAGCGCGATCGTCGGCTATCCGTGACCATCGGCCGCGACACGGCCGCTTCGCGGTGTGTCAGACCCCCTGGGGGAGGCGGAACAGACGGCCCGGGTCGTAGGCGGCCTTGACCCGGGCCAGCCGGGCGGCGTTCGCGCCGTAGTATTGCCGCCGCCAGCCCGTCAGCTCCGGGTCGATGTAGTTGACGTAGGCGTGGTCTCCGAAGTGCGGCCGCATCGCCGCGTGCGCCGCCCGCGCCCAGGCGGCGGCCCCCGTCCTGTGGGCATAGTACTGGACCGTGAACAGCGCCCGGCGGTGGGGGAAGGCGGTGGCGTCCGGCCGCACCCTGCCGATCGCGCCGCCGAGCGCGTCGAGCAGCACCGAGTGCCGTCCGGCCGTGCCCACCTGTCTGATCAGGGTTCTGATCCCGGTGGCCGACAGCGGCGCGTACGCGATGTGCGACTTGGCGGTGAACGCGTCGCGGACGAGCCGCCCCTTCGAGGTCTCTCCCGGAAGCGACCCGGGCCGGTGGCACTGCGCGACCGACAGGTCGGCGCACCCGGCCATGACCATCATCGCGTGGTCGTACGGCGACCGCGCCACATAGCGGCTCGACGGGCCGGCGCCGACGCGGTCCACCAGCCTGCGCAGCAGCCGCTCGCAGCCGGCCTTTCCCCCGACGTACAGGCCGCCCACCATGACGTCGGGAGACGGGTCGTGGCCGAGGTGGAGGTTCGACCACAGCTCGTCCGGTGCGTACGGCGCCCACGCCTGCCAGGCTCGTAGCACGGCCGCGGCCTTCGACCAGGGCCAGTGCAGGAAGAACAGCGTGACGTCCCGGATGGCGTGGGTGCGGAACGTGAACGACGTCGCCACGCCGAAGTTGCCGCCGCCGCCCCCGCGTGAGGCCCAGAAGAGATCGGGGTTCGACGTGGCCGAGCAGGTGAGCGTCCGCCCGTCGGCCGTCACGATCCGCACCGATTCCAGCACGTCGCAGGTGAGGCCGTACTTCCTGGACACGACGCCGAGGCCGCCGCCGAGGGTGAGCCCGGCGATGCCGACGGTCGGGCAGGAGCCGGCCGGGATGCTCACCCCGTGCGCGGCGAGCCTGGCGTACACGTCGACGAGCCGGGCTCCCGCGCCGATCGTGGCGTGGCCGCCGGAGTAGGAGACCCTGCTCATCGGCGACACGTCGATGACCAGCCCGTTCCGCGAGGTCGACCAGCCCGCGTAGCTGTGCCCGCCCGACCTGGAGGTCACCGGCACCCCGAACCGCCGGGCGAACGCCACGCACTCGGCCACGTCGGCCGCCGTCGCGCAGTAGGCGATGCCCGCCGGTCGCACCGAGTCGTACGCCGTGTTGAACAGACGGCGGGCCGGGTCGTAGGAGGCGTCCCCGGGCCGGATCAGGCGCCCGTCGAGGCCACGCCCCAGCGCCCTCCATTCGGCGGCGCTCGCACCGGCTGAGCCGGTCGCGCCGGTAGACAAGGTGCGACGGTCGGCCGTCGCGGCGCCGCACGCGGCCGTGCCGTACGCGAGAACGGTCCCGGCCATCGCCGAGACCCGCAGGAAGTTCCGCCTGTCCATGCCGGGTCACTCTCCGAGGTGTCGATTCACCTCGTTGAGACGCCCGGTGATCCGGTCCGGTTGGTCACATCTCGATCACCCTGTCCACTCCACGCCGTGGTGATCTCGCGCTAGGGCCTGTTCAGAAGTGGATCACCTGGGTGGTCCACTTCCGAAATGATCTTTGTGTGGGTCGGGGAGATTTAACCGCCGCGCAGTGGGCGATGCCGGAGCCGCTGTTGCCGGTGGGCAGGAAAGCGGGCCGTCCGCCGGTCTGGGCGAAGCGGCAGCTCATCGACGGGATCCGATGGCGAGTTCGGACTGGCGCGCCATGGCGGATGTTCCCGCGAGGTACGGACCGTGGCAGACGGTGTACGGGTTGTTTCGCCGCTGGCAGCGGAACGGAGTCTGGGCGCACGCATCCTTGTCGCGTTACAAGCGCACGCCGAGGGCCCGATGCGTGGGCGGACTTTTCAACGGGTGGTTCGTGCAGGGCTGTTAACTACGCTTGGTTCGTTCCGAGCACAGGACAGGGCTCACCCCCGCTGCGGTGAGCCCTGTTTCGGTGCCTCATCCGCTGACGGGCCACACCAGCATCGATCGCGGAGAAGTCCCTGTGAGGCATGCCCGCCGGCCCGCACCGGTCGGCATCGGAACGCGGAGGTGCAGTCCGCCTCAGCGATCAGGGCGCCTCCGACCCGAGCTGATCGGTGCGCAGCGCGACCGACAGCCAGGCGCTCAGTTCGGCCAAGTCGACGTCCTGGTCGGGATGGGTGGTTCCGTTGATCACGGCTACGAGGGCAAGGTAGCGGCCGTGCCCGTGGTCGTACTCCGGATCGTCGAGTGACTGCTGGTGGAGTTCGCTGGTCAAGCGGAAGCCCGCGGCCATGCGTTCGCGGAGTTCCACGGTCATCGGGGAGCCGACCGCGGCGGCGGCATCGTGGGCAAGGCGGGCAGCCAGCTCCCGTGCGTGAGAGGAGTCCGCGGGCAGGCCGCTGCGGAACGCCGCGAAGATCTGCTTCATCAGCGGCTGGCTGGTCGAGTGGATGAACTCCTGCACCGGCGTGGCGGTCATCTGCGCTGCCGGTCCGACGGCGAAGGTGTCATGCAGATACGAGCGGACAGCGGCGCGGAAGTCGTTGTCCCGCACCAGTTCCGCGAGTTCGATCCACGCGTGGAGTTGCGTGGCGGTCGGATCGTCGGGCAGGTGTGGTCGCATCGCGCTGAGCCGTGCGGCGAAGTCGTCGGGGACGACGGTGCTGACGTCGGCCCAGAAGTCGTCGATCAGCCGTTCGCGCTCCTCGTCGGACATCGAGACGAGTTCGCGCATCAGCACCACCCGTGCGGCCGGATCGTCCTGTCCGGCCAGCGCCCGGAGCACCGCACGCCTGGCCCGCAGTTCGTTCTCCTGCCGCTCGACCAGCTCCAGGTGTTCGGCGAGCAGGGTGCGCAGGGTGGTCTCACCGCCGAGCAGCCGCCGGACCTCGTCCAGGCCGGTGCCGAGGTCGCGGAGGGTGCGGATGAGTTCGAAACGGGCGATGGCGTGCAAGTCGTACAGCCGGTTCCCGGCGGCGGTCGTTTCCGTCGGCGCGACGATGCCTTCGTCGGAGTAGTAGCGGATGGCGCTGACCGCCAGTCCGGTCCGGCGCGCCACATCTCCGATGGGGTACAAGCAGTCGTTGGGCATGCCGCCCACTATGCGACCTCAAGCAGCTTGAGACGCAACCCCGATCGCCCGGGAACCGGCTCGCGCCTGCGGGTCCGCAGCTCCACATCGAGCCAGACCTGCTCACCGAATCAGGGCGCATCGACCTGCACATCCACCGAAACGACCGACTCGGAGCGATCCTCCATGAATACACACATTGTCGCTTGAGCTGCGCGGACGTAATTTCTGACAAACGCACAGTCTCTATTAGGAGATCTCCCACTTCTCGCTGGCGCGTCCTAGCCAGACGGCAATCCCAGCTTATCAAAAAACGCCCTGTTTCGTTCCGTAGCTGCATTCGCGAGTCTGTCGAATGAGATAACCTCGATGTAAGCCTTTGTGGATTCATTAAAGCCGAAGTAACCGAGACCGTCATGAGTTCGGCGCAGATTTGCATACTCGCACCGGCTCACCAGCGTCGGCGTGAGGTCGGCCACGATGTGGCAGAAGGCGGGAGATTCCTGAGACGCTGGGATCGGTCGCCCCGAAGCCGTCAGCACGCCGCCGTTACGAACGCGCTTCACATAGTTTAGGGGGAGTGGGCCTACCTGCGCCCCTACGCCAGCAACGACCAACGCACCGAAGCACTGAGGGACTTCCTGCATCAGTACAACTACCATCGCTGCCACACCGCACTCGGAGGCCGGCCACCGATCAGCCGTGTCAACAACCCTGCGGGTCAATACAGCCAGGGCCTGTTTCACAAGTGGATCACATGGGTGGTCCACTTCTGAAACAGGCCCTAGTTCTGCCGGGGATCGAAGGACCACCAGGAATACAGCGCCAAAGTGAGGCCGATGGCGACGGTGCCGACAAGCATGATCACGGTGAGTGCCGGAATCGGGAGCACGAAGCCGAATATCACCAGGAACAGCCCCAGCCCGGCCAGCAGCCGTCCACCCAGCCGTTGCGTACGCCGCGAGATCTTCCGCTCCTGCGCCGCCCATCGATCGCCCCCGCCGGCGGCCGAGCCGCCCCGGCTCTTCGGTAGATAGTTGCCGAGCAGCAGGTAGAGAACGCCCACCCCGGCCATGGCGACGCGAACGGCCGGGAGCTGTCCACCGGCGGCATTGAGGATGGTCACGGCGTGCAGAGCGGATATCAAAAGGAGCGCGCCGATCCAGGCCACGATGTAAACACGGGCGGAGCCCATGCGCTCCCGGGAAACGAGACGGGGCAGCAGGGTGAACAGGGCGCTGAAGGCGAGCATGATCAGCGGAGCCTGGATGAGGGCGGGCAGCTTGTCGCTGAAGCCGTCCGCCTCGCCGGAAGCCCCCCAGTGTGTGGGGATCCGGGCGTCGTCCGGAATGTGGATCCATCCCCAGACCGACATCCCCGCCGACGCGAGTAAGGCGATGGCCGTACCGATGAGCCCTGGGCGTACGTCAAGGCGCTTACCGTCGGTGGACGCCGCGGATCCGGCGGATTCGGTGGATTCGTCAGTCATCGGCTCCCCTCTCGTTTCCGATCTTGAACAGGTCGAGGAGTGCACCCAGCGCCTCCTCCAACAGGGTCAGATGCAGGTGGTAGACGATCGATGTCCCGTGTCTCTCGCCGAAGATCAGACCTGCCTCCCGGAGCAGGCGCAGATGTCCGGACAGGGTGGGTTTGGCGATCTCGAAGTGCTCGGCGAGTTCACCCGCCGACCGCTCCTGCTGCCGCAGCAGCGCGATGATCTGGCGGCGGGTCGGGTGGGCGAGCGCTTCGTAGACCCTGTTCATCGGATGCCGGCCCTGCCTCGGAGATCCTCCTTCGCTTGTTAGCGAATTACCGAAATAATATCAGCAAGATCCCTTGTGAGAACGGAGCGGTTCCGGCCGTTCAGCGTGGAGGCAGCGGCGCACCCGGAGCCGGCGGCGCTGTCGGTGATGCCCACGGTGATGAACTGGGCTTTGTACTCGGCAGGGCTGAGCTCGCGGGGCCGCCAGAATTCATGCCATTCAGGTTGCCGTAGCCGTGCCTGTCGGTCATGCTCGGCCGCCAGTTGCTCGGCCAGTTCCTCGCCTCGGGCGTTGGCGAACAGGCCGTCGCGGGCAGTCTCTATTTCCCGTTCCAGCAGCCGCAATGCCTCGGTCGAGGACAGCACCCCGATTCCCGCGGCCATGGCGAGGGTGCCAAGCTCGGCGAATTCGACCGACCCTGAACCCGCCGGGCGACCTGATCGCCGCCGATGACGCCCGAGAGCCGCCACACCCGGGGGCGGCTCTCTGGATGAGCACCTGGAGCTTACGGCTTCCCGAAAGGCGAGATTTTGGTCACGAGAACTGGCTTTTGGGGCGCGGGCATGGTTGGCTTGACCACGTGATCATGCTGGTGATCCGTCGTCACGTCGACTACCTGCGCGTTGCCAGCGCCATCTGTCCCGCTGTCATGCGCTGATGGCGCGCTGAGGCCATGACGCGCCGCCTCACCGGCGCCCACGACTCCTTCCTGTCACGGCCGCCCGGGTCTCGTCCGGGGCGGCGTTCCCATTCCTGCCCGATGTCGTGCCGGGGAATGATCACATGCCCCACCGCCCGCCGGACCATGAGGACCGCGCGTGGCCGGTGCCGTACAAGGCGCATGACTACCAGCTGTAAACCGGTTTCAGGCTGTCCGATACCCTACGGAGAACCATGAGCGAGCAGCACACCGAATCCGCCCCCGCCTCCGCGACCTGGTCTTTCGAGACCAAGCAGGTGCATTCCGGAGCCGTACCCGACCCGACCACGGGGGCCCGGGCGGTGCCGATCTACCAGACCACCTCGTTTGTCTTCCGCGACACCGAGCACGCGGCGAACGTGTTCGCCCTGGCCGAGCCGGGCAACATCTACACCCGCATCCACAACCCCACACAGGACGTCTTCGAGCAGCGCGTCACCGCACTCGAAGGCGGCGTCGCCGCCGTGGCCCTCGCCTCCGGGCAGGCCGCCGAGACCATGGCGATCCTGAACCTGGCCGGCTCCGGCGACCACGTGGTCTCCAGCTCCACGATCTACGGCGGCACCTACAACCTGCTCCGCCACACGATGCGCAAGCTCGGCATCGAGGTGACCTTCGTCGACCCCGACGACATGGACGCCTGGCGGGACGCGATCCGCCCGAACACCAAGGCGCTGTTCGCCGAGTCCGTCGGCAACCCCAAGGGCAACGTGCTGGACGCACGGGCCGTCGCGGACATCGCACACGCCGCGGGCGTCCCGCTGATCGTGGACAACACGCTGCCCACGCCGTACCTGATGCGTCCGCTCGAGCACGGCGCCGACATCGTCGTGCACTCGGCGACGAAGTTCATCGGCGGCCACGGCACGACCATCGCCGGTGTCGTGGTGGACGGCGGCACCTTCGACTTCGGCGCCCACCCCGAGCGCTTCCCCGACTTCACCGAGCCCGACCCCACCTACAACGGCCTGCGTTACTGGCCGGCTCTCGGCCCGGGGGCGTACGCCATCAAGCTCCGCGTCCAACTGCTGCGCGACCTCGGCATGGCGCTGTCCCCGCACTCCGCCTTCCTCCTGCTCCAGGGCGTGGAGACGCTGTCCCTGCGGATGGAGCGGCACTCGGCCAACGCCCAGGCCCTGGCCGAATGGCTGGAGCAGCGTGACGAGGTCGCGGCGGTGCACCACCCCGGCCTGCCCTCCAGCCGCTGGCACGAGGCATGCCGGCGCTACCTGCCGCGCGGCGCCGGGGCGGTCTTCGCCTTCGAACTGCGCGACGGCATCGAGGCGGGCAAGCGCTTCGTCGAGGGCGTGGAGCTGTTCAGCCACCTGGCCAACATGGGCGACGTGCGCAGCCTGATCATCCACCCGGCGTCGACGACCCACAGCCAGCTGAACGAGGAGGAGCTGGCCGCCGCCGGCGTCGCGCCCGGGCTGGTACGACTGTCGGTCGGCATCGAGAACATCGACGACCTCAAGGCCGACCTGGAGGCCGGGTTCCGCGCGGCCAAGGCGGCGTCTTGACCGTACGGCAGGGCACGGCGAACCTTCCGCCACCGCCGGCGACCGGTGCGTGGCAGGAGGGGGACCCTCCGGGCGACCGTCGCTGGGTGACGCTGGGCGGCCCGCTTCCGCTGGAGGCGGGCGGCGAGCTGCCCGGCGTCCGCATCGCGTACGAGACCTGGGGGCGCCTCGCGCCGGACGCGTCCAACGCGGTCCTGGTGCTGCACGCGCTGACCGGAGACAGCCATGTCGTCGGCCCGGCCGGGCCGGGCCACCCGACCGCCGGCTGGTGGGAGGGGCTCATCGGGCCGGGCCGCGCGCTCGACACCGACCGCTGGTTCGTCGTCGCACCCAACGTGCTGGGCGGCTGCCAGGGCAGCACGGGCCCCGCCTCACGCCGTCCCGACGGGCGGCGCTGGGGCGGGACCTTCCCGTTCCTGACCCAACGTGACCAGGTGGCGGCCGAGGCCCAGCTGGCGGACGCGCTGGGGATCGACAGCTGGGCGCTCGTGATCGGCGGGTCGATGGGCGGGATGCGGGCGCTGGAATGGGCCGCGACCCACCCGGATCGGGTGCGGTCGCTGCTGCTGCTGGCCTCCACGGCGGCGGCCAGCGCCGAGCAGATCGCCTGGGCGAGCATCCAACTGCACGCCATCCGCTCCGATCCCGGCTGGCGCGGGGGCGACTACCACGACGCCGGGCCGGGGCGGGGTCCCCACGCGGGGCTCGGCATCGCGCGGCGGCTGGCCCACGTGACGTACCGCTGCGAGCCCGAGCTGCAGGCCCGGTTCGGCCGGTCGCCGCAGGGGGCCGAGGACCCCTGGCGGGGCGGCCGTTACCAGGTGGAGTCGTACCTCGACCATCATGCCGACAAGCTGGTACGCCGGTTCGACGCGGGCAGCTATGTGACGCTGGCCGAGGCGATGAACGCCCACGACGTCGGCCGGGGGCGCGGTGGTACGGCTGCCGCGCTGCGGCGGGTCACCGCCCGCACGATCGTGGCCGGCATCGACTCCGACCGGCTCTATCCGCTCGTCCAGCAGGCGGAGCTCGCCGACGGCATCCCCGGCGCGGACCGGCTGCGCGTGATCGAGTCGCCGAACGGCCACGACGGCTTCCTCATCGAGGTCGACCAGGTCGCCTCCCTGGTCAGGGAACTCACCGCCGACCAGACGGTCCGCCTCTGCCAGGGGGCGCGCTGAAGCCGAGGTCGTCATGAGGGTGCGGCGATGTCCAAGGTCGTCATGGGGCGCAGCGATGATCGTCTATCTTTGCCGACATGACGGATATGTCGGCTGCGCTACCGGCCGAGGACCAGTGGGAGTTGCTGGCATCACACGGCTTCCAGAAGCTCTTCATCGGGACCTGGGTGGAGGGCGATGACCCGGAGGAGATCGCCGGACTGATCGGGGCGGACCCGGCGCGGCGGCTGGAATGCGACCTGAACACGGCGATGCGCTGGTATCAGCCGGTCGGGGGTCCGGAAATCGTGTGGATCGGTGCGCACAGCCCGGGCTGGACGCACATCACCGGCATCAGCGGCGTGCCCACTGTGGTCAGGGAGGCCGGCTCGAACGGACGACGTGCCTTGCAGTTGCTACAGGACGAGGACGTCATGGGGCTCCAGGATCTCGAACTCTTCGTCGATGGCAGGCTCGCGGATGACCTCGGCCGGTTCCATGAGGGGCCGCTGGAGCCGGGGTCGTTCTTCGAGCCGTACGTCCAGGGGCTGGACCTCGACCCGGATGCCGACGACGAGTGGATGGCGCATGTCTTCCTCTGCGTCCTGGGCCGGATCACCGGGCGGTTCATCGATCGGGACTGGTTCTCCTTGCCCGGAATTCTCTGCCGCCTTCAGGAAAGGACGGCGGAGCGGTGACGTACGCGGGCGACATGAGCAACGCCTTCCCGGCGCAGGACCAGTGGCAGGCGCTGGCCTCGTGCGGCTTCCAGCAGTGGTTCGCCGGAACCTGGGTGGAGGGCGATGACCCGGAGGAGATCGCGCGTCTGCTGCGGGTCGATCCCGACTCGGCCGAGCGATGCGATCTCGGTTCGGCGATGCGCTGGTACGAGCCGATGGCGTTCAAGGAGATGGTCTGGATCGGCGAGCACGCGCCGGGATGGACGCATGTCATCAGCATCAGCGGGCCGCCGCTGACCACCCGTGATCTGGCCGCCGCCGGGCGCCGCTTCATGCAGGTCATATGGTACGCGGACGGCATCGGCGTGCACGACCTCGTGTACGGCGATGGCCGGGCCGTCGGCGCGTTGAGCCCGCTGGACATCCGAAATGTCCCCCAGGGGTCGATGTTCGACGGGTACAACGGGGGGCTCCCCAGCCACTGGGGGATCGTCGACTTCTCCACGACGGGCCCCGCCCGCCCGGTCGGAACTCTGAAGCTGTGGCTGGACAACTGGTTCTGTCTGGTCGGCCGGATCACCGGGCGGTTCATCGATCGGGACTGGCTCAACGCGACGCGGACGCTCTACCGGATCCCTCTCGGTACCATCATCCGGTAGCAGCCGTTTTCCGCTCGAGCACGGCACGCGTACGGCGTCGGCGAGGTCGGCCACGCCGCCCATGCGCGTCAAGAGGCCGCCATGAGATCACGCAAGGATCAGGTAGGTATGCGCGATGCGCCTGCGGCCGGATGAGCGGGTGGAGCTCGAGCCGGCTCGGGCCGTACCGCTGACCGAGCTGCACGACGACCGGCTCGAGCGGGCCGGGGTGCGGCTGCTGCTCAAGCGCGATGACCTGCTGCATCCGCTGCTGCCCGGCAACAAGTACCGCAAGCTGCGCCACAACCTGACCCGCGCCGCCGAGCTCGGCCACGACACGCTGCTGACGTACGGCGGGGCCTACTCCAACCACATCCGCGCCGTGGCGGCGGCGGGCGCCGAGTTCGGGTTCCGTACGATCGGCGTCATCCGGGGCGAGGAGCATCTGCCGCTCAACGACACGCTGGCGTTCGCGACCGGGTGTGGGATGCGGCTGGTGTACATCGACCGTACGAGCTATCGGGCCAAGGACGACCCGGAGGCCGTCGAGGCGCTGCGGCGACGGTTCGGCGACTTCTACCGGCTGCCCGAGGGCGGCAGCAACGACCTGGCGGTGCGCGGCTGCGCCGAGCTGCCGGCCGAGATCGACGTGCCGTTCGACGTCGTCTGCTGTCCGGTGGGGACCGGCGGCACGCTGGCCGGCATCGCCGCGGGGCTGGCCCCCGGCCGGCGTGCGCTCGGATTCTCCGTGCTCAAGGGCGGCCGGTTCCTCGCCGAGACCGTTGCCCGCCTCCAGCAGGTCACGTACGACACCGTGACGGCGAACTGGTCGATCAATTACGACTTCCACGCGGGCGGCTACGCCAGGCGCGACGCCGACCTCGACGCCTTCATCGCCGGCTTCGCCGACCGCCACGGCATGGTGCTGGAGTGGGTCTACGTCGCCAAGATGCTCTGGGGGATCTTCACCCTGGCCGACCTCGGCGAGTTCCATCCGGGCACGATCATCGTCGCCGTGATCACCGCCCCTGTCGGCAGGGAGTAATGCCGTCAACCCGTGTGATCTGCGGTTATTTCGCCGAACTTTCACATTTGACGCCGTTCCCCGGATGGGCCGGGCGGGCCGTACGACATGGGCCGCGGGCTTTGGTGATTCAGCGTGCATCGAGTTGACGTCTGTGGTGTTATGGGGTGATATCGGGGACGGCGGTCGAGCTTCTGATCAATGGGGATCGAGGGGCGTGCCGCCGGAGGGGTGACGTATGCCTGTGACGCCGAGTCGGCGAGCCGGGGCGGGGGACGGTGAACCCCCTCCGCGTAGCTTCGGAGAAGAAGGCGGGCGCCTTTCCTACGGAGGCTACCTCCGGCTGCCCGGTCTCCTCGCCCAGCAGGAACCCCGGTCCGGTGCCAGCGACGAACTGCTGTTCATCACCGTCCACCAGGTCTACGAGCTCTGGTTCAAGCTGCTGCTGCACGAGCTGGAGCGGATCAGGGACGCGATGATCGAGGGCTCGCTGTGGCGGGCCAGACACCTGTTCCGCCGGGTCCACTCGGTGGAGCGGGTCATGGTCGAGCAGGTGCAGGTCATCGAGACCATGACACCGCAGGACTTCCTCGAGTTCCGGTCGGTGCTCGCACCGGCGAGCGGGTTCCAGTCGGTCCAGTTCCGCGAGCTGGAGTTCATCTCCGGGGTGAAGGATCCGGCGTATCTGACCCGGCTGCGGGATGTCGGCGACGCGGAAACCGCTCGGCTCAAACGGCGACTGGCGGAGCCGTCCCTGTGGGATGCTTACCTCACCGCTCTCTCCCAGCGTGGCCTGCCGATCTCCGACGACGAGATCATGGACTCCCTGCTGGCGGTGGCAAGGGACCGCGGATCGCACGATGATCTGTGGGAGCTCGCCGAGGATCTCCTCACCCACGACGAGACCACCGCTCTGTGGCGGATGCGGCACGTCCAGATGGTCGAACGCCAGATCGGCACCAAATCCGGCACCGGTGGGTCGTCCGGCGCGCCGTACCTGAGAGGGCGGACGCGCATGCATTTCTTCCCCCTTCTCTGGGAACTACGGGCGTGGCTTTGATTTCTCAAGGCTCACAAAGGAGTGAGTAAGCGACATGCCGCTCGATACGCCGGTCAACGGGAACGAGCCGGATACGATCCTGGATCAGATTCTCCGCACCGCCGCCGACAAGTGGGCAGACAGGTGTGCCAAGGCACCGGGAACGCAGGATCCCGGTACGCCCCGGATGCATGCCGAGGACGCCCTGGTCTTTCTCCGGCAGTACTACATGCACGTCCCCCCGGAGGACCTGGCCGACCGTGACCCCGCGAACGTCTTCGGGCCCGCGATGGCCCAGCGCGGGCTCGCCGAGCACCGGCCGCAGGGGCGCGCACTCGTCCGGGTCTTCAACCCGACCATCGAGGACTGCGGCTGGGACCCCGGCCACTCGGTCGTCCAGATCGTCACCGACGACATGCCGTTCCTGGTCGCCTCGGTGACGATGGAACTGGAGCGCTGCGGGCTGGGCACCCATCTGATCGCGCACCCGCAGATGCCGGTGCGCCGCGACATGACCGGCGCGCTCCTCGGCCCGAGCCAGGACCTCGTCACCGGCCAGACGCTGCGCGAGTCGTGGATGCACATCGAGATCGACCGGCAGACCGACCCGGACATTCTCGCGCGGCTCGAAAGCGACCTGCAGCGGGTGCTGCTGGACGTCCGCTGCGCCGTCGAGGACTTCGCCAAGATGCGGGCCCTGGCCGTACAGACCGCCGACGAACTGGCCGCCGATCCGCCGCCGTTGGAACGTGCCGGGGTCGAGGACAGCGTCGAGCTGCTGCGCTGGCTCGCCGACGGGAACTACACGTTCCTCGGGTTCCGGGAGTACCGCCTGGAGCAGGTCGAGGAGGGCGAGACCCTGCGCGCGGTGACCGGCACCGGGCTCGGCATCCTGCGTGCCGACAAGGCCGGCTCGGACAGCTTCGCCGCGATGCCGCCGGAGCTGCGCGCCAAGGCCCGCGAGAAGCAGGTGATGATCGTCACCAAGGGCAACAGCCGGGCCACCGTTTACCGCCCCGACTACCTCGACTACGTCGGAGTGAAGCTCTTCTCCCCCGAGGGAGAGGTGATCGGCGAGCGCCGGTTCCTCGGGCTGTTCACCTATGACGCCTACAACGAGTCGATCTCGCGAATCCCCGTGCTGCGGCGCAAGCTCGCCGATGTGCTCGACCGGGCGGGACTGTCCCCGGACGGTCACGACGGCATGGATCTGATCGAGACGCTGGAGACGTACCCGCGCGCCGAGCTGTTCCAGATCACGGTGGACGAGCTGCTGCCGATCGCGCTCGGCGTGCTGCGGCTGCGCGAGCGCAAGCAGGTCAAGCTCTTCCTGCGCCGTGACGACTACGGCCGCTACATCTCGTGCCTGATCTTCCTGCCGCGCGACCGCTACACCACGAAGGTGCGGCTGCAGATGCAGGGGATCCTGCTGGAGGCGCTCGGCGGCACCACGCTGGACTACAGCGCGATGATAGGAGAGCAGGCGCTGGCCCGGCTGCACGTGGTGATCCGCGGCGAGCGCGGCACGCGGCTGGGAGAGCTGCCCGCCGACGTCGAGGAACTGGAGGCGCGGCTGGCGGCCACCACGCGCTCCTGGGAGGACGATCTCGCCGCCGCCATCCAGGAGCTGTGCTCGGGGGAGGAGGCGCCGAGCCTGCTGCGCTGGTACGGCACCGCCTTCCCGGAGGGGTACAAGGCCGACTTCCCGGCGCGTACGGCCGTGGCCGACCTGAAGCGGCTGGAGCGGATCTCCGACGATCCCGCCGATATCGGGATGGACCTCTACGATCCGGACGGCGCGGCCGACGGTGAGCGCAGGTTCAAGCTCTACCGGCTGGGCGCCCCGGTTTCGCTGTCCCGGGTGCTGCCGCTGCTGGAGCGGATGGGTGTGGAGGTCGTCGACGAACGTCCGTACAAGATCGACCGGGCCCACGACGGCGACACCAGGGACGCCTGGATCTACGACTTCGGGCTGCGCTACACCCCCTCCGACGAGGTGGACGGCGGTGACTTCAAGCGGCTGTTCCAGGACGCGTTCGCGGTGCTGTGGCGCGACGAGGTGGAGAACGACGGCTTCAACGCGCTCGTGCTCGCCGCCGGACTGTCGTGGGAGCAGGCCGAGATCCTGCGGGCGTACGCGAAGTATCTGCGGCAGGCCGGGACCACGTTCAGCCAGGCCTACATCGAGAAGGTGCTGCTCGGCAACGTGCGGCTGGCCCGGCTGCTGGTGCGGCTCTTCGAGGCCCGCCACGATCCGCGCCGCCCCGAGGAGGCCAGGGCGGAGGTCTGCGACGCGCTCCGGGAGGAGGTGCTGGCCTCGCTGGACGAGGTGGCCTCGCTCGACGAGGACCGCATACTGCGGGCCTACCTGGAGATGATCGAGGCGACGCTGCGGACGAACGCCTTCCAGTCCGACGGGACCGAGGGCCGCGACACCGGCGCGGCCGGCAGCCGGTTCGTCTCCGGCAGGCGCAAGCCGTACCTGTCGCTGAAGTTCGACTCGCAGGCGATCAGCGTGCTGCCGCTGCCGCGGCCGAAGTACGAGATCTACGTCTACTCGCCGCGTGTCGAGGGCGTGCACCTGCGGTTCGGGCAGGTCGCCCGCGGCGGCCTGCGCTGGTCGGACCGGATGGAGGACTTCCGTACGGAGATCCTCGGCCTGGTCAAGGCGCAGATGGTGAAGAACACCGTCATCGTGCCGACCGGGTCGAAGGGCGGATTCGTCGTGAAGCGCCCGCCCGTGGGCCGGGACGAACTGATGGCCGAGGGCATCACCTGCTACCGCCAGTTCATCTCCGGCCTGCTCGACGTCACCGACAACCTGGTGGCGGGCGAGGTCGTGCCGCCGCCGGATGTCGTACGGCACGACGGCGACGACACCTACCTGGTGGTGGCCGCCGACAAGGGCACGGCGAAGTTCTCCGACATCGCCAACGGCGTGGCCAGGGACTACGGCTTCTGGCTCGGCGACGCCTTCGCCTCCGGCGGCTCGGTCGGCTACGACCACAAGGGGATGGGCATCACCGCGCGCGGCGCCTGGGAGTCGGTGAAGCACCACTTCAGGAGCCTGGGCGTCGACGTGCAGACCACCGACTTCACCGTGGTCGGCATCGGCGACATGTCCGGTGACGTGTTCGGCAACGGCATGCTCCTGTCGGAGCACATCAGGCTGGTGGCCGCCTTCGACCACCGGCACGTCTTCGTCGACCCGTCGCCCGACGCGGCCCGCGGCTTCGCCGAGCGGCGGCGGCTGTTCGAGCTGCCGCGCAGCTCGTGGGACGACTACGACCGCGCGCTGATCTCGGCGGGCGGCGGGGTCTGGCCGCGCACCGCCAAGTCGATCCCGATCTCCCCCCAGATGGGGGCGGCGCTCGGCATCCCCGACGGGGTCACCTCCCTCGCGCCGAACGACCTGATCAGCGCCATCCTCAGGGCCCCCGTCGACCTGCTCTGGAACGGCGGCATCGGCACGTACGTCAAGGCGACGTCGGAGACCCACGCGGACGTCGGCGACAAGGCCAACGACCCGGTACGGATCAACGGTGCCGATCTGCGCTGCAAGGTGGTCGGCGAGGGGGGCAACCTCGGCTTCACCCAGCTCGCCCGGATAGAGTTCGCGCTGAGCGGCGGCCTGATCAACACCGATTTCATCGACAACTCCGCCGGTGTGGACACCTCCGACCACGAGGTCAACATCAAGATCCTGCTCGACCAGGTCGTCCGCGACGGCCAGATGACCGCGGAGCAGCGCAACCAGCTCTTCCTGGACATGACGGGAGAGGTCGGCCGGCTGGTGCTGGAGGACAACCACGCCCAGAACGTGGTGCTCGCCGCCGCCCGCGCCCAGGCCCCCGAGATGCTGCACATCCACGCGCGGTACGTGCGGCGGCTGGAGCGGGCCGGCCTGCTCAACCGGGAGCTGGAGTTCCTGCCGTCGGACAAGGCGCTCGCCGAGCGTCGCCAGGCCGGACTCGGCCTGACCGGTCCGGAGTTCGCCGTGCTGCTCGCCTACACCAAGCTCATGGTGGACGCCGAACTGCTCCAGTCGGATATCCCGGACGATCCGTACCTCGCGTCCTGGCTCGTGTCGTACTTCCCGACCCCGCTGCGGGAACGGTTCCGTACGTACATGGACACCCACCCGCTGCGACGGGAGATCATCACCACGGGCGTGGTGAACGACGTGGTCAACTTCGGCGGGACGAGCTTCGTGTTCCGCTTCGCCGAGGAGACCGGGGCCTCGACGCCCGACGTCGTGCGGGCATACCTGGTGACCCGCGAGGTGTTCGATCTGCCCGGCTTCGTCCGCCAGATAGAGTCGCTGGACCACGATGTGGACAGCGCCACCCGGCTCGCCATGCTGTTCGAGGCGCGCAAGCTGTCCGAGCGCGGCACCCGCTGGATGCTCGGCAACCGCAGGCCGCCGCTCGATCTCGCCTCCACGGGCAAGGTCTTCCTGGACGGCGCGAGGGATCTGCTGCCGCACCTGCCGAAGCTGCTGACCGGGTCGGATCTGTCGGCCTACGAGGAGCGCAGGGACTCCTTCACCCTCCGCGGCGTGCCGGACGAGCTGGCCGAGCGGGTCGCCGCCATGGTGCCCGCCTACTCCACCTTCGACCTGGTCGAGACCGCCGCGTTCACCGGCAGGCCGGTCGACGAGGTGGCCGAGGTCTACTTCGACCTGGCCGACCGGCTGCAGATCGCCCGCCTGCGCGAGCGGGTGATAGCGCTTCCCAGGGACACCCGGTGGAACTCGATCGCCCGCGCCGCGCTGCGTGACGACCTGTACGCGGCACACGCCGCGCTCACCCGCGACGTGCTGATCCACAGCGAGCCGGGGCTGTCGCCGGAGGAGCGGCTGGCCCACTGGACGGAGGCGAACCGGGCCGCCGTCAAGCGGGCACGCCAGACGCTGTCGGAGATCTGGGAGAGCGACACCTTCGATCTCGCCACGCTCTCCGTGGCCCTGCGTGCCGTACGGACCCTGGTCTCGTCCAGCAAGCTCCCGCAGGCAGGCGCGTGATCACCCCGGCCCATCCCTCTCGTCGTGATCTTGCAAAAACTCGCAAGAAGAGTGTCTGACCAGGGCGAACACCTTCCGCGATCTTGCACTGCAAGATCACGGAAGGTGAAACCGCAGGTGGGCCGGGGTCTGTGCGAGAAACTGCAAGATCATGGAGAGAGATCGCGCAGGTGGGCAGGCTTGTCTGCGAGGAACTACAAGATCACGGGCAAGGGGAGTGGGGGCGGGGAGGGTCAGCTGTTGGAGGCCTCGGTGACGGCGCCCTCGTAGCCGATGACGTGCACGGGGGCCGTCGAGGTCTTGGGCGGTACGGCGGTCACGTACTGCTGGGTCTCCTGGATGCGGCGCTTGCCGTAGATCTGCATGTCCTTGGTGGACAGCAGCCACCGGGCCTCCCGGGGGATCGCCACCGGACGGCCCTTGCCGCACTTGAGGCCGGGATCGGTCGACCAGGTGGAGGTGCGCACCAGGGTGTAGAAGACGAGCGCGCCGCCGTCCGCCGTCCGCAGGGCGTAGATCGGGTAGTTCGCCCCCACCGCGAAGATCGAGTTGTAACTCATGCAGTCGCGGCCCTGGGCCTCCTGCCTGGTGGCCTCGATGTCGGCGGAGAAGCCGGTCGTGTGCGGGCCGGCGGCGATCAGCGCCGAGGCGAAGCCCTTTGGCCCCTCCTCGGCGACGGTCGCGTGCAGGGGGCCCAGGAGGTTCGGGCTGACCGCCACGCTCTGGTCGCGCGGGTCCAGGGCCGTCGCGTAGCCCTCCTCGTCGACGGCCACCTCGGGCGCCTCCTCGTCCTCGTAGAGCAGGGACTCGGAGCTGTTCTGCCAGGGCGAGTCCGCGCCCGCCCGGGCGAAGGCCAGCATGACGGTGCGCGACCGGCCGGAGGCGTCCCGCCGCTCGGCGGTGGCGGCGAACCACTGGGGCGAGCTCCCCGGCCGCTGCCGCGGCACGAACACCTGATGATGCCGCCAGGTGTATCGGGACGCCTTGGCCGAGCGGGAGTGGAGCCGGGCCACCGTGATGGGGCGTCGGCCGTCCCGGGTCAGGGAGATCGTCCACCGGTCGGCCTGGGCCGCGCGGACCACCCCGTCGGTCGCCAGGAACGTGTCGAGCGCCTCGCGCGCCTCGTCCAGCGTCACGGCGGGGGGCTGGGGACTGGGGGAGGGGGTGGCCACGGGGACGCTGGAGACGGCGGCCGCCGGACTGGGGGACATGGCCCCGGCCGGTTCCCCGGGCTCCGCCGGCCCTGCGCCGGAGCAGCCGGCCACGCCGAGGAGCACCAGGGCGAGAACCGGTGCTGCGGCGCGGGTGGCGGCATGGGCGAGCGCGCTTCGAACGATCCCGTCCACGCCACCCCCCATATCCGCTCCACATGCTATGGCTTGGTCACGAATCATGCCGTGTTCGGGCCGTCGCCCACCGCCACCGCTTTTTTTCGCCGCCGCTCCGCCGTTTTTCGCCGCCGTGCCGTACGGCCCGGGCGGACACTCCCGGCCGTGGGCCGGACGTGCGACCCGAGCGGGTCCGCCGTTCGCGTACCCTTTACAGACGTGGCAGTCATCGATCCAGCCGAAGAGATCAACGAGCTTACCGGCACCCTGAAGGGCATACAGGACGTGCTCGACCTCGACGCGATGCGCAAGCAGATCGTCGAGTTGGAGGAGCAGGCTGCCGCGCCCGACCTGTGGAACGACCCGGAGCAGGCCCAGCGCGTCACCAGCAGGCTGTCGCACCTGCAGGGCGAGGTCAACCGGGTCTCCGACCTCGCCCGCCGCCTTGAGGACCTGCCGGTCCTGTTCGAGCTGGCGGCCGAGGAGGGCGACGAGGACGCGCTGGCCGAGGCCGGCCGGGAGCTGAGCGCGCTGAAGTCCGACATAGGGGCCCTGGAGGTGCGCACGCTGCTGTCCGGGGAGTACGACTCCCGCGAGGCGCTGGTCACCATCAACTCACAGGCCGGCGGGGTCGACGCCGCCGACTGGGCGCAGATGCTGCTCCGGATGTACCTGCGGTGGGCGGAGCGCAAGGGTTACCCCACCGAGGTCTACGAGACGTCCTACGCCGAGGAGGCGGGCATCAAGTCCGCCACCTTCACGGTGAAGGCTCCCTACGCGTACGGCACGCTGAGGGGCGAGCACGGCACCCACCGGCTGGTCCGGATCAGCCCGTTCGACAACCAGGGCCGCCGCCAGACCTCGTTCGCCGGCGTGGACGTGGTGCCGGTCGTCGAGCAGACCGATCACATCGACATCAACGAGGACGAGCTGCGCGTCGACGTCTACCGGTCGTCGGGACCGGGCGGCCAGGGCGTGAACACCACGGACTCGGCCGTACGGATCACCCACATCCCGACCGGCATCGTGGTCTCGTGTCAGAACGAGCGCTCCCAGCTGCAGAACCGCGCGACGGCGATGGCGGTCCTCCAGGCCAAGCTGCTGGAGCGCAAGCGTCAGGAGGAGGCCGCGGCGATGAACGAGCTGCGGGGCGAGTCCACGACCTCCTGGGGCACGCAGATCCGCAACTACGTCCTGCACCCCTACCAGATCGTCAAGGACCTGCGCACGGGCGTCGAGGCGGGCAACCCCAGCGCCGTGCTCGACGGCGACCTCGACGAGTTCATCGAGGGCGAGATCCGCTGGATGCGCCGCCAGGAGAGCGACGGCGTCCAGTAGCGGCCCTACCCGCCGGCGTCGGCAGCGGCGCCGGCGCCGGCGTGCTCCGTGTCCTAGTATCCGCCGATGTGCTTGAACGCCAGCAGGGCCATCGCCAGCAGCACGAGCAGCGTGATGATGATGGGCGAAAGGTTCCCGAAACCGTGGTGGTGAACCTTGGCGCGGCCCTCCCGGCAGACGGGGCATCGGCCCTCCACCACGGGGCCGGCACACGCCGCGCAGATCAGATGTTCGCAGCTCATAGCAGTTTTACCGCCCCACTACCCAAGGCCTAATTGTTTTGTTTCCGTTATGGACGTTCCATGCCAGTGTTACCCCTAGACTGGCCTCTGGCCAACCGGGACGTCGATCATCGTCAAGTGACCGGCGACCCCGGAACCGGATGTCCCACCCCCTAGACTGGCTTGCCGTGATGCGCCCGTGATCCATTTCGATAATGTCACCAAGGTCTACGCGAACCAAAACCGGCCCGCCCTCGACCACGTGAGCGTGGACGTCGAAAAGGGCGAGTTCGTGTTCCTGGTCGGCCCCTCAGGGTCGGGGAAGTCCACCTTCCTCCGGCTTGTCCTGAAGGAGGAGCGGCCCAACGCCGGCACGATCCACGTGGCCGGCAAGGACCTCTCGCGGCTCTCCAACTTCAAGGTGCCCCATTTGCGCCGCCGCATAGGCTGCGTCTTCCAGGACTTCCGGCTGCTGCCGAAGAAGAACGTCTACGAGAACGTGGCGTTCGCGCTGGAGGTCATCGGGAAGCCTCGCCGGTTCATCCGCAAGGTGGTGCCCGAGGTGATCGAGCTGGTGGGGCTCGAGGGCAAGGCCCACCGCATGCCCGAGGAGCTGTCCGGTGGCGAGCAGCAGCGGGTCGCGATGGCCCGCGCGTTCGTCAACCGGCCGATGATCCTCCTGGCCGACGAGCCCACCGGAAACATCGACCCCGCGACCAGCATCGGCATCATGAAGGTGCTCGACCGCATCAACAGGACCGGCACCACCGTGCTCATGGCGACGCACGACGCCGCCATCGTCGACTCCATGCGCAAGCGCGTGGTGGAGCTGGAGGACGGCAAGATCGTTCGCGACCAGTCTCGCGGCGTGTACGGCCAGGCTTATTAGGAGTAACTGGGACCATGCGGGCCAACTTCATCTTCTCCGAGGTCTGGATCGGCCTTCGCCGCAACCTCACGATGACCATCGCGGTCATCGTGACCGTCGCCGTCGGCATGGCGTTGCTCGGCATCGGGCTGATGATCAACTCTCAGGTCTCGACGATGACCAACTACTGGACCGACAAGGTCGAGCTGTCGGTCTTCCTCTGCCAGAAGGACAGCGCCTTCGAGACCTGCAAGGGCAAGCCCACGCTCAACCAGACGCAGAAGACACAGCTGCAGCAGACGATCGAGGGTCTTCCCGAGGTGGCCCAGGTCGAGTATGAGGATCAGAAGGCGGCGTACGAGAACTTCAAGGAGCAGCCGAACAACAAGGTCTTCCTGACCGTGATCCAGGCCAGCGACCTGCCCGACTCGTTCCGGGTCAAGCTCAAGGATCCGGACAACTCCCAGGCCGTCATGAACGCCCTGAAGGGACAGGCCGGGATCGCCAACATCGTGAACCAGCGGGAGATCCTCGACACCTACTTCGGCTTCCTCGGCAAGCTGCAGTGGATGGCGCTCGGCGTGGCCATCATCATGGTGATCGCGGCCACCCTGCTGATCGCCAATACCGTACGGCTGTCGGCGTACAACCGTCGACGGGAGACCGGGATCATGCGGCTGGTCGGCGCGTCCAACCTCTACATCCAGTTGCCGTTCGTCATGGAGGGCGTGATCGCCGGCCTGATCGGCGGCGTCTGCGCGGCCGTCCTGCTGATCATCACCAAGATCCTCATCTTCGACGGGATCCAGTCGTACATGGCCCAGCCGCTCGGCTGGGACACCCTCGCCGGGGTGATCACGTTCACGATGGTGGTCGGCGTGGTGATCTGTATCCTCGCCTCCTTCGTCACCCTGCGCCGCTACCTCCGGGTGTGAAAACGTACGGACAGGCGCCCGAACGCGCGCGGCGACGCCGCTCGCCGCGCCGACGGTAGGCTCCCTGTATGCCACGTGAGACCGGGCGCAAGCTGATCGCCCAGAACAAGCGTGCCAGGCACGACTACTTCATCGAGGACACCTACGAGGCCGGTCTCGTGCTGACCGGGACCGAGGTGAAGTCGCTGCGCGCGGGCAAGGCCAACCTCACCGACGGCTATGCCTCGATGCAGGACGGCGAGGCCTGGTTGATCAACGTGTACATCCCCGAGTACAGCCAGGGGACCTGGACCAATCACGCGGCGCGGCGTACCCGCAAGCTGCTGCTGCATCGCAAGGAGATCGGCAAGCTGCAGGCCACGCTGCGGGAGCGCGGCCTGACCCTGATCCCGCTGGCGCTGTACTTCAAGGACGGCCGGGCCAAGATCGAGATCGGTGTGGCGCGAGGCAAGAAGGACTACGACAAGCGCCAGACCCTGCTGGAGAAGCAGGCCGATCGGGAGATGGCCAGGGCCATGTCGAACGCGGTCCGCCGCCGGGGAGGCCGTTAGGTCGTGTCCCGACCCGTGTCCGCGACCACCGCCCGCGCGCGAGCCGTACGCGCCACTCTCGCGCTGGGGCTGACGATGCCCCTGCTGACGGCGTGCTTCGAGGAGCCGTCACCGCACGAGGCCGTGCGGGACTTCCTCGTCGGCTGGGAGACCGGGGAGTACCGCGAGGCCGCCAAGCGTGCCGACGGCGACCCGGCGGTCGTGCGCGAGGCGCTGGAGAACGCCCGGCTGCAACTCGACGCCGCCTCGATCCGCTTCCAGGTGAAGGGGATCACCCGTGACGGCGAGACCGCCAGGGCCGACTACCACGCCGAGGTGGACCTGGGGGAGAACAACCCCCTCTGGGAGTACGACGGCGCGCTGCCGCTGCACGTGGTCGACGGAAAGTGGAAGGTCCGGTGGTCGCCGAGCGTGATCCATCCCGACCTGCACGACGGGCAGCGCCTGGCGGTGGCGACCAGGCCCGAGGGCCGCAAGCCGATCCTCGACCGGGACGGCAATCCGCTGCAGGACGGGACGATCCTCTACGTGGCCGGGGTCTATCCGGCGAAGATCAAGGACCCCGACCGGCTGTGCGACGAGCTGTCGCGGGTCACCGGCTTCGCCCAGGACCGGCTGCTCAGCCGGATCCTCTCGTCGCCGCCGCAGGACTTCGTCCCGCTCGCGACGTTCGGACGCACCAAGTTCGCCCAGCTCAAGGACAAGCTGCGGGCGATCAACGGCATCAACATCGTCACCGACAACCCGCCGGTGGCGCCGAAGTCGCCGGTGCAGATCGTGGGACGGGTCAGCGCGATCACCCCCGAGGCCGAGCAGCAGCTCGGCGGTCCCCAGCGGGCGGGCGACTCGGTCGGCCGCGACGGCCTGCAGCGTGCCTACCAGGATCAGCTGACCGGCTCGACCGAGACCAGCGTCGTCATCCTCGACAGCCGGACCGGCAAGCAGGTCAAGGAGCTCAAGGCGTGGCGGCCGGTGCGCAAGGCGATGCCGGTGCAGACGACCATCGACAGCGCCGCCCAGAACGCGGGCGACGCCGCGGTGGCCGCCGTACGGTCGTCCGCGCTCGTCGCCGTCAAGAGCTCCACCGGTGAGATCCTCGCCGTGTCCACGAACGGCCTCCACCAGGAGAAGGACGCCCTCGCCGGCAAATATCCGGCCGGCACGACGTTTTCGATCATCGCCGCCGCAGGTCTGCTCAAGGGGGGCCTCGATCCGATGCAGCGGGTGCCGTGCAGCGCCGACCGCACGGTTGGCGGCGCGCGGTTCCAGCAGCCGGGCGTCGTCGGGCTCGTCACGCCGACGTTCCGTACGGACTTCGCCGAGGGGTGCGTGACCGCCCTCGCCTCGATGGCCCGGCGGATCAACGGACGGTCGCTGAGCGCGACCGCGTCCCAGTTCGGGATCGGCGCGGAGTGGGGGCTGCCGCTCAGGACGTTCAGCGGTTCCGTCCCCAACGCGAACAGCGACGCGGCCGTCGCCCGGGTCATCGCCGGGCAGACCACGCAGGTGAGCCCGCTGACGATGGCTCTCGTGGCCGCGGCGGTCGACTCCGGGACGTGGCGCCCGCCGGTGCTGGTCACCTCGCCGGCGGAGACCGTTCCCCGATCCTCGTCCGGCACCCTGCCCGAGGGGCCGCAACCGGGCCGGCCGCAGCCCATCACGCTCGACGCCACCACCATCGTCAAGCTGCGCGCGCTGATGCGCGCCGGGGTCACCTCCGGCGCGGCCCGTGGTGCCGACGCCCCCGGCGGCGAGGTGTACGGCGTTGCCGCCCAGACCACCCGCGTGGAGAAGAAGCAGCGGGTGAACCTGGCGTGGTTCGTGGGCTGGCAGGACGACGTGGCGGTGGCCGTACTCGCCGAGAACGCCGACACGGCGGCGGCTTCCGCGATCGCCGGGACGTTCTTCCGGGGTCTGCCGGACACCCGCTGAAAAATTCTCGGCCCGGCGAGCAACCTTCTGCGGCCTCCCCTGCGTCTTTCTAGGTGACTGGGCACCGCTTGGGGGGTTGCGGGCTCAGTCGCCGTGATGAGACCAGGGCTCCATCTCGGGGGGAGCCCTGCCGTCCGGACCGGCTCGACCCTGCCGGTCGGCCCCCGGGACGTGCGCGTAACGCCACGTTCCGGGGGCTTCGCCGTACCGGTGGACCTCCCGGACGCCCCCTTGAACAAGCCTGGAGGGAATCTCGCTCGCGCCCCGGGCGTTGTCATAGCTAGACTGAGGACGCCCGGATCCGGCGGGCGACCGGCCCATCGAGGGAACGGTCGACGGGGATGCGGGTTGACAACTGGATAGCTGCGTTTTTTCGCAGGGGGTGACCGGTTTCGACTTCGGCATTGCAAGTCAGGGGAAGCGGGTCGGGGACTGCGGACATAACCCCGTTAACACTGTGACCGCGAAAAAATAAGTGCCAATAACACGCGCACTGAGGCTAGCCAGGGTTCCCTGGCTCTCGCTGCCTAACCAGCGAGACCTCTGTCAGCCCGGGAGTGCCTCCGGCCCGGATCTGACATCGCTAGGAGGCTCAACCGGCCGACCCGGTCACGGGGTCGTTCGGGAAACCAAACAGTGACTGGGCCCGTCGGCGACTCGCCTGTGAGATCACCGGGGCCGAGAAAATCGGAACAGGCTGCACCCGGAGAAGCCCTGTCTTGGTGCTGAAGGACGCGGGTTCGATTCCCGCCACCTCCACCAGCGACGCCCCCGCCCTGACCGGCGGGGGCGTTTTCGTTTCCCCGGCCGCGGGGGGCGATGGTGATGTCGTGTATCACTGTCGAACAGCCAGGATGATCTGGCTGTTCGACAGATTGACCACGCGAGATGCGGGCGTCGGTCAGGTCGTGGGTCTTGCCGGGCCGGCCCAGAACGCGCACCGGTGGGCGGCGGCGACGTCGATCGGCCCCGTCGGGTCGGGCGGGAGCGCCAGCGACTGCGTGCCGGGGCGGGTGGGGGTGAAGGTCTGCCAGCGGGGCAGGCCGGGCGTGTTGGGGTCGCCGGTGCGGGCGAACGCCGTCCAGTATCTGATCATGGTGGTGGACAGCTGCCGCCGGCGGGCGTCGAGGCCCGGAACGGGGAAGAGGTATGCCAGTTCCGCACCGTGTGCGGCCTCGAGCGGGAAGTCCGAGCCCGGGATCTCGGTCACGAAGTCGTCCCCGGCGAACTCGAACGCGTACGTGCGAACCCGCTGGGCGAGGCTCCGGTTCCGCTCGTACGTCGGGCAGGCGAACAGCATGTCGGTGGTCAGCGCCGCCCAGGCCAGCCCCGGAGAGGCGTACCGCGCGAGGGGGTAGTGGCGGGCGACGCGGTCGGCCTGCTCGCCGAACGCGTGCCGCAGCAGCCGGGCGTACGTCCGGGCGGTGATCGGCGTGCCGGGCAGCTCGTAGAAGAGGGCGACCATGTAGCGCATCTCGTCGCGGGTGGTGCCGGAGATGACCGGGACGCGGTGGAACCTGCCGGTGGCCAGGGCGCGTTCGGGGTCCTGTGGGAGCACCGGGCTGCCGACCGCGGGGGTGATGAACTGGTCGTGCAGGGTCAGCAGGCGCTCGGTGGGCACCCGGCGCAGGCAGGCGAGGGCTGTCGCCGCGTCGGTGCAGCCGAGCCGCTCGGCGACGCGAGCGCCGTCGGCCTGCCGGTCGGCGACGGACGGCCACTGGCGGAAGGCGGGCACGCCGGGGAACATGGTCCCGGCCGGCACCGAACCGGTGCAGGGGGCGCTCTGCATGATCGCACGCTGGAAGAGGCCGGCTGCTCGTGGTGATGCGAGGTGCGCGCAGACACTTTTGCCCCCGGCAGACTCCCCGAACAGCGTGACGTTGCCCGGATCTCCGCCGAACGCGGTGGCGTTGCGGCGCACCCAGCGCAGCGCGGCCTGCTGGTCTTCCAGGGCGAAACCGCCGGAGCCGGCCAGACCCGCGTGGGCGAACAGTCCGAAGACGCCCAGCCGGTAGTTGACGGTGACGACGATGACGCCCCCGGTCGTGGCCAGGTGGCGGGCGTCGAAGTCACTGCCGGCGCCCTCGATGAATCCTCCGCCGTGCAGCCATACCATCACCGGCTTGCGCCCGCCGGCGGCGCGGGGGACGGTGACGTTGAGGTAGAGGCAGTCCTCGGACGTGCCGGTCGGCTGTCCCGGGGGCGTGGGCTGGGCGCAGCGTGGGCCCGGCTTGATGGCATCCCGGACTCCGGGCCACGGCCGGGCGGGCGCGGGCGAGCGCCAGCGCCGGTCGCCGGTGGGAGCGGCGGCGTAGGGAATCCCCTGGAACACGCGGTGGTCGTCGGCCTGTATACCTTTCACCCAGCCGAGATCCGTGCGGACCAGTGCGCCCTCATGAGCGGTGGCAGCGGTGGGCGAGGCCGAGATCAGTAGCGCCACACAGGCGACCAGCGCCGCACGGCATCGCCCCTTCACGCCCTGCGGCCCTTCAGCCGGGCCGCCGCGACCAGTACGAGGCCGAGCAGGCCCACGGCTGCGCCGGTCCACGGGGGCAGGTCGGTCGTGCGCTCGGCGACCGCCAGCAGTCCCCAGTCGATCCCCCAGAGCCACCGGGTCAGGGCGTTGCCGAAGCCCTGGATCACCAGCACCACACCCGCGATCATCATGACTCGCATCCTCCGATCTCCCAGGACGGCCCCGAGATAGCAAATCAATACACCTGTACGGTAATGTAGTGGGTGAGGATAGCAGAACAAGTCGCTTGTATCGAAATGCTGGAGAGTGCCGTGGGCAAGGACAGTCGTACGCGGGGTTTGGGGGCCCGGCATGAGGAGCGGCGGCGGCAGATCGCGGAGGCCCTGCTGGCGATGATCGACCTCCACGGGCTCGACGCGGTGAGCCTGCGTGACGTGGCGGCCGGGGCGGAGGTCTCGCTGGGCGCCGTCCAGCACTATTTCCGCAGCAAGGACGAGATGCTGCTGTTCGCCTTGGACTACATCAGCGAGCAGGGAACCGACAGGGTACGGCAGAGCCTCAGCCTGGGAGGGCAGTCGCCACGCGCAGTGCTGCGCGGCATCCTGGCCGAACTGGTGCCCGGCGATGACCGGCGCCGCGCCGAGCTGCGCATCGCGACCGCGTTCACCGCCCGCTCGCTGGTGAACCCGAAACTGGCCGACCACCTGCGCGCGGGCTACGCCGCGCTGCATGAGGTGCTGGTCCTGCTGATCCGCCAGGCCCAGGACGCCGGCGAGGTGTCCGCCGGACCGGATCCCGAACGGGCGGCGGCGGCGCTGTTCGCGCTGGCCGAGGGTCTCGGCACGCATGTACTCATCGGGCACGGCAGTCCGGAGACGGCACTCGCCGTCCTGGACGAGCACCTCGACCGGCTCTTCGCCACCGCGCCCTGAGGCTCGGTACGTGAACGGTGACTCATGTGTTCAAGCCGGCGGTAGCGGTCACCTCCGGCAGTGCGGCGGCCGGTCGGCGGACGTCGTCTAGAGTCGCGGGGTGGCGAACTTCGATGCGGGTCGGGCCCGGAGGGCCGGGCAGGACAGGCGTGTGATCGTAAGACGGGCGCTGCCCACGGATCCGGCCGTGCGGTCCTCCGCGTCGCTGTTCATGACCGAGGCCGAGCGGCAGGGCGTCCGCGCCGGCCGCCGGATGCTGTACGTCGGCCCCGAGCCCGCCGGGCCGTACGTGGCGGAGGCGCTGCGGGTCGAGCCCGGTACGGACGTCGTGGCGCGGCGCAAGCTGCTGCTCGCCGACGACGTCCCCGTACGGATCGCCACGAGCTATCTGCGGCTCGACCTGTTCGGCGGCACGCCGCTGTGCGAGCCCGACTTCGTCAGGCCGAGCCTGCAGGCGGGCATCGAGGCGTTGGGGCACCGGTTCGGGTGGGCCGAGGAGCGACTGATCGCCCGGCCGCCCGCGGGGTCGGAGGCCGAAACCCTGGAACTCGACGACGGCGAATGGGTCGTGGAGATTCTGCGGATCAGCCACTCGACCGAGGACGTCCCGATCCACGCGCTGGAGACCGTCTGCGCAGCCTCCCGGCACATCTTCCCCATCGCCCAGGTGACCGGCGCCGACGAGTTCTGAAGTCATCCCATCTCGGCCCGGTGGCCCCGGTCGTGGAGGGTGGTGTAGGCGTCGATCTCGGCGAGGAGGGCGCGTTTTCCCGCCGGGTCGAGGAAGGACGCGCGTACGGCCGACCGCGCCAGGTCGGCGACCCCCTCGGCGTCGAGGGAGAGCAGTTCGGCGGCCACCGCGTACTCCTGGTTCAGCGTGGTGCGGAACATCGGCGGGTCGTCGGTGTTGATCGTGACGGGCACCCCGGCCTCGACCAGCTCGGGCAGGGGGTGATCGGCCAGGCCCGGGACCGCCCCGGTGCGGACGTTGGACGTGGGGCACACCTCGAGCGTGATCTCGTTGGCGGCCAGGTATTCGAGCAGGGCCGGGTCCGCCACGCTTCTGATGCCGTGTGCGATCCGCTCGGCGCCGAGCTCCCGTACGGCCTCCCAGACCATCCCGGCGTCGGTGACCTCCCCGGCGTGCGGCACCGAGTGCAGCCCGGCGGCGCGTGCGGCGGCGAAGTGCGGGGCGAACCGGCTGCGCGGCACGCCGGCCTCGGGACCGCCCAGTCCGAAGCTCACCAGCCCCTCGGGACGCTGGTCGAGTGCCACCGCCAGGGTCTGGTCGGCGACGGCGAGGTCGGGGCCGGGGATGTCGAAGCACCAGCGCAGCACGGTGCCGAAGTCGGCCTCGACCCGCCTGCGGGCGTCTTCGACGATCTCGCAGAACTCGTCGGGCGCGAAGCCCCTGGCAAGGTGGGGCTGGGGGGTGATGGTCAGCTCCGCGTAGCGGATCCGCTGCTCGGCCATGTCGCGGCCGACGCCGTGGATGAGCGACCACAGGTCGTCCGGCTTCCTGACCAGGTCCACGACCGCCTGGTAGACCTCGATGAAGTGGTCGAAGTCCCGGAAGTCGTAGAACGACTCGAGCAGGGCGGGGTCGGCCGGCACGGAGGTGGTCCCCTCGTGGCGGGCCGCGAGCTCGGCGACGATCCGGGGTGAGGCGGCGCCGACGTGGTGCACGTGCAGCTCGGCCTTGGGCAGACCGGCGATGAACCGGGTGAGTTCGGGGGAGATCACGCGATGACCGTAACAATCGGGTCCGGCCGTCCACCAGCCGAAGTCCGGTTATCTCCCATCAACTTGTCAAGATCTCACGCGCGGCCCGCCGCGGCCTCCGGTGACGAGGCTCATCGGGTCAGCTGGTTTCGCATCGCGTCCACGTCGCGCAGAGTCCAGTGCTCGACCACCCGGCCCCCGCGGACCCGGACCATGTCGATGGTGAGGATCTCGTAGTGGCGGCCGGTCGCCCGGTGGACGCCGCGGCTTATGTACCTGTTGACCGACATTTCGCCATCGCTGGCGTTCTGCTCGATCGTCACCGACACGTTGCGGAAGCCGTTCTCCGCCACGCTTTCCCATGTGCGCCGCCAGGCCTCCCTGCCGTGGTAGTCGCCGAAGATCCCACCTCGGTGATCGACGACATCCGGGTCGATCAACTCGAGGGCTTCGTCGAGCCGGCCCGCGAGGACGTCTCCGTACGCCTCGACCAGGCGGCGATGCACCTCGGCGGCGCTGACGGGTTCTCGATCGTCGGTCACGTTCTCACCTTCCAGGGCACAAGTTGGGGATTTCCGATTTCCTGTCGCCGATAGACCAACGATGCACTCCCCTGGCGAGATGCGCCCGGGGAGTGCTGAAACACGGCTTATGAGGTGGGGAGCTCGCCGAGGACGACGTTGACCGTGGCCGTGCTGCCATCGGGGTGGAGCAGCTTGACCGTCACCTTGTCGCCCGGCCTCAACGAGGCCAGTAGCTGGGACAGCGCGTTGGCCGTCGGAGTCGGCTTGTCGTTGATGCTCCGGATCACGTCGCCGGGCGTGATGCCCGCCCGCTCCGCGCCGCTGCCGGGGGTGACGGAGCCGACGACGACGCCGATGGGGTTGCCCTGGGTGTCGACCGCCGTGCCCACGCGGACGCCCAGCGCGGCCCGGTGGCTGTTGACGACCCGGCCGTTCTTGATGATCTGGTCGGCCACATCGGTGGCCGTGTCGCTCGGGATGGCGAAGCCGATGCCCGGCGCCGCGCCGAGCTCGGGGTCGACGGCCGCGAGCGTCGGGATGCCGATGACCTTTCCGGACAGGTCGACGAGGGCGCCGCCGCTGTTGCCCGGGTTGATCGGGGCCGAGGTCTGGATGGCGTTGGAGATGGTCGCCCCCGGCCTGCCCTGGTGGCTCTCGCCCGAGACGGTACGGCCGAGGGCCGACACGATGCCCTGGGTCACGCTGCCCGAGAAGCCGAGCGGGTTGCCCATGGCGAGCACGATCTGCCCGACCCGGAGGCCGGCCGACCGGCCGAAGGACGCCGGTGTGAGGCCCGCGGTGTCGTCGACCTTGATGACCGCCAGGTCCCCGGCGGGGAAGGTGCTGACGAGCTTCGCCTTCCGGGGCTTGCCCCCGGTCGCGAGCGTCACGTCGAACTCCTGTGAATCGCCCACGACGTGGGCGTTTGTCACGATATGACCCTCGGTGTCGTATATGATCCCGGAACCCAGGGATCGGCCCGTGGTGATCTGCACGGTCGACGGGAGCACCTTCTTGATGACGCGCTCGTAGGACGACTCCAGGTCGGTCGGACTCGTGGGCGCGGGGGAGGCTGCGGGAGGAGCGGGTGTCGCGGGGGTGGTCTGCTGCGCCGCCGGGGTGTTGGTCGCCAGGCCGCCGCCCCCGCATGCGGTGAGCGTGGCCAGTGCCAGCGCCGCCGCAGTTCGGGTGACCTTCCGTGAGAGCTCCATAGCGGCTGGTCTACCCAGAACGGCGGTCGCTACCGGAGCACGCGCCGGTGATTGACGTTCTCGATTCCGAAGCCGTACGCCCGCCGCGAATCAGAACGCGAATCAGAAAGAGCGGGCAGGCGGTGAGTGGCGATAGCGTCTTCGAGAAGTACGGAGATTTCCCGGGGATGGAGACCGGGGCGTATCCATCCACTGCCGATGTCGATAATCTGCGGATATGGCGGAAGGCGGCGCTGATCCGGCCGAGCATGGGCGGAGTGTGCCCTTCATCCGTTCCTATGAGGCGCAGACCACGCCACTTCCCCGCGTACGCCCCGAAGAGCGCTCCGGGCCCGAGGCGCCCGACGGCCGGGCGGACCTGACTCGTACGCAGGAGTTCAGGGCCGTCACCGCCGGGACGGGCCGGCGGGAGCACGGCCTTGCCGGCCGGGCCGTCCGTGCGGTGACGAATGTGTCGCAACGCGGTGCGTACACGATCGCCGCGGTGATCGGTACGGTCATCGCGATCGTGCTGGTCTTCCTGGTCTTCTCCGACGACAAGCCGCAGCGGGACGGGGGGAACGGGGCGGCCGGCGCGGCGAGGCAGTCCGCGGTGAGTTCCTCGGCGAGGCCGTCGCCGCGTCCGACGCTTCCCAGGCTTCCCAGGGTGCCGAGCCGGCGGAACATGCCCGTCCACCCCGGGCCCGGCACCCCCGTCGCCTCGTACGTCACCGACCGCACGGCGGGGATCAGTTACGCCGGGTTCGGTGCGCCGTGGCGGGAGACGAAACTCGCGCCGTTCGGGTCCGCCCAGCGGGTCGGTGCCGTACGGCTCCCGCAGGCGGTGATCGGCTCGGCGCCCTATCCGGGGGCTCCCGGCACGCCGACCGTCTATGCCGACTATCGCAGGCTCGCGGCCCGGGCGGCGAGGTGGTCGCTGCGCTACCAGCCGCCGGGAGCCAAGCTGACCTGGACCGCTTCCCAGCCGGTACGGCGAGGCATGGGCTGGCTGCTGGGTTATCGGATCCGTTACGTGATCGACGGCGAGCGGCGGTCGTCTCGGGCCATCGTGGCGATCGTGGAATCGGGGAAAAGCAAGCCCGCGATGCTGTTCGCGACCGTGCCGGACGATCGGGCCGAACGCTACCGCGACCTGAACATGCTGGCCTGGACGATAAGCCCGATCTAATCCGTTCTGACCTGATCTAGCCAACGAACATTACTCCAGAATATGGTTCTATCAGGCTTCTGGAGCGGAGGATCACATGGCGATCGGGCTGAGCGAGGAGCATGGGGCGCTCCGCGAATCGGTGATCGGGTGGGCCGAGCGCAACATTCCCGCTGACGTGGTGCGCGGTGTCGTCGATGTCCTGACCACGTCGGCCGCACGCTCAGCGCCGGATCAGAAAGCGAGCCGGAAAGCGGATCAGAAAGCCGACCGGAATGCGGATCGGAAGGCCGACCGGAAAGCCGACCTGGAAGTGGATTCGGCCGCCGAGACCCGCCCACCCTACTGGAGCGGGCTCGCCGACCAGGGGCTGCTCGGCCTGCACATCCCCGAGGAGCACGGCGGCTCGGGATATGGCCTGCTGGAGACCGTGGTCGCGGTCGAGGCGCTGGCCGAACGGGTCGCGCCGGGGCCGTACGTCCCGTCCGTGCTCGCGAGCGCCGCGATCCTCGCCTCGGGCGGCAAGGCGCAGGCGGAACTGCTGCCGGGCCTCGCCGACGGCACCCTGGTGGGCGCGCTCGCGCTGACCGGCTCGATCTCGGGCGTCCGCGATGGGGATGTGCTGACGATCAGCGGCGTGGCCGAGCCCGTTCTCGGCGGAGCCCTCGCCGACGTGCTGGTCCTGCCGGTGTCGACCGACCGCGGACAAGTGTGGGTGGCCGTAGAGGCCGGCCAGGCCGTGATCACGCCGATCGGGCCGCTCGACCTCACCCGGGGCTCGGCGAAGGTCGAGGTGGCGGCGGTGGCCGTACCGGCGGAGCGCCTGCTCGACGGCCTGACCGAAACCGAGGTGCGCAACCTCGCGGCGATCATCCTGGGCGCCGACGCGGTCGGCCTGGCGGCCTGGTGCGTGGCCGCTGCCGCCGAGTACGCCAAGGTCCGCGTGCAGTTCGGCCGTCCCATCGGGCAGTTCCAGGGCGTCAAACACAAGCTGTCGCGAATGCTCGTCGCGCTGGAGCAGGCCAGGGCCACGATCTGGGACGCCACCCGGGCGACCGGCGACGAGCGGGCCTATGCCGCGGCGATCGCCGGGATGATGGCGCCCGACGCGGCCGTGCTGTGCGCCAAGGACGCGATCCAGACGTTCGGCGGGATCGGCTACACGTTCGAGCATGACGCGCACCTCTACTACCGGCGGGCCCTCACGATCAGGGCGCTGCTCGGCCCGTCGGCCGAGTGGGCCGACACGGTCGCCGCGCTCGCGCTGAACGGCGTCCGCCGCGAGATGGAGATCGATCTGCCTGCGGAGGCCGAGCCGCTGCGCACCGCGATCCGCGCCGAGCTCGCCGAGATCGCGGCGCTGCACGGCGTGGAGCAGCGACGGGCGCTGGCGAAGGCCGGCTTCGTCATGCCCCACCTGCCCGAGCCCTGGGGCCGCGGCGCGAGCCCGCTGGAGCAGGTCCTGATCCACCAGGAGATCAGGGCCGCCGAGATCAAGCCGCCGCGGTTGGCCATCGGCGCGTGGGTGGTGCCGTCCGTCGTCTCGTACGGCACGCCCGAGCAGCGCGAGCGTTTCCTGCCGGCCACGCTGAGCGGCGAGATGGTCTGGTGCCAGCTGTTCTCCGAGCCGGGCGCCGGCTCCGATCTCGCCTCGCTGCAGATGAAGGCCGAGAGGGTCGAGGGCGGCTGGCGGCTCAACGGACAGAAGATCTGGACGTCCCTCGCGCACGTCGCCGAGTGGGCGATCTGCATCGCCCGCACCGACCCCGGCAAGCCCAAGCACGACGGCATCACCTATTTCCTCGTCGACATGAAGGCGCCGGGCGTCACCGTGCGCCCGCTCACCGAGATGACCGGGGAGAACCTGTTCAACGAGGTCTTCCTCGACGACGTGTTCGTGCCCGACGAACTGGTCGTCGGCGAGGTCGACGAGGGCTGGCGGGTCGCGCGTAACACGCTCTCCAACGAGCGGGTGTCGCTGTCTTCCGACTCGGGCGTCGCCGGCGCCTCGGTGCCCGACCTGCTCGGCCTGGTGGGCAGGCTCGGCCGCGAGCTCACCCCGGTCGAGCGGCAGGAGGTCGCGCGCGTGGTCGGCGAGGCGCACTCGATCAACGCGCTGTCGCTGCGGGTGACGCTGCGCCAGATCGCCGGAGGAGAGCCGGGCGCCGACGCGTCGGTGCGCAAGCTGCTGTCCACCTCGCACGCCCAGCACGTGTCCGAGACGGCGGTGAACCTGCTCGGCGCCGCGGCGGTCGCCGCGGCGGACTGGAAGCTCGGCGACGTCGGCTACTGGAACCGCGCCATCCTGGCCACCCGTGCCATGACGATCTACGGGGGTACGACAGAGGTGCAGCTCAACATCATCGGAGAGCGCATGCTGGGGCTCCCACGTGACCCGGAGCCCGGCAAGTAGCCTTCCCTTTCGTGTGGTTTTCTCCTGGCGTGATCGGGCTGCACGATCCTGTTGATCTCACCTATCCTCGGAATCATGCTCATCGCCGCCCCCCTCCTCTTCCTGCGCGATTCGCAGGCCCGGCACGGCTGAACCGTCCGTGAGCGGGAAGAGCGCCGCGCCGTCGATGGCGACGACATCGACGGAAGCGGCGCGACCCGGCACGGTGATGCGAGCGCAGTCGGCCGGCCTGCTGCGTGCCTGCCGGCCCCGGCAGTGGCTCAAGAACGCGCTCGTGTTCGCCGCCCCGGCCGCGGCCGGAGTGCTCACCACGGGCGCCGGGCTGCGCGGCGCGTTCATCGCGTTCGCCGCGTTCTGCCTGGCGGCGAGCGGCACCTATCTGTTCAACGACGCGGCGGACGTGGCGGCCGACCGTCGCCACCCGCGCAAACGGCTGCGGCCGATCGCCGCCGGGATCGTGCCGGTGCGGCTCGCCCGGATCGTCGGCTCGGTCCTGCTCGGGCTTGGTCTGCTCGTCGCGTTCTCCGGCGGGCCGCCGCTCGGGGCCGTGGTCGCCGCATATCTCGCGCTGACCTTCGCCTACACCCGATGGCTCAAGCACCAGCCGGTCGTCGATCTCGTCGCCATCGCCTGCTGCCACGTGATCCGGGCGTACGCCGGCGCCGTGGCGGTGGCCGTACCCGTGACGGGCTGGTTCCTCGTCGTCGTCTCGCTGGGGTCGCTCCTGATCGTCGCCGGCAAACGGGAGGCGGAACTGCGCGCCTCCGCCCCGACTGCGTCCGCGCCCACCGCGCCCACCGCGTCCGTCTGCACCGTGTCAGCCCCCGCCTCGGACGGCACTGCCACCGGTGGTACGGCCATCGGCGGCGCGGCCGTCGGCACCCGGGCCACGCTCGCCGTCTACACCTCGAGTTATCTCGCCCACGTCCGCGCCATGGCGTCGGGGGCGATGATCGTGACGTACTGCCTCTGGGCTCTCCAGGAGCACACGGGGGCGGCCAAGGTGTGTTACGCGCTGGGCATCGTGCCGCTCGTCCTGGTCGTGTTGCGGCATGCTCTACTCGTGGACCGCGGAGTGGGCGAGGAACCGGAGGAACTCGCCCTCGGTGATCGCCCGCTCCAGGTCTTCGCCGGCCTCATGCTGCTCCTGCTCGCCCTCGGGATACACCTGTCATGACCCTGCTGACCGGGTGGGGCCGCACCGCCCCCACACCCGCGACCCTGGAGCGCCCGCGATCGGCCGCCGAGGCGGCCGAACTGCTCACGCGGGCAGGCCGGCGCGGCGTCGTGGCGCGCGGCCTCGGCCGTTCGTACGGCGACGCCGCCCAGAACGCCGGCGGCCTGGTCCTCGACTGCACGGCACTCGGCCGTACGGGACCGGAACCGGCCTGGCGGCTCGGCTCCGACGGCCTCGTCACCGCCTCGGCCGGGGCCGGCCTGCATGATCTGATGACCGATCTGGTGCCGAAAGGCTGGTTCGTCCCGGTGACCCCGGGCACCCGATATGTCACGGTCGGCGGGGCCGTCGCGGCCGACGTCCACGGCAAGAACCATCACGTCGACTCCTCCTTCGGCGCGCACGTCCGCTCGCTGCGCCTGCTCACCGCCGACGGAACGCTGCGCGAGCTGACCCCGGACGACGAGCTGTTCTGGGCCACCGTGGGCGGCATGGGGCTGACCGGCGTCATCGTCGAGGCGACCTTCCGCTGCGTGCCCGTCGAGACCTCCCGGATGGTCGTGGACGTCGAACGGACCCGCGATCTCGACCAGACCCTGGAGGTGATGGCCGAGACCGATCACCGCTACCGCTACACCGTCGCCTGGATCGACCTGCTGGCCGGGGGCCGCCGGATGGGCCGGAGCGTGCTCACCCGCGGCGACCACGCCACGACCGCTGATCTGCCCGCCCGGATGCGCGGCGACCGGCTCGCCTTCGCCCCCCGGCCCCGCCTCGCCGCGCCCCCCTGGGTGCCCGGCGGGCTGCTCAACCGCGCGACGGTCAGGGCGTTCAACGCCGCCTGGTACGGCAAGGCCGCCCCCGCAGCGGGGAAACGCCTGGTCCAGGGCATCGCGCCCTTCTTCCACCCCCTGGACGGGGTCGCGGGATGGAACCGGATGTACGGCTCACGCGGCTTGGTGCAGTACCAGTTCGCCGTGCCGTTCGGGGCCGAGGACACCCTGCGCCGGGTGGTGGCCCGGCTGTCGGGAGCGGGGGTGGTGTCGTTCCTGACCGTGCTCAAGCGGTTCGGGCAGGGCACTCCGGCGATGCTGTCGTTCCCCATGCCCGGGTGGACGCTGGCCCTGGACATCCCGGCCGCCCAGCCCGGCCTGGCCGGGCTGCTGACCGAGCTGGACGAGTGGGTCGCCGCCGCCGGGGGACGGATCTATCTGGCCAAGGACTCCCGCATGTCCGCCGAGATGATGGCCGCGACCTACCCCCGGCTCGACGAGTGGCGGGAGATCCGGCGGCGGGCCGACCCCGGCGGGCTGTTCGTCTCCGACCTGGCGCGGCGGCTGCGCCTGCTCTGATAGGTACCTTGATCGTGGACCTGCTTTGATGAGGAATGTGAGAAACGCGTTGGGTCGGGTCGACACGGTTCTGCTGCTGGGTGGACGCAGCGAGATCGGCCTCGCCATCGTCGAGCGGCTCGTCCGGGACGGCGCCCGCCGCGTCATGCTGGCCGCCCGGGGTGGTACGGCTCCCGCCGAGGAGATCGAACGGCTCGAACGGCTCGGGGCCGAGGTCCATCTGGCCGATTTCGACGCGGCCCGGCCGGACACGCACGCCGCGCTGATCGAGGCGGCCGCTGCCGAGCTCGGCGACCTCGACGTGGTGATCCCGGCCTTCGGCGTGCTCGGCAGCCAGGCCGTCTACGACGAGGACCCGGTCGCGGCCGCCCGTGACGTCGCGGTCAACTTCGGCGGGCACGTCTCGGCCGGTCTGGCCGCCGCCAGGCGGCTGCGTGAGCAGGGCCACGGCACACTCGTGGTGCTGTCGTCGGTGGCCGGTGTGCGGGTGCGCAGGGCGAACTTCGTGTACGGCTCGGCCAAGGCGGGGCTGGACGGCTTCGCCCAGGGACTGGCCGACTCCCTCCACGGGTCGGGCGCCCGGGTCGTGCTCGTCCGCCCGGGGTTCGTGATCGGCAGGATGACCGAGGGGATGACCCCCGCCCCGATGTCGGTGACCGTGGACGCGGTGGCGGACGCCGTGGTCGACGCGCTCGGGTCGGGCCGGCGGACCGTATGGGTGCCGCCCCGGCTCGGACCGGTATTCGCCGTGATGCGGCTCCTGCCCAGGGCGATCTGGCGCCGTCTGCCCCGCTGAGCGTGCCGCCTGCCGAATGAGCGCCTGCCGAATGAGCCTGGTGCGGAATGAGCCTGGTGCGGAAGAAAGGGGCGCCGCCGCACCGGGGGGGATGGGTGCGGCGGCGCCGGGAGGTGGTGTCGTTACCGGGGTCGTCTCATCGCCCGGTGATGGGTCATCCGGTGACGAGCGTGAGTCCGTAGACGCGAAGGATCTCGTTCACGGGCTGGAAGTAGGTCGTGCCGCCGTAGGTGCAGTTGCCGCTGCCGCCGGAGGTCACGCCCTGGGCCTGGCTGCCGGAGATGAACGAGCCGCCGGAGTCGCCGGGCTCGGCGCACACGTTGGTCCGCGTCAACTCGGAGACCGTGCCCTGGGAGTAGCGGACGCTGGCGTTGAACTGCTGGACGGTGCCGCAGTGCCAGCCCGTGGTCGAGCCGGAACGGCAGATCGAGGAGCCTATGGGAGCCACCGACGAGCCGCGGACGGCGACGTTGGCGCCTCCTCGCCCGACGTACGGCGTCGGCGTCCAGTTGCTGTTCACCGCGACCCAGGCGTAGTCGTTGCCGGGGAACGACGACCCCTGGAAGGTGCCCTGGGCGACCCCGTTGTACCCGGTCGTCCTGTCGCCGGCGCGGCCGCAGTGGCCGGCGGTGACGAACCCGTTGGTGCTGCCCCGCCGCACCGAGAAGCCGATGGAGCAGCGGGACGAGTTGTTGATGTAGTAGGCGTCGCCGCCGCGCAGGTCGTAGAACGTCTGCGGCCGCTCGGCCGACCGCTCCACCCGCACCAGCGACCTGTCGGCGCCGCTGGCGGCGATGAAGGCCTCGGCCTCGGCCGGCTGGGACGAGAGCACGACGACGCTGTTGCTCTTGACGTCGACGTACCAGACGGGGGTCGAGGCGGGTGGGGTGGCGGCCTGGTCGAGTGCCTCCTTGGCGGCGTCGAGCGTGCTCAGTGACCGGTCGACGATCTTGGGTTGGGCGCCGGCGGCGAGGATCGCGCCGGCCTCGGCGGCATCGGTGGTGGCGACGATCAGTGCGTCGGACGTCGGGCCGGTGACCCAGGACCCGGCGAACGAGTCGCCGAGCCTGGCGCGGACCTTCTCGTCGGTCGCCATCGCGCGGGCCTCGTTGACCAGCCGGGCCCGCGCCTGGCTCTCGCTGAGTCCGAGGTCGCGCTCCATCGCCTCGATCACGGCGGGGAGGGGTTCGGTCGTGACGGACTGGACGGAGGAGTGGTCGGAGGCAACGGCACCCGGGTCGGGGGCCGCGGACGCGGGGCCGGCCATCAGAGTGATCGCGCTGACGGCCACGGCACAGCCGGCGGTAACCGCGTGCCGGGGGAACCTGCGCCTGTCGGGCATGTCGTTCTCCTCGGTTGACAGGGGGGTTGACCGCCAAGTTAGCCGAGTGTCAAATTTTGGGAACCTACCATTTCGTCCATAGCGCCGTGCTATGGAATCGACCCGAAGCTATGGTCAGGGAACCGTGCCGAAGTGGGGGTTGCTGATCAGCCAGTCGGCGTAGCGGCGGCTGCGGGACACCGCGTCGGCGTGCGCCGCCCGGGCATAGGCGGCGACCGTGGGCGCCACCCGTGCGGCGATCGAGTCGTAGTGCCAGCCCAGCAGGTGTCGCCAGCGCAGCGGGGCCCCGGCCAGCGGCATCATCACCAGCCCCGAGGTGAGCTGGAACGTCGCCTGGCAGAGCAGTACGGCCTTGCCCACCCCGACCAGGTGCAGACAGGTCGCGATGTCGGACTCGTATATCGACTTCGGTACGAATCCGGAGCGGGCGCAGGCGACGACGAAACAGTCCGAGAAGCAGCCCTCCCCGGGCACGGCCGCCCATTGCGCCCCCGCGAGCTGTGACAGCTCCAGCTCGTTCTCCCCCGCGAGCGGGTGATTCTCCGCGAGCAGGACGAAGACCGGGTCGGTGGCCACGACACTCCAGCTCATCGTGTCCGACGGGGGCGGTGGGCTGTCGCCGCACGTTCCGACCAGGGCGAAGTCGAGCAGGCCCGCGGTCACCATCGTGGTCAGCTCGCGCGCGGACCAGGAGGTGCGGGTGGTCACCGGCGTGCCCGGACTGTCGGCCGTGAGGCGTTCGACCAGGCCGCCGAGGATGGACCCGTTGGTGGCGCCGAGGCGGTAGCCGGGGATCTGCTCGGAGGTGTTGGCGAACCGTACCGCGTCCTCCTGGAGTTCGCGTACGGCGGGCAGCAGGACGCGGGCGCGGGCCAGGACCATCTCGCCGAGTGGCGTGGGACGGGCGCCGTTGCGGTCGCGTTCGAAAAGGGGACCCCCGAGAGAGCGCTCGATGCGCTTGAGCTGTGCGGTGAGCGAAGGCTGAGCCAGACCGAGACGGGTGGCCGCCTTGGTGACGCTGCCGGCGTCCGCGACTTCACGCACGATCCTTAGATGACGGAGCTCCAGATCCATACCGGGAAGGTACGACTACTGTGATATGCCCGCAATCCCCGAGTTGTCATTAAACTTGACTTAAGTCAGTTAAGGCAGGCGTCACCCCCGGCCGTCGTTATTCCACTTTATCCTATATGATCTCGTGCTCGATTTTTGCGGAACCGCGAAAATCGTGATCCGTACGGTGATGTGGTGGTTTCGCGCGGTGCGGTGCGGTTCGTCGGTTTGCCGCTGCGAATGTCACGGCTCAGGGCAGGGTCAGGACGCGAGGGCCGTCATCGGTGATCGCCACGGTGTGCTCCATGTGTGCGGCACGGCTGCCGTCGGTGGTGCGCAGCGTCCAGCCGTCCAGGTCGGTGTGGTAGTGATCGTGGCCACCGGCCATGAGCATCGGCTCGATGGCCAGGGCGAGCCCGTGGCGGAGCGGATAGCCCCGGCCCGGACGGCCGCGGTTGGGGACGTGGGGGTCCTCGTGCATCCGGCGGCCGATGCCGTGCCCGCCGAAGTCCCTCGGCATGCCGTAGCCGGCCGCGCCCGCGACGGTGCCGACGGCGTGGGAGATGTCCCCGATCCGGTTGCCGACGGTGGCGGCCGCGATGCCGGCCTCCAGTGCGGCGCGGGCGGTGTCGATGAGGGCGAGGTCGGCGGGGCGGGCCGTGCCGACGATGAAGCTGACGGCGGCGTCCGCCGCCCATCCGTCGAGCTCGGCTCCGCAGTCGACGCTGACGAGGTCGCCATCGCGCAGCCGACGGCCGTCGGGGATGCCGTGTACGACGGCGTCGTTGACGGACACGCAGATCACGGCGGGGAATGGCGTGGGGGCGAAGTGGGGCCGGTATCCCAGGAACGGCGACCGCGCCCCCGCCTCGCGCAGCACCGCCCGGGCGGTCTCGTCCAGATCGGCCGTCCGAACTCCGACGGCCGCCGTTTTCTGTACGGCGGCGAGCACCCGCGCCACCACCCGCCCGGCCTCCCGCATCGCCTCCAGTCCCGCGTCGGTCTTGATCTCCACCACGTTCCCCGACCTCCCGATTGACTCCAATAACTATACCGGTATTAGTATCACGGTCATGGTGAGAGTGCCTCTGACCCCGGAGGAGCGACAGCGGGGAGAACGGTTCGGCGCCCTGCTCAGGCAGGCTCGCGGTGAGCGCAGCATGGTCGAGGTCGCCGCGGCGGCCGGGGTGTCCGCCGAGACACTGCGCAAGATCGAGACCGGCCGCGCGCCCACGCCGGCCTTCTTCACGGTGGCGGCGCTGGCCGCGGCGCTGGGTCTGTCCCTCGACGAGCTCGCCGTGGCCTGCGCCGATGCCTCGGGCCGGGACGGCTCCGAGTTCCGAAGAGCCGGCTGACGTCGCGACGCGCTCGGCACCCGCGGGCTCGGCACATCGGACGGTGGCGTACGGAAACGCGGGGCCCGGTTCGCGCGGGGCCGCATAGATCGGCCCTTGCCGGGCAGTGCGCCTGCGGACGATGAACATGCCGAAGGGGGAGACATGCTCAAGGGCAGGACAGTCGCGTTCCTCGTCGCGCCGGAGGGGGCCGAGCAGATCGAGCTCACCGAGCCGTGGAAGGCCGTTCAGCAGGCCGGAGGCACGCCCCGTCTGATCTCGACCAGGCCGGGGGAGATCCAGGCGTTCAACCATCTGGACCGGGCCGACACCTTCCCGGTGGACGCCACCGTCGGCCAGGTGTCCGTCGACGACTTCGACGGCCTGGTGCTGCCGGGCGGCGTCGCCAACCCCGACCACCTGCGCACAGAGGACGCGGCCGTACGGTTCGTCAAGGGCTTCTTCGAGGCGGGCAAACCGGTCGCGGTCATCTGTCACGGGCCGTGGACCCTGATCGAGGCCGATGTCGTACGCGGCCGCCGGATGACCTCCTGGCCGAGCGTGGCCACCGACCTGCGCAATGCCGGCGCCGACTGGGTGGACGAAGAGGTCGTGGTCTGCGGCGGCGGCCCGAACACGCTGGTCAGCAGCCGCAAGCCGGACGACCTCAAGGCCTTCTGCCAGGCCACGGTGGACGCCCTCGGCTCCTGACCCGCGCTGCGCGCCCCCGAAGAGCAGGGGCGCGGTTAGCCAACTGTGACGAACGGCAACTAACCTGGGTCGCCGTTCGTCGGGATAGGTGCTGACACTTTCCCGGGTTGGCCATGGAGGACGGATGTATCCCCCACAACAGCAGAAGCGCCGCCGGAGCTTCGCACCGTTCATCGTCGCGATCATCCTTGCGGGCGCGCTCATCGTGGGGTTACGGATGTTCTTCGGCGGAACCGGTGGAACCGCCGGGAGCGGTGCGGGTGGTGATGACGGGGCCGCTGGGCGCCGGGCCTGCGGCGACGGCGGCGTGACGCTGACCGTGGCCGTGTCCAGTGAGAAGGCCGAGCTTCTCCGCAAGATGGCCGGGGCGTACAGCGGGCGGGAGGTGGACGGCCGCTGCGTCGACGTGGTGGTCAACTCCAAGGCGTCCGGCGAGGCGATGCAGGCGCTGGCCCGCGGTTGGGACAAGCGGGTGGACGGGCCGAGGCCCGATGTGTGGACGCCCGCGAGCACCGGCTGGATCAGCCTGCTCCAGCAGCGGGTCGAGGACGGTGACCGGGCCGGCCTCGTCGCCGCGGAGAACCCGACGATCGCCAAGTCCCCCCTGGTGATCGCGATGCCCGAGCCGATGGCGAAGGCGCTCGGCTGGCCGGCCAAGAAGATCGGCTGGTCGGACGTGCTGGATCTCGCCAACGACCCGAAGGGGTGGGCGAAGTACGACCACCCCGAGTGGGGCGCGTTCCGCCTCGGCAAGACCAACCCGAACTTCTCCACCTCCGGCCTCAACGCGACGATCGGCGCCTATTTCGCCGCGACCGGGCTGTCCGGCGACCTCTCGGACGGTGATGTGAGCGCGGGGCGCACCCGTGACTTCGTGAAGGGCGTCGAGCGGTCGATCGTCCACTACGGCGACACCACCCTGACGTTCCTGTCGAACCTGCAGAACGCCGACGACTCCGGCGCCGCGATGTCGTACGTCTCCGCGGTCGCCGTCGAGGAGAAGTCGGTGTGGGACTACAACCAGGGCAACCCGACCGGCGACCCGGCGACGCTCGGCAAGCACGCCAAGCCCAAGGTCCCGCTCGTGGCGATCTACCCGAAGGAGGGCACGCTCTTCTCGGATCATCCGTACGCCGTGCTGTCCTGGACGGAGGACGACAAGAAGGCTGCCGCCGCCGATTTCCTGAAATATCTGCAATCGCCGGACCAGCAGGACGAGTTCGGCAAGTACGCCTTCCGCTCCTTCGAGGGCGAGCCGGGCAAGCTGATCACCAAGGCCAACGGCCTCGATCCCAAGGAACCCGCGACGACGCTGAGCGTGCCGGCGCCGGGGGTGCTGGACCGGGTCCTGAAGAGCTGGGCCGAGCTGCGCAAACCCGCCAACGTGCTGCTGGTCCTCGACGTCTCGGGTTCCATGGGCGCCGAGGTGCCCGGCACCGGCAAGACCAAGCTCGACCTGGCCAAGCAGGCGGCGATCAACGCGCTGCCGCAGTTCGGCCCGAACGACAGCGTCGGATTGTGGATGTTCTCCCTCAAGCAGGACGGCAACAAGGACCACCGCGAGCTGGTGCCGATGGGCCGGGGGAACCAGAGCCGGCTGAAGAGCCGGATCGACGGTCTCATCGCGAACGGCGGCACCGGCCTGTACGACACGGCGCTCGCGTCCTACGAGCACGTGCTGCAGCGCCAGAGCGACGACGCGATCAACGCGGTGGTCTTCCTCACCGACGGCAGGAACGAGGACAACAACTCGATCTCCCTGGACGACCTCCTCGCCGAGCTGCACAAGGAGGCCGGGCAGGAAACGGTCCGGATGTTCACGATCGCGTACGGCGCCGACGCCGATCTCGGGGTGCTCCGGCAGATCTCGCAGACCACCGACGCGGCGGCCTACGATTCACGCAAGCCGGGCAGCATCGATCAGGTGTTCACCGCAGTGATCTCCAACTTCTGAGCCGGAGCCGAACGTGTCCCGCTTCAGTGCAGAACTCCGCGACCCCTGGGCGCTGCTCCTGGGCGCCACGGCGGGCGGCGTCGCCTGGGCCGTGAACGTGCATCCGGTCGGCGCGGCCTTCGTCGGCGTCGCCGTCTGGCTCGTCAAGGCGTTCGCCTCGGCCTGGCAGTCGACCGGGGACGGCGGTGGTGCAGAACCGGAGGAGTTGCCCATCGCCAGGGGCAGCGTGGAGGAGGGATGGCTGCGGCGGGCAGAACGGGCGGCCGGGACCTTCGCCGACCTGACCGCCTCGATGCGCGGGCAGATCCTGCTCGACCGGATCGCCGCGATGCGGCCCCAGGTGGACGACACGGTGGCGACGCTGCGCCGGCTGGCCGGTCACGCGACCGTGACCGGCTCCGCGCTCGCCCGCTTCGACCCGCGGTTCCTGCACCAGGAGCGTGACCGGCTCACCCGCGCCAGGCGGTCGGCCCATGCCGAGGTCGCCGGTGAGCTCGACCGGTCGATCGCGTCGCTGGCGGCGCAGCAGGAGGTGTACGACCGGGTGTCGGGCGCGCGGCAGCGGCTGCTGGCCCGGCTGGAGTCCGGGGCGATCAGCCTGGAGGGCCTGGTCGCCCGGGCCGTCGAGATCTCCACGATGGCGGCCACCTCGTCCGGGCCCGAGGGCGGCATGAAGGCGCTCGAAGACCTCACCTCGGAGCTGGAGCTCACCCGGCAGAGCCTGCGCGAGGTCGAGGAGTCCACCCGGGGCGACCTCGGCTGAGCTCCGGTCCGCCTGACGCACACCTCGTCGTGGGCACGACTGTGAAACTTTCAGGCGTCGTGGCGGCCTCGGTCGGCTTCTACGAGGGAAAATCCCGGTCCGCCCGGGGCGTACGGCCATGGCGGGGACGAATGCTTGACCCGGCTTATCGGGATCCGTAACTTACCGAGTGTTCCTGTTCATGGATATCGTTCATATTCATGAACACCATCGCTTGCGGGACCAGGGCGGGCCGGCTCCCCACGGCCCAGGCCACCCCGGTCAGGGGTCCTGCCCAACATGCGAGGAGTTCGGCTTTGAGAAGGAGAAGCAGAACTTTGGCCGGGGTGGTCGGTACGATCACCGCGGCCGTCACCGTGGCGGCCGGTCTCGCCGGCGGGGCGAACGCGGCGGCGCCGGGTCCCGGAGCCTACCGCCTGGTCAACTCCAACAGCGGGCTGTGCCTGACCGTGCCGGGAGGCAGCACCTCGACCGGAGTGCAACTCGTGCAGTCGGGCTGCGACGGCTCGTCCGCACAGGTGTGGACGCTCTCGTCCCAGGGCGGAGGCTTCCGGCTGGTGGCCGGGAACAGCGGCCTGTGCGCCGGAGTCAAGGACGCCTCGACCTCGGCGGGCAAGGCCGTACAGCAGCAGTCCTGCACCGGAGCCTCGTCGCAGACCTGGGAGATCGTCGCGGCGCGCACGGACTCCCACGTCGTCAACGCGAACAGCGACAAGTGCCTGAACATCAAGGACAGCTCCAGCTCCTCCGGGGCGCCGGTCCAGCAGAACTCCTGCGACTCCGTGACCAGCAAGAGCTGGACGCTCCAGCCGGCCGGTTCCGTGCCCACATCCACCCCGACCCCGACCCCGACGAGGACGCCCACGCCCACGCCGACCAGCGGGCCGCCGTCCGGCTGGCCCTCGCCGAACGGCCAGCAGCCGGTCACCAGCACGATCTCGGTGTCGGGGACCCTCGACGGCGGCATGAAGCGCTACTACGCCTCCGGCGACATGGGTGACGGCAGCCAGAGCGAGAGCCAGGACCCGCTCTTCGAGCTGGCCAACGGCGCCACGCTGAAGAACGTCGTCATCGGCTCACCGGCCGCCGACGGCGTCCACTGCCTGGGCACCTGCACGCTGCAGAACGTCTGGTGGGAGGACGTCGGCGAGGACGCGGCCACGCTCAAGGGCTCCTCGTCCTCCCAGACGATGACCATCGACGGCGGCGGCGCCAGGAAGGCCTCGGACAAGGTGTTCCAGCACAACGGCCCCGGCACGATGGTCATCAAGAACTTCCAGGTGCAGGACTTCGGCAAGCTCTACCGCGCCTGCGGCAACTGCTCGAGCTCCTACCAGCGCCACGTCGTGATGTCGAACATCGTGGCGACCTCCCCGGGCAAGGCCCTGGCCGGCATCAACACCAACTGGGGCGACACCGCGCGGTTCTCCGACATCACGATCGTGAACGACCCGAACCACAAGATCGTGATCTGTGAGAAGTACAAGGGCGTGCCGAAGGGCAGCGAGCCCAGCAAGATCGGCGAAGGCGCCGACGGCGTCAACTGCCTCTACTCCGGCTCGGACATCACCTACAGGTAGTCCACCGGCCGAAGTCGACGGCGTGACCTGACCAGGGCCCGGCGGTTCCCCCCCACCGCCGGGCCCTCCTCGTCAGCTCAGCCCGTCGAGAGCGTGCGCCAGGGGGACCCCGGGCCGGTACGGAATGTGCAGATGGCTGGGGGCCTCCAGGACCGCGAGGTCGGCCCGGCGGCCGGGCGCCACGACCCCGATGTCGTCCCGGCGCAGCGCCCTGGCGCCACCCGCCGTGGCGGCCCACAGGGCCTCCGCCGGGGTCATCCGCATCTCCCGTACGGCGAGGGCCACGACGAGCGGCATCGACGAGGTGTAGCAGGAGCCCGGATTGCAGTCGGTGGCGAGTGCGACCGTCACCCCGGCGTCGAGCAGCCGACGGGCGTCGGGATAGGGCGACCGGGTCGAGAACTCGACCCCGGGCAGCAGGGTCGCCACCGTGTCGCCGCCGGCGAGGGCCGCCACGTCGGCGTCGGTCAGGTGCGTGCAGTGGTCGACGCTCGCGGCGCCGAGCTCGACGGCGAGCCGCACACCCGGCCCGGCCGACAACTGGTTGCCGTGCACCCGCAGGCCGAGCCCGGCGTCCCGCCCGGCCGTGAGGATCTCCCCGGCCTCGTCCGCGTCGAACGCGTGCGGGCTGGCGGGCTCGCAGAAGACGTCGATCCAGCGGGCGTGCGGCGCACACGCCGTGAGCATCTCCCCGGTCACCAGCCGCACATAGTCGTCCCGGTCCGCCCCGGCGGGCACGACGTGCGCCCCGAGATAGGTCGTCTCCGGCGTGACCTCCCCGGCCAGGCGCAGCGCGCGCACCTCGTCGGCGACGGTGAGTCCGTACCCGCTCTTGACCTCGACCGTGGTCGTGCCCTGCGCGCGCATCTCCGCGATCCGCTCGCCGAGCGACGCCCGCAGCTCGGCGTCGCCCGCGGCCCGGGTGGCGGCGACCGTCGTGGCGATCCCCCCGCCGTCGTACCGGGTGCCCGCCATCCGCGCGGCGAACTCGGCGGCCCGGTCTCCGGCGAAGATCAGATGGGCGTGGGAGTCGACGAAGCCGGGGATGACCGCCCGGCCGCCCAGGTCGCGCCGCCGGTCGGCGTCGGGGGCGCGGGAGGCCGGGCCGACCCAGGCGACGTGTCCGTCCTCGACGACCAGCGCGGCGTCCCGGAGCAGGCCGAGTGGCGAGCCGTCGCCGACGGACGGGTCGTTGGTCACCAGTTCGGCGATGCCGGTGAGCAGAGTGGTGGTCATCCGGTCTCCCACAATGGTTCGACTGCAGCTTTCAGCAGGGCAGCGACGTCGCCCAGCACATGCCGTCCCGCCGCGACGACGACGCGGCCATCGACGACGACGGTGTCGACGTCCGCGGCGGTGGCGGCGAAGACGATCTGCTCGGGGGCGATCCCGGCGGTACGCGGGGTGTCCAGCCGCACCGCGACGAGGTCGGCCCGGGCGCCCGGCTCCAGCCGGCCCGCGTCGGGCCAGCCGAGACCGTCGTGGGCGGTCGCCGCGCCGAGCAGGTCGCCCGGGTCGAATCGGCCGCGCCGCAGTGTGCGCAGCCGCTCGTGCATCTCCAGCGCGCGTGCCTCCTCCAGCAGGTCGATGACCGCGTGCTGGTCGGAGCCCAGCGACAGCGGAGCCCCGGCGTCCCGCAGCGCGCGGGCGGGGCCGATGCCGTCGGCGAGGTCGCGTTCCGTGGTCGGGCACAGGCACGCCGTCGTACGGCTCCGCCCGAGTGCCGCGATGTCCGCCTCCGTCAGGTGGGTGGCGTGCACGGCGGTCGTCATCGGGCCGAGCAGGCCCTCGGCCTCGAGCAGCCCCGTGGGGGTGAGGCCGTAGTGGCCCTCGCACGCGGCGTTCTCCGCCGGCTGCTCGGACAGGTGCACGTGCAGCGGCCGCCCGGCCGCGGTGTCCCGCACCCCCGCCAGGGCCTCCCGGGGGACCGCGCGCACCGAGTGCACCGCGGCCCCGACGCGCATGCCCGCCGACGGCTTCAGCTCGGCGACACGGTCGGCCCAGCCCGCCACGTCGCCGTCGCCGTACCTCCGCTGCGGCCCGTCCAGCGGCGTATGCCCCTCCGGGGTCAGGCCGCCGGAGAGATAGAGCGTGTCGAGCAGCGTCAGCCTGATCCCGGCCTCGGCCGCCGCCTGCCGCAGCGCCTCGCCCATGGCGTTGCGGTCGCCGTACGGCGTGCCGTCCGGGCCGTGATGCAGGTAGTGGAACTCGCCGACGCAGGTGATCCCCGCGAGCGCCATCTCCGCGTACGTCGCCCGGGCCAGGGCGAGATAGCCGTCCGGGTCGAGCCGCCGCGCCACGCCGTACATGCGCTCGCGCCAGCTCCAGAAGTCGCCGCCGCGGTCGTGGGTGCGGCCGCGCAGCGCCCGGTGGAAGGCGTGGCTGTGCGCGTTGGCCAGGCCGGGCAGCACGATGCCCGGCAGGCGGCGCGCCGCGCCCGCCGCGCCGCCCGGGGTGTCGGGGAGGACGGCCGTGAACCGGCCGTCCTCGATCTCGAAGACGACGTCCCCGGCCAGGCCGCCGGGGAGCCAGGCGTACGGCGCATGCCAGCGCGTCGCACTCATCCGGCTGCTCCCGCCCGGTCCTCGACGGCCGGGTCCTCGACGGCCAGTTTCTCGATGACCCGGGCGAGCGCGGCCACCCCCGCAAGGCAGTCCTCGTGCGAGGCGTGCTCGGCGGGGGAGTGCGAGACCCCGGTCGGGTTGCGTACGAACAGCATCGCCGTGGGGACCCCGGCCGCGGCGAGGATGCCCGCGTCGTGCCCCGCCCCGGTGCCGAGCACGGGCGCGTCATCGAGGAGGGCGGCGAGCCGGTCGCGCAGCTCGACCGAGAACACCGTCTCGGCCGTGAAGGACTCCTCGACGGCCACGGCCTCGCCCGCGGCGCGCGCGACCTCTCCGACCACCGCCCGGACGTCGGGTTCGTACGGCCCCCGGGCGTCCAGCCAGGCGTGCACGGCCGAGGGGATGGCGTTGACCCCGTTCGGCTCGACGTGCACCTTCCCGATCGTGGCCACGCAGCCGTGGGCGGCGGCGGCCGCCCGTGCCGTGGTGATGACCGACGCCAGCGTGAGCATCGGGTCCTGGCGGTCCGCGAGCCGCGTGGTCCCCGCGTGGTTGGCCTCCCCGAGCAGATCGAGGCGCCAGCGGCCGTGCGGCCAGATCGACGATCCCACCGCGACCGGGCGGCCGAGGTCGATCAGCCCCCGGCCCTGCTCGACGTGCAACTCCACGAAGACGCCGACCCGGCGCAGCGCCTCCGGATCGGGACCGACCCGGGCGGGGTCGTGCCCCGCCCGCGCCATCGCCTCCGCCATCGCGATCCCGTCGCCGTCGCGCAGCCCACGCGCCCGGTCGGCGTCCAGCGCGCCGGTGATGATCCGCGAACCGGCGCAGGCCACCCCGAAGCGGGCGCCCTCCTCGTCCACGAAGTTCACCACGCCGATCGGCCGGGCGGGCTCGAATCCGCGGGCGCGCAGCGCGTCCAGCGCGGCGAACGCCGACACCACGCCGAGCGGGCCGTCGTAGGCGCCGCCGTCGGGCACCGAGTCGAGGTGCGAGCCGACGACGACGCCACCGGATGGGGCGGCGTCGGGGTCGCCCCACCAGGCCCACTGGTTGCCGGCCCGGTCGACGACGAGGTCGAGACCCCGCGCGGCGGCCTCACCGGCGAACCACTCGCGCAGCGTCGCGTCCTCGGCCGTCCACGCGAAACGGCGGTAGCCGCCGGTGCGGCCGTCCCGCCCCACCGGTTCGATCGCCGTCCACAGCGTGTCGAAGCTCTTCCGTCCGCTGGTCACGCGCCGGACTCCCGCATGGGGACGCGCACCCCGCGCTCGGTCGCGACCCGCTCGGCGATGTCATAGCGTGCGTCGACATGCCGGATGACGCCCATCCCCGGGTCGTTGGTCAGCACCCGCTCGATCTTCTCCCGGGCCAGGTCGGTGCCGTCGGCCACGGTGACCTGTCCGGCGTGGATGGAGCGCCCGATGCCGACGCCGCCGCCGTGGTGGATCGACACCCAGGTCGCGCCGGAGGCCGTGTTGATCATGGCGTTGAGCAGCGGCCAGTCCGCGATCGCGTCCGACCCGTCGGCCATCGCCTCGGTCTCCCGGTACGGCGAGGCCACGCTGCCGCAGTCCAGGTGATCGCGCCCGATGACGATGGGGGCCGACAGCTCCCCGGAGGCGACCATGTCGTTGAAGCGCACGCCCGCCCGGTCGCGTTCGCCGTACCCGAGCCAGCAGATGCGGGCGGGCAGGCCCTGGAAGGCGACCCGCTCGGCTGCCGCGTCGATCCACCGGTGGAGGTGGTCGTTGTCGGGGAACAGCTCCTTGACCGCCCGGTCCGTGGCGTGGATGTCCCTGGGGTCGCCCGACAGCGCGGCCCACCGGAACGGGCCCTTGCCCTCGCAGAAGAGCGGCCGGATGTAGGCGGGGACGAAACCGGGGAAGGCGAAGGCCCGGTCGAAGCCGCCGAGCCGGGCCTCGTCGCGGATGGAGTTGCCGTAGTCGAAGACCTCCGCGCCCGCGTCCAGGAAGCCGACCATCGCCTCGACGTGCCTGGCCATCGACGCACGCGCCCGCTCGGTGAACTCCTCCGGCTTGCTCGCGGCGTAGTCGTGCCAGTCGGCGACGTCGACGCCCTCGGGGAGATAGGAGAGCGGGTCGTGGGCGCTCGTCTGGTCGGTCACGATGTCGACCTCGACGCCGCGCCGGAGCAGCTCGGGCAGCACCGTCGCGCAGTTGCCGACGAGACCGACGGACAGGGCGCGCCGCTCCCGCTTGGCGTCCAGGCAGCGCTCGATCGCGGCGTCGAGGGTGTCGGCGACCTCGTCGAGGTAGCGGTGCTCGACCCGGCGGTGCAGCCGCTGCGCGTCCACGTCGATGACGAGGCAGACGCCCGCGTTGAGGGTGACCGCGAGCGGCTGGGCGCCGCCCATGCCGCCGCAGCCGCCGGTGACGGTCAGCGTGCCGGCCAGGGTGCCGCCGAAACGCTTGGCCGCTACGGCCGCGAACGTCTCGTAGGTGCCCTGCAGGATGCCCTGGGTGCCGATGTAGATCCAGGACCCGGCGGTCATCTGGCCGTACATCGTGAGCCCGAGGTTCTCCAGGCGGCGGAACTCCGGCCAGTTGGCCCAGTCGCCGACGAGGTTGGAGTTGGCGATGAGCACCCGGGGGGCCCACTCGTGGGTGCGCATCACGCCGACCGGCCTGCCGGACTGCACCAGCATGGTCTCGTCGTCCTTCAGCGTGGTCAGGGTGCGGACCATCGCGTCGTAGGCCGACCAGTCGCGGGCCGCGCGGCCGGTGCCGCCGTAGACGACGAGGTCGTCCGGACGCTCGGCGACCTCCGGGTCGAGGTTGTTCATCAGCATCCGCAGCGGAGCCTCGGTCTGCCAGGTCCGAGCGGTGAGCGCGGTGCCCCGCTGGGCACGTACGGGACGGGCACCTTCCATGACGCAGTTCCTTTCCTTGCTGGGGGGATTCAGACGGATCGAATGCCCTTACTCGGAGACGGCCGTCGCCACCCGGGCGAAGGAACCGAGCCGGGCCGACGTCGCGGTGTCGAGGTATTCGGCGAGGTCGAGGTGGTCGAAGCCGGGCGGCACGAGGTCGGCACGCTCCGGAAAGGCGGTGGTCACGGGCTTGGTCGCGTCGAAGCCCAGCTTCGCGGTCACCACGTCCGGCCGGTCGGCCGAGCCGAGCCGCGTGGCGCTGGGATCCATCTTGATGCCCTTCGCGTGATCAAGGCGGACGAGGTCCCGATCGGCCTGGAACCGGACGTTGAGCGCCCACAGCACCTCCCGATCGTCGAAGACGTCGACGTCCGGGTCGACGACGACGACATGCTTGAGGAAGTGGTCACGGGAGAACGCCGCGAGCAGCGCCTGCCTGCCGTCCGCCTCGTGCCGCTTCTCGATCGAGATATAAGCACTGAGCGAGCCGCCGTGGAAGGGAATGCGTACGTCGCGCACCGTCGGCACCGAGGCCCTGACCGCCTCCAGCAGGCGCGCCTCGCGGCCCGGGAAGAGCCACAGGCACCGGTGCTCGGCATGGGTGGGGTGCAGGTCGTTGAACAGCGCGTCGGCACGCCGGGTGACCGCGGTGATGGTGCACCGCGGCGCCCGTGCCGCCCCGTAGTAGTAGGTGAACTCCCCGAAGGGCCCCTCCTGGACGAGGTCGCGAGCATGGATGACGCCCTCCAGCACGATCTCGGCGTACGCCGGCACCTGGAGATCGACGCTGACGCCCTGCACGACGTCGAGCGGCCGGCCGAGCAGCGCACCGGTGACCTCGTGGGAGTCCACGTCGGTGCCGTGCTTGAGCTGTGAGCCGATGGCGTAGGCGGGGTGATGCCCGATGACGATGGCGATGGGCACGTCCTCGCCGCGTTCTGCGGCCCGGCTGATGATGCGGCCCAGATCGTGATCGGGCGCGGCGTTCACGCTGATGTGATTGCGGTCGAGCACCATCATCCGGTACATGCCGGTGTTGAGCTTGCCCGTCTCCTGGTCCCGCGCCAGGGTCACGCCCGAGGTGATGTAGCGGCCCGCGTCGTCTCGCGAGTGCACGCCGAAGGGCAGCGTGGTCAGATCGACGGCCTCGCCTCGCTCCACCACCTCGTGTACGGGTGCGGAGGCGACGGGGGAGGCCGGGATCGGGTGCCTGATCGCGTCCAGGGCGAAGCCGACGACCTCGCCCACGTCCTTGCCGAGAGCGAGCGCGATCCGCCGACGCGTGCCGTAGAGGCCGGCGACGACCGGCATCCCGCCGCCCTTCACCCGCTCGAAGCGCACGGCGGGCGCGCCGTACGGCTCCAGCGCCTTCACGACCGCCGACAGCTCGAACTCGGGGTCGACCTCGCGCTCGACCGTGATCAGGGCGCCCGGGTCGGCGGCCTCCAGGTCACGCAGGAAGCCGCGGAGGTCGGCCGGAGCGTGCGCCGTCTGGTCCGCGTTCACTGGACCTCCACCTCGGTGTAGCGGACGTCGCCGTGCGGCAGGAACGCCCCGTCGAGCACCAGGTCCTGGACCGCCTCCATCTCCGGCGCGAGCACCCGGTCGATGTCGAGGTAGGGCGCCTTGGCGCGGACGAGGTCGTACACCGGGCGGGTCCCCCGGGCGACCTCGCCCTTGGCCCGCAGGTCGACGCCCTGCGCGGCGCACAGCAGTTCGACGGCCACCACGTACGACGCGTTCACCGCCATGCGGTGGACCCGGATCGCGGCGTGCGTGGCCATGCTGACGTGGTCCTCCTGGCCGGCGGAGGTCGGAATGCTGTCCACGCTGTTCGGCGTGGCGAGCGCGCGGTTCTCGGCGACGAGGGCCGCCGACGTCACCTGCGCGAGCTGGTAACCGCAGTTGAGGCCGGCGTCCTCCACGAGGAACGGGGGGAGCCCGCTCATGCCCGCGTCGTTGAGCATCGCCGTACGGCGTTCCGACAGCGAACCGACCTCGCACAGCGCCAGCGCGATGATGTCGGCCGCGAACGCCACCGGCTGGCCGTGGAAGTTGCCCCCGGACAGGACCTCCCCGTCGTCGGGGAAGATCAGCGGGTTGTCCGAGACGGAGTTGGCCTCCCGCAGCAGGGTGGAGGCGGCGAACTCCAGCAGGTCGAAGGCGGCGCCCATCACCTGGGGCTGGCAGCGCATGCAGTAGGGGTCCTGCAGCCGGCGGCCCGGGAACTCCTTGGCGAGGATCGGGCTGCCGTCGACCAACCGGCTGAGCGCGGCGGCCACGCGGATCTGCCCCGGCTGCCGCCTGATCTGCTGGATCCGCGGGTCGAGCGCGGCCGGGCGGCCCGCGACGGCCTCGAGGCTGAGCGCACCCGCCGCCACTCCGGCGTTGAAGACGGCCTCGGCGGCGAAGAGCGCACGCAGCGCGAGCGCCGTCGACGCCTGCGTGCCGTTGATGAGGGCGACGCCCTCCTTCGGGCCGAGCACGATGGGCTCCACCCCGGCGATGCGCAGCCCCTCGGCGGCGTCCGTCTCCCGGCCGTGCACGCGGACCCGGCCCTCGCCGGTGAGCACCGCCGCCATGTGCGACAGGGGGGCGAGGTCGCCCGAAGCGCCCACCGAGCCCTGGGCCGGCACGCAGGGCAGCACGTCGGCGTTGAGCAGGGCCTGCAGTGCCTGCACGATCTCGCGGCGGGCCCCCGAGTGCCCCTGCGACAGGCAGACGAGCTTGACCAGCAGCATGGCGCGTACGACGTCGTCGGGCAGGAGCTCCCCGACCCCGGTCATGTGCGACATGATCAGGCGTCGCTGGAGTTCGAGCAGGTCGTCGGGGGAGATCTTGCGGTCGGCGAGTTTGCCGAAGCCGGTGTTCACCCCGTAGATGGTGTCGCCGCGCGCGATGGCGGTGTCGATCACCTCGCGCCCGCGGTCGACGCGGGCGAGGACGTCCTCGTCCACCTCCACCCGCACCGGTCCGGCGAACGGCAGCCGGAGCGTGTCGAGGTCGACTCCCCGTGACGAGATGCGCACGGTGGTACTCATGATCGATCCTTTCGTGGGGTCGGCGTCGTGTTGTCGGCCGGCGTGATCGGCGAGCGGCGCGTCCGGCGCGGTCGCTCAGTCATGGGGGCGGGGGTCGTGGGGGTGGACGGACCTGGGCTTGCCCTCCCAGCGGTGGACCAGCCCGGTGTCGAGGCCGAAGAGGTCGAGGACGCGCCCGACGGTCTCGTTGACGATGTCGTCCAGGGTCGTCGGCATCGTGTAGAAGCTCGGTGCGGGCAGGGCGATGATGCCGCCCATCTCGGTGACTGTGGCCATGTTGCGGATGTGGGTGAGCGTCAGCGGGGTCTCGCGCAGCAGGAGGACCACCCGGCGGCGTTCCTTGAGCGCCACGTCGGCCGCGCGGGTGAGCAGGGTGGTGGTGACCCCGGTGGCGATCTCCGCGAGGGTGCGGACGGAGCACGGCGCGATGAGCATGCCCATGGTCTGGAAGGACCCGCTCGACACCGGCGCCGCCACGTTGTTGATCGCGTGAGTCTCGGCGGCGAGCCCCCGAACCTCGCGCACGGACATCGGGGTCTCCATGGCGATGGTGAGCGCCGCCGCCTTCGACACCACCAGGTGCGTCTCGATCTGCTGCTTGGCGAGCTCCTCCAGCGCGCGGATGCCGTAGATCGCGCCGCTGGCGCCGGACATGCCGACGACCAGCCGCCGGGGTGCCTCGGCCGTGCCGTTCATCGTCCTCCCTCCGTCCTCGCGGGCCGGCGGGGGACGCGGACGTTCACGGCCTTGGTCTCGTAATAGCCGAGCAGCTCGTCCATGCATTCCTCCCGGCCGACCCCGCTGTTCTTGACGCCGCCGAACGGGGCGCCGAGGAAGTGGCGGTTGGCGTCGTTGACCCAGACGTATCCGGCTTCGAGCTCGTGCGCGGTCCGCAGGGCCAGGTCGACGTCCCGGCACCACACCGCCGCGCTGAGCCCCAGGTCGACGTCGTTGGCGAGGTGCAGCATCTCGTCGTGGTCCGACCACGACATGGCCGCGGCCACGGGCCCGAAGATCTCCTCCCGGGCGATGCGCATCCCCGGGGTCACCCCGGCGAAGAGGGTGGGTTCCAGGTAGTAGCCGCCGGACGGCACACCGTCCGGGATGCCGCCGCCGGTGAGCAGCTCGGCGCCCTCCTCGCAGCCGGAGGCGATGTACGCGCGCACGCGCTCCAACTGGTGCCGCGAGACCAGCGGGCCCATGTCGCTGGCCTCGTCGTAGGCCGGGCCGATGCGCAACCGGCGCAGCCGGTCGGCGAGCCGCGACACGAACGCGTCGTGGATCGACTCGTGCAGCAGCAGCCGCGAGGTGGACTGACAGGACTGGCCCTGGCTGACGGTGAAGCTCATGTTGGCCACGGCCGCGTCCACCGCTGCGTCGAGATCGACGTCGGGGAAGACGACCATCGCGTTCTTGCCGCCGAGCTCCGTGGTCAGATGTTTGATCTGCCCGCGTGCCCCAAGACGGGACTGGATCGCCAGTGCCGTCGGCAGGCTGCCGGTGAAGGCGATCCGCTTGACGTCGGGGTGCGTGACCAGGGCGTCCCCTGTGCCGGCGCCGCCCGCGACGATGTTGACCACTCCCGGGGGCAGGACGCCCTCCAGGATCCGGCCGATCGCCAGCGTCGCGAGCGGGGTCTGCGGCGCCGCCTTGATGACCATGGTGTTCCCCGCGAGGAGCGGGAAGATCATGCCGCCGAGGGCGAACAACGTGGGGTGGTTGAAGGCGATGATCTTGCCGACCACGCCGTACGGCGTACGCAGCGTGTAGGAGAGCGCGTCATCGACCGGCGTGGTCGCCTGGCCGGTCAGCGCGAACGCGTAGGACGGCCAGCGCTTGAGATAGCGCAGGGCCAGGGTGATGTCCCGGCGCGCGGCGGACAGCGGGTTGCCGCTGTTCACCGAGTCGAGGAGCGCGAGCTTCTCGCCCTGGGCGCGCAACTCGGCGGCCACCCGCTCCAGCGTGTCGGCGCGCGCCTCGAGGCCGGCGGCAGACCAGGCCGGCTGAGCTTGGCGCGCGGCCTCGACCGCGGCGTCCACCTCGGCCGGCGACGCCTCGGGCACCGCGGCGAGAACCTCTCCGGTCGACGGGTCGTACGCGGGAAACGTGGTGCTCGAGGCGCTCCACTCCCCGGCCACGAACGACTTGGGTCGCGCGTCGGACCAGAAGTGGTCGAGCGCCGCCCTGACACCGGACATGCCGGCTCCTTCCTGGTGCTGATCGGCTCAACCGTTGACGGTGGTGACGAGCGTGTCGTCCAACCGGCGCAGGCGTGAGTAGGTGGACATGTGGATGTCGCGAGCGGTGTGCTCTCCGGTGACGACCAGGGGGGCGTCGTCGAGGTCCCGGCCTGACTGCGCCGCGTCGATGAGGGCGGCCATCAGCACCCCGACGAGCGGCGCGGTCTTGAACTGGTTCCCGCTGGTGCCGATGGCCACGTAGAACCCGCCGAGATCGGTGCGGTCGTAGATCGGCTGCCAGTCGTCGGTGATGTCGTACAGCCCCGCCACCCCGGTGGGCCGGGAGGGAATCCGCAGGTCCGGCACGCGTTGGGCGAGCCGCAGGATGTGCCGGTCCCAGACCGACCGGGTGACGGCGGGATCGTGGCGGTCGGGATCGGCCACCTCGACCACGGGGTCGCAGGCCGCGCCGTTGCCGCCGACGAGGATCGTGTTGCCCGACTCGGGGCGGAAGTTGATGCCGAGATCACCGTCGACCACGTGCAGGCCTTGGGTGAGGAAGTCCACCCCCGGCGGGGCGGGGACCTGGTGGAGCTCCTGCCTGATCGGGCGGGAGCGCACCCGCATGCCCTCCTCCACCCCCGCCATCCGGTTGAGCAGCGCGGAGTGCGGTCCGGCGGCGTTGACGATCACGGGGGTGTCGATCCTGCGTCCGTCCGCGAGGGTGAGGCCGATCACCCGATCGCCCCGCCGGCGGATCTCGACCACCGTGGTGCGCAGGGCGCACTCGGCGCCGGCGAGTCGCGCGGCGGCCATGAGGTTCTGCGCCGCGAGCGCCGGGTCGGCGACGAACCCGGAGGAGGGCGTGTACAGGGCTCCGGTGATCGAGGTGTCCGGGTCACGGCCGAACTCCTCGTCCTCGGGCAGGGCGGGCGGGCCGAAGGCGCGCAGGTCGAAGAACGGCAGACGCTCGGCGAGCTGCTCGGGGGTCCAGCGCTCGTGCGGCTCGCCCAGCGACGCCATGGTCGCCGCGGCGCGCTCTCCGTAGCCGGACCCGTCGTCGAAGATCACCGAACCGCATCGCTGGAAGACCGCGAGCCGCTCTCCGGCCGGCAACCGGACGAAGTCGGCCCAGTTCTCCCAGTACGGCAACGCCTCGGCTGCCAGCACGACGGCGTCCCGCGACGACGCGTGAACGCGGAGGATGCCCGCCGATGCGCTGGTCGATCCGTGCCCGGGCATCCCTTCCCGGTCGATGTTGAGCGTTCGCCAGCCGGCGCGGGAGAGCGCCAGCGCGATGGCCGCGCCGATGACCCCGGCGCCGACGATCACCGCGTCGTAGGTGCGCCGCGTCGATGTCTCGACATCTTCCAGGACCATCAGGGCTCCTCGTCATCAACGGTTGGGGTCGGGTGCGAGCGAAGATCGTACTTCCACTAGGCAGTAGTAGATTCCGTCACGTGGTAGTGCTATCACATGGCATCGGCCCCTGGGAAGACGTCAATCGGGTCGATTTATGGCGATCACGCCGCCGGGGCTTTGCCGGGGTCTCGCCTCGTTGATCGGTTCTTTGCCTGGTCAACGATCAGTTCCGCGCGAGCGCCGCCGTTTGCCGCTTCCGAACTAATTTTTTTCTGGCACTAGCCATCCGGCTATGGCGTGGCTAACATCTTGCCACACGGCGGGAGAGCATGCCGTACATCGGGAATCTGTGACTGTGCCGCGACCCGCGGCGTATGGGAGCCGGGGCCGGGGAGGCCCTGCCGGCCCGAGCGCCTGTCGCGGCACAGAGACCGTAATCACCGGAATTCGCTGTGGTCAGCTTCAGATCTATGGGCGCGTTCAAGGGGACGGCTCAGCGCGAAGGGAGAACCGCGAGATGGATGTGCCGCACAAATATGGCCGGTGTCGGCGGGTGAACCGCCGGGCTCTCGGCGTCGCGATGGTGGCGGTCACCGCGCTGCTCGCCGGCTGCGGATCCAACGGCTCGGAGACCTCCGCCGCGCCTGCCGCGTCAGGAGCCCAGGCGGCCGCGGACGGCTCCGGCCTGAACGGCCTGCTGCCTGCCGAGGTCCGTGAACGCGGCTACATCACCGTCGCCGGCGATGCCTCCTATCCGCCGATCGCGTCGATGGACACCGACGGCAAGACCATGGTCGGGGTCGATCCCGACATGGCGGCCGCGCTGGGGGAGAAACTCGGCATCGAACTCCGCGAGATGAACTCCGCGTTCGATTCGATCATCCCGGGGCTCGCCGGCGGGAAGTTCGACGCGGCGATGTCGTGGATCAACGACACCGAGGAGCGGCGTAAGGTCGTCGACTTCATCGACTACAGCATGGACGGCTCCTCGATGTTCGTGCCGGCCGGTGCCGCGAACCGGCCGGAAACGCTCGACGACATCTGCGGGCTGCGCGTCGCCCTGCAGAAGGGAACGGTGCAGCACACCGACGCGGAAAAGCAGAGCGAGAAGTGCGAGCAGGACGGCAAGAAGCCGGTCGACGTGCAGGTCTTCCCCGACCAGATCGCGGCGAACATGGCGCTGTCCTCCGGCCGCGCCGATCTCTCGATCGCGGACACCCCGGTCGCCTCCTGGCAGGTGCAGCAGTCCAACGGCAAGTTCGAGCTGTCGGGGGTGCCGTACGGGAAGGTCTACCACGGCATGGCGCTGCCGAAGGACAGCGGGCTGCTCCAGCCCTTCGCCCAGGCTTTCAAGGCGATCATGGAGGACGGCACCTACCAGGAAATCCTCAAAAAGTGGAACCTGTCGGATGCGGCGATTCCCGCCCCGCTCATCAACGGCGAACCCCTCGCAGGCTGAGCACCGTGGCGAGTGAAGACGGATGCGGAGTAGACGATGCCGGTGCAAGCGAGTGACCAGGCGAGTGGTCGTTCCCAGATGAACCCGATCCCCTTCGACGAGGCGCCCATCATCGTGCCCGAGAGGAAACCGGGACGCTGGGTCGCCGCGGCACTGGTCCTGGTCGTGGCGGCCATGGTGGTCAACACCGTGCTGACCAACGAGCGGTTCCAGTGGGACGTGGTCTTCGAGTACTTCCTGTCCGACCGCATCCTGGCCGGCCTCGGGAACACCCTGAACCTGACCCTGGTGTCCATGACCATCGGGATCGCCGGAGGGCTGGTCCTGGCGCTGATGCGGCTCTCCGGCAACCCGGTGCTCTCCAGTACGGCGAGTGCGTACATCTGGCTCTTCCGGGGCACGCCCCTCTTCGTCCAGTTGCTGTTCTGGGGATCGATCTCCGCGCTCTACCCCCGGCTGTCGATCGGCGTGCCGTTCGGCGTGGAGTTCGCCACCTTCTCCGCCAACGACCTGATCTCTCCCTATACCGCGGCGATCCTGGGGCTGGGCCTGAACGAGGCGGCCTACATGGCCGAGATCATGCGGTCGGGCATCAGCTCGGTGGAACGTGGTCAGACCGAGGCGGCCTACGCACTGGGGATGAGGCGCGCGACCACGACCTGGCGCATCGTTCTCCCGCAGGCCATGCGGGTGATCATCCCGCCCACCGGGAACCAGCTGATCGGCATGCTGAAGATGTCGGCGATGGTGGCCGTGCTGGCCTATCCCGAGCTGCTGTATTCGGCCCAGCTCATTTACGCGGTGAACTACCAGACCATTCCTCTCCTCATCACCGCCTCGCTCTGGTACCTGATCGTCACGACCGTGCTGTCGGTCGGTCAGCACTTCCTCGAACGTCATTACCAGAGATCGGACGGGGGACGCCGTGCCAAGGAGTGACGATGACCGCGATTGAACCAGTAGGAACGGCTGCACGAGGGGGTTGCGGGTGGAGCGCACCATAGAGAACGAGAGCACGTCGGCGCCCGCGGTCCAGGTCGTGAACCTCACCAAGGCGTTTCACCAGACGCCGGTGCTGAAAGGCGTGAACCTCGAGGTGGCCGGCGGCGAGGTCTGCTGTGTGCTCGGCCGGTCCGGGTCCGGCAAGTCGACGCTGCTGCGCTGCATGAATCTGCTCGAGAGCTTCGACTCCGGCCGGATCATCGTCAACGGCGAGCTCATGGGTTACCGCGAAAAGGGCCGGCGGTTGTACACCCTGAAATTCGCCGAGATCGCCCGGCAGCGCAGTTCGATCGGCATGGTCTTCCAGCGCTTCAACCTGTTCGCCCACATGACGGCTCTGGAGAACGTCATGGAGGCGCCCGTCAGGGTGCGCAGGCTGCCCAAGGCGGAGGCGCGGGAGCGGGGCATGGCGATGCTCGAGCGTGTCGGTCTCGCGAACAGGGCGTCGGCGTATCCGTCCCAGCTTTCCGGCGGACAGCAGCAGCGCGTGGCGATCGCCCGGGCGCTGGCGATGGACCCGAAGGTGATGCTCTTCGATGAGCCCACCTCGGCGCTGGACCCGGAGTTGGTCGGGGAGGTCCTCGGGGTGATGCGGCAGCTGGCCGCCGACGGTATGACGATGATCGTGGTGACCCACGAAATCGCCTTCGCCCGCGAGGTCGCCGACACCGCCGTTTTCATCGACGCCGGTCTGGCCGTCGAACACGGCCCGGCCCGTCAGGTGCTGTCGCAGCCGGAGCATCCCAGCACCCGGGCTTTCCTGGAGAGAGTCCTGAAATAGGCCCCCCGGTTTCTGGCTTTCCCGCTTTTCCGCTTTCGCCGTAGGACCCCGGGGTCACCGCCCGCGGGTTCTCGAGCCCCGCATACCGGCGTATGCGGGGGATAGGACGAGGGTCGCGTACGTTGATATGTTTGCCAGTCGGGAAGCATGCGCGACTCGGCGACTCGGCCTGGTGAAAGCGGTGCGGGATACGTGTGGGTCCGGACGGCGGCGCGGTGAGCGGTCACCCGTGACCAGGTCGATTCATCTGTCGGGAAAGACGAGGGCAAATGTCCGAAAGTGCCGAGCCAACAGCGATACGTACTGTTGAACGTGCGCTTCGCCTCGCTCACATCGTCGCCACCAGTTCTGGCGGCCTAACTCTCACCGCCGCGGCACGAGAGGCCGATCTGGCTCTGAGCACCACCGCGCGCCTGTTGAAGGCGCTCGAGGTGTCGGGTTTCGTCTGGCGGGACTCCTCCAGCCTCTACCATGCCGGGCCGCGGATGCTCCAGGCGGGCGCCATCGCCCTCGGCAACCTGCCGATTTACAAGGTCGCCGAGCCGCACCTAAGAGATCTCGCCGACTTCACCGGTGAGACCGCGTACCTGGTCGTCCCCGAAGGCGACGACCACGCGCTCTACCTGCGTCAGGTGGAGAGCCCCCGCGCCATCCGGCACGCGACATGGGCGGGGCGGGCGATCCCCACGATCGGCACCGCCGTGGGGGCCGCGTTGAAGGGGCGGCTCACCGCCGGCGGTTTCACGACGTCCCGCGGGACCACGGTCGAGCCGGAGGCGGCGGCCGCCGCCGCACCCGTACACGACTCGACCGGGTCCATCGTGGCGGCCCTCAGCATCATCGGGCCGTCCTTCCGCATCAGCGACGAAGACCTGCAGACCTTCGCCAGGGCGGTGGCCAAGCACGCCCAGTCGCTCTCGGCCGAGCTCGGCTTCTCCGGGGCCCTGCGCTGAGGACCGGCCGTTGGGGCCCTGCGCCGGCCGGCCGTCCCCTGGCGTGGCCTTGACGCTCGGCCCTTGGCGTACCGCGCTCAGCCTTCGGCGTATTGGGAGAGGAAAAGGGCCTCGGCGGTGATGACGCGCCGCAGTTCGTCCAGCACCACCCGCTCGTTGGGCGCGTGGATGGACGCGTGGTCGTCCTCGGCGCCGTAGAGGAGGATCTCGGCCTCGGGGAAGAGCCGGGCGAGCGAGGCGACCAGCGGGATCGAGCCGCCCTGGCCGACCTCGCGCGGCGCCTGGCCGAACGCGCGCGCCATCGCACGGCTGACGGCGGCGCGTGCCGGGCCCCCGGCGCCCGCGCGGAATCCGGTGCCCGTGGCGAAGTCGCCGAACGACACCTGGACACCCCACGGGGCGATCTTCCTGAGGAAACCGGTCACGTCGTCGAGCGCGGTCTTCGCGTCCCCTGACGGAGGGACGCGGATCGTGACCCGGGCCCGCGCCACCGCCTGGACCGCGTTGATCGCGCCCTGCACGCTGGGCACGTCGAGCCCGGTCACGGTGATGGCGTAGGACGCCCAGAGGCGGTCGGCCACGCTGCCCGTGCCGACGAGCGACACCCCGTCGAGCACGCCGGCCGTGGCGCGCAGTTCCTCCTCCGAGGAGCCCTGGCCGGGGAAGGTGCCGCGGGCCAGGCCGGGCACGCACACGTCGCCGGCTTCGTCGTGCATCGCGGTGAGCATGCGCATGAGCGCGGCGAGCGCGTCGGGGGCGGCGCCGCCGAACGCGCCGCTGTGGACCGACTCGGCCAGCGTTCTGACCTCGACGGTGAACGCCGCCATGCCGCGCAGCGACGTCGTCAGCGTGGGGTCGCCGATGTACGGGTTGCCCACGTCGGCGATGACCATCGCGTCGGCGCGCACCAGCTCGGGATCGGTCTCGATGAAGTGCTCCAGCTGCTCCCCGGCGTACTCCTCCTGGCCCTCGATGATGACCTTGACGCCGACCGGGAACCGGCCCTGGAAGGCGCGCAGCGCCGCCACGTGGGTGATCACGCCGCTCTTGTCGTCGGCGGCGCCTCTGCCGTACAGCACACCGTCGATCCTGGTCGGCTCGAACGGCGGCGTCTTCCACAGCGCCGGATCACCGGCGGGCTGCACGTCGTAGTGCGCGTAGAGCAGCACGGTGGGCGCCCCGGGCGGGGCCGGGGCCTCGCCGTAGACGGCGGGGAAGCTGCCCTCGATCGGGATCTGCCGGACGTGCGGGAGGCCGGTCGAGCGCAGCAGCTGTTCGGTCAGCGCCGCCGCCTCGAGGACCGGGGCCTCCGGGTGGCCGGGAAATGCGACGGACGGGATGGCGACGAGCCGTTCGAGATCCTCGACCGTCTGCGGCATTCCCGCGTCGACCGCTGCTTCGATCTCCTCAGGTGTCACGGCGTCTCTCCGGAGGTGGGTGGTGTTCGATCATGTGCCGCCTGGCGGTCCAACCCATTGGATCACACCACGTGGACCTCGGGAGACCGGCCCCGGATGCGGGTGGCCGCCGGTGGATCGTGTGTAGATCAATGTTGACGGATTTCGTTGTCGTTGCAGGACGACATCGCGGATTCCGAGGTGTTTTCACAATGACGCCACGTAATCACTTGGCAAAACCTTGCAAGACGGGCAAACTGGGTAGAGCACCGATCACATAGGGAAGGTTGCGATGACCCGCGTTCTTAAGGCCGCGCAGGACAATCTCTGGATGCACTTCACCCGTCACGGCGCTTACGACGGGTCGGACGTGCCGATGATCGTCCGAGGTGAGGGCGCGTACGTCTACGACATCAACGGCAAGCGTTACCTCGACGGTCTGGCGGGTCTGTTCGTGGTCCAGGTCGGCCACGGCCGCGTCGAGCTCGCCGAGGCCGCCGCGAAGCAGGCCCAGGAGCTCGCGTTCTTCCCGCTGTGGTCCTACGCGCATCCCAAGGCGGCGGAGCTGGCCGAGAGGCTGGCCGGGCTCACCCCCGGCGACCTCAACCGGGTCTTCTTCACCACCGGTGGCGGCGAGGCCGTGGAATCGGCGTGGAAGCTCGCCAAGCAGTACTTCAAGCTTCGCGGCAAGCCGCTGAAGACCAAGGTGGTCAGCAGGTCCATCGCCTACCACGGCACCACCCAGGGCGCGCTGTCCATCACCGGCATCCCCGGACTCAAGCAGGACTTCGAGCCGCTGGTGCCCGGTGCGGTCAAGGCGCCCAACACCAACCTCTACCGGGCCGACGAGATCTCGGGTTTCGACGGTCTGGAAAAGGACGCCGAGGCGTTCGGCCGCTGGGCGGCCGACCAGGTCGGCAAGGCCATCGAGATGGAGGGCCCGGACACCGTGGCCGCCGTCTTCGTCGAGCCAGTGCAGAACTCCGGGGGATGCTTCCCGCCGCCGCCCGGATACTTCCAGCGGCTGCGGGAGATCTGCGACGCCTACGACGTGCTGCTGGTCTCCGACGAGGTCATCTGCGCGTTCGGCCGGCTCGGCACGATGTTCGGCGGGCAGAAGTTCGACTACGTGCCGGACATCATCACCTGTGCCAAGGGACTGACCAGCGGATACGCGCCGATCGGCGCCATGATCGTCTCAGACCGGCTGTTCGAGCCGTTCCGGCACGGCACGACGGTCTTCGCGCACGGGTACACGTTCGGCGGTCACCCGGTGTCGTCCGCGGTGGCCCTGGCGAACCTCGACATCTTCGAGCGTGAGGATCTGCTCGGCCACGTGACCGCCAACGAGCCGGTCTTCCGCGCCACGCTGGAGAGGCTGCGCGACCTGCCGATCGTCGGCGACGTCCGCGGGTCGGGCTACTTCTACGGCATCGAACTGGTCAAGGACAAGTCAACCAAGCAGACGTTCAACGAGGAGGAGTCCGAGCGGCTGCTGCGCGGCTTCCTGTCCAAGGCGTTGTACGACGCCGGGCTCTACTGCCGCGCCGACGACCGGGGCGACCCGGTCGTCCAGCTCGCCCCGCCACTGATCTGCGGGCCCAAGGAGTTCGACGAGATCGAGTCGATTCTCCGTTCCGTTCTCACCGAGGCCTGGACCCGCCTCTGACGGTTTACCCTCGTACGGCTGCGCCTACCGGCGCGCGGACTTTGCCGAGCACCGTGTGAAAGGACCCTTTCCATGAAGATCGGTGTGCCTACCGAGGTCAAGAGCCACGAGAACCGGGTCGCCGCGACACCCGCAGGCGTCCACGAGCTAGTCCGCAGGGGCCATTCCGTCAGCGTCCAGAAGGGCGCGGGACTCGGATCCCACATAACCGACGAGGAGTACCTGGCCGCCGGAGCCGAGATCGAGGAGAACGCCGACAGCGTCTGGGCCGAGGCCGAGCTGGTTCTCAAGGTCAAGGAGCCGGTGGCCGAGGAGTATCACCGGCTCCGCGAGAACCAGGTGCTGTTCACCTACCTCCACCTCGCGGCGTCCCGCCCTTGCACCGACGCGCTGCTGTCGGCCGGGACCACCGCCATCGCGTACGAAACCGTGCAGGCCGGCGGCACGCTGCCGCTGCTCGCCCCGATGTCGGAGGTGGCGGGCCGTCTCGCCCCGCAGGTCGGCGCGTACAACCTCATGCGCGTCAACGGAGGCCGCGGAGTGCTGCCGGGTGGGGTGCCCGGCGTCTCCCCGGCCAAGGTCGTCGTCATCGGCGCCGGCGTCTCCGGGTTCAACGCGGCCCAGGTCGCCGTAGGGATGGGCGCCGAGGTCACGATCCTCGACGTCAACATCGACAGACTGCGGCACATCGACGCCATCTACCAGGGCCGCATGAAGACGCTCGTGTCGACCTCCTACGCCATAGAGCGGGCCGTGCTCGAGGCTGATCTGGTCGTCGGCGCCGTGCTCATTCCAGGGGCCAAGGCTCCGACGCTCGTCTCCGACGAGCTGGTCTCCCGGATGAGGCCGGGCGCCGTTTTCGTCGACATCGCGATCGACCAGGGCGGCTGCTTCGAGGACTCCCACCCCACCACCCACGACCAGCCGACCTTCCCGGTGCACGGCGCCGTCTTCTACTGTGTCGCCAACATGCCGGGTTCCGTCCCCAACACCTCCACGTACGCCCTGACCAACGCGACGCTGCCGTACGTGCTGAGACTGGCCGATCACGGCTGGCGCGACGCGCTGCTCGCCGACCCCGCGCTCCGGCTCGGGCTCAACACCCATGCCGGGGTGGTGACCAACGAGCCGGTCGCGGTGGCGCACAGGCTGGAGTTCACACCGGCCGACGTGGTCCTCGCCGCTTAGCGCATCGATCGGGCGACGGACACCGCTGAGGGGTCTCGGCCGCTTATCGGTTCCGGTCGCTGCGCCGGGAGGGAGCTCCGGTCCGCTGCCGGGCCCCGCCGAGCGGGGCCCGGCATGCGGTCCTCGCCCCCTCCCGCTCCGCTCCCTGCCACCTTGGCCGACGATCACTTGACCGACCCCTCCAGGTCGTCGTGTCCCCGGGGCGTCCATGGCCGGGACTCGCCCGTCTAGCGGAGGCCGAGTCCCCGGCGCAGGTCGCGCGCGGTCACCAGGACGTGCGCGACCTCGGCCGGGGTCGGCCAGGGCGCCGTGCCCGGATGCAGCAGGGTCGCCCGCACCGAGCAGAGGTGCTCGATCGCGGTGGTGTGCAGGCCGCTGGTCTCGGCCAGGCGGCGGATCGGGTCAGCCTGTTCCGGCAGCCCCCGGATGACGAGATCCCACGTGCCGATGATCTCGATCAGGTCATGCTCGCCGGGCGCGGGCGCACCCCGCCGGCCGGCGGCGAGCACCGCAAGCTCCGCGCGGGCCGACTGGTCCGGCTTGACCGGCCGGTCCCAGTACGGCGCGGGCGGATACAGCAACGGTTGCTCCCCGTGGGGGCAGTCGTGTGAGCGGGCCAGCACATCGCGCAGCTCGGCGGCGGCCCGGCGGTGCCCGCGCGCTGCGGCCATCCGGAACCAGTGCCGCGCGCCCATGAGGTCGCCATGCTCGGAGACCAGCAGCAGGCCCAGGTTGTAGGCGGCATCGGGATCGTCCGCGGCGGCGGCCAGGCCGAGCCAGTAGCCGGCCGCCGCCCGTTCGCCCATCTCCACGCAGACGAGGCCCGTCAGGCGCTGGCCCTCGACGTGCCCGGTGCGCGCGGCCAGTTCGAAGTACGTCCGCGCGGCGGAGAGGTCCCTCCTGGCCAGGGTGAGCCCGCCGAGGCGGCAGGCGGCGCCGGGGTGATCCGCCCGGGCCCTGATCGCGAGCCGATAGGACTCTTCCGCGCGATCGTCGTTGCCCATCGCCTGCATCAACAGGCCCAGATGGTAGGCGCCCTCGGCGTGGCCGCCCCGGGCGGCGTACTCCCACCAGTGACCCGCCTCGGCCTCGTCGCCCGCCGCGTAACCGAGGACCCCGAGGTCGTGTGCGGACCGCAGGTCGCCCTCCAGCGCCGCCTTCGTGTGCCAGTGGCGGGCACCGGTGAGCTGCCCCTCGTCCTCGCTCAGCAGCGCGAGCCGCCGGGCCGCTCCGGCCGCGCCGTTCTCCGCCGCCATCTCGAGCCAGCGCCGTGCGGCCGGCACGTCGCCCCGCCGGTCCAGCAGGAGGACGGCCAGTTTGACCGCGGCCTCGGCGTCACCGGTCCCGGCCGCCTTCTCGTACCAGCCGATCGCCTCCTCCGGCGTCCCATGCCGCTGGTGCCAGACCCCCAGGTTGAAGGCGCTGTCGACGTTCCCCACCCGGGCGGCCCGCTCCCACCAGTGCCTGGCCGCCCACCGGTCTCCACGCTCGGCGCACCGGCGGCCGAGGCGGTGGGCCGCGTCCGGGTCGCCGCCCTGGGCCGCGGCGAGCAGGGACTCCTCGACCGGGTCCAGGGGCCGTACCCTCCGGGACGCGTTCGGGGCGGGGCGTACGCCCCGGGATGCTTCCGGGACCTGGATGCCCCGGAGCCGGATGTCCGGCTGTGCCGGAGCGGCCTCGGTGGTTCCCACGAAAGTCATGGGAGACAGCGTGACATGTAATCCGGTCGTCACGGAGCGTTATTTCAAAGTCCTTTGGCCCGCAGGAATCTTCTCGAACGCGATGAAACCGACATACATCCCCATGCCGCAGGCGTAGCGAAGCCGCCCCGGTTCGCGTGGCTCGAGCCGTACCGACTGCCGGCCGGTGACGGGCAGCACCAGGTCACGGCCGTCGATGGAGAGCGTGCGAGTGCAGCCGTGGTTGTCGTGGGAGCGGAACACGATCTCGGTCGGGCGGTCCGCGACGGCACGGACGACGCCGGGGCGGAACCCGTCGGCGGTCGCCCAGATCGTGAGGTGCTGGACGCCGTCGGGTCCCTGGCGGGCGAACGTGGCGGATGCGGCGGCCGGGCCGAGATCGGGCAGCCATCCGCCCAGCCGGAGCCCCGACCCGACCGTGAAGATTCCGGCCGCGAGGGCGGCGACACCGGCCAGCATGGTCAGCGGGCCCGGCCGCCTCCCGGCGACCCGGCGCAGCAGCAGTCCCAGCGCGGCGAAGGCGGGCACCGTTCCGACGGCGAACCCCCCGAGAACCGCCGCGCCGCCCAGGGCGCTTCCCGTGGAGACCGCCACGATCTCCATGCTGATCGTCACCCCGCAGGGAACGAGGATCGTGGCGAGCCCGAGGGCGATGGCCCGGAGGACCCCCGCTGGTTCTCCCGGTTTCGTCGCCCCGCGCGTCACGCGTGCAGAACGATGTGCACAATCGTGTGCCGAACCTTGTGCCGAACCTTGTGTGGAACCGTCTGCCGAGCCGTCTGCCGAGCCGTGTGCAGAACCGCGTGCAGAACCGCGTGCAGAACCGCGTGCGGACCTGTCTGCCGAGCCGTGTGCGGAACCGCGTGTGGAACCGTCAGCCGAGCCGTCAGCCGATCCGTGTGCCGATCCGTGTGCCGATCCGTGTGACGCGCATCCCGAGGGGCGTCTGCCCGCGAAGAGCAGGCGTACGGCGAAGGCGAGCACCGCGATCCCGGCGGCGACGAGGAACACGGCCCTGGCCCGCGGACCGATCTGTACGGCCGAGCCCACCAGGCCGAGCAGCGCGCCGGCGGCGAGATGGGACAGCAGTCTCGCCGACAGGAACACCCCAACCACGGTCAGGTCGCGTCTCGATCCGCCGGAGAGCATCCGATCCGTGGTGGCCGGACATGTGCCGGTTTTATGGTTGATGTCGGTTTTACAGGTCGTGTCGGGTTCGGTGTCGGTGGGATGGCGGCAGGGGGGCGTCGCGGTCCTGTGCCGAGATGGGCCGACCAGGCCGATGAGCAGGCCGCCCTGTACGGCCGTGCATGATGCGGTGCCGGCGGCGAGACCCGCGGCGACTCCGCCGGCGAACAGGGCAGCCGGATCCATGTTCGCAACGTAACGTGGCCAATCGGGAGCGACCAGTAACATTTGCCTGGCTCCCCGGCAGGCGACTCATTCTCGACGGTGACAGGCCCGCCGGAGCCGCCTACCGGGGGGCAGGTCAGCGGGTGTCTCGAGCTGTCCGCTCATGCACCGCCGCGACCGTGCGCGCGGAGGGCGGCGATGAACCACTCGAAAGCGGGCACGCTCGGTTCGAACGGGGGTGTCCCGTTGATCACGCCCAGCAACTGCCAATAACGCTCCACCCGGCGGTCGGTGAACCGCTCCACCTGGTCTGCGAGCCGTACGCGCTCGTCTGCGGACAGGTTCGGATCGACCAAGCGGTCCAGCACCTCTCGCCCACGAGCCGAGTCGGGAGCGATACCCGCGGCCATGGCCGTACGAACCTGATCGAGAACTGCCGCAGGGTCGTAGGGCTGCTCTTCAGGGCTGTTCGCGCCGGTGTCCGTGCCGTGCGTGTCGGTGCGCGTGTCGTGCGTGTCGGTGTCCGTACCGTTCGTGCCGGTGTCCGCCCCCGCGACCGCCATCTCACGTGCGCGCCGCCGGAAGTCGGGGTCGGCGACGAGTTCGGCGAGTTCCATCCAGGCGTCCACCTGCTCTGCCGTGGGATCGTCGGGCAGCTCCGGTGGCAGCCGGCGCATACGGTCCGCGATGGCCGCGCCGGGCGCCTCCGGATCGGTGTCGGCGAAGACCTCGTCGACGAACTCATCGATGATCTGCCGTCGTTCCGCCGCCGAAAGTCGAGCCAGTTCGTGCATGAGCCTCATCTCCTCGGTGGTGCTTGCGCGTTCCGCGACCGACCGCAACACCGCTCGGCGCGCCCGGAGGATGCGGATCTCCGCGTCCAGGGCGGCGACGTGTGCGCGCGCGACCTCTGCCACGGTGGCCTGTCTGGCCAGCACCCGCTTGACCGTGGGCAGGTCGAGACCCAGCTCGCGCAGCGTACGGATCAGGTCCAGCCGCGCCACCGCTTCGGCGTCGTACAGCCGGTAGCCCCCGGCCGTACGTTCGGTCGGCGGAATCAGGCCGATGTCGGACCAGAAACGGATGGTGCGGACCGGCACGCCGGTCCGCCGCGCGAGCTGCCCGATGGTGAGCGGTTCGCCGCGGTCGTTCACGTCCAACAGCCTCCACCTTCCAGTAGCTGGAGACTCAAGTTGATTTTCCGCTCGATTCCACTTGGGTCTTCAGACGCCGGAACTTACCGCGTCCACCTTTCGCCGGAAGGGCTCCAACGGCCGGCCAGGAGGAACAGAGAGAGGGAGATGGGCCATGGCCGCGGAAGAAACTCGAAGCGACCATCCGGCGAGGGAGCCCCTCTTCGAAGCGACCGGCGGGGGAGCCCTCGGCGGCGGAGCTGGGGTGGGGAGTGGGCTGAGCGGTCACCCCACCGTTGTCGTCGTGTTGGTGGGGAGCACTCGCTCCCGACGCGGCGTGAACACCCGCGCGTTCGGAGATCCGTCACTTGCGGGCGTCCGATGGGCATCCGTTCAAGCCGGTTGTGCTCCGAGCGATGGTCGACGACCGTTCGGTCTCCGCTGTCGAAGCTAACGGTTGGGCTACCAGGGGTGATTGCGGAGTGTGAGGGGTTGTGTTCGATGGTGTGTTCGAGGTAGGGTTGGGGCAGACGTTGAGGGTGAGTTTTGCTGGCGGGCCGTTGTGGGGCCATTCGCCGAGTGCTGAGGTAGCCGTTTCCTGTCATGGGGAGTCCCGGTCGTGTGATCGGGGTGGACGTTGCTTTCGTCTCGGTGAGGGGGTGTCCGTGGTGGCCGTTCCGTTGTGTGAGCCGGTCTCGCCCGGTGAGTCGCCGGTGCTGTGTCTTTCGGTCGTGCCGGTGGGGGACGCCCCGGTGCCTGTTTCTGCTTCTGCTCCTGCTCCTGCTCCTGCTGTTGCGGCTGCCGGTGCTGGTGCCGGTGCCGGTCGTGGTGAGGGCGGGGTCGGTGGGGGTGTCACCGGTGTCGGTTCTGGCGGTCGTAACACTGCCGGTGTGGGCGCGCGGGGTGTGAATGAGCTGTGCGTGGATGGGGACGGTGGCCCTTCCGGTCCCGATGCCGATCCCGGTCCTGATGCCGCTCCCGATTCTGATGCCGATCCCGATTCTGATGCCGCTGCCGATTCTGGTGGCGCTCCTGACGGCCAGGGTTTTGGTGGCGGTCGTGTTCCGGATGGTGGTTGCGGTTCTGGTGGCGATGGTGTGGGGGATGGCGGGGTCGGGAGTGGGGTTTGGGCGGGGTGGCTGGATGGTGGGGGCGGGGTGCCGGTGCCGCTGCCGGAGGGGATGGCCGGGGCGGTGCCGGGGGCGGAGCTGGCGGTGGTGCTGGCCGGGGTGGATGTGCGGCGGGTGTCGGGGTTCGACACGGTGGAGGTGTTGAAGGCGGCCTACCGGCAGGTGTGTCATACCCGGGCCTGGTTC
>NZ_BCBX01000030.1:557182-597764 GCF_001417795.1 Sphaerimonospora mesophila | reverse complement strand
GATTCCGGTCCCGACCCCGATTCCGGTCCCGGACCCGATTCCGGTCCCGGACCCGATTCCGGTCCCGACCCCGATTCCGGTCCCGACCCCGATTCCGGTCCCGGACCCGAGTCCGGTCCCGGCCCTAATTCCGGTCCTGATCTTGATGCTGTTCCCGTTCCCGATCGTGGCCTCGATTCCGGCCCGGACGTCGGTCCCGATTCCGGGCCTGGCCCTTCTTTCGGGCCTGACACCGGTCCCGGCCCTGACGCTGGTCCCGGTCCCGACTGTGGTCCTAGTCCTGGTGCCGGTGCCGGTGCCGGTCGTGGCCCTGTTTCCGGACCTGATCGCGGTCCTGGCGCTGATTCTGGTGCTGATGCCGGTCCTGGTGCTTGTCCTGATTCCTGCTCCGATTCCGGTGCTGGTCCCGGTGCTGGTGCCGGTGCTGGTGCTGGCGGTGATCGCCTTCCCGGTCCTGGTCCTGGTGCCGGCGATGAGCGTCATGGTGATGGTGGGGACGGTATGGGGGGCGGCCTTGACGGTGATGGCGCTGATCGTGACGGTCGCGATGGCAGCAGCGGTCACGGCCGGGGCGCGCTGGGCAGGGCCGGACTCACCGCGGGGGCCGATCCGGCCGGGGAGGAGCCGGCGCGGGCGGGCCGGGGGTGGGCGCTCGGTGAGATCCGTGTCGGGGTGATGACTCTGCTGGGGCGTGATGAGCATCCCGCTCACGTGCCCGGCTGGGGGTTTGTGCATGCGGACCTGGCCCGTTGGATCGTGGCCCGGATGCTGCCGGGGGAGTGGCGGTTTGCCGTGTGCGGTGACGACGGCCGGCTGTTGCATGCCGGGATCACCCGCCACCGCGCGCGACCGGTCACCTCCTCAGCGGGTCAGGCCCGCCCGGCAGCAGACGCCCGCCCGGCCGATGATGTGCCCCCGGCCCGTGACAGGCGCCGGGGTGGGATCGTCGAACTGCAGATCTCCTGGACGCACCTGTACGAACTGACGGGCCGGCCCGCCGGCGCGGGCGACTGGTCGAACCTTCTGGCCGATCTGCTCCGGCAGACCCGCCGCCACCTGGACCACGATGGACACGACCACGGCGCGGTCCTCACACCCGCCGGTGATCACGGCGGGCATCCTGGCTCCGCTCCCGCCCCCGCCTCTGGCCCCGGCCCCGATTCCAAGCCCGGTCTCGATTCCAAGCCCGATCCCGATCGCTGTGGGGATCATGGTTCGTGTCCTGAATCCGAGCGTGACGGCGGTCCCGATCCCAATCCCGGTCCCGGTCCTGGTCTTGACCGTGACCGCGATCGTGGCCTTGATCCTGGGAATGACCATGATCGTGGCTGTGGCTGTGGCTGTGGCTGTGGCTGTGGCTGTGGCTGTGGCGGTGGTCCCGATCATGGAGATGGCTGCGGGCTTGACGGTGGGGAAGCCACTGAGGGTGATCTCGATCGCGATGAGATCACTCATGGTGATCCACGACGTGGTGATCCAGGACGGGGCGAGGCCGGTCGTGGTGCTCCAGATCGTGGTGGGGCTGGTCGTGGTGCTCCAGATCGTGGTGGGGCTGGTCGTGGTGATCCAGATCGTGGTGGGGCCGGTCGTGGTGCTCCAGAGCACGGTGGGGATGGTCGCGGTGGGGATGGTCGCGGTGATCCGGATGGTGGGACCGGTCGCCGGAGGGCTGATGCCGTCTTGCGGCGTTATGTCCAAATCCGTGGCCGCGTGTGTTCTTGGCCCGGCTGCCGCGTGCCCGCCACCAAGACCGACCAGGACCATATCGTCGACTGGTCCTTGGCCGGCCCCACCTGTGCGGACAATCTGGAGTTGGCCTGCCGGCACGACCATCGCGCCAAGCATGAGGGCGGCTGGCGGGTGACCAGGCCCGAGCCGGGTCTCACCGTCTGGACCAGCCCGCTCGGGCACGTCTACCCGGTCCGGCTCCCTCCGATCATGGTCCCCCTGCCCGATCCGCAGCCGCGAAACTGGCCCAAGGCGCCACCCGACCGCCTGCCTCAGGACACCGAGCCGATCATGGCCGATGAAACCCCGGCCGAAGGCCTGACGGTAAGACCGGGATCGGTGGGTCGAGAATCACCGGGGCATGGCTCTCTGGAAAGCGAAGCTTCCGACGCCCTCGGCCCCAAGTCCTTTCTCTATCCTGACCACGACATCCCTCCCTTCTGACCGTCTTGCGGCGGTTCTTCCGGCAGGTCTCTTGTCGGTTCTTCCGTCGGTCTTCCATTGGTCTTCCGCCGGTTGTTCGTCGGCTTTTCAGTGCAGCCATTCAGCACGGGATTTTCCTGTGCCGGGTGTCCTGTCGGGCACGAGGTGCGTGCTCAGATACCGGGACTAGAGCGGTCGGGTATCAATCAGAGCCAGCCGGGCCTGACCAGGCCGGATTCGTAGGCGATGACGACGAGCTGGGCACGGTCGCGGGCCTGGAGTTTCATCATCGTGCGGCTCACGTGGGTCTTGGCCGTCGCAGGCGACATGTGGAGCTCGGCGGCGATCTCATCGTTGGTCATGCCGCCGCCCACGAGCGTGAGAACCTCGCGCTCCCGTTCGGTCAGCAGATCGAGGCAGGGGGCGATCCCGGGCTCCTTGGCCTTGGCGGCGTACTCGGCGATCAGCCGGCGCGTGACGCTGGGGGACAGCAGGGCGTCGCCCGAGGCCACTACGCGGACCGCCTGGATCAGTTCGGCGGGTTCAGTGTCCTTGACAAGAAAGCCGCTCGCGCCGCCACGCAGGGCCTCGAAGACGTACTCGTCCAGCTCGAACGTGGTGAGCATGATTATCTTCGTGTCGGCGGCCCGGGGATCCTCGCCGATCCGGCGGGTGGCGGTCAGGCCGTCCATGCCCGGCATACGGATGTCCATCAGCACGACATCGGGGTTGAGCTCCCGGACCAGTCGTACGGCTTCCGCGCCTTCGCCGGCTTCGGCGACCACTGTCATTCCGTCCTGGGCGTCCAGCAGGGCACGGAAACCGGCTCGTACAAGTGCTTGATCGTCGGCTAGCAGAATTGTGATCAATTGTGCTCCTTGACTGACTCCACCTGATCGGCGGCTCCTGCCGGGGTATCGGATGCCGGGGTATCGGATGCCGGGGTACCGGATGCTGGAGTGTCAGAGGCTGGAATACCGGCCGGCGGAACGGGGGAGGTGGGAGCACCGGAGGCAGGTGAGAGCGTGAGGTCTGAGAGGGGGAGGACGGCGATCACGCGGAAGCCGCCATCAGGTCGGGGGCCGGCTGAGAGCGATCCGCCCAGGGCGGCGGCTCGCTCGCGCATCCCGGGGATGCCGTTGCCCCCGCCGGTGGCCGTGGCGTCGGGATCCTTGGCCGTGGCGTCGGAATCCCGGCCGGTGCCGTCGTCATCGATGATGACGGTCAGTTCGCGGGAGCCGTACGTCACCTGGATGTCCACGGCCGAGCCAGGGACATGCCGGGTCACATTGGTCAGCGACTCCTGCACGATCCGATAACCGGCCCGATCGATCCCGGTGGGTAGCGGCCTGGCGTCTCCGACCACCTTCAGCGTCACGTCGAGGCCGCTGCGCTCTATGAGCTCCCGCAGGCGGCTCATCCCCGCCGTGGGGGAGCGTGGCGCGCCGTCCCGCAGCAGGCCGATCACCCCGCGCATCTCGGTGAGCACGTCTTTGGACGCCTGTTTGATCGTGGCCAGAGCCGTACGCGCCTGCTCGGGATGGTCATCGAGGAGGTGCAGCGCGGTGGACGCCTGGACGTGGATCAGCGAGATGTTGTGTGCGAGCACGTCGTGTAGCTCTCGGGCCATGCTCAGCCGTTCCTCGCTGGCCTGCCGCCTGGTCTCCTCCTCCGCCACTCGCTTCCGCTCGGCAAGGCGTTCGCGTCTGCTGCGGGTGAACTCGGCGATCGTCAATGTGAGGAGTAGATATGCCGCGACCGCGCTGTGGTGGAAGAGCCCAAGGGGTTCGGGGATGAGCCAGGTGGCGTACACGACCACGAACAGGAAGAAGCCCGCCGAGATGAGCCATGCCGCCAGCCGCTGTCCGTAGAGGATCGCACTGAAGATCATGATCACTGGACTGATGAACACCGGCCCGTAGGAACCCCCCAACACGAGATATGTGGAGGTCGCCGCCATCGTGGCGAGCAGCCCGGACGCCGGGAAACGGCGGCGCACCGCGATCGCGAGCGGTCCCACCAGCAGCAGTGCGTAACCACGCCAGTCCAGCGGCAGGCGGCCCAGGTCTGGGGCCTCGAGTTGGTTGGGTTGGGCACTCCTCGAGCCGACGACCTGGAACACGCCGATGACGGCCGACAAAGCCAGATCTTTCACACTAAATCGGGCGGAACGGGAGTGCACACCCGCACGCTAGGCCATCGCGCCATGTCATGGCATCCGCCGAGGGTGGCACGACCCGGTACGCCGCCAGGAGTATGGCGGGTCGGCAGCCGAGCCTGCATCGGAACCGGCATCGGAATCGGCATCGGAGTTGACATGTCGGGGCATGGCCGTCGATCTCCGCATGTGGCCGTCGGGCCAGGACGAGGTCCTGGCCTCTGGGACAAGGTCATGGGCCGGAACAAGGTTGTGACCCCGAGAACAAGTTGTGACCCCGAGAACAAGATTGTGGCCCCGGGGCAAGGCTGTGCTTCCTGGACCAAGGGTGTGCTTCCTGGACCAAGGGTGTGCTTCCTAAACCAAGGCTGTGCTTCCTAAACCAAGGCTGTGCTTCCTGGACCAAGGCTGTGGGCGCCGAGCAGGGTTATGGGCCCCGAGCAGGGTTGTTGGTCTACGAGCAGGGCTGTGGCTCCGGGAAAGGTCGGCCGCGGAGTAAGGCTGTGAGGTCGGGAGGCGCTCGGCGCGAAGTGTGAACGCGCAAGCCGGAATCCTCAGCCGCCATACTCAGAGATTTCCGTACAGATCATGACATTGTGAGTCATGCTGAAGTAATCAATGTTGTGATGGGGGTGGAGTCGCAGTGCAAGTGGAGCCGTGGCGGAGGCGGACAGCTTGATGGAGGTGGACGTCGTGATGGAGGCGGACGCTGCGGAGATCGGTGCTGGGGCGGCGAACGTTGTGGGGGCGGATCTGGAAGCGGATGCTCTGGAGGTCGTTGCATGAGAAGTGCCGTGGTCGCGTCGCTGGGGTTGGTCACACTCGTCGGCCCGATGGCCCCGCCGGCATCGCTTTCGCCGGCGCCGGTCTCATCGGCACCGGTTGAGTCCGCACCGGTTGAGTCGGCACTGGTCGAGCTGGCACTGGTCGAGCCGGCATTGCCTCAGTCTGCGCTGGTTCCCCCGGGACAGGTCTCGTCGGCGGAGGCAGTGGAGGCAGAGGAGGCAGAGGAGGCGGTCGAGGCGAGGGAAGCGGCGGAGGTCCCGGCGGCCTGGGCCCCGCGTGGGCCGTACGGCACGGAACCGGCAGGGGCGTGGGCTCAGCGGAGGCCGGATCTCAAGAAGCCGGTGGCGGAGGGCTACGGCGGTGCGGTGGCGACCGTGGACCTGGACGCCAGCAGGGCGGCGCTGAAGGTGCTCGGTCAGGGCGGCAACGCGATGGACGCCGCCGTGGCCGCGGCGGCGACGCTCGGCGTGACCGAGGCGTACTCGGCAGGTCTCGCGGGCGGCGGCTTCATCGTCTACTACGACGCCCGCACTCGGAGGGTCGCCACGATCGACGGCAGGGAGACCGCGCCGCGGGCGATGACCGCCACGACGTTCGAGGGCATCCCGTTCGACGAGGCGGTGACCAGTGGCCTGTCCGTCGGGGTGCCGGGCAGCGTCGCGCAGTGGGATCTCGCGCTGCGCCGGTTCGGCACGATGCCGCTCCGGAGGGCCCTGCGCCCGGCGATCGAGACGGCCGAGAGGGGCTTCGTCGTCGACCAGACATTCCATGACCAGACCGCGCAGAACGCGGACCGTTTCAAGGACTTCACCTCGACCGCCGCCCTGTTCCTGCCGGGCGGCCGTCCACCGGCCGTCGGGTCGGTCTTCCGCAATCCCGACCTCGCCAGGACGTACCGCGAACTGGGCCGGCGCGGGCCGGGCTGGCTGTACGGCGGAGCACTCGGCAGGGAGATCGTGACCGCGGTCAGGCGGCCGCCGGTGACTCCGGGCTCCACCCGGCTCGTCCGCCCGGGTCTGATGGAGACGGCCGACCTGGCGGCCTACCGCGCGATCGAGCGGCCGCCCACGAAGGTCACCTACAGGGGCCTCGACGTGTACGGCATGGCTCCGCCGTCATCGGGCGGATCGACGGTCGGGGAGGCGCTGAACATCCTGGCGGCGCTGCCGGACGTCGAGCCCAAGAGCCAGGAGTCGCAGGTCCAGGGGCTGCACCGATACCTGGAGGCGTCGCGGCTCGCGTTCGCCGACCGCAACGCGTTCGTGGGTGATCCGGCCCATGTGGACGTGCCGCTGGACGGGCTGCTGTCCGACGTCTACGGCAAGGAACGCGCCTGCCTGATCGGGCCGGTCGCGATGCCGCATCCGGCCGCGCCGGGTTCTCCCGGCTCGTTCGGCTCCTTCACCGCCTGCCCTGTGTTCCCGACTGCCATGTCCCCGAGTGCCACGCCGCCGTCTCCCGTACAGACGCCTCCCGTACAGTCGTCTCCCGCGCAATCCCAGGGCTCCTCATCCAGCGAGGGGAAGTCCGGTGAGGAGAAGGCGGAGGGGCCCGAGACGACCCATCTCGTGGTCGCCGACAGATGGGGCAACGTCGCGGCGTACAACATCACGATCGAGCAGACGGGTGGCAGCGGCATCGTGGTGCCCGGCCGCGGGTTCCTGCTCAACAACGAGCTGACCGACTTCACATTCGGTCCCGCGCCCGGCGACCCCAACCTGCCCGCGCCGGGCAAGCGTCCCCGCTCGTCGATGGCGCCCACGATCGTGCTCAAGGACGGCAGGCCGCTGCTGGCGGTCGGCTCGCCCGGCGGTGCGACGATCATCACGACCGTGCTCCAGATCCTGGTCAACCGGTTCGACTTCGGCATGTCGCTGCCCCAGGCGATCGCGGCTCCCCGCGCCTCTCAGCGCAACACCGCCACCACGCAGGCCGAGCCCGCGTTCGCCGAGACGTACGGCGCGGCGCTCACCGCTCTGGGTCACACCCTCGCCCCGGTCCCAGGCCCGCCCGCCGGGGAGATCGGCGCGGCGACCGGGCTGGAGTTCCTCGGCGGCGGGAAGATCCAGGCGGTGGCCGAGCCCTCCCGGCGCGGGGGCGGCAGCGCTCTCGTGCTCAGGACGCGCTGAGGACCGCCGACAGTGCTTGGATCCACCGACGGGCCTCGAGAACCCACCGACACGACAGGCCCACGGATCCGCCGACGGGCATTGGGGCCGTCGACACACTCGCAGGCGCCGAGGGGCACTGAAGTCGAGGGGCGAGTCGGCGGGCACCGAGACCGTCTGAGGGTACGGCAAAGCCGCCGACGGGTGCGGTCGTCGGCGGCCGGTCCCCGGCGGTCGGTGCGGCTGGAGATCAGCTGAGCAGGAGGTACACCACCACGGCGAGCACCACCAGGAGCAGCACACCGCCGGCGATCCATATCGGCAACCGGGACGGCTGCTCCCGCGCGGCCGCCGCGTCCTGCTGCTGTGCGAAGGCGCGGAACGCCTGAGTGTTGCCGGCCGGGTCAATGTGAGGGTCGGACATGGGCGCAACTCTAGCGACACCCGGAAGCCCGACGAAGCGATTTGTCGGATTTTCCGCCGTGTGCGGGACCGATGCCATCGGCGGATAGCGTGTTATCCATGTTGCGTACCCTGCTCGCTCCCCGGCTGGTGGCCCTGCACCTGCTGGTGATCGGGGTGCTCGTGTCCTTCACCATGCTCGGGCGCTGGCAGCTCGGCGTCTTCGAGGCATCGGGCAAACCCATACTCGCCGCGGATCCGGCGCCGGTCGCCGTCACCGAGTTGACCCAGGCGGGCCGGCACATCCCGGCGGATGCGGTGGGCAGGCAGGTCACCGCCACCGGCACCTACGACGCGTCCGGCCAACTCCTGGTGGCCGACCGGATGGCCGACGTTTCGGCCCCCGGGGGACGGGCGGCCAAGGGCCGGGGGTTCTGGCTGCTCACCCCGCTGCGGCTGGCGGACGGCACGCTCGTCGCCGTGGTACGCGGCTGGGTCTCCTCGCCCGAGGACCCGGCGGTCGCCGTACCGGCGGGCACCGTCACGGTCAGCGGTCGGCTCCGCCCGGCCGAGCCGACCAACGCCGTGCAGCGATCGTCGCAGACGCTGCCCGCGGGGCAGGTGGCCACCGTGTCCACCGGGGAACTCATCAACGTGTGGACCGACGCTCCGCTGCGCGACGGCTTCGTCGTCGCGACAGCACAGGAGCCGGCCTCCCAGGCCAAGCACGTCGTCGTGCAGCCGCCGACCGAGGGCGTGGGGCTCACCTGGCGCAATCTCGCCTACGCGGTCCAATGGTGGGTCTTCGCGCTCTTCGCGGTCTACATGTGGTTCCACTTCGTGCGCGACGACGTACGCGCCGCCCGTGCGGCACGTACCGGCACCGCCCAGGAGACGCCGGAGACATCGGTCACACCGGAGACGCCGGCGACATCCGGGGAACGGGCGACACCGGCGGCGCCGGGGGGACCGGCTGACGGTGCGGATATCGTGTGATGAACGACTTCCAGCAGAGGTAAATGATCAAGTGGCTTCCGCGCTCAAGTTCTACCGTGTGATGGCGTACATCGTCGGCGTGATGCTGCTCGCGCTCTGTGTGGCGATGGTCGCGAAGTACGGATTCGACAGCCCCACCGCGGTGATGATCGTGGGCCAGGCCCACGGCTTCCTGTACATGGTCTATCTGGTGGCCGCGTTCAACCTCGGGCTCAAGGCTCGGTGGGGCTTCGGCTACCTGCTGCTCGTGCTGCTCTCGGGGACGATCCCGTTCCTGTCGTTCGTCATGGAGCGGAAGGCCACCGACCGCGTCCGCAAGCAGCTCGCGGCCGCGGCGGTGTAGCGGCCTTCAGCCGCCGGCGTTCAACGGCCGTCCTTCAGCGCCGTCCTACGACGGCTGATCTCCTTCAGCCGCCGATCTGGCGGCGACGGATGCGGCGAAGCCGCTTGCGCTGCGACTCGTCGAGCATGAAGTACGCGACGACCGGAGCGCCCAGCACGCCGAGCACGATCAGCCAGGTCAGGAGCGAGGGGATCGGCAGGAGGATGGCGAGCACGGCCACAATTCCCGCACCCACGTAGTACTTTCCGAGTGGCGACATCGTCCGGCCTTTCGTGTTCTCTGCTGCGTCGCCAGGAGAACGTACGGACCCGTCGCCGAGTTCCTAGGGCGTGTCCGGCACCGTACGGCAGCCGTACGGCGCTGCCTCGGGAACCCTCATCCGGCACCCCTCGGGCACGGCCTGCGACCCCCCGGCCGGGCCGCGGCCGTGCCGCGTGGATGTCGCACGTTTTTCAGCCTTCGCCGGACTCGGACTTGCCCATCGCCTTGCGGATCACGTCGCGTGCCCGGTCCATCATGGCGAGCGGCGGCCCGAGCAGGATGTTCCCGGTCGCGGACTCGGGGCCGCCCGGGTGCGGGTGAGTGGGTGCCATCGCCTCGGCGGCCTTGACCCCCACGGCCATCGCCTTACGCTCGGCCTCACTGGTCGCCGCCTTCAACTCGGCGAACTCATAGCGTTCCTCGGCGGCGGCGTGGGCGAACACGGCGGCCCGGAGCCGCTCCAGTTCCTGGGTGAACTGGGGCGTCGTCACGTCCATGTCGTCGAGGCGGCTGAGCATCTCCTTCGCCTCTTCTTCCTCCTGCAGTCGACTGTCGACGATCGCGTCGCCGCCGACCAGCTTGCGCCGCGCATAGGGATGGACGATCTCCTCCTCGGCCGTCTCGTGAACGGCGAGCAGGCGGACGAGTCGGCTGAACGCCTCCTTCCGCTCTTCTCCCCGGCACCTGTCGACCTCGTCGAACAGATCCCTGATGAGGGAATGCTGCCGGAGCAGAAGATCGATGACGTCGTTCTCCCGCATCGTTTCCGGCCTGGTCTGGCGGTCCATTGGGCGCCTCCTCCCTGGTCGTGTTCGGGGTCTCCGGTCATATTCGGGCTACCCCTAACCAGGGACCGAAACGCCCACCCACAGCTGCGGATTTCGTAGGATCGGCCCCCTCTGACGGGATGCACCAGATCTTCACATAACGACGCGACGGGTCTGCACAAGGCCGTCCTACGATTCCGGCATGGTCACTCCCCAGCAGCGCCGAGTCCTCGTGGTCGAGGACGACGAGACGATCGCCAGAGCCGTACGGGAGCGCCTGGTGGCCGAGGGTTTCGAGGTGCTGGTCGCGAACGACGGAGCGGGGGCGCTCGCGACCTATGCCGAGGCCGATCCCGATGTCGTGATCCTCGACCGGCTGCTGCCCGGCCTGGACGGGCTGGAGGTCTGCCGCCGGATGCAGGCCGCCCGCCCGGTCCCGGTGCTCATGCTGACCGCCCTCGGTGAGGAGACCGATGTGCTCGTCGGCCTGGGGGTGGGGGCCGACGACTACATCACCAAGCCGTTCAGCATGCGCGAACTCGTGGCGCGCATCCGCGCGCTGCTGCGGCGGGTGGAGCGGGCCGGCCTGCTGGCCAGGGGAGACGGGGTGATCCGTGTCGGCGCCGTTGAGATCAACACGGCGGAGCGGCGGGTCTTCGTGCACGGCGTCGAGGCGCAGCTCACGCGGACCGAGTTCGACCTGCTCCGGCGGATGGCGGAGCGCCCGGGCCAGGTGTTCGAGCGGGAACGGCTGCTGTCCGACATCTGGGGCTTCTCCGAGGCGGCCGCGACGAGGACCGTCGACAGCCATGTCCGCGCCCTGCGTCGCAAGCTCGGCCCCGAGGTCGTCCGTACGGTGCACGGTGTCGGGTACGCGCTCGCCCGCACGTGAGCGGGGGTGCGGGCGATGAGGCCGCTGGATTTCCTCGGCCGGATCAAGGTCAAGCTCGGCATCGTCATCGTGCTCGCCGTGGTGACGGCGTTCGTGGTGAACGAGGTCGGCATCGATTACGGCCTGTCGCGGGACGTCAGGATCGCCATCGCGGTGGTGCTCGCACTGATCATGGTGCAGTTGCTCGCCCGGGGGATGACCAGACCGCTGCGCGAGATGGCCGCCGCCACGCAGACGATCGCCAAGGGCAGGTACGGCATGCGCGTGTCGGCGACGTCCAGGGACGAGGTGGGGGAACTGGCCCGCGCGTTCAACGCGATGGCCGCGGACCTCGGCGAGGTCGACCGGCAGCGGCGTGAGCTGGTCGCCAACGTCAGCCATGAGCTGCGGACCCCGATCACCGGCCTGCAGGCGGTGCTGGAGAACGTCGTGGACGGCGTCTCACCGCCCGATATGGACACGCTCGGTACGGCGCTGGCCCAGACGCAGCGGCTCGGCCGCCTCGTGACCCAACTGCTGGACCTGTCGCGGCTCGACTCCGGCGCCCGGCTGATCGAGCCCGAGCCGATCGACCTCGCGTCGCTGTGCCGTCAGGCCACCTTGGAGGCGGGATTCGGCCGGGACGAGGTCACGGTGGTGAGCGAGGTCCGGCCGGGGCTGACCGTGCGCGCCGACCCCGACCTGCTCGCGCAGGTCCTCGCCAACCTGCTCGACAACGCCGTACGGCACAGCCCGGCGGAGGGGATGGTGCGGCTGGAGGCGCGTCTCACCGGGCCGGGACTGGAGATCGCCGTGACCGACACGGGTCCGGGCATCCCGCCCGAGGACCGGACCCGGATCTTCGAGCGTTTCTCCCGGCTCGACTCGGGCCGGGCGGCCGACTCGGGCGGCGCCGGTCTCGGGCTCGCCATCGCCAAGGAGATCGTCGAACTGCACGGCGGCTCGATCACGGCAGCCGATCCGGTGGCGGCCGGCCGTCGGAGACCGCGGGGTTGCCGGATGGTCGTCACGCTTCCGGCCGGGTCGGTGGTGCTCGGCGGGGCGCCCGTACCGGACCGCGTGAGCGAGCCCGTCCCCGCTGCCGCCGTCCCGGGACCCGTGAGCGGGTTCGAAACCGGGCCCGCCGCCCATGTGGAAGAGCCAGGGACATCCGACCCCGACTCGGCCGAGGCGTCCGCGCCCACTCCCGACGGGTTCGAGGCGGGCCGGTTCGAGTTCCAAGGGGCGATCGGCGCTGCGGAGCGGCGTCGAGCGGCGGCGGTGACGGCGAGGGCGGCGCTCGGCGCGGGGATCGGCATGTTCGTCGGCTTCGGCATCGGGCTGTTCACCGCGCTCTTCCTGCAGCTCTTCCTGGGCGGAGTGGCCGGACCCATCGCGATGTTGCTGCTGTCCTGCGCCGGTGCCGTGATCGGAGCGGCCACGGGCTCGTCGTCCGGAGCGAAGCAGCGTCCCGCCCCTGCCTACCGCCCTGCCTCCGCTTCCACAGGCCACCCCCTTTCCACGGGCCGCTCCGTTTCCACGGGCCGCTCCGTTTCCACGGGCCGCTCCGTTTCCACGGGCCGCTCCGTTTCCACAGGCCACCCCGTTTCCACAGGCCACCCCGTTTCCACGGGCCGCTCCGCATCAACAGGCCGCTCCGTCTCTCGCCACGACCCGGGCGGGAGATCCGTCGACACGACCGACACGAGAGGGGATCGCCGGCTCATGCATCCCATGCAGCCCGCACAGCCCATGCAACCCGCACAGCCTGTTCAGCACGTGCAAGTCGCCTACGTTCCGCCGCCGCTGTTCCCCAGGCCGGAGCTGCCGGACGCGCCGAGGGGGTTGCTCCCCGTCGCGGCCGTGGTCGGTCTCGTGGCCGCGGTGGCCGTGCCGTACGCCCCGCTGGGGCTGGGGTTGGTGCTGACGGCGGTCGTCCTGGGCGGGGCCGCGCTCCCGATCGTGCTACGCCGTCGGCGGGAGCGCCTCACGCCGTGGACGGTCGCCTTCGGCCTGCTGGCGTACGCCCTGGTGGCGGTGGCGCTGTTCCGCGACGCCGACTGGCTGGTCGGGCCGATGCTGCTCGCCGGGTTCGGCGTCGCGGCGCTCGCGCTGTCGGGCGGTGGGGCGAACTGGCTGGGTGTGATCAAGGGGGGTCTGTCGGTCGTCGTCGCGCTGTTCCCGCTGCCGTGGTTCCTGTCGGGGCCGACCCGGCGGCTGCTGCGCCACCGGAGGATGCTGCCGGTGGTGGTGAGCGTGATCGTCACCGTGGTCCTGCTCGGCGTTTTCGGGCTGCTGTTCATGTCGGCCGACGCGGTGTTCTCGGCCTTCGTGTCCGACCTGCTCAGGACTCCCGAGTGGGCGGAGAGCCTGCCTTTCCGTGCCTTCGTGTTCGTGGTCTTCGCGGCTCTCGCAGCGGCGGCCGTCCTGGTGGCGCTCCGACCGATCGCCGAGCCGGACGGCCCCGACCTGAAGATCTCCGTCGGCAGGACGCTGTGGATGATCCCGCTGGTCGGGCTCAACCTGCTGTTCGCCTCGTTCGTGACCGTGCAGGTCGCCGTGTTGTTCGGGGGCAACAGGCGGGTGCTGTCGACGGCCGGCCTGACCTATGCGGAGTACGCCAGGTCGGGTTTCTTCGAACTCGTCACGGTCAGCGTCTTCGTGCTGGGCATCGTGGCCGCCGCGGCCCTGCTGCTCCGGCTGGGCGGCAGAGGGGACCGGTGGACCCTCGCCGTGCTGCTCGGGCTGCTGTGCGCGTTCACGCTGGTCATCCTGGCCTCCGCGGTGCACCGCCTCGACCTCTACATCGACGCCTACGGACTGTCCCGGCTCCGGGCGCTGGTGTGGGCCACGATCTGGTGGCTCGCCGCGGTGTTCGTGCTCGTCCTGGTCGCGGGTGCGGTACGGCTGTCGCGGCGCGGCGCGGGCTGGTTCCCCCGGAGCCTGGTGCTGCTCACCGGGGCCGCGATGCTCTTCTTCGCGATCTGGAATCCGGATGCGAGGGTGGCCGAGAGCCAGTTGGTCGTACGCGGCGTCGACCGCCTGGATCACCGTTACCTGGGCGACCTGGGGGCCGAGGCCGTACCGGCCCTGGACAGGCTGCCCGAGCCGCATCGAAGCTGCGTGCTGCGCGAGGTCGTCGCCGGCAACGGCCTGTCTCATCCGGACCCGTGGAACGGCTGGAACCTCGCCCGTGAACAGGCGCGTGACGTGCTCGAACGGCGCCCGCTGCGCCCTGCCGCCACCTCCGAAGGCGTCGCCTGCCCCGACCGCTGATCCGGCGATCACATGGGTCCGGTCTCATAATGGTCCTGCCCGATACGGCATGGCTTGACCGGTCCAGTACGATCCAGCGAGGTGGCCGTGTCGGCCTGCCGCCTATGAGGGACGACGATGAGGGGGACGAGGTGAGTTTCGCGGGCCGCCTCGAGCACCCCGAAATCGTCATCGACTGGAGCACCCGCGGCTTTCTGCGGCCCGATGACGCGGCCACCGCGGCGGAGTTCGCCGCCGCGGAACCCTCGCTGTTCGGCGGCGCGTTCACCTGGCCGGTCATGGTGGCCAAGAGGCCGGCGCTGGAGCACAACCTCGCCGCGCTGGCCCGGTTCGCCGCGGAGCACGGCCTCGCTCTCGCCCCGCACGGCAAGACCACGATGTCGCCCGAGCTCTTCCGGGCCCAACTCGACGCCGGCGCGTGGGGGATCACCGCGGCGACGGCCGCACAGGTGCTGGCCTGCCGGAGGTTCGGCGTGCCGCGGGTGCTGCTCGCCAACGAGATCTACGACGTGGCGGCGCTGCGTCTGCTGGCCCGGGAGATCGAGCACTTCGAGTTCCTCTGCTACGTGGACTCCGTCGAAGGCGTGCGCATCCTCGACGAGGCCGCCGGCGCCGTGCCGTTCCGGGTGCTCGTCGAGCTCGGCCACGAGGACGGCCGGACGGGCTGCCGAGGCATCGCCGCGCTGCTGGAGGTGGCTGAGGCCGTGCGCGACGCCCGTGGAGTCGAGCTCGCCGGGGTCGCCTGCTACGAGGGCACCCAGCCGGGGGCGGACGGCGTGCGCGCCTTCCTGCGGGAGTTCCGCCAGGCCGCCGAGGCGGTGGCGCCGTACGTGACGGGCCGGATGGTGGTCTCGGCGGGGGGAAGCTCCTGGTTCGACCTCGTCGCCGCCGAGCTGACCCCGCTGACCCGGCCGCTGGCCGAGTCGGGGCTGGACGCGCTCGCCATCCTCAGAAGCGGCGCCTACATCGCCCACGACGACGGCTTCTACCGGGAGCACACGCCGTACAACCGGATCGGGTCGGCCACCGGAGCGGAGCCCGGGTTGCGGCCCGCGCTGGAGGTGTGGGCGCAGGTGCTCTCGGTGCCCGAACCGGGCCTGGCGTTCGTCGGGGTGGGCAAGCGGGACGTTCCCTACGATCTGGACCTTCCGGTCGCCCGTGCCGTACGGCGCGGCCCGGCCTGGCCGGATTCGGGCGGGCCGGATTCCGTCGAGCCTGATTCCAGCGGGCCTGATTCTGTTGGGCCTGATTCCCTTGGGCCGGAGCCGGATTCGCTGAAGGTCGTCAAGGTCTGGGACCAGCACGCCCAGGTGGTGTGGGACGGCGAGGGCGGGGAGGGGCTGCGGCCGGGGGATCTGATCGGCTTCGGCGTGTCGCATCCGTGCACCGCGTTCGACAAGTGGCGGGTCATCCCGGTGGTCGACGACGATTACGTCGTGGTCGACGTGATCTCCACATACTTCTGATCCTCCGAGCCTTCCCGAGGAGCGGTGAGCATGGACGGCGCGTTGTACGCCTTCGTCGAGGACTTCCAAGGCGAGGGCGTGGACCAGGTCCTGGACCGCGTCGTCGCGTACGGCCTGCGGGGGGTGACCGTGGCGGCGGCCTCCCGGCAGGCGCGGGACGTCACCCCGCACGGGGCGTCCCGGCTCACGCTGCGCCGGGACGGGGTGCACTTCCCTCCGCCTGAGGACGTGTTCGCCGGGCTGCGGCTCGTCCCGCCCGTTCAACCGGGAGCCGGGGACCGGCCGCTCGCCGAACTGCGCCGGGCCTGCGACGATCGTGGGCTCAAGCTGAACGGCTGGACGGTGTTCCTGCACAACGCCACGCTGGGCCTGGCCGATCTCGACGTCACCGTGCGCAACTGCTTCGGCGACCGGGGTTCGCCGGCCGACCTGTGCCCCTCCCATCCCGACGTCCGGGCGTACGCCGTCGCGCTCGCCCGCGCGGTGGCCCGCCAAGGGGTGGACTCGGTCGTGGCCGAGGCGCTGCACTTCGGCACGTTCTCGCGCGGATGTCAGCACGAGCGCTGCTTCGTCGATCTCGGCCCGATGGACGCGTTCCTGTTCGGCCTGTGCTTCTGCCACCACTGCATGCGCCGGGCGACCGATCTCGGCGTGAAGGCCGAGGTGGCCAGGGAGGAATGCGGCAGGATCGTCGCCGGCGTGCTGGACGGAGACCCTCCGGCCGAGGGCGAGGTCACCCGGGCCGCCCTCACGGCGTACGCCGGTCCGGAGGTCGTGGCCTACGCCAGGGCGCGATCGGAGAGCGTCACGTCACTGGTCGCCGAGGTGTCAGCGGCGGTGACCGCCGAGGGCGCCGAGCTGACGTTCCTGGACGCCACCGGGGCCTGGAAGGGATATGCCGACGGGCTGCCCCCGGCCGGGCTCGCCGCCCACGACGCCTGGCAGCTCGGGGTGGACCTGGTGGCCCTGGGCGACCTCGTGCCGTCGTTCGCCATGCCCGCCTACGCGAGGGACCCGCAGCGGGTGGCCGAGGACCTCGCGGCCTACCGCCGGTCGATCGGCAAGAACCCGGAGCTGCGCGCGGTGCTGCGTCCCGGTGTCCCGGACACCGACTCTGCGGAACAACTGGACGCCAAGGTCCGGGCGGCCGAGGAGGCGGGAGCCGACGCCGTCGACTTCTACGCGTACGGCCTGGCCCCCCTCAGCGCACTCGACCGCATCCGTTGCGTGGGGTGCGATAGAACGTGATTCCACACAGCGGCGGGCGCACGCCACAGCAGATTCGCGCAGCGCTGCGAAACGATCGCAGCCCGCGTGCCATCCGCGATGCGCTTCCCATGGAGGATCTCGAAGCATTCGACCAGCAGTATCGCGAGGCCCTGCGGACGGCAGCGGACGATCTAGACCTGACGCCCCTGCACAAGTGCGTGGAGAGCTGGTGGCGGCGTGCGGTTCTCAGAGCCGATCCCGTCGCCTACCGGCACATGCTTGAACAAGCTGAGGAGATCCAGCGCCGGGCGGTGCTGGGCGAACCTACCGGAGGGGACACCTGGGACGAGGCCGAGGCTCGGCTTCGTCGCAGAATCGCGGCGGGACATTAGCGGCGGGACATTAGGTGTACGCCGTCGATCTCGACCCCTTGGCCCGGCAGCAGGCCGAGTCCTTCCGACAGAGGCGATCAACCCTTTCCTCGAGTTGCGGACCGCGCTTGAGATGGAACCGTGGAACGGTGAGCCGCTTAATCCAGACAGTCCGAAAGCCAACATCCTCACGCAGGCATTTGGCGGATTCGGGCTGGCCGTGTACCTCGTCCTCGACGAACACCGTCTCGTGCATATCCTCCGGATCGAGTGGCTCGGCTGACCGCAATCGGCGCGTGGACGAAAGCGTCAACGCGAGTTGCTGGGCTGTTGAACGAGAACCAGAACTGGCGTAGGCACCGTATCTCAGCTCGGGTAGGACCCGCCTGACCCTCTTGGGCGGCGAGATGCTCGGCGAGCGCCGATGAAAGAAATACCAGCGAGAGTCTCCGATGCTGGAGAGCTCTGCGGAAAGTAGGCGCAACCGCGTCTCCGGCGGCTCATGCAGGTACTCCTCCAGAGACTCGACGATCAAGCGCCAGCGCGTCTCCTCGTCTGTCGCGTCTCCTCGTCTGTGTGGTGAGCAAGCCCAGCAGGCCGCCCTGATCCTGCCGATCGTGGTCTACAGCGTTCAGGCAGGGCGGCTCGTCGACTTGCCACGCCAGGGGCAGCGTCAATGGCCAGGACGCGGTCACTCTTGACCTTCGCTACGTTCGCCCTCGCGTCCCTCCCGTCCTTCGCGCCCGAGCATCGAATTGGACAAGCGTGCTGATAGTTCCCAGCGGTCGCTAATTCGATATCCGGTAATTTCTCTTTTCACAGTGAGTAACCATGGTCTATCTGACTATGTCTGCTTAGCCTTGATGGGGGCGTCGATCGCATCGCTGGGGGAATCGTCGTGCCGTCACCCAAGACGATCCGGTGCAAAGCAGGCATACGACCGTACTCGCTCGCACGCCGCATGGTGCCGTACGCCGAGGAGGGATGTCGTGGACGATTTCGTCGGAGTCAATCCCGCCAACCTTGAGGAACTGACAAAGCGCCTGCATCGGCTGCACGAGGTGCTGTCGCGCAATGGACCGCTGATCCGGCAGACGATGCAGCAGTGGGGCAGCGAGGTCGGCTTCGCCCCGCTGACCCGGCTGACCGAAGCGGCGATGGACGACGCCCGAGACATGAGGGCGCGTACGGCACGGGCGCGTGACCTGGCCAACCAGAAAGGCTGGGATCCGGCGACGCTCAGACCCCAGGGGGAGTGGGTGCTCACCGGTCTGCCGCCGAGATATCTGGATCTCGACTGGGCCGCCACCGGGCAGAGCGGCACCCAGGCCGTACAGGACGTGCAGGCGCTGAACGACGTCCTCGACGCCGCCTCCGACGGGTCGGAGAAGGCGCGTCCCGGCGTGGCCCAACCGTCCCAATCCGCGCGATTAACACAGTTGGCGCAGCGCATCACCGAACACCTCGGCGACAAGGACTATCTCGCGACCTTCTGGGCGGAGGGTGGCGCGGCGGCACTCAGGGCCGCTTCCACCCTGTACGAGGGCCCCGGGGGCTCGTTGCCCAGCGCGGACAGCGTGAACCTCCTACAGGCGCTGGGCGCCTCACTCGCCGCGGCGAGCCGGATGCGGACGGGCACCGGCAAGGACAGCGGGCCAGTGCTGTCCGCGCAGACCAGGGCGGCGATCACCAAGAACTCCGACCCCTGGTCGACCGGCATGCTCTTCAAGTACGGCCCCGACGGCAAGTCCTGGGACCATCGGCTCCTCGCCGAGGTCACCCGTTCCATGCTCGATGCCCGCGCGGCCGGTAAGACACAGGTCGGGCCGGCCGACAGAGCCCTGCCCGTTCACAGCGGCGATCAGCAGGCCCTCGCCGACTTCGATCCCGTGGTGGCCGTGCTCGACCGTGCCGCCGAGAACGGTGTGGCGGCCCGGCATGTGCTCGGCGACCAGGCCAGTGGGTTGAAGTACGCCAAGATGCTGGTGAGCGACGACTGGCGCACGCTGGGATATGACGGCTACAGCACGGACACGCCCCGCAGGGGGCCCCTCCAGGTCGATATGAGCGCACACCCCGCCGGCTTTATCAAGGCGGCCGTGTCTGCCGAACGAGGCGCCACCGAGGACGCCAAGGAATCGGCCTGGTCGGTGGTCAACATCGTGCAGGCCACCGCCGAGTTCGCCAAGCTCCATCCCGGCGAAGTCCTTCCCCACCCGATCCGCCAATCCCTCATCCACGCCGCCGACCGCTACCTCCCCGACCTCGCCGCATCTGTTGAGGGTTACGGGAACAAAGTTCTCCCGCTTAACGATCAGCCAGATGCTCCATGGGCCGCCTACGTCAACCACACCAAGTTGAAAGCGTTCCTCAAGCAGGCTCTGCACGACCCGAAGGACCTCGGCTCCTTCCAGGGAAAGATGGAGGCCAGGATCAGCGCCAGCGTGGCCGCGTCAATCCGTAATCCCGGGCAGAACTATTTACGGCAAATGGGCGGTCTCAACGGTATGATCGCGACAGTCGAGAAAGACCTGAATTTCGAGGGTGCCCAGCTTAGGGACCAGAAGGCACAGCGACTAAAAACGTTATTGTCAATCGTGTCCGGCGGTTACGGCGCGTTGAGCTTCTCGGACGCATTCGGCAAGGGAACCACTTCCCAGGTCTTCGTCGCTATGGCACAGCCACCCGCAAACGACTCCATAAGCACCGATAATGCTGTAAATGCTCTCAAGGTCGGCGAGGACGAGTTCCGGGAGACCCTCCTAAACGTCAAGATACCCGTCATTCAAGGACTGGTGGGTGCTGGAGTCGTCAAACTCCCTCCGGATACAGCTTGGTACAAAGACGGAGCCATCATCCCTGATGCCGAGCTGACCAACTGGTACAACGCCCATGAGAGAGTCGTGTACGGTGACCGCAGACTTGGAGAGTGGGTAGCAGACGCCAGGCATGCTATGGAGGTGCAGCGATGAGTGGACGAACCATGGTTTTAACTTCCATGTTCACTCTACTTATCACTCTAGGGGTAGCGGCTTGCAATGGAGACTCCCGCGATAAAATCCAAATCGACCCTGCGGATCTACACGGAGCCGCCATGCAGAAGGCGGTCCAATGCCTAATAGATCACGATGTCATTCCAGAAAGTGAGCTACGAAAGGCAAAATGGCTAAAGGGAGATAGGGTCATCCTCAACGCAGAGTTCACCAACTGGTATACGACGCATGATAATGTTAATTACAAGGGGCGAACTCTGCCGGACTGGACTGACCAGGCCGAAAAGGCTGGAGAGACGTGGCAGTGCCCCCTTTGACGCCTTCTATCGCACCTTGATCACACTCGCATCCAAAGTCACACGATCCTCACCGATACGCCTACCGACTGGGTGACCGGGACGGCGTTGTGGGTGCGCGTGTCGAGAGATTAGGCCACACTGGAGACATGAGCAGCCAGGATGCGGCGTCGTTGCCATCATGGTGGGCCGGCGCGGACGAGGCCATGCCCTTGTCTCTGGACGAGTTAGCCGGCCCCGATCACGGGGTGGTGATGCTACCGGTCGATCTCGCATGGTCCGGCCGCCGGAGCTTCGACCTGGCCGATCCCGATCAGCGGTACCTCTGCTACATGACTGTGCTGACCGCCGGGGTCACCCGCGAACACTACACCCGATGGTTGAACGCCGATCTCCTGCGTGCGCAGTGGTCACGACTCCGTCTGCCTCGCCCACTGCGTCGGCAGTGGCAGGACCACTTCCCCGAATTGCGAACTTCAGTTGCCCGCCCTGCTTGAAGGCGACCACGCGCTGCTGATGCAAGCTGCCCTGCCTGTCTGCGATAGGTACGGCTTGGTCCTGGCCGGCGGATACGCGATCAAGGCACACGGTCTTGTCGACAGACCTTCTGACGACATTGACTTCGCCACTGCCAGCAGCGCACCGATGGAAGAAATCGTCAACGCTCTTGCACATGCCTATCAGCAGGCCGACCTTGAAACCTCCGTGATCTCGGCACAGGACCGCAAGGGGCATCTGCTCGTACGATTCCCTCATGGCACGAGCTATCGCATCGACGTCCTCAAGGAACCACTGAACCATCCACCGACGAGCATGAGCTTCGGCCCTGTGCTCTCGTTGGAGGACGCGGTGGCTCTCAAGGTGGGCGCACTGCACGATCGCGGTCTACCCCGCGATCTCATTGATGTGCACGCGGCCACCGAGTACTTCAGCGATGCGGAACTGACCACCATGGCCAGGCGTCCTCGGCGAGGACTTCTTCCCCGAAGACCTACGCGACCAGCTCGAACATGCGGCTGCCTTTCAGGATGAGGAGTTCACGGTGTACGGCTGTGGCCTAAAGGAGATCAACGCCATGAGGGCATGGGCGCAGCAGTGGGCCGACCGACTCGGCCTCGAACTGGCCGAAAACAAACTTTGGATGGATGAGACACCCGACTGAACACGACCTTGAGGCTCGGCCTTACGTCGGAGAGTCCCTCGCGGTCAGTCGCCCTCTGCCAGTTGCCGTTTATAGCTTCGAAGGCGGGTAGAAGGGGCAAGAGCATGACGGTACAACCTCAAGAGCCGGGAAGCTATGGGCGTAGACCGCAGCAGGTTCGCGCAGGCTTCGTAACGATCGCAGCCCGCGTACCATCCGTGCCGCGCTTCCCATTGAGGATCTCGAAGCCTTCGACCAGCAGTGCCGCGAGGCTGTGCGCACGGTCTCGGACGATCTAGATCTGACACCCCTGCACGAGTGCGTGGAGTCCCGGTGGCGGCGTGCGGTTCTCCGAGCCGATCCCGTGGCCTACAGGACCTGATTGACCAGGCTGAGGAGATCCGACGCCGGGTGGAAGTCGGTGAGCCCACCGATGGCGGCAAAACGGTAGGTGGACGTTCACACGACATCCAACTCCCGCGGGTGAATGAAAACGCCACGATCCTGGGCAGCGGAGCCGTGGCCCCGAGGCGCGCCGTCAGATCTCAGGTCCGGGGTGGGGTGGCCCGCCTGTCGTCACGGGGGTGGTACGGCAGGCGGGCCGTTTGGTGGAGCGGCCTTCCCCGATGGGAAGGTGTTCGTGGAAGGCCGCCCAGACCCTGCCGATCATCGGTAACAGTGATCGGCAGGGCGGCTCATTGGGTCTGCCACGCGGGGAGCTTCAGGTTGCGTACGGCCTGAGCCGTACGGCTGCCGAGCCCAAGGCAGGTGTGGCGGGTCGGACTTACGTGGGTGGGGTCTCCATGACGGCGAGGGCGGCCAGGCCGATGAGGTGCATTCCGGCGCTGCGGGCTTCGGCGATCGTCATCTCGATGATGGTGCGATGGTCGGTCTGGAGGTGGATGCGGGGCTCGTCGTCGCCGGGGCTGAGTACGAGGTCGAGCCAGAGCCGCTGTGGAAGCCCCGCCAGGGGGATGGCGTGCAGGTCGACGGCCTGAATCCAGGCGTTATGGATGCGCTCGCCGGGGTGCTCGTCGATGTGAGCGTCCATGCACCACGGTGGGCACGACCGATCCCGGACCGGCCGGCTCGAAACGTACCGGTCGCGGGCGTTAAGAGCGCCCTGTGGGAGTCCGCCGTCTCGCCGACCGTCGTTCGCACTCGGCTCGGCGATGTCGATCGAGGCCCGGCCTGTGATTTCGTTCCCGGTCATTGGGTCACCGCCATCTCGGCGAGGCTCTCCTGCTCGGCGATGGCCTGACACAGTGCGCGCAGGTTGTCACCGTCGACCGTGCGGTAGGCGCCGGCCTGCTCGGCCTCTGGAGAGAACGGCCGCTGCCGGCTGGCCCACAGTCGCCCCTCGTCGCTTCTCATGATCCGCCACCCGGCGAACTCCGCCCCGGGTGTCGTGGCCCTATCGTGTGACATGGTCAGGAAACCTCACTTCCTGATCAGGACCCGCCCTGTCGTGGCAGCGGCGGGCGGGTCCGCTGTTGGTTAGCGAAGAAGAGTCGTTTTCTAACAGATCCTTCCGTTTCCGTCTCCGAGACGTCACAGCCTGAGGTTGACGACTCAGAGTGATCTGCTGACTCCGATTCGCACATGGCCATGTTGAGGTCGAGTGATGCAAGCTGTCAATGCAATGTGCAGATTCTCTTTGCTTCGTGCATTGCCCTCTATCGGCACTCTCTGTTGAGGCACACTGACCTCATGTCATCGACCCACAGCCCCACGGTTCGCCTCCGGCGTCTCGCCCGTGAACTCCGAAGACTGCGCGAGAACAGCGGGTTGAGTCCCGAGGCTGCCGCTGCTCGCCTCGGTTGGAGTCGTAGCAAAATCAGCCGCATCGAGACAGGTCGCACCCGCGCGAGTTCGGCCGATGTCTCCGATATCTGCGATCTTTATGGGGTCGACTCAAGGGCTCGGGCCGGACTGATTCAGCTCGCGAAGGAAGGCCGGCAACGGGGCTGGTGGACGGCCTACGCTGACGTGTTTACCGGCTCGTACGTCGGCCTGGAAGACGAGGCGGCCTTCATCCGCCAATGGGAAGTACAACTCGTTCCGGGCCTGCTCCAAACCGAGGACTATGCCCGCCACGTGATCAGTGCAGGGCGGCCCGGGGCTCCTGATCCCGACGACGTCCATAGGAGGGTCAGGGCGCGCATGGCACGCCGCACATTGCTGAGCCGGCCCAACGCACCGGAGCTACATGCAGTGCTGGACGAGGGAGTAATTCGACGTCCGATAGGCGGTCCCCGCGTGATGCGCGATCAACTGGACGCGCTGCTGAACTCAGCGAGGCGACCCAACGTGACGATCCGCGTCCTCCCCTATGACGTCGGAGCGCACGCCGGTCTGGAGGGCGCGTTCACGATACTCTCCTTCGCCGAGGAGGCCGATCCTGACGTTGCGTACGTCGAGGGCACCGCAGGCGATGTCTACGTCGAGAGCACCGAGCAAGTGGACCGCTACAGATCCGCGTTCGCGCGAATCAGCGATGCGGCTCTGCCGGCCGAAGAAAGCTTGAAGCTGATCTTGAATACCAAGGACAATCTCCCTCATGACTGACCTGTCCATGGCGAACTGGCGTAAGAGCAGCCACAGCGGCAGCGGAAACAACTGTGTCGAGGTGGCCACGAACTTGCCGGGCCTGGTGGCCGTACGGGACAGCAAGGACCGCTCAGGTCCGGTGCTGGCCTTCACCCCGAGCGAGTGGAGCGCCTTCATCGCCGGTGTGAAGAGCGGCGAGTTCAACATCTGACCGCGGAGGCACCCCGGATCGCTCGCGCTGGCAGGTCCGGGGATACCCGCGTGCTGCTGAGGGGAGCTTGCGGTACGCGGGTCGCGCCTACCTGGTTGGGCGAGGTTCTGTGGCGTCTCCTCCTACTCCGGTCGGGTGGGTGTGTCTATGTGAGCACGCCGTTGGTCTTGCTTGGCAAGGGACCGCCTGGTCTAAGCCTCAACCGGAACGCCTTGGTCTGAGAGGTTGCGGGGCACCCTGCCGTTCGGCGCCTTTAACGAAGCGGGAGACCCCGAACGCGGATGCCGGTAGTTGTGAACGCCGCGATCGCGCCCCTGGAGAGATGCGGTTGGAGGATATCGAGGTTCGAAAGGATGGTGTTCACCAGGTCGGGTGGCCGGAGTTCCAGGAGCTCGCGAACGAGGATGACCGAAGGTTCGGTGGCGCGAGCCTGAGCCAGGAGCGCGCCGAAGTCGGTGTCAGCGGAAATGATGACCCGGTCGCCCGCTACGGCAAGTGCCATGATCGTGGTGTCCGGTGCGCTCTTCGCGTGAAGAACACGAACGTGTACCGCGTCATGATCGGCTTTGGTGAGTAGTTCGGCGACTCGAGGTGAGAGGTTCTCGTCGACCAGGAAGTTCACGCCGACTCGCGAAGCCGGTAGAAGTGGACGTTCGTCGACGCCGCTGCGTACTCGAGAGCCTGCTTGACGTCGTCGCGTTCGAGATCGGGGTAGTCCGACAAGATCTCGTCGAAGGACCAGCCGGCGGCAACGAGTCGGACCACGGTCTCGACGGTGATGCGCAGGCCGCGGATGGTGGGCTTGCCTTCGAGCTTATCGGGCTCGACGGTGATGCGGTCGTAGGTCATGGTGTCTCCCCTCGCTCCTGATACTGCCAGGTTGGCCACGAGCGGGCGAGCGCCATTGACTGAGTCCGACGCATGAAGGACATACGCCGCTGGGGACCAAGTAGCTGGAACGGTGGGTTACCTGCCCAGCGATCTGGAAGTGGAGGGGTGACGGGAGTCGAACCCGTGCTGTCATCTTGGGAAGCTGATGGGGTGTCGATTGCTCCGCTACGCTGACGGATCGTGATTACGGGTGAACTGAGGAACAAAATTGACCGGCTCTGGGACGCCTTCTGGTCAGGGGGGATCTCCAACCCGCTGGAGGTCATCGAGCAGATCACCTATCTGATGTTCATCCGGCGGCTGGAGGACATCCAGACCGCGAAGGAGCGCAAGGCCAGCCGGACCGGCAAGCCCATCGAGCACCCGATCTATGATGACGAAACCAACGTGCTGCGGTGGTCGCAGTTCATCGAGCTGCACCCGGAGAGCATGCACCAGACCGTGCGGGACGCGGTCTTCCCGTGGCTGCGCGTGCTGGGCGGCGAAGGCTCCACCTACTCCCAGCACATGAAGGACGCGCGGTTCACGATCCCCACGGCGAACCTGCTCACCAAGGTCGTCGACATGATCGACGACATCCAGTTGGGTGAGCGAGACACCAAGGGCGATCTCTACGAGTACATGCTCAGCAAGCTCGCGACCTCGGGCCAGAACGGCCAGTTCCGGACATCGCGGCACATCATCCAGCTCATCGTGGAGATGATGGCCCCCGGACCAGGGGACGAGATCTGCGACCCGGCCTGTGGCACGGCCGGCTTCCTCGTCGCGGCGGCGCAGTACGTCGCCCGGACCCACAAGGACGCACTGCTCGACCTGGCGCAGCGGCGCCACTTCAACGAGAACATGTTCCACGGCTTCGACTTCGACAGCACGATGCTGCGGATCGCCAGCATGAACATGCTGCTCCACGAGATCGAGCGTCCCGATATCCGCTATCGGGACTCGCTGGCCGAGAGCACCGCGAGCGAGGCTGAGCGCTACACGATGATCCTCGCCAACCCACCGTTCGCCGGGAGTCTCGATTACGAGACCACCGCCAAGGACCTGCTCAAGGTCGTCAAGACGAAGAAGACCGAGCTGCTGTTCTTGGCGCTCTTCCTCCGCCTGCTCAAGCCCGGTGGCCGGGCGGCCGTCATCGTGCCCGACGGGGTGCTCTTCGGATCGACGAAGGCGCACAAGGAACTCCGCCGCATCCTGGTCGAAGACCACAAACTCGACGCGGTGGTCAAACTCCCGAGCGGTACCTTCAAGCCGTACACCGGAGTCTCCACGGCCATCCTGTTCTTCACCAAGACCAACAGCGGTGGTACGGACGACGTCTGGTTTTACGAGGTCACTGCGGACGGCTTCAGCCTGGACGACAAGCGGACTCCGTTGCTGACCGAAGACAAGCTTGGCCCCACGCCGAGAACTCAGCTTGACGAGGCCGAGCACGCCAAGAACAACCTCCCGGATGCGCTCGCCCGGTGGACACTCCGCAACGGCAGCGAGAAAAAGCGCGCCAGGACCGAGCAGAGCTTCTGCGTCCCCAAGGCCGACATCGCCGCCCAGGGCTACGACCTTAGCCTCAACCGATACAAGGAAGTCGTCCACGAGGAAGTCGAGCACCGCCCGCCGAGCGAAATCCTGGAAGAGCTGGAACGCATCGAGTCCGACATCCAGCAGGGCATGTCCAATCTAAAGGGGATGCTGGGATGACGCTATGGTCCATAGTGCCACTTGGCAGCATTGCAACAATTCAAGCGGGAACCGGCTTTCCGGTTAGATATCAAGGAAAGACGTTTGGTGCATACCCATTTGCCAAGGTTGGAGACATTTCGAAGCTTGCCAGGGCAGGGGGAAGTCAATTATCGCATGCAGATAATTATGTAAGCGCGGCAGACGTGCGAGAGCTCAAGGCGAGAATAGTGCCGGAAGGCTCCATTGTATTCGCGAAAATTGGCGAGGCGATCCGCCAGAACTTCTGTGCCATTACTGTGCGACCATGCCTTGTTGACAATAATGTCATGGCAGTTTCGCCCGATAAGTGCATGGTTGATTTGCGCTACTTCTATCATTTTTGGAAGTCGCTTGACCTTTACCCGCTTGCCGACTCGACGACGGTTCCATCGATTCGGAAATCAACTCTTGAGAAGCTTGCGGTTCCCCTTCCACCTCTAGATAAGCAGCGACAAATTGCTGAGGTGCTCGATCGTGCCGATGCCCTGCGCGCGCAGCGTTGGAAGGCAATCTCCCTTCTCGACAGCCTCGCTCAGTCCATCTTCCGTGACATGTTCGGTGATCCAGTGGAGAACGACCGCAGTTGGCCGGTCGCGGAGGTGGCTGACTTCATCAAAGGGTTCGAGAGCGGAAAAAACCTTGCAGCCGGCGAAGAGAACGGCAATACCAGGTATCGGATCCTGAAGGTCAGCGCAGTGACTTCCGGTGTATTCAAGGCCGAGGAGAGTAAGCCAGCCCCCGAGGGCTATATCCCGCCGATGTCGCATGTTGTGCGGGATGGAGATTTACTGTTTAGTCGAGCCAATACGGCGGAACTTATCGGCGCGACTGCACTTGCAATCAATCCGCCCCTCAATGCCCTCCTCCCTGACAAGCTTTGGCGATTTCTATGGTATTCACCAGCTCGCGCAAATGTGCTCTATGTTCGACATCTGTTTCGTCAGCCGGGGTTTCGCTGTGAAGTAAGCAGAAAGTCCACTGGCAGCAGTGGGTCGATGAAGAACATCTCTCAGGCCAAGGTTCTTTCGATTGAATGCGGGCTCCCGCCACTAGACTTGCAAAACGCTTTTGGGGAACGCGTCGCCTCCATTGAGCAGCTTCGCTCGTTGTACACATCCCACCTCGCCGAGCTGGACAACCTGTTCGCGTCGTTGCAGCAGCGGGCGTTTCGGGGGGAGTTGTGGGACACTCGGGATAACTGAATCCTTCCCCGGAGGGTGTCCGTTGGGCAACTTCGAGTTTCTTCGTCCGGAATGGCCTGATTTATACGAAGAAGCCACTCGCGCCGAGCGGTTGGCGGTCGCCGATCCACGGGTGTCGTGCTTCTACGCCCGGCGGACGCTGGAGTTGGCGGTCGCCTGGCTCTATACGGCTGACGACACGCTGCGGCTGCCGTACCGGGACGATCTCGCCGCCCGGATCACTGAGCCGACCATGGTCAGGCTGGTCGGCCCGGCGATTCGCACCAAGATGGACCTCATCCGGCGGCAGGGAAACTCGGCCGTGCACCGCAGGGGGCCGGTGCCGCCCACCGACGCGGTCCGGACCGTGGCCGAGCTGTTCCACGTCATGTACTGGATCGCTCGCCGCTACGCGCGTAGTCAGATGCCGACCGTCGGCCTGGCCTTCGATCAGACGCTGATTCCCAAGCCCGTCCCGGCCGAGGTCAGGCAGAAGAGGCAGGCCGAGATCCAGGCCATGGCCGAGGAGTTCGCCAGGCAGCAGGCCGAGTTGGCCAAGCAACTTCGCAAGAACCAGGACCTCGATGCCGAGCTGGCTGAGCTCCGGGCCGAGATCAAGCAGGCCAAGGCGGCCAACGCGGCGGTCCCGGACGCCCACGACTACAACGAGGCCGACACTCGCGAGCTGCTCATCGATCTGCTGCTCAAGGAAGCGGGCTGGCCGCTCGACAAGAAGGAAGATCGGGAGTTCCCGGTCACCGGCATGCCCAAGGGCGGCACCGGCAGGGTCGACTACGTCCTGTGGGACGACAACGGCAAGCCGCTCGGCCTGGTCGAGGCCAAGCGCACCAGCCACGACGCCGGCGTCGGCCAGCACCAGGCCAAGCTGTACGCCGACTGTCTGGAGCAGATGTTCGGCCAGCGGCCGGTGATTTTCTACACCAACGGCTACGACACCTACCTCTGGGACGACCGGAACTATCCGCCCCGGAAGGTCCAGGGGTTCTACACCAAGGACGAGCTCCGTACGCTGATTCATCGCCGCAGCAGCCGCCGGCCGCTGTCGACGGAACCGATCAATCCCGAGATCGTCAACCGCAACTATCAGACCCTGGCCATCCAGCGCATCGGCGAGACCTTCGACAAGGACGGCATGCGGCACGCGCTGCTGGTGATGGCGACCGGCTCGGGCAAGACCCGTACGGTCATCGCGCTGGTCGACCAGTTGATCCGGGCCAACTGGGTGAAGCGGGTGCTGTTCCTGGCCGATCGGCAGGCCCTGGTCACCCAGGCCGCCAACGCGTTCAAGGAGCACCTGCCCGGCGTGCCGACGGTGAACCTGCTGACCGAGAAGAACGACGAGGGCCGGGTCTACGTCTCGACGTACCCGACCATCATGAACCTCATCAACGAGACCGCCGACGGCGTGCGCAGATTCGGACCGGGCTACTTCGACCTGGTCGTCATCGACGAGGCGCACCGGTCGGTCTACCAGAAGTACGGAGCGATCTTCGACTACTTCGACTCGCTGCTCGTCGGGCTGACCGCCACGCCGAAGGACGAGATCGACCGCAACACCTACCGTCTCTTTCACCTCGAAGACGGCGTGCCCACCGATGTCTACAGCCTGGACGAGGCCGTGGCCCAGGGCTACCTCGTCGCCCCGAGCGCGGTGGACGTCCCGCTGAAGTTCCAGCGCGGCGGCATAAGGTACGACGATCTCTCGGACGAGGACAAGGAGAAGTGGGACGCGATCGACTGGTCGGAGAACGACGACGCCCCCGACGAGGTCAGCGCCGACGAGATCAACAAGTTCCTGTTCAACGCCGACACCATCGACAAGACGCTCATCACGCTCATGAGGTACGGCGCGAAGGTCGAGGGTGGGGAGCGCCTGGGCAAGACGATCATCTTCGCCCGGAACAACAACCACGCCGAGTTTATCGCCCAGCGTTTCAACGAGCTCTTTCCCGAGTACAAGGGCGCGTTCGCGCAGGTCATCACCCATCAGAAGCGGCTCGCCCAGGATCTGATCGACAAGTTCTCCGACCGTGACAAGGCCCCGCACATCGCCATCTCGGTCGACATGCTCGACACCGGGATCGACGTGCCCGAGGTCGTCAACCTGGTGTTCGCGAAGCTCGTACGGTCCAAGACGAAGTTCTGGCAGATGATCGGGCGTGGCACCCGGCTGTGCCCCGACCTGTTCGGCCCCAACCAGGACAAGAGCGGTTTCCTCGTCTTCGACCTGTGCCAGAACGTGGAGTTCTTCAACCAGAACTTTCCGACTGCCGAGGGCAGGATCCAGCCCTCGCTGAGCGAGCGGCTGTTCCGGCAGCGGATGGACCTGCTGCTCGACCTCGACCAGCAGCACCCCGAGCTGTCCCCGCCGAAGGACGGCACACCAGACGGGACGAAGAGCGAGGTCGATCTGCGCTGGGCTCTGGCGGAGCGGCTGCAGGCCGAGGTGGCCAACATGAACACCGCCAACGTCGAGGTGCGCCGTCGTCTACGCGAGGTCGAGACCTATCGGGAGCCGGCCAGCTGGCATCGGATCACTCCGGACAAGCATGCCGAGATCACCTCGACTCTGGCCGGGCTCCCCACCGAGTTCCGCGACGACGACAACAGTCAGGAGGCCAAGCGCTTCGACCTGCTCTCGCTGCGGCTGCAGCTCGCCCTGATCCGGGCAGACGCTGACTACCCCAAGCTCCGCACGCAGGTGCAGGAGATCGCCTCGGCCCTGCTCGATCCGACCACGCTGACCATTCCCAACGTCAGGCGGCAGCAGGAGTTCCTCGAAGACCTCACCACCGACCAGTGGTGGGAGGACGTCACGCTGCCGATGCTGGAGAACATGCGCAAGCGGCTGCGTGGGCTGGTCAAGCTCATCCCCAGGGTGAAGCGCGGCATCGTCTACACGGACTTCGAGGACGAGCTCGGCGACCTGAGCGTGACGCAGATCAACGGCGTTTCCCTGGGGACGGACAAGTCCAGGTTCGAGGCCAAGGTGCGGACCTACCTGCGCAGCCACGAGAACGAGCTCGTGATCCAGAAGATCCAGCGGAACCGGCAGATCACCTCGGCCGACCTCGACCAACTTGAGCTGATCTTCCTCAGGAACGGCTTCGGCACCGGGGATGACATCGAGCGGGCCAAGTCCGAGCACGGCGGGCTCGGCCTGTTCCTCCGTGGGCTGACCGGCCTCGACCGTGCGGCCGCGGCGAAGGCGTTCGACCGGTTCCAGTCCGGCCGGAACCTCACCGCCAACCAACTGCACTTCGTGACGCTGGTGATCGACTTCCTGACGAGGAACGGCTTCATGGAGGTCGACGTGCTCTATGAGTCTCCGTTCACGTCGGTCGCTCCCGGCGGTCCCGAGACCATCTTCTCCGATCCCGACGTCGACGCCCTCGTCGAAGTCCTGGCCACCGTTCAGGCGACGGCCGTACCCGAGGAGAGCGCCGCCTGAACGGTTCAGGCGGACTCGCGGATGATGAGTTCGGTGGGGAGGATGACCGGGGCGGCCGGGCCGCCCTCGAACAGGCCAAGCAGCAGCCGGACCATCGCGACCGCCTGCTCCACGATCGGGTGCCTGATCGTAGTCAGCGGGGGCTCGGTGTAGCGGGCGGCCTCGATGTCGTCGAACCCGACCACGGCGACGTCGTCCGGCACCCGCCGGCCGGCCTGGCGCAGCGTCTGCAGCGCACCGATCGCCATCAGGTCGTTGGCGACGAACACCGCGTCCAGCGCGGGATCGTCCTCCAGCAGGTGCCGCATGGCGACCGCGCCGGACTCACGGGTGAAGTCGCCGACGGCGACGATCGAGCGGCGGTCGCAGGCGCGCAGCGCGTCGCGGTAGCCGGTGAGCCGGTCCTGCCCGCCGATCATGTCCTGTGGCCCGGCGATGGTCGCGATGCGGCGCCGTCCCCGTTCCAGCAGGTGCCGTACGGCCTTCTCGGCGCCGCCCACGTTGTCGTTGTCGACGTACGGCAGCGGCACGGGCACGGCCGGCCTGCCGTACGAGACGACGGGGACGCCCATCCGCGTGATCGCCGCGGGCAGCGGATCGGCGCCGTGCATGGAGATCAGCATGACGCCGTCGACGTGGCCGCCCGCGATGTACCGCTCGATCCGCGCGTGGCTCTTGGTCGAGCCGGCCAGCATCAGCACGACCTGCCGGTCCGCGGCCTCCAGCTCCAGGCTGGCCGAGCGGATGACGGTCGCGAACATCGGATCTTCGGAGAAGACCCGGGTCGGCGGCTCGGACACGACCAGGGCGATCGACCCGGTCCGCTGGGTGACCAGGCTGCGCGCGGCCGAGTTGGGGACGTAGCCCAGCTCGTCGACCGCGCGCAGCACCGCCTCCCTGATCTGCGGAGTGACGGTGAGCCTGCCGTTCACGACCCGGGAGACGGTCGCGCGGGACACCCCCGCCCGCGCCGCCACCGCCTCCAGCGTGGGTCGTCTCATTCATTCCCCCTGCAGCCCGTTGCGTTGGATGACCTCCCGATACCACAGCGCGCTGTCCTTGGGGAGGCGTCGCTGGGTCGAGAAATCGACGTACACGATGCCGAACCGCTTGTGGTAGCCGTAGGCCCACTCGAAATTGTCCAGTAGCGACCATACGAGATAACCGCGGAGGTCCGCACCGGCCGCGATCGCGGCGTGCGCGGCCCGCAGGTGCCCGTCGAGGAAGGCGATCCTCTCGGGGTCGTGGACCCGCCCAGCGCCCGTCTCGTCGTCGGTCACGCCGTCCTCGAAGGCCGCGCCGTTCTCGGTGATCAGCAGCCCGACCTCCGGATAGTCGCGCGACAGCCGTACGAGCAGGGTCTCCAGGGACGCCGGTTCGATGGGCCAGCCCATCGAGGTCACCGGGCCGGTCGGCGGCACGAACCGGATGTCCTCGGTGCCGGGGTAGTCCGGATTGGCCGGCTCGCCGGGCGAACGTGAGACGGTCGTGGGGCAGTAGTAGTTGACCCCGAGCAGGTCGATGGGCTGGTTGATCACGGCGAGGTCGCCGTCCCTGATGTGATCGAGGCCTCCGTGTCCGGCCGCGATCTCCAGGACCTCCTCCGGGTAGCGCCCGCGCAGCGCGGGGTCGAGGAACTGCCGGTTCAGCAGCGCGTCGACCCGGGCCACGGCCTCCTCGTCCTCGCCCAATATGGTGCCGAGGTTGAGCGTGAGCGCCAACTCGGCGGCGCCTGCAGAACGCAGGGCCGAGGCGGCCAGGCCGTGTCCGAGCAGCAGGTGGTGCGCGGCCCGGAACCCGGCGGCCGGGCTGCGCCGTCCGGGTGCGTGCACCCCCGAGCAGTAGCCGAGGAACGCCGACACCCAGGGCTCGTTCAGCGTCGTCCACGTCCTGATCCGGTCGCCGAGCCGGTCGTGTACGGCCAGGGCGTAGTCGGCGAACCGGAACGCGGTGTCCCGCTCGGTCCAGCCGCCCAGGTCCTCCAGCGCCTGGGGCAGATCCCAGTGATAGAGGGTGGCGTAGGGGGCGATGCCCCGGCCGAGCAGTTCGTCCACCAGCCGGTCGTAGAAGCCGAGGCCTTCGGCGTTGACCGGCCCGGCCCCGGTCGGCTGGATGCGGGGCCAGGCGATCGAGAAGCGGTACGCCTTCAGGCCGAGGTCGGCCATGAGCCGTACGTCCTCTGCGTACCGGTGATAGTGGTCGCAGGCGACGTCGCCGGTGTGGCCGTCGGCCACCTTGCCGGGGGTGTGGGAGAACGTGTCCCAGATGGACGCGCCCCGGCCGGCCGCCGAGACCGCGCCCTCGATCTGGTAGGACGCCGTGGCCGTACCCCAGACGAAGTCGTCGGGGAAGCGGCCGAAGCCGTCAGGAGAACTCATCATCCTTTAACAGCTCCCTGCATGATTCCTCCGATGATCTGCTTTCCGAGCATGACGAAGATCAGCACCAGCGGCAAGGTCGCCACCGCCGTGCCGGTCAGACCGAGGGTGAAGTCCCTGACGTACCCGCTGGCGAGCTGCGACAGCGCGACCTGCACCGTCGGGTTGTCCGGGGTGAGGACGACGAGCGGCCAGAAGTAGTCGTTCCACGCGGTCATGAACGTGAGCATGCCGAGCACGGCCGCGGCCGGCCGGGCCGCCGGGATGACGACGTGCCAGAACAGCCGCCAGGTGCCGCAGCCGTCCATCCGGCCGGCCTCCAGCAGCTCGGTGGGCAGCGCGCGGCTCAGGTACTGCGTCATGAAGAACACGCCGAACGCGCTGACCAGGGCGGGAACGATGACCGCGTACATCGTGCCGGTCCACTCGAGTTTGATCATGAGCATGTACAGCGGGATGATGCCGAGCTGCGTCGGCACCATCATCGTCACCACGGTCAGCAGCAGCAGCACGTTGCGGCCGCGGAAGCGCAGCTTGGCGAAGGCGAAGCCGGCCAGCGTGGAGAAGAGCATCACCGAGAAGGTGATCGCGCCGGCCACGACGACCGAGTTGAGCAGCGCCAGCGCGAAGGGCGCGGTGTCGAAGACCCGCTGCACGTTGGCGAAGAAGTTGCCGCCGGGCAGCAGCGGCGGCGGCACCTCGGCCAGCGCCGCGTTGTCGTGCGAGGCGACGATCACGCTCCAGTAGATGGGGAACGCCGAGAAGAACGCCACGGCGGTGAGCGTGAGATAGGTGAGCGGGTTCCTGCGCAGTGATTTCAACGACGTTCTCGACGGCGTTCTCGATGACGTTTTCAACGGTGACTTCAGCGGCGATTTCACTCCAGCCCACCTCGCATGCGCCGTACGACCAGGTAGTTGACGCCCACGACGAGGATGACGAGCAGGAACATCACCCACGCCGCCGCCGAGGCGTAGCCGAACTCGAAACTCCGGAATCCCTTCTCGTAGAGGTAGAGCGCCAGCGTCTGGAACTGCCTGTCGGTGCCGCCCGTGACGGAGGCGCCGTTGCTGACCTGGGCGCCGAACAGCAGCGGCTCGGCGATGATCTGCATCGAGCCGATCGTGGTGACGATGACCGTGAAGATGATCGTCGGCCGGATCATCGGGATCGTGATCCGCCGGAGCTGGCGGGCGCCGGACGCCCCGTCGATGGTCGCCGCCTCGTACAGCTCGCGTGGTACGGCCTGCATCGCGGCGAGGTAGATGAGCGCGTTGTAACCCGTCCACCGCCACATGATCATCAAGGCGATCGCGATGTGCGAGCTCGCCACGTCGGCCTGCCAGTTCACCGGGTCGACCCCGAAGACGCCGAGCACCAGGTTGACCAGCCCGAACTCGCGGCCGAAGAGCTGGCTGAAGATCACCACCACGGCGACGACGCTCGTCACGTTGGGCAGCAGCAGCGTGATCCGCCACATCGTCTGCGCACGCAGCGGCCGGTTCAGCAGGTGCGCGAGCACCAGGGCCAGCGCGAGCTGGGGGATCGCCGACAGCAGTCCGATGGACAGCGTGTTGAACGCCGCGTTCCAGAAATATCCGTCGGCGAACAGCTCCCCGTAGTTCTCCAGCCCGATGAACGGGTTCTCGCTGCTCAGCAGGTTCCAGTCGTGCAGTGAGACCCAGGCCGTGTAGATCAGCGGGAAGAGCCCGAAGGCCGCGAAGAGCAGGAAGAACGGCGAGACGAAGGTGTACGGCGTGGCCGACCGCCCCAGACGGACGACCGGCCGAGGCAGGCCGCCCGCCCCGGCCGCGCGGCCGGGGGCAGGCGGGTGGCCGTCCTCTGGTGCGGACGGACGAGTCACGGAGACGCTTTGACGGGACATCCGGACTACTTGATGTCCCCGACGTCCTTGAGGACCTGGGCCCAGGCCTCATCGGGCGTCTGGCGGCCCTGCTCGACCCGGCCGAGGCCGTTGCCGATCGCCGTACGCACATCGCCCTCCCGCGGCCCGAGGTGCTGGGGCTTGAGGTTCGCCGCCGCGTCGGAGTAGATCTTGCCGACCGGCGCGTCGTTGAAGAAGTCCTTGGTGAAGTTCTGGATGTCCGCCTGGCCGTACAGCGAGGGGATCGACGGGAAGTTGCCGGTGGCCTTGAACACGGCGGCCTGGCTCTCCGCCGAGGTCAGCAGGTCGATCAGCTCGGCGGCCTCCTTGGGGTGCTTGCTCTGCTTGGGCACGGTGAGGTGGCTGCCGCCGGAGTTGCCCGCGCCGCCGGGCACCGTGGCGATGTCCCACTTGCCGGCCGAGTTCTTGGCCTGGTCCTGGATGTAGGCGGTCATCCACGCCGGGCAGATGACGGTCGCGAACGTGCCCTTGGCGAAGCCGGTGTTCCACTCCGGGGTGAACGCCCCGATCTTGGCCGACAGGCCGGCGTCGATCATCTGGACCGACAGGTCCCAGGCCTTCTTGATGTCGGGGTTGGTGCCGACGACGATGTTGTCCTGCGCGTCGTATACGCCGACCGGGGCCTGCGCGATCATCGCGCGCATGATCTCACCGGGGCTGTCGAAGAACTTGGCGTCCTTGGGCGCAGCGGCGGCGAACTTCTTGCCGATCTCGATGTACTGCTCCCAGGTGGGCCACAGCGCCGACACCTCCTCGCGCCCGGTCGGCAGCCCGGCCTGTTCGAACAGGTCGGTTCTGTAGCACATCGCCAGGCCGCCGACGTCGGTGCCGAGGCCGATGAGGGCGCCGTTCGGCGCGAGGCCCTGCTGCCACTTCCAGTCGAGGTAGTCGCTCTGCCGCCGCTCCAGTCCGAACTGCTTGAGGTCGGTGAACCTGTCCGGCTGGGCGGTGAACTGGCTGATGTAGCCGACCTCGATGGCCTCGACGTCCGCCGTGCCCGCGCCGGTGGCCAGATGGGTGGCGAGGTTGGTGTGGTGGTCGGCGAAGGCGGCCTGACGCTCCTCGATCTCGACGTTCGGGTGCGTCTTCTTGAACTCCTCGTAGAGCGGCTTGAAGCCGAAGTCGCCGAACAGCGCCACCGTCAGCTTGATCTTCTCGGCCGATCCGCCGGAGCCGTCCGACTGGGTGGAGGTGCCGCCGCCTCCGCCGCCGCATGCGGCGGTGAGGGTCAGCAGAGTGGCGGCGATCATGGGGGCGGCGAGTCGGGTGATCTTGTTCATCCGGTGTGCCGTGGAGAGGCGGGGAGTGCCCATGAACCCTCCTTGGGTTCTGGAAATTCGATCTTGAAGAGAGCGCTCTCAGAACGCTCTCAGCACAGAGTGGGCCTGGAGTGTGCGGAGCGTCAATACCAGGATCAGTAACGATCCTCGTTATACGAGTTGGGGAGAGCGCTCTCAGCGGTTTGGCCTAGTCAGCCAGCGCTCGGCGGAGAAAACGCTCTCGCGGACACTACTTGGGCCCTTGACCGATGTCTGATCGAGGAGGAAAGTGTCGGCAAGTCGGTCCGCGGCCGCGGCGCGTTCCCCTGTCCTTGACGAATCTCCGCCGAGGAGATCAAGGAGAAGAGGCAGCCATGCATGAGTCCCATCCCCCTGCGTCCCATCCCCCAGCGTTTGGGCGATCCGTCCGGACACGATGGCTCCGCCGCCCGCTCTTGGCCCTGCTCGTCGCCTGCGCGGCGGTCGTCGCCGTCGCCGTACGGCCGGCCGGCGCGGCGGTGCCGGCCACCCCGTCGGGCTGGTCGCTGGTCTGGGCGGACGACTTCAACGGTTCGGCCGGATCACTGCCGTCGTCCACCAACTGGATCATCGACACCGGTCATTCCTATCCCGGCGGTCCGGCCAACTGGGGCACCGGAGAGATCCAGAACTACACCGCGAACCCCGCCAACGTCAGCCTGGACGGCAACGGCAACCTTCGCATCACGCCGATCGGGAGCGGTCAGAACTGGACCTCCGCCCGCATCGAGACCCGCCGAGCCGACTTCAAGCCGGCCCCCGGCCGCATCCTGCGGATCGAGGGCCGCATCCAGATGCCGAACGTGACCGGTGACGCCGCCCTCGGCTACTGGCCGGCCTTCTGGGCGCTCGGCTCGCCGTACCGCGGCAACTACTGGAACTGGCCGGCGATCGGCGAGTTCGACATCATGGAGAACGTCAACGGGCTCAACACGGTCTGGGGCGTGCTGCACTGCGGCGTCGCCTCCGGCGGGCCGTGCGACGAGACCAACGGCCGCGGCGCCAGCCGGGCCTGCCCCGGTTCGACCTGCCAGTCGGCCTTCCACACCTACCGCTTCGAGTGGGACACCAGCGTCACGCCCAACCAGCTGCGGTGGTACGTCGACGGCCAGCAGTTCCACAGCGTCAGCCAGAACCAGCTCGACGCCACGACCTGGTCCAACATGACGTCGCACGCCGGCTACTTCCTGCTGCTCAACGTCGCGATGGGCGGCGCCTTCCCCAACGGCGTGTCCGGCCGCGCCACCCCGACCTCGGCCACCGTCTCCGGGCGGCCCATGGTGGTCGACTACGTAGCGGTATGGCAGAGCGGCGGCGGCACGTCGCCGAGCCCCTCGCCCACCTCCCCGCCGACCTCGCCGCCGCCCGGCGGCGTCGACGCCCGGTCCACCATCCAGGCCGAGAACTACCAGGCCCAGAGCGGCACCTCGGTGGAGCCCACCAGCGACACCGGCGGCGGGCAGAACGTCGGCTACATCGCGAGCGGCGACTGGCTCCGCTATGACAGGGTCGACTTCGGCTCGACCCCGGTCACGCAGTTCAAGGCAAGGGTGGCCTCGGGCGCGGCGGCCGGGGTGAGCGGCCTCGTCCAGGTCAGGCTCGACAGCCTGACGGCCGCGCCGATCGGCAGCTTCGCGATCGCCGACACGGGCGGCTGGCAGAGCTGGCGCACCGTGCCGGCGAACATCTCCGCCGTGACCGGCACGCACACCGTCTACCTCACGTTCAGCAGCGGCCAGCCCGCCGACTTCGTCAACGTCAACTGGTTCACGTTCTCGACGTCGTAACCGCACGTCCACACCGGTGCCAGGACCGGTCGAATGGCCGGTTCCGGTACGACGAGGCCCGCCGTACCGGAACCGGCCCCTGTCGTCTCTAGGCCGTCACCCTTTCCTTCGTCAGTCGGTCGGCTCGACCGTCTCGGGGCCGGCCGTCTCCTCCGGACCCGGGGTCCCGGTCCCGTGCGGCGACGGCGCGGTCTCCGAAGGCACCGGCGCTCCCGGGCCGGTCTGCGCCGGTGAAGCCGGGCCTCCCGCGCCGTGTCCGAGCCACTGCGGCCGGGTCAGGTCCGTGATCATGAAAGCGGCCGGTCGCTGCCCCTGGGCCGAGCCGATCACCCAGACCTTGTCACCGTTCCTGATCCCGGAGATGCCCTCCGGTCCGGCGCAGACGCGGGTCGAGCCGTTGACGGCGTAGGTACGCGCACCGCCGTCGTCCCCGCGCACCGAGATGGAGTTCTGCCCGACCGAGGTGGCGACCCCGGTCTGGGTGGTGAAGGTCTGGTACCCGCCGCCGGGTGTCGCGCTGGCTCCGGGAGTGGGCTGGATCCGCGGTGGCTGGGCCGCGGGGTGAATACCTGGCGAGTTGCCCGCGGTGGCCAGGCCCGCGCCGGTGGCGACCAACGCGGCCGCCGCGACGCCGAGAACGAGCCGGCGGCCTCCAGGCCTGCGCCGGGTGGGCTCCCGCGACGGGAACTCGGGCGGGCGGATTTCGGAATCAGTCATCGGACGCTCCCTCCACCTCCACTCGTCGCCGTGCGGGGGGTGCGAGGGCGGGACGCCAGGCAGCATGACGCATGGCGCGGCACGGCATGACGCGTCGTGGGCGGTGTGGCTGGTCTGTGTCTTATCGAACCTGTGTCTTTTGGGACTGTCTGTGCTGCGGCCTGCGCTGGGCCGTGGCCGGATGTGACGAGAACGCGCGCGAGCGTCGCGGCGGAGATGTGCGTCGGCGCGCTCCGGCCGTACGGATCGTCACCGGTCAGCCGCCGCTCGGCCGCCGCGCCGAGACGGTCGGCATGCCGGCGGATCCTTTGGCCGCCCTACCCCCTCCCGCACCACGCTCACCGCTCTGTCCGTAAAGTCCTCGGTGGCGTCTGACAAACAGGGTCCTGCCCACGCGCGGCCGGGATTTCCGGGGGCCGGAGGGGCCGTACGGACCCAGGTCCGCGGCCCGTCTCTCCCGGCGAGTGGGGCGCGGGACGCGGTGCTCCTCGCCCGGGTCCGACCGGCCACCGCAGCGCCCGGAAAGATTGATTGACGCAGATAACCTGCCGCCGTATCGTCCATCCGGCCATGTATGCCTGAACCGTGAACTTGGGGATTCCGCACCGCTTCCCGGGGGGGTACGGCGAAAACAGGAGGGGGACATTGGCACTTAAGATCCTTGGACCGCTTGAACTGGTCGCCGGAGGTGATTCGCTCGACCTCGGCGGCCCCAGACAGCAGGTGGTTCTCGCCATGCTGGGCCTGAATGTGAACAGCGTGACTTCGATGGATCAGCTGATCGAGGCCGTTTGGGGCGAGCACCCGCCGCTCACCGCACGCGGACAGGTTCAGGTATGCATTTCGGAAATCCGAAAGCTGTTGACCAGGGCCGGAT